>NZ_JAFMTR010000110.1 GCF_018682675.1 Sphingopyxis soli
CGCCCCAAGCTCGTCATGCTGGCTGCGGCGATGGCCTCGCTGTTTCAGCATCCATGGCCGGGCTTTGCATCCGGCGCCGCGTCCAAGGAAACGGCAGGCCATGGACCCTGAAACAAGTTCAGGGTGACGATGCAGGATAGGTCCACTTCCGGTCGACAATGATCATTCCCGCTGACCACGCCGCAAAGCCGCAAAGGGCGCAAATTCCGATGCGTTTATGCGGTGCTTGAGGCCTCAAGCCCCCAGACGCACCGTCCCGCCCCTGATCCAGCCCCAGCGGCACGGGCCCTGATATTCGCGCGCGTTCTGCACCGGCTTGCCGACGCCGCACATATCCTCGTCGGTGCCCGGCGCGGCGAAGACGATACCGAACCAGGCGTCGTCGTCGGTCGCCTCGCACACCGAGACCTTCGCACCGCCCGCGACCTTTGCCTTGACCGCGCGCGTCTCGCCCGGCGCCCAATAGACGTCGGTGCCGCCGTCCTTGACCCGGCTGATGCTCGAACAGGCGGGCAGGCTTGGCCCTTCGGTGCCGATCATCACCGCGCGCGTCGCCAGCGGTTCGCCCGCCACCGCCGGGGCATTGTCGGCGGGGGGCGCGGGCTGGCTGCAGGCGGCGAGCGAGAGGGCGAGAAGCATCGGGAGACTGTGTTTCATGCGCCCGAAACTAGCCGCCGTGCCGCGGCTGTGCAACGGCCGTTCGGAATCGCCCGAGAGGCGCATTTTCGCTTGGGTTTTGCCGCCCCCGACCCTATATAATCGATATGACAGAACCCAGCGAGAACAGCGCGCCCGAAAGCGCCTCGAAACAGCCGAACACCAACGCCTATGGCGCCGATTCGATCAAGGTCCTGAAGGGCCTCGACGCGGTGCGCAAACGTCCCGGCATGTATATCGGCGACACCGACGACGGGTCGGGCCTGCACCATATGGTGTTCGAGGTCAGCGACAATGCGATCGACGAGGCGCTCGCGGGGCATTGCGACCTCGTGCTGATCACCTTGAACAGCGACGGATCGGTCAGTGTCGAGGACAATGGCCGCGGCATTCCCACGGGCATCCACGCCGAGGAAGGCATTTCGGCGGCCGAGGTCATCATGACCCAGCTCCACGCGGGCGGGAAGTTCGAGAACACCAGCGACGACAATGCCTACAAGGTGTCGGGCGGCCTGCACGGCGTCGGCGTCTCGGTCGTCAACGCGCTCAGCGAATGGCTCGAACTCACGATCTGGCGCGACGGCGAAGAGCATTGGATGCGTTTCGAACATGGCGACGCGGTCGCCCCGCTCAAGGTCACCGGCCCCGCGCCCGCTGGCAAGAAGGGTACGCGCGTCACCTTCATGGCCTCGACCGAGACGTTCAAGAATGTCACCGAGTTCGACTTCGAGAAGCTCGAGCATCGCTACCGCGAGCTCGCCTTCCTGAATTCGGGCGTGCGGATCAAGATCGTCGACGCGCGGCACGCCGAGCATGTCGCCCACGACCTTTTCTATGAGGGCGGCATCGCCGCGTTCGTCAAATATCTCGACCGCAACAAGACCCCGCTGCTTCCCGATCCGATCGCGATCAGCAGCGAGCGCGATGGCATCGGCATCGATGTCGCGCTCGAGTGGAACGACAGCTATTATGAAAATGTCCTCTGCTTCACGAACAACATCCCGCAGCGCGACGGCGGCACGCACCTCGCGGCGTTCCGCGCCGCGCTGACGCGCACGCTCAACGGCTATGGCGAAAAGTCGGGGATGCTGAAGAAGGAGAAGGTCTCGCTGACCGGCGAGGATATGCGCGAAGGGCTGACCGCGATCGTCTCGGTCAAGCTGCCCGACCCCAAATTCTCGTCGCAGACCAAGGACAAGCTGGTCAGCAGCGAAGTCCGCCAGCCGCTCGAAAGCCTGATGGCCGACCGGATGACCGAATGGCTCGAGGAAAATCCCGCCCACGCCAAGGCGGTGATCCAGAAGGTGATCGACGCCGCCGCGGCGCGCGAGGCGGCGAAAAAGGCGCGCGAACTGACGCGGCGCAAGGGTGCGATGGACATTGCCTCGCTTCCCGGCAAACTCGCCGATTGCCAGGAACGCGACCCCAGCAAGTGCGAACTCTTCCTGGTCGAGGGCGATTCGGCAGGCGGATCGGCGAAGCAGGGCCGCGACCGCCATGTCCAGGCGATCCTGCCCTTGAAGGGCAAGATCCTGAACGTCGAGCGCGCGCGTTTCGACCGCATCATCTCCTCGAAGGAAGTGGGCACGCTGATTCAGGCGCTCGGCACCGGCATCCGCGACGAGTTCAACATCGAGAAATTGCGCTATCACAAGATCGTGATCATGACCGACGCCGACGTCGACGGCGCGCATATCCGCACGCTTTTGCTTACCTTCTTCTATCGCCAGATGCCCGAGATCATCGAGAACGGCCATCTCTACATCGCGCAGCCGCCGCTCTACAAAGTCGCGAAGGGGCGGAGCGAAGTCTATCTCAAGGACGACACCGCGCTCGAAAATTATCTCGTCGATGCCGGCATCGACGCGCTGCTGCTCGAAACGCCGGGCGGCGCGCGGTCGGGCAACGACCTGCGCGACCTGATCGAGCATGGCCGACGCCTGCGCGCGCTGATGCGCTATGTGCCGCGCAGCCTGAACCACGGGCTGGTCGAAGCGCTCGCCTTTGCCGGTGCGCTCGACCCGAACCTCGACACCGCGGGGCGCCACAGCGCCGCCGCCAATTCCGCCGCCTGGCTGAACGCCGCCGAGCGCGCGCTGACCGGCGGCGCCGAGGCGGTGTGGACGGTCGAAGCGGTCGAGGGCGGCGGCTACACGCTCGAACGCCGCTGGCGCGGGGTCAGCGACCTTCATGCGGTCGATGCCGCGTTCCTGCAAAGCCAGGAAGCGCGCCGCCTGCACAAGCTGGCGAGCGAGCAGGCCGAAACCTATGCGCGCCCCGGCCGCCTCGTGAAGGCGAGCGGCGCTGCGGCGGTCGAGGTCGAAGCCGCCGACGGCGACGAGGAGGACGTGCCCGCGGCCTCGACCGCGAAGTCGAATCCCGTGACGCGCCCGTCCGAACTGCTCGACGCGATCTTCGCGCACAGCCGCAAGGGCCTTGCGGTCAGCCGCTACAAGGGGCTGGGCGAGATGAACGCCGAACAGCTGTGGGAAACGACGCTCGACCCGGCAAACCGCTCGCTGCTGCGCGTGCGCACCGAGCAGGCCGACGTCGCCGACGGCATCTTCGAGCAGCTGATGGGCGACGAGGTCGAACCGCGGCGCGACTTCATTCAAACCAATGCCCTGTCGGTGGCCAATCTGGACGTTTGATACCGGCCTGACGTAAATTAGGTTCAATCCAACGCGCGGCGGCTTGTCACGAAGAGCCGCCGCTGCTTTTGGCCCTCCACCGAAAAGGGGAGGATGTCATGCGGGTCTTTTCAGCCCTGTTGATGCCGATGCTGTTGACGGTTTCGGCCGCCGCGCAGGACTTCGAAGCAAGCGACGTAGCGGCTATCGCGGCTCCCGACTTTACTGAAATCGATGGCGGAATGGCGAGCTATTATGGCGACGAACTTGCCGGCAACCGCACAGCGAGCGGCGAACGCTTCGATCCTGACCAGATGACCGGCGCGCATCGATCGCTGCCCTTCGGGAGCATGGTGCGCGTCACCAATGTCGCGAACGGCGACAGCGTCGTTGTCCGCATCAACGATCGCGGTCCTTTTTCGCGCGGCCGGGTGATCGACATCAGCCACGCTGCCGCGCGCGAAATCGGTATGCACCGCAGCGGTACCGCGCGGGTCAGGCTGGCGCTGCTGAACAACGACTGAGGTTCAGCCGACGCTCGAATCGAACACCGACCAGCCCGCCGCATAGGCGAAATGTTCGAGCGCGATCGCGCCGACGAGCGACGTCCCCGCTTCGTTGAGCCCGGGCGACCACACCGCGATCGAACCCTGCCCCGGCGCGATGCAGAGGATGCCGCCGCCGACGCCGCTCTTCCCCGGCAGGCCGACGCGGAAGGCGAATTCGCCCGAATTGTCATAGTGGCCACAGAGCATCATGATCGCGTTGATCCGCCGTGCGCGGTGCGGCTCGATGATCTGCTCGCCGGTCAACGGATCGCGGCCCTCCATCGCGAGGAAAAGCCCCGCCTTCGCAAGCTGGCGGCAGGTCATCGCGATCGCGCACTGGCGGAAATAGACGCCGACCGCGGTTTCGACCGGATGGCGCAGATTGTCGAACGCCTGCATGAAATAGCCGAGGCTGCGGTTGCGCGCGCCGGTTTCGGATTCGGACGTCGCGACCTCCCGATCGATCGCGACGCTGTCGTCACCGGCGCGGGCACGCAGGAAGGCGAGGATTTCCTCGACCGTCGCGTCACCGTCGCGGCCGTCGATCAGCCGGTCGGTCGTCGCGATCGCGCCGGCGTTGATCAGCGGATTGCGCGGGATGCCGGCTTCGCTTTCGAGCTGGACGATCGAGTTGAACGCGCTTCCCGACGGTTCGCGCCCGACGCTGTCCCACAAGCTGCTGCCGACGCGGCGGAGCGCCAGCGCGAGGGTGAAGACCTTCGACACCGACTGGATCGAGAAGGGAATATCGGCATCGCCCGCGGCGTGAACCGTGCCGTCGGGAAGCGCGAGCGCGAAGCCGAAGCGGTCCGGATCGACCTTGGCCAGCGCGGGGATATAATCGGCTACCTTGCCCTGTCCGCGGTGCGGCAGGGCGACGTCATAGGCTTCGGCGACGCAGCGGGCGAGATCGGTCATGCGCTTTTCCTAGCAACTTCATTCGCGATTGCATGTATTTTCATTTTTATGAAAATATTATACGTATATGAAAACAAATCCACCGACTCGGGAGACGAGACATGGCCGACCATCCGCGTTCCAAGGGGCTTTCCAGCGCCGTCTGCTACAAGGACAGCAAGGCGGCGTTCCGCTGGCTGGAGGATGCCTTCGGGTTCGAGCCGATCTTTGTGCTGCTCGATGAGGCCGGCAACCTTGCGCACAGCGAGATGGAATATGGCGGCTCGACGATCATGATCGGCAACGAATGGTCCGACGACCATCGCAGCCCGGCGAACCTCGGCGGCAAGAACACGCAGACGGTGCATGTCCAGCTGGGCCGGGACGAGGATATCGACGCGCATTGCGCGAAAGCGCGCGCGGCGGGCGCGACGATCATCGCCGAGCCCGAGACGCAATTCTACGGCGACCGCACCTATCGCGCGAAAGACCCCGAAGGGCATATTTGGACGTTCGGTGTGACCGTCGCGGACAAGACGGCCGAGGAATGGGACGCCGAGGGCGGCTTCACGACCAAGACGCGGCTCGACGATTGAGCGCCGCGATCGACCGCACGCTTGCCGCGCTCGCCGACCCGGTGCGGCGCCGCGCGGTCGAGCTGCTGGGGCAGCGGCCGCGCAGCGCGGGCGAGCTGGCGGCCGCGCTCGACCTTGCGCCGCCCGCGATGAGCCGGCATCTGCGCGCGCTGAAGGAAGGCGGGCTCGTCGAGGACGGCCATCCCCATTTCGACGCGCGCGTGCGCATCTATTCGCTGAAGCAAGGCGCGACCGGCGAGCTCAAGCGCTGGCTCGCCGAGACCGAGGCGATGTGGACGCACCAGCTTGGCGCGTTCAAACGCCATGTCGAGGGCGGCGAGTGAGCGCCGCGGTGATCGTCGCGCTGCGCGTCGCGGCAACCCCGCACGCAGCCTTCGCGGCCTTCACCGACGGGATCGGTCGCTGGTGGCGGAGCCATCCGCTGTTCCCCATCACCCCGAAGGGCGACGGGGTGCTGCGCTTCGACCCGGCGGGCCCAGACGGACGGCTGGTGACGCGCTTCGACGATGGCGAGGAGTGGGAGATCGGCCCGGTACGCCTCTGGCTCCCCGGCGAGCGGCTCGCCTTCGGCTGGCGCGTGCCGAGCTTCGCGCCCGGCCAGGCAACCGAGGTCGAGGTGCGCTTCGAGGCGGTCGGCGCCGAAACGCGCGTGACCGTCGAGCATCGCGGCTGGGATGCGATTCCGCAAAGACATGCCGCGCGGCACGGCTTCGAGCTGCTGCTGTTCCAGCGGCGGCTCGGCGAGCATTGGCGCGGGTTGCTGGGAAAGATGAGTAAGAAGCTCTAGCAGCATGTCTGAAATGGGGTGGGAAGCGGGCGCCCCAAGCTCGTCATGCTGGCTGCGGCGATGCTGGAAATGTCGTGCTTCAGCCGTTTTCAGACCTTCGTCATTCCGGACTCGATCCGGA
>NZ_JAFMTR010000013.1 GCF_018682675.1 Sphingopyxis soli
GGGGCCGATCCGGCTCAGTCGCCGGGGTTCCAGATAACGGCGAACGCGTCGTCGTCGTCCTGCCCGGCGGCGCGGCCGAGATTGGCGTAGAGGGTGCGGCCGCCAAGTTCGGGGGCCGACATGGCGAGGCGGACATATTCGCGCTGGCTCACCTCGCCGGTGCGGATCCAGCCGCCGCCCAGTTCGACGCCGTTCGACAGCACGCGGTAGTCGGGCTGGTCCCCGGTCTTACTGCGGTTGGGGATGATGGCGATCTCGGCATTGACCGAAAGCGTCTTCAAGGCGCCCCGGAACGAACCGTCGTTCTGGCGCTGGACATGACCGATTGAGGGCATTTCTCGTCTCCTTGCACATTCGCCCGACCCGATGCCGGGCGATGGGCGGACCGAAGGGACGGCCCTTGAGCGCGCTGCGAACCGCAGGCCGAAGCGAAGCGGAGGACCGGAAGCGCGGGGCTGATTTGGAGCGAAGCGGCCGCGAGGAGCGCCGCCAAAGCGGCGCGGGGAAATCAGTTCCGCGCGATGGTTTCGCGAGGCGCGCGGCCGTCCCAGGTCATGCGCCCAAGGAGCCGGCGACGGGTTGGTGAGACACGAAAGGACGAGATGCGCGCGCGGACAGGAAGCCCAGTCCGGCGTCTTTCCGGGAAGCCATGATTGCTTTCGCGGCCACGAGGCCGCGGCTATAGCCTCACGGCGATGAACGAAGGAACGACGATTGCGGGGCAGATCGAACGGCTGATCGTGCGGCTGGACGGCGCGGCGGTGTGCGATGCCTGCGTGACTGACCGGCTCAACCTGTCGGTTACCGCACAGGCCAATGTCGTCACCTGCGCGCTCGGCGGCACGCGCGGATTCGAGCGGCAGAAGGACGAATGCACGTTATGCGGAAGCGCCCGGACGGTGATCCGCCGCACCGCCCGGTAGGTCAGGCGGCAGGGGTTTTCGGCACGCGAGCGCGCAGTGCGGCGCGATTTGGGCTAGTTGCCGTCGCCCGCGAGCGCGCGCGACAGCGCCTCGTTGGTCGCGTCGATCTCGATGCGGTCTGCGAAAATCGCGCACCAGCCGCCACCGAACTCCCCGATGCGGGGCTTGGAACAGGTCATGGCCCATTCAAAGCCGATCGGCCCCTTGGCGAGCGTTTCGGGGCAACATCGCTGGATCACCACCGCGATGGCAGCGGCATCGAAATCGTCCATGCTGGCGAAACACACGATCCGCGCGGATGGATCGTCGGGGCAGGTTTCAGCGATGAAATCGGCTCCGATGGTGGGAAATTCGGGATCGTTGAACGCCTCGCGAAACCCGCTCCACCGCGCGTTCGCATCGTCCGGCGGAAAGGCTGCGAGCAGCGCCGCGCTCGGCGGATCGGGCGCGTCGTCATTCGCTAGCGCGTAGCCAGCGTTTGCGACTTCCTCGATCAGCGCGCACTCGGCGGCGGTGCAGCGAAAGGCGAAGCTGCCCTGAATCCAGATGTCAGCCATTGCTCGCCTCCTCCCGTTCGGGCGTGATGACAAGCGGGGGCACCGCGAAGTCGGCCGCATCGAAATGCGCGATGATCGCCGCATAGCTGCCCAATCGCTCGGCGGTGCAGCGCCCCATGAGGATATAGTCGTCCTCGTCGGCAGCGTAGCTTTGCGGTTCGCCGCTGCCGGTGAACACGGTGCGTTCCGCACCCCACTGGCAGGCATAGGCGCCCGACCAGCGCGCGAAGAAAAGCCCATGCGCGATGCAGAAGGCTTCGAGTCCCTCGAACCGCCCCCAGGCGACCTCGTGCGCCATGAGCGCCAAGGGCTCGCCCTCGGGCAGATCGCCGAGCGCGAAGGGTTCGCCGTCCCATTCGGTGGACAGCCCTTCGTTCGCGATGGCCTCGGCGAAGGCGGGAAGCTGGCTGGCGGGGAGCGTCCCGCCGATGGTGATGGATGCCGAAACACGGTCGGCCATGACAAGTCTCCTGTCTGAAATCCGCGCCGCGAGGGCCGCTTGCGGCCGAGCGGCGCGGCGATTTTATGGGGGACGGAACGGGCGGCGGGTGCGCCGCCGCCCGTCCAGTTTCATGCGGCTTCGCGCTCGGGCTGTTCCTGCGGCTCGGCCTTGGCAGGGGCCGGAAGCGCAATCACCGCGCCGGGGCCGGTCGGTTCCGGCTCGCGGTCGGGGCGCGCCGCGAGCACCTTGGCATGAGCCGCGACGGTGCCGACGCCGCCGCGCGCCGTATAGGTAGCGGGCGGGAACGCCATCCATTTCGGCACCCAACCCTCGACCTTGGGCCGCCCGTTCGCACCCTCCAGATGGTCGCGGACGATGCGCTTCAAGACCTTGCCCGGTTCCTTCGCATTGGCGGCGGCGACAGGTTCGCCCGCCACCTCGGCGACGATGCGGGTCAGCACCTCCTTGTCGCGGACACACTCGAAAAAGGCGTCGTCGGCCTGCCAGTAGCGGGCCATATCGACGCCGATCTCGCCGCCGACCGCCTCGATGGCGGCGCTGCCGCTGGCGAGCGTTTCGCCCATGACGATGACGATCACGTCCATTACGGCGCGGTCGGGCACGTCGAGCAAGCGCAGGAACACGCCGACCAGTCCGAAGTCGTCGCCGTTGCCGCCTGTGACGGTCGGTTCCTCGGGCGAGAAGCCGAGAAGGTCCAATACGGCGCGGCGCTTCGCGTCGAAGTCGGTTTCCGCGCGGCAAGTTTCGACGCTTTCGCGCACATCGTCGTTGCGCGCGGTCTGCGGCTCGGGCTTGACCGTCCACAGTGGCGACCCGACGATGACATGGGCGACCATCAAGCGCAGCGCGACCTTGGGATGACGGGTCAGCGAGGCGCGGACAGCGGCATGACGGTGCAGGTTGATATAGGTCTGCATCGTGCTCGTCACTTCGGGGCGCGGCACTTTGGGGCCGGTTTCGATTGCCTCGCCGCGTTCGAGCCGCTTGGCCTCCTTGCTCGTCACATAGCCTTCGTGGACCTCGACCTCGCCGCTTTCGCGCACATCTATATACACGCGCCCGCCCTTGCGCTTGGGTGCCTTGGCGAACTCATAGCGGTAGAAATATTCGCCGGGCGGGACGATCACCACGTCGAACCATCCGGCATCCAGATAGTCCTCCTTGCGCGCGTCGATTACGGCGTTCTGCGCGGTCCAGAACGCGTCGGCATCTGCAAAATAGCGGTCTTCGCCGAACAGATCGGCGACGATCGCAAGGCCGCTCGCATCGACGTCGAACAGGGCATGTTCGACCTTGATCGACTGCCCGCCGAACAGCCATGCCTTCAATTGCTGGCCGGTCGGGCAATAGGCGTCGTCATCGTCGTAGAGCGCCAGCCATGCCTTCTGCTGCTGCTTGCTCGCCAGCGTCAGATGCCGGACGGTCGCCGCGTTGATCTTCTCCTTGCGGTAAAGATCGCGGATGCGCGGAAGCAGGTTGCCGAGCGCTAGGATACGCTTCACGCCAAGCTCGGGAATGCCGAACGTCGCGGAGATATCCGCAATGTCGCGGCCCTCCTTGACCAGCCGTGCGAAGGTTTCCCATCGCGTCACCTCGTCGGGATCGAGCCGGGTGTTCTCGAGAAGCGATGCCTCGATGGCGTCGGCGTCGTCCCCGGCGTCGAGGATGGCGACGGGAAGCGGGCCGTGGTCGATGCCCTCGACAAGCGCGATGGCGTTCGCCGTCCAGCGCCGCCGCCCGGCGACGATTTCGTGGACGCCATTATCGTTGCCCGCCTGCGGGCGCACGATCAGCGGCACGATGACACCGCGCTTGCGGATCGAGGGCAGAATGTCGCCCACGTCCGGGGGCTTGGGTCCGTGCCGCATGTTCACCTTGGACGGAACCAGCTTGCTATGGTCGATAAAGTCGAGTTTCATTGGTCTGCTCCTTCTGGAGCGCCGGTCCCGTTTGTCTTGCTGGATGGGCGGGACCGGCACTCAATGCGGCGAAACGCGCCGCGCGTCATCCGGCCCCTCGATCATCAAGAGGCGGCGGAAGCTCGTTGCCGTTCCGGCTATCGGTGATGCGGCGAAGTTCGGCTTCGGCCAGAACGATTGCACCCATGCGCCGCGCGGTATCGGACCATAGCGAAAGCGGGGCCAGCGGCTCGAAATGCTCGTCGCGCTCGATGAACAGGCCGAAGGGCAAGCGGACGCCCGCAATCTCGGTAAGCGAGAACACGCCCATTTCCGGGCATCCGAACCCCAAGTCGGCGAGGCCGAACAGCGTGTCTCCATCGTCGTAAAGCTCGGTGGCGATCCACGTCGCCGCGCCGACCGGATTGAAGAATTTGACCACCGGGAACGGGTCGAACCGTTCGTCGCGCTGCTCGTGGAGGCGGCTGGCGCGCGCATTCGCGCGCAGCGCCGAAAGGATCGCATGGGGGAGCGTAATCATGCCGCTTCCCTCCCTTCGTCCTGCGTCTCGGCGTAGCGGGCAAGCAGCCAATCGGCGGCCTTGCTCGCCTGACTGGCCGCGCGAAAGATCGCGCGATTGTCCTCGCGCAGCACGTCGAGCCATGATGCCAGATAATCGGCGTGACGAACGGTCGGCACGATGCCGAGCGCGGCGCAAAGGAAGGCCGATCCCATCTCGGCGATCAATTCTTCGCGCGCATAGTCCTTGCTGCCGAACGCATTGCGCAGATTGCGATTGAGGCGCGACGGGTGGCCGCTGGCATGACAGAGTTCGTGCAGCGCCGTCCGGTAGAAATTGATCTGTTCGTGGAAGGCCGGTTGCGGGGGCACCTGCACATAGTCGGCGCTCGGGACATAGTAGGCCTTGTCCCCACCGATGCGGAAATCGACGCCCGATGCCGCAATGACCGCTTCGGCGATCGGCACGACTTGGCGTTCGGGAAGCGGTGCGGGGTCGGTGGCAAGGCCGGGGCGCAAGCCTTCGCACTGTGCGACGTTGAACACGGTGAAGCGTTTGAGGAACGGCACCGCGCGGGCTTCGCCGCCGGTCTGGCGCGCGCGTTCCTTCTCGGCTTCGGGGGTGAAGCGGTCGGCATAGACAACCCTTGTCCCGCGCTCGCCTTTCCTGACATTGCCGCCCGCCTCCAAGGCTTGGCGGAAGGTCAGCCACGATTGCGACGGATAGCCGTTCTCGATCACTGCTCCCCACAGGATCAGGACATTGACGCCGCTGTAATTGCGGCTGGTGAGCCCGTTGCGCGGGAGGCCGGGGGCGGCGGAGAAGCCTTGACCATTGGGGCGGCCCCAAGGCTGGACCCAAGGGAAGCGGCCCGCCTCAAGTTCGGAAACAATGCGGCCCGTCACCTCGTCGTAAAGATTGGCGCGCTCCGCCGGGGGCTGGCGTTTGCTGCCCTCTGCGCGCGCGCGTTGGCTGCCGGTCTGGTGCATGGCTATCCTCCAATGCCGCCCCAAAAACCCCAGGGCCTCCCCCGGAGCGGGGGTGGGCGGCGAATTGCGACCTGCCGGGCGCGGCCAGGAGGCGGTCCGCACCCGCAGGGCCGAAATGCAATGGAGGAGCCGGACCCGAGCGCAGTCGAAGGCCGGCTTGCGGGACGCCGGGCCGGGCCCAGAAGGGAGCGCCGCCCACCCGCGCGACGAGGGGAAGGCCCAACGAAAAATGCCGCCGCGCCGGTCAGGCGCGGCGACGACAGGCCGGAGCAAGGCTCCGGCATCCCGCCAGTCCGATCGTCACCTTTGGCCGGGACGCGCGAAGCGTGGCCCGGTGGAGCTTGGCGAACGGATGTGAGCCTAGCGGAATAGAGCGGCGGTCGCGCCGCAGGCGCGAGGCGCCTGAAAACCCGGATGCGTCAGGTCAGACCCTGCCGTCTTGAAGCACTCTCGTCGTGGTCGCCATGCGCGCGGTGACACGAGGAGCGAGCACTCGGCCCACTGGCCCCAACAGATCAACCGTGCAGCGGGGATCCGTTCGAACCGGTGCAAGCGGTCATCGCGGGCAACAGGCTCATCATGGCGGCACCGGCGATGATGATCGCGCCGACCGCCGCGGCGATGCCGGTCGCGGTCGGCCCCGCACCGCCGAGCTGCATCAGGCTGGAGACGACACTGCCGCCGGCGATCCCGGCGGGCACGGCGAAGAGAAGCGCGATCGCTCCGCGAAGCGGAACGGGCAACCGCGACGCGATGAGCATGCGTCCGATCAGCAAGACCGCGACGCCGACGACGAGGCCGAGAAGCAGACCGAGCAACGGCCCCAGTTCGCCACCCCCCGCCCACAGAAATGCGGCCGCACCGAGCCCGACCGGGAGTGCGAAGACGGCGAGCCGGAACATCGCCCAGGCGAAGAGGACGATGCCGGTGGCGGACAGGATCAGACCGAGCAACATCACGACCAACTCCATAGGCTCGGAACATAGCAGAAACACGATTCGGCATGAAGCCCCGATCGGCTCGCACTATGGGCGGTCTGGCGCGTTCTTCTCGGGCGACGTCGATCGCAGCGCGACGAACAGCGTGGCCGCACCGGCTTCGCTCCGGCCGGCAGGGGGCCGGTCGCCGATCGCGAAGAAGATGGCATTGACGGTACGCGGCGTTGCACTGGCGGCCGTGACAGCCGACCGGGAATTGACGGGCACTCCGGCGACGCTCGCGAGATAGGCGCGGGTCTCACCGGGCAGCGCGCGGCCGGTCCGCACGTGCTCGGCATAGCGTGCCGGTCCCGCGTTATAGGCTGCGAACAGTCCGGGATAACCGAAGCGGTCATACATCAGACGAAGATAGAGCGTCCCCGCCAATATGTTGTCGCGCGGGCTATGGGGATCACGTCCGAGCCCGAGCCGCGCGCGCATTTCGGACCAGGTGCCGGGCATGAGCTGCATCAGTCCCATCGCGCCGGCGTGGCTGGTAATCGGGCGCCCGTCCAGCACCGTGCGCCCGCCGCTCTCGGCGCGCATGACGCGCTCGATCCATTCTACCGGCACGCCGAAACGCGCCGAGGCTGCCTCGATATAGGGCCGCCAGTGAACGACCGACTGCGCGTCAGCCGGTGCCGCCGCCAGCAGCGCCAGGGCGGTGATGGCGACCCTCAGCCCAGCCACAGCAGTCGCACCTCGCCGATGACGTCGCCGCGCGATGTCGGTCCGAAATAACGCCCATCGAACGAATCCGGGCTGTCCATCAGCAGGAACAATGCGCCCGAACGCAACATCACGCAGCCATTCCACCACGGCATCGGACGGTCGCGGCCATCGGCTTCGCGGCGTTCGGCCACCGGGTGGCCGTTGACATAGATCTCCCGCCCGCGCGCACAGACGCGATCGCCGGGCGCGGCCGCGACGCGCTTGACCAGCGGGATATTGATCGGAATGTAGCGCCGCTCGGCGGCGAGCCGGCGCCAGCGGTCGGGCACCCGGACCAGCACCATGTCGCCCGATGCGATGTCCTGCCGTCCGCTGACGGCATAGAGACCGATCGGCGCGCTGGCCGATGCGTTCCAGACCAGCCACGGCGTTGGCGGCAGCGCGATCGTGGTCGCCAGCGCGGCCGCGCCGAGACCGATCAGCGCGGTGGGTTTAGCCGGCAGACGGGAGGGTAGCAGCCTAGCCATTGCCTCCCTCCCGCATGTTCGCGCGCGACCAGGCCTCGATATCGTCGATATGGTAGCGCCAGACGGTGCCATGCTTTCGGCACGGCGGGCCGCGCCGCTCCCGGCGCATCTTCTTGAGCGTGTCCCCCGCGAGACCGAGATGGAACGCGGCCTGCTTGGTTGTCAGAAACGGGCAATGCTCGCGTGCCCGCCGAGCGCGCTCCGCGGCCGACGACGCCGTGGCTCCACCGTCCACAGCGGATGAATCCGCCTCGATCCGTGTTCGCGCGCCGCCGCCTGCTTCGGGGTTTGGATCGTGTGTCATGAGTGCAGCGCCCGGTCCGACGAACCCGCGTTACCCGCCGATCAGGCCCGCACGCGCGGCTTCCTGTTCGGCGACATAGGCATCCAGCATGTCGGCCTGGCCGGGGAGCAGCGCGTCGATCGCAGGGAGGCCGTCGATATCGTCCCGGTGAAGCAGCACGGACGGGCACTGGCCTTCGACATTGCCGAGATTGGGGCGATGCTGGGCATAGCCGATGAGCGCGGCCAGATCGGGATCGAACGCTCGAGCGATGGCGGGCGGATAGACGAGATACTGATTCTCGAACGTCCGCAGCCATCCGAGGCAATAGGAGGTGATGACCGCGCGGCGCACATGATCGGACTGGTTAGCGCCGGCACCATGCAGGATCGATCCGAGGAACAGCAGCGCGGAGCCGGGTGGCATTTCGGCGGCGACCGGACGTGCATCGCCCGGTTGCGATGCCGCATCGTGATGGCTGCCCGGCCAGACCAGCGTCGCGCCACTCTCCAGCGTGAACGGATCGATCGGCCAGATGACGTTGATCTGATAGTGCATCCCGGTCTTGACGCCGCCCCAGAGATCCTGGTCGCGGTGCGGCACCTGCGCGAGCGCGCCGGGATGGATTTCGATCGCCTGGGTGAGGTTGAGAACGATACGATCGCACCATTCCCCGAGCACCGTTTCGGCGATACCGCGGATGATCGGGTGCAGCACAAGGCCGGCGATATGCCGTGAACGCCGCAACAACGCGCCAAAGCGCTTGGTGCGGGCTCCGTAGAATCCGCCTTCGCAAAAGGGCGTGGCGACGAAGCGCGGTGCGAGTTCGGCTTCGAGCGCGGTGATTAGCTCGGTCGGCACGGCGTTATCGACAATGACATAACCGTCGGCGAGCAGCATCGCGGCGAGGCGGGCGGGGTCGTGCATCGCCATTCCCTTCACGCGGCTCTTGCCGCCGCATCGGGAGTGATCGCACCCGGTACATAGATGCCGTTCGACGCCAGCAGCGCAGGCGTACCGGCGCAGATCTCGATGCGGAACGCTCCAAGGAACGCGCCATCGATGCGGCGCGCGGGGCCGAGCGGCGCTGCGCGCCAGCCCATCGCCAAAACCTCCTCGCGAAAAGCAGCGGTCACGACGCCGGTTAGCATGGTGATTCCGCTGCCGAGCGCATGATCGACCATCGCCGAGATGAGCCGGTTGCGGACACGCAGGCGTCCGGGGGCGCCCAATCGTTGCGGCAGGCAAAGTCGCGTAATCTCGCGAACCTGCTCCCCCCGGGGCGCATCGCACTCGCAGAGCGACGCGAAACGATCGGCGAGAAGATGTGCGCCCTCTGTCGATAGCAGCCGCATCGACCCCTGGTGAATGCAGCCATCGTCGGTGGCGATCAGATAGACCGCCTTGTCGCCGTCATAGCTGTCGATTTCATAGCGGCCGCCGACGACCGGAACATCCCAGCCCAGCAGATCGACGAACAGGGTCTTGCGGTCCTCGAACATCGAGGCGGCGCGCGCATCGGTAAGCGAGCACCCTTTGACAATATGGATCATGGCAGTAGCTCCCGTTCAAATTGAACAGTCGCGAAGGGAGCAGAGATGAAGGGCTCAAACAGTCGTCAATATTGAGGATGCGGCGATCCCGCTCAGAACCGCGGGACGATCTCCTCGATGCAGACGATTCCGCAGGCGAGCGCGATCGCCGGGAGCTGCGCGCGGGAATAGATTCCGAAATGTTCGCGCAGGTCACGCATGTAGGTGCGCACTGTCGTCGGGGCGATGTTCATCATGATCCCGATCTCGACGTCGCTCTTGCCCATCGCCGCCAAGCGAAAGCATTCGAGCCGCTTTGGGCTGAGATGGGGTAATTTCAGCGGGCGCGCCGGAAAGCCGTGCAAGCGCCGCGCCTCGGTAAACGCCTCGCTCGCCATCAGCGTCGCGATCCGGCAGATATGCGATGGCGGCAATTGCCCGTCGCGCGTTGCGAACGTACAGCATCCGGGCGGCTCGCCGGCGACGCCAATCGGAACGGTGAGGCCGTTGCGCAGGCCATGACGCGCGGCTTCGCGCACGATGCGCGCCTGTCGCCGCGTGAAGCCGCCCAGCAGTCGCTCCATTTCGTGCCAGCAGAACGCCCGGCTTGTCGAGCGCGCCGCGAGCAAGGCGGGATCGTCGCGGTAATAGCCTTCGGCGACGAAAACGTCGCCCCAGCTCTGGAAATTGTCCATGCGGAAATATCGCCCACCGGGCTGAAAGAAGGCCATGCTCTGGACGATCGCGAGCCATGGGAGGCCGAGCTGGCGTGCGGCGGCCTCGCTGCAACTGAACAGCTCGCGATCACTGTTCGCGCGCCTGGCCTGCTTAATATAGGCATCGAGGTCGCGAAACGGCACCGAGGGGCACTCCTTTCGACGCGCGCGTTGCGGGCGCGTCTATCGGGCGCGTGGTTCCAGCCCACGCGCGTGCAGCCCCCGATGATTTACTTGGTCTTGCTCGGCCGCCCCGTCGGCTTGTGCGGATGGCGCCGGAGCGTCACCGCCGGGCGCGCCAGTATCGCGCCGATTTCCAGTTCGTCGTCCGAAACGATCGAGATCGATATCCGGCCGGACAAGAGATAGACGGCATTAACGCCGAGTGCCTTCGCGAGCCGCTCCATTGCTTTCAGCGTCGGGCTCGACCGGCCATTTTCGATCGCACTCAGATAAGAGCTGCTCGTGCCCGCATCATGGGCGAGCGCTTCTTGCGTGATGCGCATCGCAAGCCGCAATTTCCTGAGATTCAAACTGAAGGACTTCGACGCATCCATAAGGGCGTAAGTTCACGCCCTGCGACCATTACTCCACACTGGATACAGGTTGGAGTTATTATCTATATTATTACGTTTTTACAAATATTTAAATGAGATTCCCGAACAACGCGCACTCAACTCTGATGCGGATTCTCAGGCGCGCCAAAAGACCGCATTCGGACGGTCGAATCGGTCGATGACCGAAGCCCTCACGCCAGGACATTGGCCGTGGACGCCGCAGTGGAAATCCCATCGGCGTCGTCACATCCGGGGCGAGCATTGATTTCAAGCGCCGAGCGAATCACGATGCGAACAACGTCCCGTGGACACGTCCGCAATCGCCGTTCCGGCGTGGCGTACAGGAATCATCGGATAGTTTGACGTGCCTGTGTGTCGTTGTCTCCTTTGATTTGAATGCAGCGCAGCGAAGCGGAGCGTCGCATTGGTTCATAGTTATGAAATCACCGTTCGTGTCGGGCCGCTGGCCGCCCACCATGCCAACCGACTACTCGCAACAGTCGGTTCTGGCGGTAATCCCGCAGCGGTCCGGTTTGCTCCAGCCCCGCCGAATTGTACTCGGATCTTCATGATGCAGCGGGATCGGTCCGGGGATCGGTAGTGACGAGCCCGAAAAACGTGGCGCCGGCATTGCCTGGAGGATATTGTCGATCTCCCGATAGACGCCTCGCGCTGCCATATGAGGATGGCGCGCCGCTTCGTCCGGATCAAGCACGGGGGCAAAGCAGGCATCGCTGCCTTCCAGCAGTGTGCGCCATTCTTCCCGTGTCCGCATGGCGAATATCTCGCTAAAACGCTGCTTGAGCTCGGGCCAGGCATCACGATCATAGCCGTCGTCAAAACTGCTATCGCCGGCCAACCCCAGCTTTTTGCAAAGCAGCGCATAGAACTTGGGCTCGAGTGATCCGACTGAGATGAAATTCCCGTCGGCGCACCGATAGGTCGAGTACCAGTGAGGGCCGTCAAGGATGCTGCAGCCGCGTATGCTGGCAACCTGGCCGGCGGCCTTCAGGCTCAGGAGCAAGTTCATCATGTGAGCGCTCCCATCGACGATCGCGGCGTCAACCACTTGCCCATTCCCGGTATCCCGCGCGTGCATTGCCGCTGCGAGGACGCCGATGGCCAAATAGAGCGCTCCACCCCCAATATCGCCTACCAGGCTTGGCGGCGCCATTGGCGGTTCACCGGGATGCCCAGCATACCAAAGGGCTCCTGACAGCGCGATATAGTTGATGTCATGGCCGGCCGCTTGGGCGAGAGGTCCCTGCTGCCCCCAACCCGTCATGCGACCGAATACAAGGCGGGGGTTACGCGCTAGGCAAACCTCGGGACCAAGGCCGAGCCTCTCCATCACCCCAGGCCGCATGCCTTCGATCAGTACATCGCCCCTTTGGACGAGATCCAGGACATGCGCGACGCCTTCGGGGGACTTCAGATCCAAGGCAATTACACGTTTCCCGCGGTTCACAATGGCGCCGCTGCCAAGATCGATATTTTCGGAGTTAGGGCTTACGCGTTCAATGACGACGACATCGGCGCCAAGGTCGGCCAACAGCATTCCGCAAAACGGCGCCGGGCCGATGCCCGCAATTTCGAGTATTTTGAGGCCTGCAAGCGGACCAGTTTTCGTCATTCAGGCATACCTGCGTCTGAGACCTTGGCGCTTTGATCCAGGCCGTTTCGCCGCTCCAGATTTCGAGACGGGTTGCAGTCGTGCTGGGCGGCAGTGTCGAAAGTAAGATTGGCAAAATGACCTTGATTCGCCTAATTCATTCTCTGGAGCAATTATTCCTGTGGGGCATGTCCATGCTCGATTCTCGCCTCAAGCATGCCGTCGCGGTTGGTCAGCTTCGTTCCTTCTCCAGGGCAGCGGATGCGGTTGGTGTCACGCAGTCGGCGGTGACCAAGAGTGTCGCTGAACTCGAACGGCATCTTGGCTATTCCCTTTTCCATCGGACCTCACGGGGCGCGATGCCGACAGAGGAGGGACGCGAATTTATTGATCGCGCAGCGCGCTTGCTTGCCGACGCAGCTGAACTACTCGGAGATACAGCCCGCCGCGCCGACGCCTATGCGGGCCCGCTTCGAATCGGACTGTTCCCAGGGTCAATCGACTGGTTGCTCACCCAACCTCTGGTTTCTTTGCTGCGGCGCCATCCGGCAGTGCGCGTCGAAGTCGTTTCGGGCAACAGCGAAAGGGGCGTGCGACTCCTGTCGCGCGGCGATATCGATGTCGCCTTTGGACTTGAAGCGGCCTTTGCACGCTGGCCGGAATTCAAGTGCGAGCGGGTCGCCTCGATCGAAATACTGCCTTTTGTGCGGAACAATCATCCCATTCTGGGGATAAACCCGACCAGCAAGGAGCCGCTGGTCCAGTTCGAATTCGTAGTGCCCTCATCTTCCGAACCCTACACATCGATCATTCAGCAGATGTACGAAAAAAGCGGTAAGCGTCCCGCTGACTGGATCCACATGACAGACTATTTTCAATTGGTTCGACGGATCGTTGCCACATCCGATGCTATCGGGATGGTTGCAAAACAGTTCACCGAGAACTCATGGTTTCGCGCCAATTTCGTGGCCTTGGAGGGAATCGGTTTATTCGATCCATTGACGCTTTGTTATGCTGTGCGTAGCCGCTGGCAGGTAAAACCGGCTGGCCGTGCGCTCGTCAGCCTTGTTCGTCAGGCATGGCGCACCGCATCATCGGATTAACGGCAAGGGGGCGGGGTGCGATCGGAAATCCGCTGCATCCGTCGCGATCAGCTAGAGCATTTCGCGCAGAAGTGGGAACCGGCTTTCCGGCAGGAAATGCTCTAGCAAATTGATCTTGGGCATTTTCCGAGTTGGCGGGTGATTCCACTCGCCTCGAAAATGGCCTAGAAGCTAATCGCCACTTCTCCGCCGATGACGCGCCCCCTGTTTAGCGGTGAAAGGCTTGCACCCGTGCCCCCGAAGGCCGCCGGCAAAGGTGTATCGCCGCCAATCGTCACCTCATTCAGGAGGTTTCGGCCATAGATGGAGAAGCGCCAGTGCTTGTTGTCGGTCGCCAATGTGAGGCTCGCATCGAGCATATCGGCGCCCTGAAGGAAGCCGACGTTGTTGTCGGTGAATGCCGCCTTGTCGCGATGCGTGAAGCTGACACGCGCCGTTGCTGTCCCCAATTCGCCAAGCTGCTGATCATAAGTCAGCCCCACGCCATAGGTCCATGGCGACAGCCTTGGCAATTTGAGCGCACGATCCACATCGTTGATGACGCCATCACCGCTGAGGTCGAACTGGACGTTGCGATACTGGCCATTCACGTAGCCGAGCTGACCCGAAATCACGAGGTTGGACAAAAGAAAAAACTGCCCCTCGGCCTCGACGCCTTTGATTGTGGCGTCGGCGGTGTTCCGTATGACCTGGCTGACGCCAAGCGGTCCGGGCAGGTTGATCTCGCGCTGCAGGTCCTTCATGCGATTGTAGAAGGCCGCCAGGTTGATCCGGTGGCGCCCGAATTGCTTCTTGGCGCCGAGTTCGAAACTGTCCTGGGTCTCTTGATTGAATGGCCCCGGCGGCACAGCGGGATCGGTGTTGCGCAAATTATATCCGCCGCTGCGGAACCCGCGCGTGTAAAGGCCATAAATCTGCGTGTCGTCATCCGGCTTCCACTGAAGGCCGATTTTCGGCGTAAACCCTCGCCATTTTGCCGCGTCGGCGAAATTGGTTGCACAGATCAGCGTGTCTAGATTGCAACCATTTGCGCGTAAGGCCGAGACCCGAACGGCTTTGCGTTCCCAACTATACCGCGCGCCGAGATTCAAGGTCAGCGTATCGGTGAAATGCCAGTCGGTCGAAGCAAAAATGCCCCATGTTGTCTGGTCTTGCGTACCCCCACCGGAAACGATCCGAGCACCGCCCAAAAGATTCCGCAGCTCGGCGTAACGAAGATCCTGGGAAAAATAGTATAGACCGGTTGTCAATTCGACGTCACCGAACCTTCCGGCATAACGAAGTTCGTCGCTGAGTTGATCCTGGTCGATTTCGAAAAAGGCATGAAAGAAGGACTGTGGTGTTCCATCGATATCAGCGCCCGCGGAGGATCGGAATTTCCGATAGCCAGCGATGTTGGTGAAGACGCCTTCGCCCAGACCGACATCGATGTTGGTTTCCACGATCGCCTGGTCCCATTTGGCATCATAGAAACCTGGGAAATTGATCGAAAACCTGAAGCTGTCGCGGGAAACAGCGCGTGACTCTGGACAGGGGCTCCATCGCTTTCGACATCGCCATGCTCATAGCGGAGATCCATTCGGAAGCGGTCGCCACCCTTGAGCGAAAGTGCCGGGCGAATGATAAGGTCATGTGATTTACCGAAGCTGCGATTGTCGAAGCGGTTGCGAAACCAGCCATTGTCGTCGCTGTAGTAGACGGCCAATTTGGCAGCCAAAACGTCATCGACGATAGGTCCGGTAACCGTGCCGCTTACGGTCTTTTTCAGTCCCGTTTCAATGGATAGCTTGGCTTTGGCTCCAAAATCGAAGCTGGGCCGCGTGGTCCGCACAACCACGGCACCGCCGGTAACGTTGCGACCGAAAAGCAAGCCTTGCGGTCCACGCAGAACTTCGATCCCCTCAAGGTCGAAGTTGTCCAGCACGACACCAGCGTTGATGCCGAGGTAAATACCGTCAGTGAAAACGCCTACGGTGGGGTCGATCGATGGGATCGTGCTGTTGATGCCGAGGCCCCGGATAGTGAAATTGGCATAGCCCGGTGCCGTACCCACATCCTCGAGCTGGACGTTGGGAACGTCGTAGCTCAGACTTTGAAGATTCTGGACGAACTTGGCATCCAGCTGCGCTTCACCAAAAGCCGTGACCGCCATCGGTACTTTCTGCACGCTTTCGCCATAGCCCTTTTTGGTGGCGGTAACGACAATGTCCTCAGCCAGCGCTTCCGTGGCGCTCCCGGTTTGGTCGTTCGCCTGGGGCGTTGCTTCCTGGGCAAATGCTGTTCCCGAGCACAACAACGCGGCAGAAGCCAATAGACATCCTCTCATGGCTGATCCTCTCTTCCCAGGAGATATTGTGTAGTTCATGCCGTTTGGCGGCATTTGAGGGCCGTCGTCCAATTCAATTCGCTGCAGAACTATTCCTGCTGCTCATCGATATCTGGCGGCAGCACGACGCCATCGGCAGCCCGACGGCCGCTCAAAAATATCATGGTAATTCATCGGGTTGATTACGCTCTCAGCGCCCGTTCTACCGCCTCAAGGCTGTCATTCAGCCCGAGCGGGTGCTCGGCATCCGTGAAGTCGACAATTCTACCCCAGTGCCGGGCGACATCATCGAGCGTGAACGCCCTGTCCGCTCCGAAGGCGTGCCCAAGCGCGCGCTCCCACCTAAGCTTGGCGATATAGCCGGCTCCAACTTCAAAAAGCCCTTTGGTTTCGCTGCAATTCTCGTGCGCAAGCCAACCGACCAATGGACTGATCGCTTCCGCTCTGAGATTGGCGAGAAACTCTTGTGGAAAGGCAGTCGCGGTCATACGCGATGCGGCGATTGGGGCGATCGTATTAACCTGGATGTTTCTGGACCGCCCCTCCTCCGCCAGCGCGTTCGCAAGCCCCAATATTCCGAGCTTGGCTGCGGCATAGTTGGCCTGACCGAAGTTGCCGTAGATTGCGGCTGCAGACGTGGTCATGACGATGCGGCCATAGCCCTTGTCGCGCAGTATCGGCCATGCTGCCTGCGTCACTGCCCGCGTCCCATTCAGATGGACCCGCTGAAGCAGTGTCCAGTCTTCGTCGGTCATTTTGTGGAAGCTCACATCGCGCAGGATGCCGGCATTGTTGATGACGACGTCAACGGTTCCGAAGTTGTCAACCGCGGCTTGGATGATCAGCGCGCCCTCCTCGACCGACGCATAATTTGCCACCGCCTGACCGCCCGTGGCTCGAATTTCGTCGACCACATTGTCAGCGGCTGTGGAGCAGCTGCCGCTCCCTTTCTCGTCGCCACCCAGATCATTCACCACCACCTTGGCTCCGCGCCCGCCAAACATCAGCGCGTACTGGCGCCCAAGTCCGCCTCCGGCTCCGGTCACAACCACTACCCTGCCATCGAAACGAAGCTCTTCGTCCATCGCTTGTCTGCCTCTTTTACCTGAGCGACGCATCTGCGCATTTGATCCTGTGCGAGTCAGGCACGCGGCTCCATTTCCGTCGACGCTGTCGTTTTCGTCTGAGCCTTACCGAAAGGCTTGAATGCCGGTCAGGGCGCGCGAAACAACAAGCTTTTGAATCTCCGTCGTGCCATCGGGGATGGGGCAAATGATCGCCTCACGCACCAGCCGCTCAACGATGAATTCGCGGGTGACGCCGTTGCCGCCATGGATCTGAAGCGCATCGCGCGTCGCTTCGATCGCCATTTCGGTGGCGTACCACTTGGCCATCGAGCATTCCGTCTCTGCGCGCGTGCCCGCCTGGACGAGGGATATTGCCCGGTGCGTCAACAGACGGGCTGCGTCGATCTTGGTCGCCATGATGGCGATCTTGTCGGCGATCAGCTGATGGCCGGCGATCTTCTTGCCATGCTGCGCGCGATCGCGAGCGTACGCGATCGCCTCATCCATTGCTCGCCGTGCGATGCCGATACTCCACATCGCCATATGGCAGCGGGCAATCTCGAACACTTGCAACGTATTGCGCAATCCATCGCCGACCCGGCCGATCGTGTTTGCCACCGGTACGCGGCAATCGGACAGGAATATCTGTGCAGTCGATTGGCCGTTGAGCGCCATCTTCTGGATATCGCGCACCTCATACTCACTCTCGTCACGATCGACCAGGATGTGAGTGACTTCATTTTCGCCAGTCTTGCACGTACAGATGAAGATGTCCGAGTAGGCTCCGTTGGTGATCCAGGTCTTTTCGCCATTGATGACCCAGAAATCGCCGTCTCGTACGGCGCGTGTCTTGATGGCGGCGACGTCCGAGCCGACATCGGGCTCCGAGATGCCGAGCGAAACGAACTTCTCGGCCGCGACGAGGTCGGCAAGATAGCGTTGCTTGATCGTCTCCGGGGCGAAGCGGCGGATGAGTTCTGCGCCAACCGCGTTGATGAAGCCGGGTATGGCCACATCGAGCGAGGAATAGGCGATCTCCTCGAAAATGAGCAGATGAGTGAGCCATCCCATATCAAGCCCGCCCCATTGCTCCTGATGCGGTGCGGTAATATGGCCATAGCCGGTCAGTGCTTGAGTCCATTCCTTCATGAGCGGTTTGGGGATGAATCGCTCCCCATGCCGGCGGATTTCCGGCTCAAGCTTGTTGTCGAGAAAGCGGCGGACGGTTTCCACCGCCATGCGTTGTTCATCGGACAGCTCAAAGTTCATATCGTGACCCCGTGTTTCCCTAGGCGCGCTCTGACAACTACCGGCCCAGGATCGTGACGGCGACCACCGCCTCTTCCACCCCGATGACACCTCCGCCGTTCTGCGCGATCGCGAACCGGGCATTCGGAACCTGTCGATCTTCCGCCTCGCCGCGCAATTGCAGCGCAAGCTCGTAGATTTGGCCGAGCCCGGTGGCGCCGATCGGATGTCCCTTGCATTCAAGCCCGCCCGACGTGTTTACCGGAATACGCCCACCCAGCGCCGTCTCACCGCGCTCTGCCGCGAGTCCGCCCTCGCCAGGCGGCGTCAGGCCGAGCGCCTCGATTTCAATGATCTCGCCAACCGCCGTGGCGTCATGCACCTCCGCGACGCCAATATCTTCTGGCCCCACGCCGGCCATCGCATAGGCCCGGTTCGCCGCAAGGCGGCTGACATGGTGGTCATAATCAAAGGGATCGCGCGCGGCGCCGGTTTGCAGCACAGACGCCAGGATTCTTAGCGCCCTGTCCGGGGCTGCCGACAGTTTGCGCCGACCGGCTTCGCTGCAGATGATCGCAGCGGCGGCGCCGTCGCTGATCGGGGAGCACATCGGCAGTGTGAACGGGTAAACGATCGGAGGCGCAGCGAGTACACTTTCGACGGTATATGGGAGGCGATACTGGGCAAGCAGATTGCGCGTCGAATGCATGTGATTTTTCGCCGAGACGGCCGCGATTTGCGCTTGCGTCGAGCCGTAGGTCTTCATGTGCGCGCGTGCCATCGCGGCGTATACATCCATGAAAACGCTGTAAGGCTGACTCGATGTCGTTCCTTCCGGAACATCGACGCCATTGCCCATGGCCAGCAGCTGCGCGCGGCCCGACTCGGTTTCATGCACGTCCCAAGCGCCATCGAATGCACTGAACATGAGCGCCTTGTCGGGCGAGTACATCTTCTCCGCGCCGAGCGCGAGTACGACATCCGCTGCCCCCGATCGAACATAGGCGGCGGCCATGTGCAAGGCCGTGGAAGCCGTCGCACATGCGTTTTCGACATTCACCACGGGAACGCTTGAGATGCCCATCGCTCGCGCCACGATTTCGCCGCGGATCATGTCCTGGCCCTCCATATGCCCCTGGACGCAATTGCCGAAGAAGATGGCTTCGACATCGCCGGCGGTGCATCCTGCGTCGGAAAAGGCCTGCGACGAAGCTTCGGCGCAGAGCATTTTCAGGCTCTTGTCGAACTGTTTTCCGAACGGGGTCATCCCAACCCCCATGACGAATATGTCGGTCATTCGTTGATCCATTCTTCCAATGTGTTCCGCATCCGATCAGGTCTCACCGGTCGGAAAAATCGGGCTTCCGCTTCTCCCGGAATGCCGCCAGTCCTTCGACAATGTCGTTGGACAAGGCGTAAGCAGCCATGGTTTCGAGTTCCTGACGCAGCCCGACTTCGAGCGAGCTATCCTGCGCAGCGCGGACTAGCTGCTTCATGTAGGCGAGCCCTGGCCGGCTCTTTTCTGCAAGAGATTCTACCAGCGCTTGCGCTGCCGCAATGAGATCCTCGGGAGCAACCAGTTGGGTCACGAGTCCGGCTTCCTTCATCTCGGCAGCCGAGATGGTCCCGCCGGTCATCATCAGATGTTTCGCACGCGCTTCGCCGATCTTCCTAGGGAGTCGAACCGACCCTCCACCGCCGGGCAACAGGCCGTAATTTGCATGGGCGTCGCCAAATCTGGCCGGGTGCGCGGCAATGACGAGATCACAGCACAACACCAGTTCCAAGCCGCCGGCGAGCGTAAGGCCGTTGACCGCCGCAATTATCGGAAGGCGCGACGTCTCGATCCTGTTAAAAGCCTGACCGAGCGGCGGCAGAAACAGATTTAAGCGTTCGGCGAGAGTTTGTCCGCCTGTTCCATCGCCAATTGCGAGCAGATCCGCGCCAGCGCAAAACGCCCGTCCGGCGCCGGTAAGAATGCAAGCGCGCACCGTCGCATCTGCTTCCGCTGCCTCGATCGCTGCGGCGAGTTCCTCGGCCAAAGCCAACGACAGACTGTTCAACGCTGCCGGCCGGTTGAGGGTCACCCAAAGCGCTGGGCCGCGTTGCTCAACCAGGATGTATTCATAGTCCATTGCAGTCTCCCGCGCGCCGGCAGGCGGTCACCGGAATAGAGGATGTGGCTAGGATGGCTGCGTCGGTCATGCCCCCGAAATGCGCCGGTCCTGGCCCGCCCAATAGGGCTCTCGAAGCTTTGAACGAAGCACCTTTCCGACATTGCTCAACGGCAGTGGCTCGGCGGTAAAAACGACCTTGCTTGGCTTTTTTGCGGAGCCCAGACGCTGGCGCACCAAATCTATTATCTCGGTCTCCGTGATTTGTGCTCCGGGCTTGACACGCACCATTGCAAGCGGCGTTTCACCCCATTTTTCATGGGGCACGCCAAAGACCGCGACCTCGAGTACACCGGGATGGTCGGCAATTACGTTTTCGATTTCGGTGGGATAGATATTGAAGCCGCCTGACACGATCATGTCGTTGTTGCGATCGAGCAGATACAAAAATCCGTTTGTGTCGATCATGCCGACATCGCCGGTTTTGACCCAGCCATCTTCCATGCGCCGGGCGGTTTCCTCCGGATCGTTCCAGAATTCCTCCATCTGGCCATTTTCGAACCGTGCGACGATCTCGCCGGGCTCGTTTGGTCCCAGCACCTTTCCGTCCTCGTTACGGATTTCGATATCGGCGCCACTCATGGGACGTCCGACCGCCCGAATTGGGGCAGAACCTTCAAATTCGCCGAACCACTCGTTGGGCCCCATAGACGCGATGGGCAGGATTTCGGTCTGTCCATAGCCCGAATGAAGAACATGATTCCCGAATATCTGGCACGACTTGCGAAGCGTCGGCTCGGAGATCGGCGCTGAAGCACTCAGCAGAAACTTCAAATTCGGAAAGTGGCGGCCATATGCCCCGTCGTGATGCACTATGGCATTGAGCATGGTGGGGGCTACAAAGGCATGGCTGATCCGTTCCTGCTCGAGAGTGTCAAGAAAGGACGCTGGATCGAAGCCGTCCATCATCACGTTGCGGGCGCCGCAATACCAGGCCGGCACGAACAGGAAGCCCGATGCATGGGACAACGGGCCGACATGCAGAATGGCATCCCCTGGGGCCACTTGGGGGCCGATGCTGAAAAATGCGGCGGAGATCGTCATCCATGAACGGTGCCGATAGGCAACGCCCTTGGGTTTGCCCGTCGTGCCGCCGGTGTGGCGGATGACACAATAGTCCTCCGGCGCGACGACGGGATCAGGATCCCGGTCCGAGGCTGTCGCCAACCAATTCTCATAGTTGTGATCGCGGATAATGATCCGCTCAAGCGTCGGAGCTTGGGCATCCAGCCCCGCCAACTCCGAAGCCAATGCCTCATCGACCAGCGCCAACCGAGATCCGGTACTCGCGATCATATGGGCGTGCGCTTCACATCGGTTGCGCGCATAGAGAGGAACACGCGTATAGTTTCCAATGGCAGCCGCCAGTATGATGTCGGCGGCCTCGATGGAGTTCTTCTCCAGCGTAGCAATCCGGTCACCCGGTTGAAGGCCGCACTCCGCAAGAGCATTTGCGAGCTTCACGCCGCGCAACCAGGCTTCCGAGAAAGTCAACCGCCTGTGGCCGTGAACGAGAGCCTCTTGCTGGGCGAAATAACGTGCGGCGCGACGTATTTGCGTACGGACGTCCATCAGCCGCGCTCCTCTAAGGCGCTCGCCCACAATGGCGCAGTCGACACATAATAAACTGACATGCGATAGGCCTCTCCGGACTTCTTTTCGTAAGCATCTGTGTCTGCAGCATTGATCCAATCGTCCAATTCAATATTCTGCGATGCTATTCTTGCTGCTCATATTATCGTGCCGGATCATGTCGGCGGCTTTCTCGCCGATCATGATGCAGGTTGCATTGGTGTTGCCGTTGACGACTGATGGCATGATCGAGGCATCGGCCACGCGGATATTTGCGAGGCCGTGAACGCGCAGGCGGTTGTCGACCACCGCCATCTCGTCGGTGCCCATCTTGCATGTTCCCACCGGATGATAAGCATGATTGGCTTCTGCCCGGATATAGGCGTCGATCTCTTCATCAGTTTCAAGGTAGCGGTCAGGATAGAGAGGCCGTTTCATCATCGCCTTCATGCGATCCGAATGCAGGATCTCCTGCACGACACGGAAGGCATTGCGCAACGTCTTGAGGTCGTCGGGATGACTCAAGAGATTGAGGTCAATCTTGGGATCGGATTCGGGGTTTGAGTCATGTAAGGCAACCCAGCCGCGGCTCTTTGGGCGCCCAATATTGAGAATGATCGTATAGCCCCATTTCGTCATCAGCTTGTAGTCGCGCGCATGGTCGCGATAGGCGAGCGGCACGACATGGACCTGGCAGTCCGCCCGGTTCTGCCCCGGCGCGGATCGCAAGAAACCGCCTGCAGCCGTGGGCGGCGATGCCAGCCAGCTTTTCCTTTGCGTGAGATACTGGAATAGGTCTCGCACGGTCTTGAGCGCGCCAACGACATTGAGTGCGATCCCGAGCCGCTTCTTCGACTGGTAGACCAGCATCAGGTCAGGATGGTCGTGAAGATTCTGGCCGACACCGGGAATATCATGAATCACTTCGATTCCATGCTTCTCCAACTCATCACGCGGTCCGATACCGGAAAGCATCAACAGTTGGGGCGAATTATAGGCGCCGCCGCTGACAATGACTTCCTTTTCGCACGGGATCGTCTTCAACTGCCCGTCCTGGGAATACTCGACTGCCACCGCGCGGTTGCCCTCAAACCTGATACGATGGACGCGGGCATGTACTTCGACGCGGAGGTTGCCGCGCCTGCCCATCACCGGATCAAGGTAACACGCCTTCACGCTGGCGCGCTTCCCGTCCTTCACGGTAAACTGATAGATGCCGACACCTTCCTGGCTGGCACCATTGAAGTCCGGATTGGCTTGATGGTCCAGTCCAGTCGCCGCCTCGATGAAAGCATCATAGACATCGAATTCGCGCTTGCCGTTGGATACGTGAAGCGGTCCCGACGAGCCGTGAAACTCATCCTCACCGCGCTCATTATTCTCAGCCTTGCGGAAATAGGGCAGGACATCGTTGTAACCCCAGCCGTCGTTGCCGAGTTCGGCCCAGTGGTCGAAATCCGACCGGTCGCCGCGGATATAGACCATCCCGTTCATACCGCTCGATCCACCCAGCATCTTCCCGCGCGGATTGTAGAGGCGGCGGTCGTTGAGCGCCTTTGAAGGGTCGGTGTTGAACCGCCAGTTGAGCGTATTGATCCGATAGTCTTGGATCAGCGCCGCAAAAGCGCCGGGCGTGGACACAAGCGGCGAGGTGCCTGGGCCGCCTGCCTCGAGCAGGCAAACGGTGACATCGGGGTCCTCGGACAACCGGCTGGCGATAACGCCGCCCGACGACCCACCTCCAATAATTACATAGTCAGCCATTTGCTTCCCTTGTCATTCGACCCATGCTGGCGACCCGGCGTCATGCAACATGCCAGCATCAACCGCCGCAGCCACGTCAGAGGATCTTTTCGAAGATGTTGAGTAGTCCTTCGGTCTTGCTCGAATAGGGTGGCAGAAGTTGACCAAGCAGGCTGAGTTTCGGCTGAGAGAACACCGGCTTGTAATGAGTGAAGCGCTCGAAACTGGCGACGCCGGTATAGGCACCGATGCCGCTCTGTCCGATGCCACCGAAAGGCAGCCGGCGCTGGAAGACGTGCATGACCGTGCCGTTGAGAGTCACGCCGCCAGCGTGCGTTTCGGAAATGATCTTGCGCCGTTCCTCACTTTCGTCGCCAAAATAATAGAGCGCCAGCGGGCGCTCATGCCGGTTTACGTAGCGAATGAGCTCGTCTTCGGAGCGATATGGCATGATCGGCAGGATCGGTCCGAAAATCTCCTCCTGCATCATCGCCATGTCATCGGTAACGTCGAGAACCGCCAACGGCACGATCCGATGCCGTTCAGGAAGCGTTCCATCGCCGTTGTCCGAGAGGTTGAGCACCGTCGCGCCCTTGGCTTCGGCATCATCGAGCAAACCTTGGAGCCGCGCGAACTGTCGGTCATTGATGATACTGGTGAAATCGGGGTTGCTTGCCGCGTTGGGGTAGCATTTGGCAACCTGAGCGCGGAGTGCGGCGACGAAGCTTTCCATCTGATCGACATGGACGAAGGCATAGTCAGCGGCGATGCAGGTCTGGCCGGCGTTGAGCAGCTTGCCGAACACTAAGCTTTCACAGACTTGTGCAAGCGATGCACCCTTGCCCACGATGGCAGGGCATTTGCCGCCAAGTTCCAGAGTAACAGGTGTAAGGTTGGCAGCCGCCGCTTCATAGACTTTGCGGCCAACCGCGGGTGAACCGGTGAAGAGAATATGGTCGAAAGGTAGGGCCGTCATCGCCTGTGCCATGTCGGGCCCGCCCTGGACAATCGCGAATTCCTCTTCGGCGAAATACCGGCGCACAAGCCGCTCGCTGGCTTCGGCGGCGTTGGCGGAAACTTCGCTCGGCTTTGCGATCACGCGGTTGCCGGCCGCCAATGCACCGGCCGCGCCAACGAATATGGTGCCGAGCGGATAGTTCCACGTGCCGAGAACGCCCACCACACCTAGGGGCTGGGGGACCAGGCGCGATGAACCGGGAAGGCCGAAGATGTCAGTCTTCACCCGCCGCGGCCTCAGCCACGTCTTCAGATTGCGGCGCGCAAATTTAATTTCCGATATGCCAAGCATCAGGTCGAGCAGGATAGTCTCGTAGCGGGATCGAATGCCGAAATCGGCGGCAACGGCATCGACCAATTCGTCTCTGTGCTGCTCAAATATCCGGCCAAGGCGCCCGAGCAGGTCCATGCGTTCTTCGTAGCTGCGCGAAACCTGCTCACGCGTCCCTTCGCGTTGGGTCGCGAAAATTCGTTCCAGCTCAGTTCTGTTCCGAGACGCATCCACGTTAAATCGTCCGGAGGCGCGCTGGCCGCTCGGCGCTGCTCGCCTGGGCGGTGCTTTCAGCTGCGCCGATCTCAGTGATCACAGCGCGCTCGATTCTGTACGCCGTGCCGATGAATGAGGGACCGTTGCCGGTGGAACGCATCATGGATACTCCTCGGTCTGAAAGTCAGGTCGAAAAAATCGGGGGCAGCGGGCGGGAGAGGATGCCCGCCGCCCCCGTCGCAGCAGCGATCAGAACTTGACTGTCGCTTCGACGCCATAAGTGCGCGGCATGCCGCGGTTCAGATAATCGTAGCCGAACACGTTGAGGTTGAGGCCGTAGGTGTAGTAATATTTGTCGAACAGATTCTTCGCCCACAAGCTAACCGACATATTGTCGTGCGCATAGGTTAATCGCGCATTGGCGAGCCAGTAGCCCGGATTTGCGCATGTAATCGCCTTACCCGCGAGCGTTATGTTCGATCCCGCTGGGGGTGTATCGCACGGTGTCTGCCCATAATTCTTGAACGGATCAAAATAGTACTTGCCCATGTAGGACGCATCACCGCGCAAGGTCAGCTTGTTGGTGCCGTCATCGATCATATCCCAGTCGAATCCGGCCTGGAACGTAACCTCCGGCGCGTTCGGGAAGGGATTGCCGTTGACGTTCAATGTCGGGCTGGCCGGGTTTGCCGGATCGATCACATTGCCTTTGTACTTGCTGTTGAGATAGCCCAGCGAAGCATCGAAACGCAACGTATCGGCCACCTGCCAGGCGAGTTCGGCCTCGCCACCGAACAGGCGACCATTGGCGCTGCGCGTGAAGGTTGTAGCGCCGACCACCTGCGTTACTTGGTGATTCGAATACTCGTAGTAGAAGCCCGCGAGGTTAAGTTGGACGCGGCGATCGAACAGCCGGGTTTTGAGCCCCGCCTCATATGCATTCACCTTTTCAGGCTGGATATAATAGACTTGATTGACGCCCTGATAGGCAAGCCCGTTGAAGCTGCCGCTGCGGTAACCGCGACTGTACTGGAGATAGCCCATGATATCATCGGCGAACTCATAGCTGACATTGATACGGCCGGTTAGCCTGTTTGCCTTTTCGCGCTGCTCAAGCGGCGCGAGATTGGGGTTGTATGGATTGCTGTAGGGGATCAGGTTGACAACCGGCGTCGTACCGTCGAGCGCATAGAGGAAAGTGCTGCCGTTAAGGTAATTGACCTTATCCTGGGTGTAGCGTGCACCCACCGCCACGGTCAGCCGCTCGGTCGCTTTCCAGGTTACGTCGCCGTAGATCGCCTTCGAGGGGCGCGACACGTCAAAACGCTGTTCGCCGAGGATCGGGGTGAACGGAGGCGCGCCTGCCCCGGCGCAGCCCGCCGAAAAGCTACCCCCCATGCCGCCATTGCCCGTATTATTGATCGCGATGTCGGTCTGGAGTGCAATCAGCGAGCGTGCATCAAGGAAGCCGTTGGGATTGATCTCGATCGCGTCGCAGAATCCGGCATCGCCAGGCCCCAACGCCGGATTGGCGGCAAAGGCTGGGATATAGCGGATCGCGTCGGGCGTTCCGATTGCGGCGTTATTGTAGCTGCCCGGAAGACCGGCGCCAAGCAGCAGCGGCCTCAGCGCCCCGAAAAAGTCCGGGTAGTTGACCGTCTTGACCTTGTCCCTGCCATAATAAAGGCCGGCAATGATATCGAGGCGGTCGTTCGAATAGCTGAAACGCAGGTCCTGGTTGAAATTCTTGCTCGTCGACGTGTAGCCGATCGAGCAGAGATCGGCTGGGCCGCCATCGCAATCATCAGGATTGTTGATATAGTCGCCGGTGTCGTAGCCGGTAATCGAGGTGACGGAGAATTGGTCGCTGACATCCCATTTGATGTTGAGGGCTATCCCTTTCGACTTGCTGATGTTCTTACCTACCCGATCAACTGCGACCTCATTGTCACGCAGCAACCGCCCGCCTAGGAAAGGTTGCGGATCGTAACGCGAATAGCCGAGCGCATCCTGCCCGCCCGCGAGTTGACCACCTGCATAGGGCGCGGTGCCCCATGGATCGTCCTTCGCGGCATAGAGCTTCAAATTGATGTCGAGATCGGGATCGGGCCGGAAGCGGATCGAGATGCGACCGCCGATCGTATCGGTGGTCCCTAGGTCGCGCTCATTCCCAGGCAGTACATTGCGCTGCCAACCATCCCCTTTTGCAAAAGTACCGGCGACGCGGACGCCCAAGATGTCGGGAACCAGCGTCGCTTCAGCGGCGCCCTGCACCGTGAAAGTGTCGTAATTGGCATAGCCGGCGGTCAGATAGCCATTGGCCTCTCCCAGATCCGGCTTGCGCGTGAAGAAGCTGATCGCGCCACCCGTGGTGTTGCGACCGTAGAGTGTTCCTTGCGGTCCGCGCAGTACCTCGACCCGGTCGATGTCATAGAGTTGCAGGCCATGGCTCGCCCGGAAGCTCTGATAGACTTCATCGACATAGACGCCAACCGGCGACGCAGTGGAGGCGGAAAATTCGTTCGCCACTGAAATCCCGCGCAGCGAGAAATTCGGTTGGGTGCGACCATAGGGAGTGGTGACTTGCAGGCTGGGGATCGCGCCCATCAAGTCTGAGGTCTCCGTGATGCCGCGCGTGCGCAGCGTCTCGCCGCCTATGGCGGAAACGGCGGCTGGAACATCCTGCAAATTCTGTTCGCGCTTCTGCGCCGTGACGACGATTGTCTCAAGGCCACCTTCCTGCGCCTCGGGCTTTTCGCCCTGCGATGCAGCGTCCTGGGCATGTGCCGGCACTGCAAGCGCACACGCGATCGATAGCGCGGTGGCACAAAGCAAATTTGTCCTAAAGGCTGTGACCATGACTGTCCTCCCCACGGCATTTTTTGAGTTGGCGCCATTTGCCGCGCCTTGGGGCTCATCGTCCAATTCAATTTGTTGGCGAACTATTCCTCCCACTCATTGATTAAGGACTGATGAGCCTGCACCGCTGACGCTTCGTGGCGACGCAAATAACCCCATATATTTCATTGAATTAGTCACGCTGAGCGCGTCCATCGGGACGGATGCGCGCGTTCTGCTCGCCCCAATCGAGCCCTTCCAGACGATGTATCGGCGTAATTGGCGGTCCCGGCGGTTTCCCTTGTCGAGTTGCAAGGGGAATCAGCTATGATGAGATGTAGTGAGATACGGTTTCTTGGAGTTCATTCTACTATTCGCGGATGCATCTAAGTAGCTGATATTTCTAACAACTATGGCAGAAAACCGCGCCTCTAAATCGGCGGTTCTGACTTTTGAGGCTCATCGCGAAGCCGCCCGAAGGGGGCGTTGCCAATACGGCTGTCTCTGGTCGCTTGGTGGCAGGTGCTGGATGGGAGCGGAACAGCGCATGAATTGTGAGAACTCGATAGGATTCTTCTCGACATTCGACACTGCGGTTGCCGCGTCGATCACGTCGGCCCAGTCTTGGAGCATCCGCCTTCGCGGTGTGAGATAGAGCGCACTGTTGTAAGCGCCGCGCACCTCATCCTCGTCCTCGTGAGCGAGCGCCATCTCGATCCAATCCGGCTTGTAGCGTTCGGCTTCGTTCGCCCAGGTCGAGCCGAGCCCCCTAAACCCATGTACCGTCTGCCGATGGAGATACCCCATCCGATAACAGGCATAGATCATGGTGTTCTCGGAAATAGACTTTCCAGGCTTGGCTCCGGGAAAGAGGAACGCATCGTTCGTCGCCTGCAAGCGGCGCTGAACGATCATTGCGGCCTGGCGGGACAGCGGAACAAGATGCTCACGTTCCATCTTCATGCGCTCCGGCGACAGACGCCATAGCGGGTTCGGTCCATAGAGATCCTCGAACTCGTCCCTGGCCGCGAAGCGGGTTTCGCTGGTTCGGACCCATGTGAGCAAGGTGAACAGCAGCGCGTCACGGGTGATCTCGCGGCGGCGCGGCGTGTCCTCGCCGTCATAGGCGAAGATCGCTCGCACCAGCTTCGGAAACTCCGCGAGCGGCACGCGCGCCATGTGCCTGACGGGCGGCTTGGGCTTGAGCGCATCGTTGAGGCCGAGCGTCGGATCGATGGTCGCCCAGCCGCTCGCGATCGCGAAGCGATAGATCTGGCTGACGTTCTGCTTGAGGCGACGGGCGATATCGAGGGCGCCGCGCGCTTCGACCGCGCGGATCATCTCGAGAATCTCGGGCGGGTCGATTTCCGTGATCGGACGCTTCCCGATGACCGGAAAGACGTCGCGCTCCATCCGGTTGATGACGCGCAGGGCATGGGCCGAGTCCAGCCCTTCAATACGATTGGCGTGCCAGGCCCGCGCAATCTCTTCGAACAGCTTGAGCGCGGCCCTCTGCTTCTTCGCCCGCTTCCTGGCCTCGGCGGGGTCCTCACCCTGATCGAGCAGCCGCTTGGCTTCGGTCCGCTTCTCGCGGGCGATCGCCAGCGTGACGGTCGGATATTTGCCGAAGCTCAGCAGTTTTTCCTTGCCGTCGAAGCGGTATTTCAGGCGCCAGAGCTTCGATCCGTTCGGCTGGACGAGCAGGTGCAGGCCTTCTCCATCGGACAGCTTGTAGGGGCGCTGCCGCTTGGTGGCGTATTTGACCTCAAGTTCTTTCAAAGCCATCTGGGGGTATCGCCTGTTTTGGGGACAGCCGAAAAATACCCCCAAAATACCCCCAATCCAAATCGCCGTGGGTGGCCGCAGCCGGTCGCACCGGGACGCCGGCGTACGCAACGGGACGCGAAAAATATTTGATTTTCCTCGAAAAATGTCTGCCAGTGGCCTCAGTGGGTCACTGGTGGACAATCCGGGTTGGTAGCGGAGGAGGGACTCGAACCCCCGACACGCGGATTATGATTCCGCTGCTCTAACCTGCTGAGCTACTCCGCCCCGAAAGGCCGCCGCGAGGGCGAGCCGCGCCTATAGGCATGGCGCCCCCGCGGGTCAATATCATCTGCGCGCTCCCCGAAATTTGCGCGCAAAGGCCGGTTCCCACGGGCCGCCGCGATAGTGCCAGGCGGCAAGCCCGGTGATCTCCAGCGGCCGGGGCCGGAAATCCCGCCCGAGTTCTGCGACCAGCGCCCGTGCCTCCGCAGACGGCACCTTGTTCTGGATCGTGATATGAAGCCGCGGCGTCCCCCTGTCCTGAGCGCCGAGCAGGCCATGAAAATGCCCGGCGATGCGCGCGCGGATTGACAACAGCTCGCCGCTCTCGATCCGAAAAGCCGTGCCGCCGCCCAGCGAATAGATGTCGCTCACCTCCGCCAGCGGCGGCGGCGTATCGGCCGCGATCGATCTTGCCAACCGGTCGAGTTCATCGAGCGCGGAGGGAGGAAGATGGTGAAAAAGGGTGATGTGCGCCGCGATATGGTTGCGCTGCGGCGGGTAATGCGCCTGACGCAGCGCGTCGAAACGGCGTTGGTCTGTCGCGCCCATCGTCGCTGTAAGGACGATGGGCGCGGCACCGGCGGCCCGGGAGGGAGGGGGGAAGGCCCGGGTCACCAAGGTCGAGACGGGATGGACGAAGCGGTAAAGGGAGGCCTGCCGTCGTCCATGGGACGCCCTGTCTCGTTGCCCCGCGCTTTGGCCGAAGCCGACAATGCGATCCAATCGATTAATTGGGTCACTATGATCGCTCTTCCCGATGACTTCGCGAAAACCGCTGTTTAGAGGCTGTTCCAGAAGCGATGCAGCGCCGCCGCGACCTCCTGTGGCCGCTCGGCGATCGCCCAATGCCCTGCTCCTTTAATGAACGTCAGCGGTGCATCATTGTCGGCGGCGAATCGCTCGGCTACCGACGGATCGACATAGGGATCGTCTTCACCCCAGATCAGCGTGCCGTTGGCAGGCAGCCTGTCGAGATCGCGCGCCCAGTCATGTTCAAAGTTCAGCCCCTTCGCCGAGCGGTAGAGTTTCAGGATCGCGCGCCGCTTGTCCTTGTTCGCCCATTGCGCCGCTTCCTCATCGGCAATCCCGGCGGGCATCCCCTGCTCGGCGAGCCCCTTCGCGAGCGCCGCGGGTTTGCTCAGTGCCATGAAGATTTCGCCGAGAATCGGCGTGTTCCAGATGCGTGCGATACGATGGCCGCGATAATCGGGGTCGATCACCGCGTTCGACACCGCCCAACTGCGGAACAGGTCGGGGCGCAGCATCGCCGCACGCTGTGCAATCAACGCGCCCCAGTCGTGCCCGACGATGTCGATCGGGCCGTGCGCCGCGACCAGCGCCTCGGCCTGCCCGACCGCCCAGTCGGCATAGGCTTCCTTGGTCGCGGGAAAGCCTGCCGGAAGCGGCCCGGTAAAGCCGGGCAGCGCGGGGACCGCCACCGGCGTGTCGCCAAGGTCGAGCGCGGCGAGCAGCGGCCGCCAGATCGCGGGACTGTCGGGAACGCCGTGGAGGAAGAGTTTGGCGGTGGTCATGATGCGGCCCCTTCGCCGAAGTGGATGATCCAGCTTCGGTCGGTGGGCTCGATCCGCCCTTCGCGATATCCGCCGGCGAGCAGCGCCGTGCCTGCGTCAGCCCGGACGAGCGTCATATAGTTCCACTGGCCGCCGAGATCATAGTCGACGCGCGTCGAGGTTCCGCTGGCGACGTCGAAAATCTCCGGCGCGGTGTCGCCCGCCGCGACAAGGACGCGATTGCCCGGCATCGCCAGCAGGCCGTCCGCAAGTTTGAAGCGCGCGCTCGACAGGCTGCCCGCCGCAACGAAGCGGCCCGATGCGACGTCATAGCGCTCGATCGAGCGCAGTTTGCCGCCATAGTCGCGCTCGTCCGACCCGCCGACGATCAGCACGTCGCCATTGTCGAGACGCACCGCGCCATGCTTGTAACGCCGCTGCGCCAGTGTTCCGGCAGGCTGAAAGCGCCTTGTCACCGGATCGAAAATCTCCGCGCTGGCAAGTGCAATCTGCGGCGCCCGGTCGGGACGGCCGCCACCAACGATCAGCACGCGGCCGTCGGAAAGCAGCGTGCCCGTTGCGCCGCTGCGCGCGACGGCGAGCGCACCCGCAGGCGCCATCCGGCCGCTTGCCGGATCGAAAATTTCGGCGTCGGCGAGCGCCTCGCGCCCGTCATAGCCGCCGGCGACCAGCACCCGGCCGTCGGAAAGACCGGTGACGACCGCACCCGTCCGGGGCCCCATGAGCGCCGGTCCCGCATCCGACTTCGCCGTCTGCGGATCGAAGATTTCGGAGGTAGCCGAGACGCGGCCATCTACCCAGCCGCCAAGGACCAGGATGCGCCCGTCGGGCAGTAGCGCCGCGGTCGGCTGGATGCGCGGCGCGAGCAGCCGACCGGTGCCGACAACCCGCATCGTGCGCGCATCGATGATATCGACCGTGGCGCTGGCGGGGCCCGCCTCGCAGCCTGTACGGACGCAGCCGCCGATCGCGAGTACATAGCGCCCCGAGACGGCGACGAGCTGGTGCGTAGCGCGCGGCGCCGAAAGCCGTGGCCCGTCTTCGATCCGGATATCGGTGGCGGCCCGCCCGGCCGCGCTGCCTCCATCCGCCATGCAGGCGGTCACCGCCAGCAGGATCATCGCATGGCCCGCAAGGTTTCGCATCATCGCTCTCCCCTTCCCGACCGCCCAACGTGCCGGCCTATTCCATTTCCCCGCGATCGCGCCGCAGCTGATACCATTTCTGCACATTCGCATTGTGCTCGCTCAGCGAGCGCGCGAAGGCGTGGCCGCCATCGCCCTTCGCGACGAAATAGAGATAATCATTCGCCTCGGGATCAAGCACTGCGGCGATCGATGCCTTGCCGGGGTTGGCGATCGGCCCCTTCGGTAGGCCGGTCATGCTGTAGGTATTATAATCGTTCACCGCGAGGATCTCCGACCGCAGGATGCGGCGCCCGAGCGGTTTGCCCTTGGTAATCGGATAGATGATCGTGGGATCGGCCTGAAGCCTCATGCCCACAGCGAGGCGGTTGGTATAGACCCCCGCAACGGTGCGGCGTTCGGCGGGGACGCCGGTTTCCTTCTCGACGATCGAGGCGAGCGTCATCGCTTCGTTGCGGTCCTTCGCCGCGCTACGGGGCGAGCGCTTCGCCCAGAGTTCGTCGAATGCCTTGTCCATCGCAGCCTGCATCCGCTTCACGACTGCGGCGCGCGTTTCTCCGGTGGTGAAGGCATAGCTGTCGGGGAGGATACTGCCCTCTGCCGGCACCGGAATCTCGCCCTTCAGGCGCGGTTCGGCCATCAGCCGCTCCCACACCATGATCGAGGGCATCCCCTGCGGGATCATGACAAGACGCTGGACGGTCTTGCCCGACTGAAGCAGGCCCAGGATATCGCCCGCGCCCATCCCCTTCTTGATCTCATATTCGCCGGGTTTGATCGGGTCGTCGCCGCCGAAGAAGCGGGCATGGTTGCGAAAGCTGTCGGCCGACGAGACCGCGCCCGCCTTTTCGAGGATCTCGCCTGCCTTGGCGATGCTCGCGCCCGGCGGGATGACGACGACCGTATCGCGCGGCGCGCCGCCCGAACAGGCGGTGAGCGCGAACGCCATCAGGGCTGCAAGCAGCCAGCGCATGGCGATCAGTCTTCGACCGCTTTGACGATCAGGCTGGCGTTGGTGCCGCCGAAGCCGAAGCTGTTGTTCAGCGCGGCCTTGACCTTGCGCTTCTTCGCCACCTTCGGGACGAGGTCGGCGCCTTCGGTCCCCTCGTCGGGATTGTCGAGGTTGAGCGTCGGAGGGACGACCTGGTCGCGGATCGCAAGGATGCAGAAGATCGTCTCGACCGCACCCGCGCCGCCGAGCAGGTGGCCGATCGCCGACTTGGTCGAGCTCATCGACACATTCGCCATCGCATCGCCGAACAGGCGCTTCACTGCGCCAAGTTCGATGGTGTCGGCCATCGTCGACGTGCCGTGCGCGTTGATATAGTCGATGTCCGCGGGGGTCATGCCCGCCTTCTTGAGCGCCGCGCTCATCGAACGGAAGGCGCCGTCCATTTCGGGGTCGGGCGCGGTGACGTGATAGGCGTCGCCCGACAGGCCATAGCCCACGACTTCGGCATAGATCTTGGCGCCGCGCGCCTTGGCATGTTCATATTCCTCGAGCACGACGACGCCTGCGCCCTCGCCCATCACGAAGCCGTCGCGGTCCTTGTCATAGGGACGGCTCGCCTGTTCGGGGCGGTCGTTGTAGCTCATGTTGAGCGCGCGCGCCTGCGCGAAGCCGGCAATGCCGATCGGGCAGATCGTCGCCTCGGCGCCGCCCGCGAGCATGATGTCGGCATCGTCGTCGCGGATCATCCGCGCCGCATCGCCGATCGAATGCGCGCCGGTCGAACAGGCGGTGACGACGGCATGGTTCGGACCCTTGAGGCCATATTTGATGCTGACCTGACCCGAGATGAGGTTGATCAGGCGCCCGTGGACGAAGTGCGGCGAAACGCGGCCAGGCCCCTTTTCGGCAAGCAGCAGGCTTTCGCTCTCGATGCCCGGCAGGCCGCCGATACCCGAGCCGATCGATACGCCGGCGCGCACCTTCTGCTCATCGGTAAGGTCGGTCAGACCCGCATCCTCGAGCGCCTGGCCGGCGGCATCGATGCCGAAGATGATGAAGGGGTCGACCTGGCGCTGGACCTTGTGATCGACGCGCTTGGCGGGGTCGAAGCCATATTCATGATCCGGCCCCTTCACCTCGCAGGCGATGGTGCATTTCTGGTCCGACGCGTCGAAATGGGTGATCGGACCCGCGCCCGATTTGCCCGCGATCAGATTGGTCCAGGTGGTTTCCACATCACCGCCCAGCGGCGTCACCAAACCCAAACCCGTCACCACAACCCGGCGCATAGTCATTCCTTTCATCGGCCCCTGCCCCCGCAGCGGGCCGCGTCATATTTTTGCATCGTCACCCCGGCGAAGGCCGGGGTCTCGCCCTTCCGACCTGCAATCACCGAGATGGCGAGATCCCGGCCTTCGCCGGGATGACGGATATAGCGCTGTGCTCGGCCATATCCATCCAGGTCATATCCATAAAAAAAGCTTCCCGGCCACTGCGCACGAACGCTCGGGACCGGGAAGCCGGAAACGCGTGGGCGGCGTCGCCGCCGCGTCCGGCTGCGCCGGACAGGGCCCGATTAGCCCTTGTTCGCTTCGATATAGTCGATCGCATCCTTGACGGTGGCGATCTTTTCCGCCGCGTCGTCAGGAATTTCGACGCCGAATTCTTCTTCGAACGCCATCACCAGTTCGACGATGTCGAGGCTGTCGGCGCCCAGATCGTCGATGAAGCTGGCTTCCTCCGTGACCTTGTCGGCTTCGACGCCCAGATGTTCGACGACGATCTTCTTAACCTTTTCGGCCGAATCGCTCATGCACAGTTCCTTTTTTCTGACTATGGCGTGAATGTTGAAATTCGCCCTAGTGCCCAGCGCGGGGGCTGGCAAGAGGGCTGGCATCGGTCGGACGCCGAGCGTGCTGTCGATCGCTGGCTTTCAACGGCAATCCAGTCCGGCCCACCCGTTTTCCCGCCCCTTCTATAGTCGGCGAAGACATAGGAATTGCGCCGCGCGCGTTCAAGAGACGCCTCGCGGGAACGGGATTCAGGACGCCGGGCCGGGCGGCACGACGCCGGACTCGCGGAGCGCCGCCGACGCACGAACGATGACCGCCGGAGTGATCAGGAACTGTCGCAACACCGTTTCCGGCGCGGCGTTCGCGGGCTGCTTCGTATATTTCAGCAATGCTTGCCAAGTCGCGCGCGCTTCCGGCAGATGCCCCTGCCGCGCCAGGACGATCGCGCGGACCATCATGAACTGCGGTTCCATCTTGCTGGGCGTCGGCACCCGGTCGAGAATGGCCTGTGCCGCCTGTTGATCCCCCGCTTGCGACCGCACAAAGGCCAGCGTCACCGCGGGCACGCCGGGGTAGGAGGCGTCGAGATCGAGCGACCGCTGCAACAGCGCGGTGCCCTCATCCGGCTGCCCGCAGGCAAGTTTGAACAGCCCGAGAAATCCGGCGATGTCGGCATCATAGGGATTGAGCCGCATCGCGCCGTCGCCGAGCGCAAGCCCGGCGGGGCAATTGCCCGCATAGAAGTTCGCGCGCGACATCGCGAAAAGGCCCGCCGAGGACCCCGGACCATTTTCATAGGCGCGCTCGGCAAGCGCCCGCGCTTCGGCAAAGGCGGCGGCGCCCTCGGGCGTGTTGCGGCGCGGTTGCCAGTCGCCGAAGCGGACGAGCGACAGCGCGGTCAACGCGACCGGATCGTCCGGAGTGCGGTCCAGCGTAGCACGCAGGCAGGCATCGATCTGCCGTGCAGCGGTGGCGCTGCGCATCTGGCGCACCCGGTTGAATTGCGCGAGGCATGGAAAGCCCGGCGCGAAATCGTTCGGATGGCGCTGGACCTGATCACGGACGATCACGCCATAGTCCCCGGCGATCTGGGCGATGGCGGTGTCGACCGGCGCGAATTCCGGCATCTGCGACTTTTCGAGATGAAATTGTTGCGACCAGATCGTCCGCTGATCGGCGACCCGGTTCAGCACCAGCGTAACGTCGGCGGGTCCATCGAGGTCGCGGACAAGCAGGACGTCGAGGCGATAGTCCGGCTGCGGCGCGGCGGCCGACGATCCATTCGCTTCCGCGCTTCGCAAGTCGACCAGTTCGAACCGCCGGAAACCGTCGCGAAGGCGCCCGTCGAGCGCGCGTGCGAGCGCGCGCGAAACCGGCGTTTCGCCCGCCTGCGGCGCCCCGACCTCCAGCAGCGGCATGGGAACGGGGGTTGCGCCGCCCATCCGCCCCCAATTGGCATAGGTCCACCATCCGGCGGCGGCGGCCAGCAGCACGAAAAGCGGCGTCGCCACCCGGCGCGCATAGCCGGATCGCGCCGAGATCCCGGCGTCGCGCTTGTGGCGCGATGACGCCACGTCCGTATCGGCGTTTCGCGCGCGTTCCGCCGCCATGTCACCCTCGGCGTCCGCGGCCGATCGGGCGGGGGGCGCCGCGCGATGCTGGACGACGATTTCGTAACTACCCTGCGGAACCCGCAGACGGTGGATCCATGGCGTTTCGGCATAGTAGCGATCGAGCAGCGTCCGGAGTCGGCCGACCATGACGCGGGGATAGCTGTCGACCGCAGGATCGAAATCGGCGCTGCGTCCCAACGCCTCGGTTGCGATCGCATAGGCCTTGGGGGCGCTGCGACCGCCGCGCAGGCGATGCTCGACAAGGAATTGCAACAGACGCGACAGAACCGGCGAACGGGTGAACAGGGCCGAATCGCGCAGCTGTTCGAACTCGGCGGCAATGATCCGGTCGGTTTCATCACCATCGGGAAGCTGATCAGCGATTATATGGTCCATGCAACCTCGAATGCCCCCTCGCGAGGCGTGCGCGCTAGATACGCCAAACGGCCGGGACAGCTAGCCGATTTTACCACCATGTAACGGTAACAGAAGGCCGCAGCCTTATATCAAAATCATTAAGGGGTGCCAAATGACGCTGAAAAGCGACATTTGTGGTTAATAATTTCTTGCCGTTTCGCGACATGCCGCGTCGTGACCCCTTGTAACTGCCATATCGCCGGGGGACGTGAGATCGTTCAACGGTCGCGACGTGCCCTGTGCCGTCGTGGTCTGGGCTGGGCTTATGCCCGGTTGGGACAATTGGGGTCGCAAGATCGAAGGGCGCGAGCTGGTCCCTGGCGCTTTTCGGCATATCGGGCGGCTCCATAACAGTGACTCCGCCGGACGGACATGCAGCCCCACCTGCATCCCGTCCGGCGAGTCCGAAGCCCGACACATCGGCCCCGGCGTTCCAAGTTTCGCTACTCAGGCCGGCCCGATCCGAAAGGCGCACAGCTTGTTGCCGTCGAGGTCACGGAAATAGGCGGCATAGAAGGCCTGCTCGCCGTCGTCGCCGCGAACGCCCGGCGATCCTTCGCAGCTGCCGCCGAGTTCGAGCGCCTTGGCATGGAGCGCATCGACCTTCGCGCGCTCGTCGACGACGATCGCCGCCATATGGCCGTTGCCGCGATCGGCGGGCCGTCATAGGGCCGCGTCACCGCAATGCCGGGCTGGCCCCAACCGGTGCCATAAAGGGTAAAGCCGTTCGCCTCGGTATCCGACATGCGCATCAACTCGCTCGCGCCGATCGTCCCGAGCAGCCCGGCATAAAATTCGCGGGCGCGCGGCAAATCGTCGGTGCCCATGGTCACATAGCCGATCATGTTTCTCTCTCCCTTCAAACAGAAAGGGCGCCGGTTCGCACCGACGCCCCGCTTGTACGCTATTGCCGTTTGGCTCAGCTCTTGGTCGCGGCCGCGCCGTCCTTGCAGGGACCGGTGTGGGTGCTCGTCATCTGCAGCACCATCTCCATCTCGCCCTGACCGGTCGGCATCTTGCCCTTGGTCGTGATTGTCACATCGGTCTTCTTCGCTTCCATCGTACCGGCCATCGCCATATCGACCGTCTGGCCATTGGCGGTGCAGGTGCCGGCGACGTCGATCTTGCCGCCGCTGACATCCTTTTTCGACCATTTGCACTCGCCGCCGTTGCCCGGCCCCTTGGCGAGTTCGGCCGCGATATCTTCCTTGTCGACCTGCTCCTGCGTGAAGCACTGGTCCATGCCGCTGGCGCCTTCCATCATCTTCGCCATGCCATCCTTCATTTCGGGCGGCATGCCCGGGACGTCGAACTTCACCAGCTTGACGTCGGTCTTCCAGTTTCCAGCCTCGCGCTTGACGGTGCCGCCGGCATTTTCGGTCTTGCTGCAGCCCGCCGTCGCCAATGCAACGCCAAGAGCGGCGAAAGTGAGTAGCTTTTTCATATCCATCCCCTGTGACTCATTGCGATTGTGCGCCCACCCCATCGATACCATATTGGCAGCGATGGCAATCCAGATTCGTACATCGCTCGATGAAATCGACACCGGCGAGGCCTATGTCCCGCATCGCCCCGCCCGCCCCGAAAAAGTCGAAGGCGGCAAGCGATTTGAACTGGTTAGCGACTATCAGCCCGCCGGCGACCAGCCGGCCGCGATCCGCGAACTGGTCGACACTGCGCTGGCGGGCGAGCGCGATCAGGTGCTGCTCGGCGTCACCGGGTCGGGCAAGACCTTCACCATGGCGAAGGTCATCGACGAGTTGCAGCGCCCGGCGCTGATCCTCGCGCCGAACAAGATTCTCGCGGCGCAGCTCTATGGCGAGTTCAAGAGCTTCTTTCCGAACAATGCGGTCGAATATTTCGTCAGCTATTACGATTATTACCAGCCCGAAGCCTATGTCCCGCGCTCCGACACCTATATCGAGAAGGAAAGCTCGGTAAACGAGGCGATCGACCGGATGCGCCATTCGGCGACCCGCGCGCTGCTCGAACGCGACGACGTCATCATCGTCGCATCGGTTTCGTGCCTGTACGGCATCGGGTCGGTCGAGACCTATTCGGCGATGATCTTCGACCTCAAGAAGGGCCAGGTCGTCGACAATCGCGAGATCATCCGCAAGCTCGTCGCGCTGCAATACAAGCGCAACGACCAGGCGTTCGCGCGGGGCAATTTCCGCGTGCGCGGCGACAGCCTCGAGATATTCCCCTCGCACTATGAAGATATGGCGTGGCGCGTCAGCTTCTTCGGCGACGAGATCGAGGAGATCGTCGAGTTTGACCCGCTGACGGGCAAGAAGATCGCCAGCCTCAACTATGTCCGGGTCTATGCGAACAGCCACTATGTGACGCCCGGCCCGACGCTCAAGCAGGCGACCGAGGCGATCCGGCACGAACTGGCGGAGCGGCTCAAGGAACTCGAGGCCGAAGGCCGCCTGCTCGAGGCGCAGCGGCTCGAACAACGCACAAATTTCGACCTCGAAATGATCGCCGCCACCGGCAGTTGCGCGGGGATCGAGAATTACAGCCGCTTCCTGACCGGTCGTCTGCCCGGCGAGCCGCCGCCGACCCTGTTCGAATATCTGCCCGACAATGCCCTGCTCTTCGTCGACGAAAGCCACCAGACGATTCCGCAGATCGGCGCGATGTCGAAGGGCGACCATCGCCGCAAGATCACCCTCGCCGAATATGGCTTCCGCCTGCCCAGCTGCATCGACAATCGCCCGCTCCGCTTCGCCGAATGGGATTTGATGCGGCCGCAGACGGTCAGCGTTTCGGCAACGCCGGGAACCTGGGAGATGGAGCGCACGCAGGGCGTGTTCGCCGAACAGGTGATCCGCCCCACCGGCCTCATCGACCCGCCGGTCGAGATCAAGCCGGTCGAGGAACAGGTCGACGACCTGATTGCCGAAGCAAAAAAGACCGCCGCCGCGGGATACCGCACGCTCGTCACGACGCTGACCAAGCGCATGGCCGAGGATCTGACCGAATTCCTGCACGAAGCGGGCTTGAAAGTCCGATACATGCACTCGGACGTCGAAACGCTCGAACGCATCGAAATCATCCGCGATCTTCGGTTGGGCGTGTTCGACGTGCTCGTCGGCATCAATCTGCTGCGCGAAGGGCTCGACATTCCCGAATGCGGGCTGGTCGCGATCCTCGACGCCGACAAGGAGGGTTTCCTGCGCAGCGAAACCAGCCTCGTCCAGACGATCGGCCGCGCCGCGCGCAACGTCGACGGCCGCGTCATCCTTTACGCCGACCGCATCACCGGCAGCATGGAACGCGCGCTCCGCGAAACCGACCGACGCCGCGCCAAGCAGCAGGCGTATAACGAAGAGCATGGCATCACGCCGCAGACGATCAAACGCAATATCGGCGACATCATCGCGCATGTCGCGTCGAAAGATCAGGTGACGATCGACATCGGCGAGGACAAGCCTGCGCATATGGTGGGGCACAATCTGCGCGCGTACATCGCCGACCTGGAAAAGAAGATGCGCGATGCTGCGGCAGACCTGGAGTTCGAGGAAGCCGGCCGCCTGCGCGACGAAATCCGGCGGCTGGAGGCCGACGAGTTGGGTCTGCCCGCCGACGAGAAGGTCGCGCCGCGCGTCGGCCGCTCTAACGAGGGCAAGCCGGGAACCCGCAAGGGCCGGTTCGGGAAGCAGAGCAAGACGAAGTGGGGGCGATAGCTATCTGCTCACCGGTGTGAAATATCACATTGACATATCATGACCGTGATGACATCTCTGCGCAATCAGGTTGTGCGGAGCATTTGTCATGAGCGGTCGAACGAAAGCTGACTTCCTAGAATTCCTAGACTGGCTAGGCTCGAAGGGACTCATGCCTCTTAATACGGCTCAAGCAAGAAAGGCGGTCGCCAATAAAGTCCTTGCGGCTCTCGAAGAGGAGGAGCTTTCGGATATCACGGCACTGGATATCGATAATGTCATGCTGCGCTTCACCAACAAATTTGGGAAAAAATACAAGCCTGAAAGCCAGAGAACTTATCGCAGCCGATTCGAAACCTCGGTAGCCGATTTCAAGGCTTATTGTGACAACCCGGTTGGCTTTCGGCCACAGGGCCGTCCGCAGATTAAGCGCCCCATATCTGAGCAACCAAATGGAGGGGACAAGAAAAAGCTGGTACTGCGCAAGCCGGCCGTAAAGACACCCCCTCCCCAAGATCACTCGGTCGATACTGAATCACCCGGCTCAGGAAATGTGATTCCCATTCAGATCCGTCATAATTTGACTGTTCGGATCGGACCGGTCCCATTTGATCTGACCAAGAGCGAAGCCACAAAGATAGCAAATATCATCCTAGCACACGCAACGCCCATAGACTGAGTAACCAGATGCCAGATGAGCTTGACAATCCGAAAAATGTCCTCTATACAGGACAGGCTTACCGACTGGCGGAAACGACCGAATTCGCCAGTTGGCTTAGTTCATTGCGGGACATTCGAGCGATAGCGAAAATCGTCGATCGTCTGAAACGCGCGTCGAACGGCAATTTCGGGGACCATAAGTCCGTCAAGGGCGGCGTCTTGGAAATGCGGATCGACTATGGACCGGGCTATCGGGTTTATTTCTTCCGGCGCGGTAAGGAGCTTGTCATTCTGCTGTGTGGCGGTGACAAGCGGAGTCAGGATGACGATGTCGCCCGCGCCAAGCGGTTGAAGGAAGAGATTGAAGGCCGTGACGGAGCTACGACCATTTGACGCAGCAACCTATCTCGCGACCGAGGAGCACATCCTCTATTATCTCGAAGCGGCGATGGAAGGGAATGATCCGAAACACATCGCCAGCGCGCTCGGTGACGTCGCCCGCTCGAAAGGCATGAGCGAAATCGCCCGCAAGACCGGGCTTGGCCGACAAGCACTTTACAATTCACTGTCGGAAAGCGGCAATCCGACGCTGGAAACGCTGATGGCCGTTCTCGACGCCCTCGGCCTCGAATTATCGGTGCAGCCCAAAAGGGCCGCCTGACGCCTTCGACCAAGACCCCACTGCAACCGACCAGCACCATTGCCCCCTCCCCGCGCGCGGATTAGCGTCCACGCTTCAAAACGGGGAGACAAGTTGATGAAATCGGGTCTGTCGATGATCGCGCTGGCGCTTGCCGTCGCGGTTCCTGCCATCGTCCATGCCGAGGACCAGAACGACAAACCGAAGGTGGACAAGGTCGACGACATCACGCCCCAGGTCCGCACCACAAAGCTCTCCGGCACCTTCGGCGGCCAGCGTATCAATTACGCCGCGACGATCGGCGAGACGATCATCAAGAACAAGGACGGCGTGCCCGAAGTCGCGGTCGTCACCACCGCCTATATCAGGGAACCGCGCGACCCGAACCGGCCGGTGACGTTTCTGTTCAACGGCGGCCCGGGATCGGGCACCGTCTGGCTGATGATGGGGGCGTTCGGGCCGAAGCGCGTTGCGATCCCCGGTGATGCGCGCGACGACGGCGCCCCGCCCTATCCGATCGTCGACAATCCCGACGCGCTGCTCGACGTCACCGACATCGTCTTCATCGACCCGCCGGGCACGGGCTTTTCGCACCTGATCGGCAAGGCCGACCCCAAGGACTATTACGGCGTGACGCAGGACGCCAAGCTGGTCGCCGAGGTGATCCGGCGTTGGCTGAACGACAACGGCCGCTGGAACAGCCCCAAATATCTCGGCGGCGAAAGCTATGGCACGACGCGCTCGGCGGCGGTCGCGAACCAGCTGATGAACGAAACGTACAACGACGTCGCGCTCAACGGTATCATCCTGATCTCGACGGTGCTCGATTTCGCGGCGGGCGCCGACACGCCGGGCAACGAATTGTCGCCAATCACCAACCTGCCTTCGATGGCCGCGACCGCCCAATTCCATGGCAAAGCCGGAGCCGGCCTTTCGGTCGAGCAGTTCGTCGAGGAAGCAAGGCAATGGGCGATCGGCCCCTATGCCGCCGCGCTGCTCAAAGGGCAGAAATTGCTGGGCGAGGAGCGCGCCGCGATCCGCCGCGACCTCGCGCGTTTTACCGGGCTCAGCGAAACCTATCTTGAAAGCGCCGACCTGCGCGTCACGCCGAGCCGCTTCTACAAGGAATTGCTGCGCGACCGCGGCCTCACCGTCGGGCGGCTCGACAGCCGCTATACGGGCAAGGATTATGACAGCGCGGGCGAAGAGCCCGACAACGACCCCAGCTTCTATGGCATCGACGCGAGCTATACCGCCGCGATCAACAGCTGGAGCCGCGACACGCTGGGGTTCAAGACCGACCGCGAATATCAGTCGATCAGCGGGATCGGCGGGCAATGGGACTGGCGGATCGGCGGGCGCGACACCAACGCCTATATGAATGTCACGCCCTATATCGGCCAGGCGCTGCGCGAGAATTCAGGGCTGCGCGTGTTCGTCGGCCAGGGCTATTATGATTTCGCGACGCCCTTCTTCGCCGCCGAATATGCGCTGTCGCGCACCGGCATCCCGCAGGACCGCATCGAGTATAAATATTATGGCGCGGGCCACATGATGTACATCCGCGACGAGGACCGCCACAAATTATCGGCTGACGTCCGCGCCTTCATTCGCGGGCGTTAGCATCTGAGAGGCGCCCGGGGGCGTCCCTCATATGTCAGCGCAGGATGCCCTTTACCTTCATCGACCGCGCGTAGAGGATCAGCGCGAGCAGGACCACCCATACCGTGATCGTCGTGTAGAGCGGAATGTCGCCCAGCAATTGTTTGAGCCGCTCGCCGTTCTGGACGAGCTGGTAATAGCTCACCACGGCAAGGCCCGCCGCCGACACCAGAAAAGCGGTCAGCGCATTGCGCGACCGGAGCAGAAGCAACAGCGACCCGATAAACGAACCGAAGCCGCCCAGCGCCCAGCCAATATTCGCCCATAGCGGCGTCGACAGGAAAAATGCGCGCTGTGCTTCATTATATTGCGACAGCCAGAATTCGTTCTGCATATTGGTCATCGAGAAATCGACCACCGGGAACAGATTCCAGAGCAACGACAGACCCCCGACCACCCAGAGGTGCCAAGGCGTTTTGACGGCTACGTCCATTTTCATCTCCCCCTCCAGAAAGACGGGAGCTGAATATCATCATTGTCCATTCCCGGCAATGAGTGGCATATCGTTGCAACACACTGCGCCAACGGCTTGGCAAATCCGCGGCGACAACCGATATGCGCGGCATGTGTGTCGTCGCTCTCGCCCGCAATGCCCATCCCGACTGGCCGCTGATCCTGGTCGGGAACCGCGACGAGTTCCACGCGCGGCCGACCGCGCCGCTCGGGCATTGGCCCGATGGCAGCGGGATCGTCGCCGGACGCGACCTTCAGGCGGGAGGCACATGGCTGGGCGTCCACCGGCCGAGCGGGCGTGTGGCGGTGGTGACGAACGTGCGCGGCGCGATGCCCGACCCCGCGAAGGAATCGCGCGGCGCGCTCGTCGTCGACATGCTGTCTGGCTACGGACGCTTTGCCGATCCGACCGAAGCCGACCTCGGCCGCTTCAACGCGTTCAACCTGTTTGCCGTCGACAGCACCGCGCGGCTGCTGACCAACCGCCCCAAGCCGCTGATCGCGACGCTGGCGCCCGGCGTCCATGCGCTCGCCAACGAGCCGGTCGACGCCTCCTGTCCGCGCGCGGACCGGCTGCGCGCCGCGCTGGCGGCGGTGGTCGAGACGCAAGCCTACCCCGAAGGCCTGCTCGACACGCTGACCGCGGAAAGCGACCCCGCGCTGTTCCTGCTCGGCGATGTTTACGGCACGCGGGCGTCGACGCTCGTGGCAATCTCGGCGACGGGGGACGTGCACATGGCCGAACGTCGATACGAAGCGGGCGGCCGTCCCGGTGGAACGACCGCCCTGAATTTCCGTATCGGCTGATGCCCGCCGCTTATTTCGGCGCGATCACCATCACCATCTGACGGCCTTCGGTGCGCGGATGCGCCTCGACCTTCGCGATTTCCGCGGTCATTTCGGCGACGCGCTGGAGCACGTTGAGGCCGAGTTGCGTATGGCTCATTTCACGGCCGCGGAAGCGCATGGTCATCTTGACCTTGTCGCCTTCGCCGAGGAAGTCGAAGACCTTCTTCATCTTCACGTCGAAATCATGATCGTCGATATTCGGACGCATCTTGATCTCTTTGATTTCCTGCGTCTTCTGGCTCTTGCGCGCCAGGTTCGCCTTTTTCTGGGCTTCGTATTTGAACTTGCCCACGTCAAGGAACTTGCACACCGGCGGATCGGCGTTCGGAGAGACTTCGACCAGATCCAGTCCCACGGAAGCGGCCTGCTCAATCGCTTCGGCAGTCAGCATCACGCCCAGATTTTCGCCTTCCTCATCGATCACGCGGACCTTCGGGGAAGCGATGAATTCATTGTATCTCGGGCCATTCTTCGGCGGCAGCGGCGCCATCGAGCGGCGGGTCATGGGCGGTGGTATAGCTGTATCTCCTGATCGTTCAAACAAGGCACGCGGCATTGACGCCATAAACGCGCCCGATGCCCATATAGTGAACGCCGCCGCGCCGTAAAGGCTGCGCGTGGTAGAAACATGACGCTTTTCGCCGCGCTGTGGCGGTTATGCCACTACCATTTCGTCGGCGCGGGATCGATCACGCGGAAGCCGCCGGCCCCGACTTCGCTGACCTCGAGCGCGCGCATCGCGATCCCGCGGTTATTGAAACGGAAAATGCCGTCGATACCGCCAAAGCCATCCTCGGCGAGCAGGCGCGTCGTGGGGAAATTGGTTCCCGGCTTCCAGTCGCGCGCAATGCGCACGGTCAGCAGCACCGAGTCATAGCCGAGGCTGGCCAAACGATACGGCGCCTTGCCGAACCGTGTGCGATATTTGGTCGCGAGCTGGCCATAGAGGCCGTCCGATACGCTGGCGAACCAAGAACCGCGCATCGCGGGATTGCCCGCGAGCGCCGCGTCGGTGTTCCACAGTTCGGTGCCAAGGATCTGCTTGTTCCCCGTGCTCTTCACCACCGGAACGGCGCGGATCGCGTTGCCGCCGCTGTCGGCGATCAGCACCGCGTCCATCGCGCCCGCATTGGCGAGGCGGCGCGCGGCTCCGGTCAGCGCGGTCGCGCTGCGGTCATAGGTTTCGACCGCGACCAGCGTGCCCCCGGCGGCGGTCACCGCCGAACGGAAAGCGGCGGCCGAGCGGTCGCCATAGACGGTCTTGGGGACGAGCGCGCCGAACCGCTGCTGCCCCTTGCTGCGCGCATAGGCGACGACGCGCTCGACCGACTGGCCGGGGACGAAACCCATGATGAAGACGCCGTTGCCCGCGACGCTGCTGTCGTTCGAGAAGCTCAGCACCGGCACCTTCGCCTCTCGCGCGATCGGCGCGACCGCGGAGACATCCTCGCTGAGCAGCGGGCCGAGGATCAGCTTGTTGCCGTCGGCGACCGCCTGCCGCGCCGCGGCGGCGGCTCCAAGCGCGGTGTCATAGGTGGTGATGCGAACCCGCTCGGTCTTCGAATCGAGCAGCGCCATCGTCGTCGCATTGGCGATTGCCATGCCGACGTCGGCGTTAGGACCGGTCTGCGGAACCAGCAGCGCGACGCGGTGGCGGTCGGTATCGGTCGGAAGGCCGGGACCGACGCCATCGGCGGGCTTTTCGGGCGGCGGCGTGGCTGCCGGCCCGGTCGCCTTTGGCACCATCTGGCACGCGGCGAGCAGACCGCCCAGCGTCACCATCGCGATCCCGCGCAGTATCTTGCGCCGCGACGATGCATAAACCTGGCGCGAGCCCCCGTGGCAATCTTGGGCAGTTTCTGCCATTTTCGGCGTCATGCCGGATTCGACCATCTCAAAATCTCCCTTGCCCGGTCTCTATATCGTTGCGACGCCCATCGGCAACCTCGGCGACATCAGTGCGCGGGCGGCCGCGACGCTTGCCTCGGCCAACGTCATCGCCGCCGAGGACACGCGCGTGACCGCGAAGCTGCTGTCGCACCTGGGTTTGCGCGTTCCGATGACCCCCTATCACGACCATAGCGACGAACGCACCCGCGCCGCCCTGGTTGCGCGCATGGAACGCGAAGTTGTCGTTCTGGTGTCAGACGCCGGAACCCCGCTGATTTCGGACCCGGGGTACAAGCTGGTGCGCGACGCGCGCGCAGCCGGACGACACGTCACCACCCTTCCCGGTCCCTGCGCCGCGATCGCCGCGATCACATTGTCGGGGTTGCCCAGCGACCGCTTCCTGTTCGCGGGTTTCCTGCCGAACAAGGCAAAGGCGCGCGCCGACACGATCGCCGAGTTCGCCGCCCTGCGCTCTACGCTCGTCTTCTACGAAAGCGGGCCGCGGCTCTCGGCGGCGCTCGGCGCGCTGGCCGAAGGACTCGGCAACCGCGAGGCGGCCGTCGCGCGCGAAATCAGCAAGCTCTACGAGGAATGCGCGACCGGCACGCTCGCCGATCTCGCCGCGCGCTATGCCGACGCGCCGCCCAAGGGCGAGATCGTGATCGTCGTCGGCCCGCCCGGCGAGGAGAGCGCCGGGGAAGCCGATTCGGCGACCATCGACGCTGCGTTGCGCGCCGCGATGGCGGACCGGCCCGTCGCGCAGGCCGCCAAGGCGGTCGCGAAGCAATATGGGCTCGACCGGCACGATGTTTACGCCCGCGCGCTGGCCCTGAAGGAACAGGCTTGAACCGCGCCGCCGCCGAAGCACGCGGCCGAAGGGCCGAACGGCGCGCCGCATGGTGGCTCCGCCTCCACGGCTGGCGCATCCTCGGGCAGCGGCTCCGCGTTGCCGCGGGGGAGGTCGACCTGGTCGCGCGGCGCGGCACGACGCTCGCCTTCATCGAGGTGAAGTGGCGCGAGCGCCCCGAAGACCTCGACCTTGCGATCGACCAGTGGCGCTTGCGACGCGTCGCGGCGGCGGCGGAAATGCTCATCCCCCGCTTTGCGCGCCCGTCGGATGAAATCCGCATCGACGTGATGCTCCTTGCGCCGAAGCGATTGCCTCGCCATCTGGTCCACGTCTGGCAGCCGTGAAGGCGCGCCCGTTGCCGCTTGAAACGGAGAAGAAGATGACCCTGCGTGCAGCCGTGCAAATGGACCCGATGGAGGGAATCAACATCAATGGCGACAGCAGTTTCCACCTGATCCTGAAGGCGCTCGAACGCGGGTACGAACTCTATCACTATGACGTGCGCGGACTGACGTGGGAGGCCGGGCGGCTGACCACCAGGGCGCACCGCATCCTCGACGCGAAACGCGAGGCGGGCGCGCATTATGAATTCGGCGATTTCGTCACGCTCGACCTCGGCCGCGACGTCGATGTCGTGCTGATGCGGCAGGATCCCCCCTTCGACCTCGGCTACCTCACCGGCACCTGGCTGCTCGAGCGCATCCGCGGCGAAACGCTCGTGGTCAACGATCCCGTCTCGGTGCGCAACGCGCCCGAGAAGGTGTTCGTGCTCGACTTCCCCGAATTCATGCCCCCGACGATGGTGACGCGCAGCCTCGACGCGGTGAAGGACTTCCAGAGCCGCTATGGCGCGGTGGTGATCAAACCGCTGCACGGCAATGGGGGCAAGGCGGTGTTCCGTATTGACGCCGACGGCAGCAATCTGGGCGCGCTCGTCGAACTCTTCGGGCAGGTCTGGCCCGAACCCTTCATGGTCCAGCAATTCCTGCCGAGCGTCGCCAAGGGCGACAAGCGGATCGTCCTCGTCGACGGCGAGGTCGCGGGCGCTATCAACCGCAAGCCCGGCGAAGGCGAGTTCCGCTCGAACCTTGCGGTCGGCGGCTATGCCGAGGCGACGGAGCTTACACCCCGCGAGCAGGAGATTTGCGACGTCCTCGGCCCCCAGCTTCGCGAACGCGGATTGCTGTTCGTCGGCATCGACGTGATCGGCGGCGAATGGCTGACCGAGATCAATGTGACCTCGCCCACCGGGATCGTCGCGATCGACCGCTTCAACAACAGCGACACGGCGGGGATGATCTGGGATGCGATCAAACGACGGATCGGCTGACGCCCATCCGCGTTCCTGATCCATGACCGACTTCATTCTCGATCTGATCCAGAGCTGGGGCTATCTCGGCATCTTCGTGCTGATGGTGATCGAGAATGTCTTTCCGCCGATCCCCTCCGAAGTCATCATGGGCCTTGGCGGCATCGCGGTCGCGCAGGGGCGTTTCGATTTCTGGACGCTGGTTGCGGTTGCGGTCGCGGGGACCACGATGGGGAATTGGGTCTGGTACGCGATCGGGCGCTGGATCGGGTATGAACGGCTCAAACCCTTTATCGACCGCCATGGCCGCTGGCTGACGCTCGACTGGGCGGAGGTCCAGCGCCTGCACGCCTTCTTCCTGAAATATGGACCGGCGATCGTCTTCGTCGCGCGCTTCATGCCGGTCGCGCGGACGATGGTGTCGCTGCCCGCCGGAATGGTCCACATGAACCAGGCGAAATTCCTGATCTGGACCGCGGCGGGGTCGACGATCTGGATCGCGGCGCTCGCCGGCGCGGGCAACTGGTTCGGCGGACGCTTCGCCAATCTCGACGCCTTCGTCGGGCCGGTGGCGCTCGTCGCGATCGGATCGCTGGTGGCCGTTTACCTGTGGCGCGTCGCTACCTGGAAGCCCAAAGCCTAGGGTCAGGACCCATTAATTCCACGCTCGAGGCGTCGAAATGGCGAAGATATCGGGTTCGGGCGGGTGCAGCGGGTAGCATCG
>NZ_JAFMTR010000111.1 GCF_018682675.1 Sphingopyxis soli
GGCGGCGCGCGTCTGCGCGCCAGGGGAATCGACTGCACTGCCGGAGGTTTCTTGCGTCGCAGACGCGACGCGACCCTTCTCCCGGCCCTGCGGGCCACCGTGGTCAGAGTCACGTGCCTCTGACCACCCCGCAAGGGGAGAGGGGGTGAAGACCTTGTCCATCGGCACGAACCATTGCGGGGTGCAGCGATAGATGACCTTCGCCTTCGAGCGCCAGCTGTGCGGATAGCTGTGCTTATAGTCGGCCGACGCCGCGAGCAGCGCGCCGGCGTCGCGCAGGTCCGAACAGATCGGGCCGTCGGGGGCGTTGAACTTGGGGTTGATTACCGAGCCTTGGCCGCCGAGCCAGCCCCAGTCGGCGCGATATTTGCCGTCGCCCTCGACCGCGAAAACGGGGTCGATGCCGTTCGCCTTGCAGAGGTCGAAGTCGTCCTCGCCATGGTCGGGCGACATATGGACGAGCCCGGTGCCGCTGTCGGTAGTGACGAAATCGCCCGCGAGGAAGGGGCGCGGGCGCGCGAAGAAGCCGCCGAGCGCGTGCATTGGGTGGCGGGCGATGGTGCCGGCGAGGTCGGAGCCTCTTACTTCGGATTCCGGTCCAAAGTCTGGATCCCAAAGTTTACCGGTCATATCCAGACCGAACTCGTTGCGCCCGATTTCGTGTACTTGCCTTGTTACCCGAACGGCAAAATCCCGCGCCAAATCCTTTGCGACAAGATACAGGCGCTTGCCGTTTGTCAGAATGCCGAGTTGCTCCAAACGGGCAAGGAATGCATGACGTGTAACTTCGTCGGTGACAGGCACATCAACGATCGGTTCCAAGATTGCGTAGGTGATGTCAGGATTGAAGGCGAGCGCTTGGTTGACGGGAATCGTCCAGGGCGTGGTTGTCCAGATCACGGCGCTGATTGCAAAACCGCGCTTCGTCAAATCCGTCAATAATTCGGAATTGGGACTCTCGACGATCTCGAAACCAACATCGATCTGGGTCGAGACGATATCCTCATATTCGATCTCGGCCTCGGCGAGCGCGGTCTTTTCGACCGGCGACCACATCACGGGCTTGGCGCCGCGATAGAGCATGTCGTTCGCGGCGAATTTGAGCAGTTCGCGCACGATGGTGGCCTCGGCCTCATAATCCATCGTGAGGTACGGGTTGTCCCAGTCGCCGATCGCGCCGAGGCGCTTGATCTGCTCGCGCTGGACGTCGACCCAATGCTGGGCATAGGCGCGGCATTCGGCGCGGAATTCCTCGACCGGAACCTCGTCCTTGTTGAGCTTTTTCTTGCGATACTGCTCCTCGACCTTCCACTCGATCGGCAGGCCGTGGCAGTCCCAGCCGGGCACGAAGGGCGCGTCCTTGCCCTTCAGCGTCTGGGTGCGGACGACCATGTCCTTGAGGATGCGCTGCATCGCATGGCCGATGTGCATGTCGCCATTGGCGTAGGGCGGGCCGTCGTGGAGGATGAACTTGTCACGCCCGGCGCGGCTTTCGCGAATCTGTTTGTACAGCCCCTCGGCCTCCCATTTGGCGAGAATGCCGGGTTCCTTCTGCGGCAGCCCGGCCTTCATCGGGAAGTCGGTCTTGGGCAGGAAGACGGTGTCGCGGTAATCGCGGGCTTCGGGGGTGGGCGTGCTGTCGGTCATGGTGCGCGGCGCTTAGCGCAGATTTGCGTGGGAGCAAACCTCTGTCCCTCTCCCTAAATGGGAGAGGGATCAGATATCTGCCAGCAGCGCCTTCGCCTGTTCGCAATCCCTGGCGATCTGGGCCATCAGCGCGTCCATCCCGTCATATTTGGCCTCGGGGCGGATGAAGGCGTGGAAGGCGACGTCGATTTCCTGGCCGTAGAGATCCCCGGCGAAATCGAAAAAATGCGGTTCGAGCAATTCCTTGGGCGGGTCGAAGCTGGGACGGATGCCGAGGTTGGCGGCGCCTTTCAGGATACGGCCGTCGGGGAGGCGGCCGGTGACGGCGTAGATGCCGTAGCGCGGGCGGAGATATTGGCCCATGTCGAGGTTCGCGGTCGGGAAGCCGAGCAGGCGGCCGTTCTTGTCGCCGTGCTGGACGACATTGCGCACGGTGAAGGGACGGGTGAGGAGGCGCGCGGCGGTGTCGCAGTCGCCCGAGCGCAGCGCCTCGCGGATGCGGCTCGACGAGACGACCTCCTCGCTATCGTCGACGGGGGCGACCATCTCGGTGAAGAAGCCGAGGCGGCGGGCGTGGTCGGCGAGCGTCACGACATCGCCGCCGCGGCCCTTGCCGAAAGTGAAATCGGCGCCGGTGACGACGCCCGCCGCGCCGTAGCGACCCAGCAGCAGCGCGGTGATGAAATCCTCGGCGCTCGTCGCCGCGAGCGCGGCGTCGAAGGGGAGGACGAGCATCGCATCGGCGCCCGCCGCGGCGAACAATTCCTGCCGTTGGTCGAGCGTGGTGAGGCGGAAAGGGGCGACGTCGGGCTTGAAGAAGCGCACCGGATGCGGATCGAAAGTCGCGACGATCGCCGGGCGCCCCTCGTCCCTGGCATGGCGCACCGCGCGGCCGACGACCGCCTGATGCCCCGCGTGGAAGCCGTCGAAATTGCCGAGCGCGATGACGCCGCCGCGCAAGGGCTCGGGGATAGGGTGGTGGCCGTCGAGGCGGATCATAGACCTGCCTCTTTGTCCGCACGATGAGGGTCTGGCCCGAGATTACAAACACTGTGTGCCCCCGCGAAGGCGGGGACCCGTCTCTTTCCGGTTCCAATTTGCAACGGCCGGAGACGGACCCCCGCCTTCGCGGGGGAACACGGATTTCTCAAGGAAAGGGCTCGCAGCATCACGGGGCGGGCTGCGCCATCGGCGCGATCCCCGCGCGCAGCACCCGGATCGCATTGCCGCCCATCGCGGCGCGGATCTCGTCGTCGGTGAAGCCTGCGTCGATCAGCGCCTGTGTCACCTGCACCAGCTTCGACGTGTCGAAGCGGACGGTGGTGCCGCCGTCATAGTCGCTGCCGAGCGCGACATATCGGATGCCGACGAGGTCGCGGACATGCTTCATCGCCTTCGCGATGCTCGCGGGCGAGGTGTCGCAGATCGCGGCGTCCCAATAGCCGATACCGATCAACCCGCCGGTCGCGGCAACGCCCCTTATCTGCGCGTCGCTGAGGTTGCGGTTGACCTGGCACGTCGCCTGCACCCCGCCGTGGCTGGAGACGACGGGACGGCGCGCGATCTTCAATATATCGGCGACGCAGGTGCGACTGCAATGCGCGATATCGACGATCATGCCGAGCTCTTCCATCCGCGGCACGACCTTGCGGCCGAGCGGAGTCAGCCCGTATTTCCTGATGCCGTGCATCGAGCCCGCGACATCATTGTCGAAGAAATGCGCAAGCCCCGCCATGCGGAAGCCGGCCGCGTGCAGCCGGTCGAGGTTGCCGATATCGCCTTCGAGATCCTGCAGCCCCTCGATGCTGAGCATCGCGCCCACCGGACGCGCGTTGCCGACGCGTCCGGCGAGCAGCGCGTCGATATCGGCGGGGGCGGCGACAGCGCGGAGCGCCCCATCGGCGTCGGCAACCGCGCGATGCAGCTTTTCGGCATGCCAGAGCGAGCGTTCGAGGAGCGAGGTCCAGGTGCGCACAGGCTGGAGCTGGGCGATCGCGAGCGCCGTGATATTGTCGGTGTGGCCGCCGTTCGCGTCGTAATTCTGGCCCTTCGGCGTCTTGGTGACGCTCGAAAACACCTGCAGCGCGACATTGCCGTCTTCGAGCCGCGGCAGGTCGACATGGCCGCGGCCGGCGCGCGTCAGCAGGCTGCGCTGCCAGAGCAAGGTGTCGCTGTGGAGGTCGACGATGGTCAGCGTCTTGTGCAGCGCCCTGGCATGGTCGCTCACCGCGGCGAGCGGCTTGCCGTCGATCTTGTTGAGGCTGCGCTCGGTCATGCCGGGCGCGAGGCCGAAAAAGGCGCCCGCGGCGGCGATCAGCACGATCGCGAGGCCGAGGAACCAACGCTTCATCCGCGCTTCCGGGCGAGGGTGACGAAGGAGAAGGCCGGGCGGCCGTCGGCGGCGGGATGGTCCTCGCGCGCGATTTCCCGCCATTCGGGCGCGCCGGGCGCCGCGATCGACGCGTCGCCGGCGGGCGCGAGCGCGACTTCGGTGAGTTCGATACGGTCGGCGAGCGGCAGGAAGAGCTGGTAGATTTCGGCGCCGCCGATCACCATCACATGCGGCGCATTGGCCAGTTTCAGCGCTTCCTCGACCGTCGCGACGGGCTCGGCGCCCTCCTCCTGCCAGTCGGGATCGCGCGTCAGGACGATGTGACGGCGGCCCTCGAGGATCGCGGGCAGGCTGTCGAAGGTCTTGCGCCCCATGATCATCGGACGCCCCATGGTGAGCTGCTTGAAGCGGCGGAGGTCGGCGGGGAGGTGCCAGGGCATCTTGCCGTCGGCGCCGATCACCCCATTGGCGGCGCGCGCGAGGATCAGCGTGATTTCGGGGCGGTTCATGCGGGAGAGGCTCCGGGCGCTGCACCCGCCCATGTGGCGTGGCCGAGTTTGCGGCCGTCGCGGACTTCGGTCTTGCTGTAATGGTGGACGTGGCAATTCCCGTCGGCGAGCAGCGCCGGGATCGCGGCGATGTCGGCGCCGATCAGGTTGCGCATGACGACGGGAAGCTGGCGCGTTGCGGTGCTGCCGAGCGGCAGGCCTGCGATTGCGCGGATGTGATTTTCGAACTGGCTCGCGACCGCGCCCTCGATCGTCCAGTGGCCGCTGTTGTGGACGCGCGGCGCCATTTCGTTGAATACCGGCCCGGCGTCGGTGGCGAAGAACTCGCCGGTGAGCACGCCGACATAGTCGAGCGCCGCAGCGATCCCGGCCATCATCGCGCGCGCTTCGTCCTGCTGGTCCGCGACGACGGGCGGCGGCGGCAGGCTGGCGGTCGCGAGGATGCCGCCTTCATGGACGTTGACCGTCGAATCCCAATAGCGGATTTCGCCGTCGATGCCGCGAACGAGGATCACCGAAAATTCGTGCTCGAACGCGACGAAGCCTTCGAGGATCGCGGCGTGGCGGCCGATCGCCTCCCACGCCGCATCGGCGTCTTCGGTGGCGGCGAGGCGCGCCTGCCCCTTGCCGTCATAGCCCATGCGCACCGTCTTGAGGATCGCGGGCGCGCCGATCCCGCCCAGCGCCGTATCGAGTGCGGCGCGGTCGGGAACCGATGCGAAAGGCGCGGTGCGGCCGCCGAGCCCGGCGACAAATGTCTTTTCGGCAAGGCGATCCTGCGCGATTTCGAGCGCCTTTGCGCCCGGATGCACCGCGACATGGCCCGAGAGGAAGCGGACGGTGTCGACGGGGACATTCTCGAACTCGAAGGTCACGATGTCGCAGGCAGCGGCGAAGGCGGCGAGGCGCGATTCGTCGTCCCATGCCGCCTGGCTGTGGTGCGCGGCGACCTCGGCGGCGACGCTTTCGGCGTCGGGGGCATAGATGTGGACCTTGAAGCCGAGCTGCGCCGCCGCGACCGCGAGCATCCGCCCGAGCTGGCCGCCGCCCAAGATGCCGATCGTCGAGCCGGGAGATAGCAAGGGCTCAGCCCTCGCGAACCGGCGTCGGAGCGACGCTGTCGGTCTGCCTTGCGCGCCAGTCTTCAAGTTTTTGTGCCAGTTCGGAGCATTCATTGGCGAGCAGCGATACTGCGAACAGGCCCGCGTTGGTCGCCCCCGCCTTGCCGATCGCAAAGGTCGCGACGGGGATGCCGCCGGGCATCTGGACGATCGAATAGAGGCTGTCGACGCCGCTGAGCGCCGCCGACTGGACGGGCACGCCGAGAACGGGCACGCGGGTCATCGAGGCGACCATGCCGGGCAGGTGCGCGGCGCCCCCGGCGCCCGCGATGATCGCCTTCAAACCGCGCCCGGCTGCGCTTTTGGCATAGTCGACGAGGCGGTCGGGGGTGCGGTGCGCCGAGACGATCCGCACCTCGTGCGCGATGCCGAATTCCTCGAGCATCTGGACCGCGTGCGCCATCGTCGGCCAGTCCGACTGGCTCCCCATGACCACCCCCACCTGCGGCGTGCTGTCGCTCACAAGAGCCCTCCGAATCCCGATCCTGCTATCCCCCTAGAGTCTGTCCGCCGCGCTGGCAACGCCATCCAAATGCCATGGGCGGCGTTTACCGATTGGTATCCACTCGGGGGCTAGGGTCACGCTTGCATATCGTGTCGGCATCGTGCCGGCGGACCAGAGGGTATGTGTCGGGGATAGGGAATGGATATCGCAGGGGGGGCACGGATAGCGGTCGACCGGACCGGCTTCGCATCCGTTGACTCCATCGAGGATCAGTTGCGCGAATTGCGCAGGGAACGCGACGCGTTGCGCCGCGAGAACCGCATCCTGAAGATTGCGGTCGCCGAGCTCGAACGCGTGTCGGAACGCGACACGCTGACCCCGCTGTTCAATCGCCGCTATTTCCTGACCGCGATCCACCAGCGCCTCGCGCGCTTCGAGCGCCATGCCGAAAGCGCGGCGGTGGTGTTCATCGACGTCAACCAGCTCAAATATATCAACGACAGTTTCGGCCATGCGGCAGGCGACTTCGCGCTGCTCCAGATCGCGACGCGGCTCGATGAATCGATCCGCGCGACCGACGTCGCGGCGCGGATCGGCGGCGACGAATTCGGCCTGATCCTCGACCAGTCGACCGAAGAGGGCGCGCGCGTGCAGGTGAACCGCCTGCGCCATGTGCTGAGCGCCGAGCCCGCGATCTATGACGGGCACGTGATCCAGCTGTCGGCCTGTTTCGGGGTCGCGATGCTGGAGGCGGGGGCGACCGAGTCCGAGATTCTCGCCGCCGCCGACCGCGACATGTACCGCAGCAAACAGTCGCAGGACGCCGATTCTCCGGTACGCCACCGCTAACCGCCGGTTAACCATTGGGGCGCATCCTCTGTCCCGGGAAATGTGGGGAACGGGGGCGGACGATGGCTATCCAGACCGACCATTATCAGGAAATCCAGGACCGTATCGGCGGACAGATCGGCGCGCTTGCCGAGGCGTTGCCGCATTGCGCGCTCGCGCAGATCGTGCAGGGGGTCGACGATATTCGCTGCCTTGCGCGCGACAATGGCTTTGCTGCCGTCGAGATGCTGGCGAGCCGGCTGGAATCGGCGGTCGCGGGCGGCGGCTATCGCGCCGCGATCCTGACCTATCTCGACGCGATGAGCGATGCGGTGCTGGCGCCGCGCGGGCCGCTGCCCGCCGCCGCCCAGGAAGCCTGGCTCGCGTCGGTGGCGATGCGGCTCGGGCATTGACGCGCCGCGCCTGACGGCGCAGGCGGTTTGTCATGGACGCGATCATGCTCGCCCTCGTCGCCGTGGCGCTCGCCAATGCCGACGGGCGGACGGGACTTCTCCTTTCGGACCTGCTTGCCGCACGAAACGACCGGCGGCGTGTCGTCGCCATCGCATTTGGCGCGTTCATCGCCAATGCCCTGATCGCCGCGATCGCGGGCGCGGCGCTGAACCGGATGGTCGGGCAGGGGATCGTTGCGGTGCTGATCGCCTTTGCAACGCTGAGCGCGGCGGCCGCGCTGCTGTGGCGCGGGCGGCTCGGCCCGTCGGCGGACGAGCTTGCCCCAACGGCGCCCTCGGTGCTGCTGGTGCGGATGCTGACGCTGCAATTCGGCAACCGCAGCCATTTCCTGATCGGCGCGCTCGCCGCGACGAGCGGCGCGGGGCTGTGGGCGGCCGCGGGCGGGCTGGTCGGTTGGATAATGGCGTTGCTCCCCTTCCTTGCCTTCGGACCGGCGCTCGCGGCGCAGCGGCCGGTGCAAGCCCTGCGCTATGCCGGCGCGGCGATCCTGGCCCTGTGGGGCGTTCGCGCGGGGATGGCTGCTTTCGGTTTGTAGAAGAAGCATCCGGTTGCAGACATGTTCATCGGTTTTTCCGATGAAAGCCACCAAAAGGTTCAATGGGAAAATGCCTGTTCGCGGCCCTACATCGACGGGGTCAACGAAAGGAACATCCCATGCCCGAGAACCATAACCAGCCCGCCGTCGCCGATGCGCTCAACGCGCTGCTCGCCGACAGCTTTGCGCTCTATCTCAAGACCAAAAATTATCACTGGCACGTTCAGGGGCCGCACTTCCGCGAACTTCACCTGTTGTTCGACGAACAGGCGACGCAGATCCTTGGCACCACCGACCTGATCGCCGAACGCGTGCGCAAGAATGGCGCCGCGACGCTGCGCTCGATCGGCGACGTGTCGCGCCGCCAGTCGATCAGGGACGACGATGCCGCGGGGGTGACCGCCGATGCGATGGTCACAACGCTCGCCGAGGACAACCGGACGCTGCTTGCCCAGCTCAAGGATGTGAAGGCGGCCGCCGAGGCCGACGGCGATATCGCGACGAGCGGACTGGTCGACGCCTGGGCCGACGAGACGCAGCAGCGGATCTGGTTCCTCGAGGCCACGGCGGGCTATTGAGGCCGGCTATGGTCGTTCGCGATCGGGTGGAGGCGGTCCGCTTCACATGACAACTCGCCACCCCAGAACGGTCTAGGCCGCATCCCAATAGGGCGGGTCGCCGAACGCGTCTTTCAGATGGTCGCGCAGCGCGCGCAGTTTTGCCGACGGGTCGCGGCCCTGCGAATGCGCCATATAGATCCATTCCTCGTCGGGGGGGATGGCGAGCGGGATGGCGACGAGCGTGCCTGCCTTGATCGCCGGGCCTGCGATGAAGGCGGGGAGCATCGCGATGCCGAGGCCCGCCGCCACCGCGTCGCGGATCATGTCGCCGTTGTTGACGCCCAGCGCCTGGCGAGCCTGGATCGCAATCGGGCCATCCGCGGTGCGAAAGTGCCAGTCGGCGACGCCGCGATTGGTGTAGAAGATGCCGCGGTGGTCGCCGAGATCGTCGAGGCTCTGCGGCGTGCCATGCTCCGCCAGATAGGCCGCCGACGCGGTCAGGATCCGGCGGCTTTTGGCGAGCTTCCAGACGATGAGGCGCGTGTCGTCGATCACCCCCTGGCGGATGATCGCGTCATGGCCGCTCGACGCGACGTCGATGCGGCGGTCGTCGAGGTCGAGCGTCATCTGGATTTCGGGATGGGCTTTGAGGAACGGATAGAGCGCGGGGCCGAGGTGCATATGGCCGAAGGTGACGGGCGCGGCGATGCGCAGCGGGCCCGCGAGCGTGCCGCGGCGTTCGGCGATGGCGGCGGCGGCTTCGGTGACGTCGCGGGTGATCCGCTGCGCCCGCGGCAGGAAGGCGGCGCCGTCCTCGGTGAGGCTCAGCCTGCGGGTGGTGCGATGGAGGAGGGCGCTGCCGAGCGAGCGTTCGAGTTCGGCGAGGCGTTCGCTCACCACCGATTTCGACAGGCGGAGCTGGCGCGCGGCGCCGCTGATCGAGCCATGCTCGACCGTTGCGACGAATGCGGCGATGCCTTCGATGCGGATCATTGTTCGGATATTCCGAATTATAGAATCAAGTTTTGCCGTCTATTTCGAACGCGGGGCAAAGTCCACTTTCTCCTCATCGACCACGGGCATCGGGCCCGCCGCCGAACAGGAGAAAAGTCATGAACCGTTTGCAGAACAAGGTTGCGATCGTCACCGGCGCCAGCTCGGGGATCGGCCGCGAGACCGCGAAACTTTTCGCCGCCGAGGGCGCGAGCGTCGTCGTCGGCGCGCGCCGCCAGGCCGAACTCGACACGCTGGTCGCCGAAATCATCGCCGCGGGCGGCGAGGCCGTCGCGGTCGCCGGCGATGTCCGCAGCGAAGCCTTTCACGAAGCGCTGGTCGCTGCGGCGGTGAAGAATTTCGGCCGGCTCGACATCGGTTTCAACAATGCCGGCGTCTTCGGCGAGGCGGGGCCCAGCACCGACGTGTCGGAAGCGGGCTTCAACGATGCGCTGCAGGTGAACCTCACCGGCTCCTTCCTCGCCGCGAAGCACCAGATCGCCGAGATGGTGAAGCATGGCGGCGGGTCGGTGATCTTCACCTCGACCTTCGTCGGCTACAGCTTTTCCTTCCCCGGCAGCGCCGCCTACTCGGCGAGCAAGTCGGGGCTGATCGGGCTGACGCAGGCGCTCGCCGCCGAGTTCGGTCCGCAGAATGTCCGCGTCAATTCGGTGCTCCCCGGCGGGGTCGCGACCGACATGTTCGAGGCGGTCAACGACAGCGCCGAGAAGCAGGATTTCGTGACGGGCCTGCACGCGCTGAAACGCGTCGGCCAGCCGAACGAGATCGCGAAGGCCGTGCTCTTCCTCGCGTCCGACGATGCGAGCTTCGTCACCGGCACCGCATCGCTGGTCGATGGCGGGGCGTCGATCACGCGCAGCTGATCGGTCGCCCGGCGACCCGAGAGGGCGGGGCCTGCGGGCCTTGCCCTTTTCTCTTTTTTCTCTTTGCGATCGGACGGGTTTGGGACTTCCCCCGCCCCGTGACTTTGCCTATCGCGACCCGGCAATGCCCGCCGACGCTCTCCTCCCGTTGCTCAAATCCACCTTCGGTTTCGACGCGTTCCGCGGCCGTCAGGCCGAGGTCGTCGAGCGCGTGATGGCGGGCGAGCGGACGCTGGCGGTGATGCCGACGGGGGCGGGCAAGTCGCTGACCTATCAGCTTCCCGCGGTTGCGCTCGACGGCTGCGTCGTCGTCGTGTCGCCGCTGATCGCGCTGATGCACGACCAGCTGCGCGGCGCGCGCGCGGCGGGGATTCGCGCGGCGAGCCTGACGAGCGTCGATGCCGATTTCGCCGACACGCGGCAGGCCTATCGCGACGGCGAGCTCGACCTGCTCTATATCGCGCCCGAGCGCGCGACGGGTGACGGGTTCCGGTCGTTGATGGAGGCGCGCCGTCCGGCGCTGTTCGCGATCGACGAGGCGCATTGCGTCAGCGAATGGGGACATGATTTCCGGCCCGATTACCGCTTGCTGCGGCCGCTGCTCGACGCCTTTCCCGATGTGCCGCGGCTGGCGCTGACCGCGACCGCCGACAAGCACACGCGCGAGGATATCCTCGTCCAGCTCGGCATTCCGGGCGACGGGCTGGTGCTCGCGGGGTTCGACCGGCCGAATATCCGCTATCGGGTGGGTCCGAGAATCAGCCCGGCGAAGCAGCTCGCCGACTTCATTGCCGCCAATCCGGGGCCGGGGATCGTCTATTGCCCGACGCGCGACGGGACCGAAAGGATGGCGGGGAAGCTCGCCGCCGCGACGGGACGCAGCGTCGCGGCCTATCACGCCGGGCTCGACCCCGAACGGCGCGCGCGGGTGCAGCAGGAGTTCGTCGCGTCGGAGGACGGCATCGTCACCGCGACGGTCGCCTTCGGCATGGGGATCGACAAGCCCGACGTGCGCTTCGTCGCCCACGCCGGGCTGCCGAAGTCGATCGAAAGCTATTATCAGGAAACCGGCCGCGCGGGCCGCGACGGCGACCCGGCGGAGGCGCTGATGCTGTGGGGCGCCGAGGATTTCGCGCGCGCACGGATGCGGCTGGGCGAGCTGCCCGAGGCGCGTATCGCGGGCGAACGCGCGAGGCTCAACGCGCTCGCCGCGCTGGTCGAGACGGTCGAATGCCGCCGCGCGCTGCTGCTGCGGCATTTCGGCGAGAATCCGCCCGAACGCTGCGGCAATTGCGACACCTGCCTCGACCCGCCGAGCCAGGTCGATGCGACGGTGCTGGCGCAGAAATTGCTGAGCGCGGTCTATCGCACCGGGCAAAGCTATGGCGCGGGGCATGTCGAGGCCGTGCTGACGGGCCGCGCCGACGAGCGCATCGCGAGCCGCGGCCATGACAAGCTCTCGGTCTTCGGGATCGTCGCGGGCGAGGAGGCGCGGCTGATCAAGCCGCTCGTCCGCACCCTCGTCGCGCGCGAGGCGCTCGAGACGACCGAGCATGGCGGGTTGATGTTCGGGCCTGCGGGGCGCGCGGTGATGAAGGGCGAGGTGCCGGTGCTGATCGCCGAGCCACCGGCGCCGCGCCTGACCCGGACCTCGCGCGGCGACCGCGCGGCAGCGAACCCGGTCGGCGATCCGCTGTTCGACGCGCTGCGCGCGACGCGGCGCGAGCTGGCGACCGAGGCGGGGGTGCCGCCCTATGTGATCTTCCACGACGCGGTGCTGCGCGCGATGGCGAGCGAGCGGCCCGCGACGCGGAGCGCGCTCGGCGCGATTCCGGGGGTCGGCGCGAAGAAGCTCGAAGCGTGGGGCGACGCTTTCCTGTCGGTGATCCGCCAGTTTTGAGCTAGCAGGGCGCGCATGGGGGCGCTCGACCTTATCGACCCGATGATTCGCGGCGGCGCGACGGTGCTGTTCCTGTTGTGGATCGCGATCCTGTGGCGCGACCATCGCGCGGTGCCTGCGGCGCGGGTGGCGATCGCCATGAACGGAACCATCATCGCCTACCTGCTGGCGCGCGTCCTGCATCCCGGCGGCGCGACGCTTTTTCCCTATGTGATCGCCGATGCGCTGTCGGTGATGGTGCCCGCGCTGTTCTGGCTTTTCGCGCGGCTGTGGTTCGACGACCGGCGGCGGATCGGCTGGCAAAGCTGGGCGCTCGTCGCGGCGTTCGGCGTGTTGCCGCTGATCCAGGTCGTGCTGATCGCCGCGACGGGCGATTTCAGCCCGGCGATCTGGATCCTCGTGCGCGTCGGCATGTTCGCCTTTGCGATCGCCGGCATGTGGATCGCGTGGCGCGGGCGCGCGAACGATCTGATCGAGGCGCGGCGCAGCTTCCGCCTCGGCGTTGTCGGAGCGATCGGCGGTTTCGTGATCTGGGTGAGCTTCATCGAGATGTTCCACAATCGCGACATGAGCCACGATCTGGCGCGGACATTGACCCTGGCCGCGATCCTGATCGCGACCTTCATCGTCTCGGTCGGCCTCTATCGCTTCCGATCGGCCGAACTGTTCGCGGTGCCCGACGCGGGGGCGACGCCGGCCGCGCGGCCCGCCGAGCCTTCGGCGCTCGCGCGGCGGCTTCGCGTCGTGATGGCCGAGGAGCGCGCCTATCGCGCCGAGGGGTTCAGCATCGCGGCGCTCGCGGCGCGGCTCGGCGAGCCCGAATACCGCGTGCGGCGTGCGATCAACGGCGAGATGGGGCACCGCAACTTCACCGCTTTCCTCAACAGCTTCCGCCTCGACGAGGTGCGTGCGGCGCTCGCCGATCCGGCGCAGCGCGAGGTGCCGATCCTGACGATCGCGCTCGACGCGGGCTTTGGCTCACTGGGTCCGTTCAACCGCGCCTTTCGCGACGCCGAGGGTATGACGCCGAGCGAATATCGCTCGGCTGCCTTGAAGATGCTTCTCTGACGGGAGGCGCGGGCCGGCGCCGCCAGCAATCACGCCTCGCCGATTCCGGAATCGGCTAGCCGATTTTCGACTGTGCGGGGCTGGCGCCGCGCAGAACTGCTTCATGCCGGTCATCCACCGACAAAGGACGACGCCATGATCGATTCCATTCCTCCCCTCGCTATCCTGCTGAAACAGGGCCCGGCGATGTTCGCCTTCGATTTCGGCCGCTATCTCGTCGCCGCGAGCGTCACCAGCGCGGTCGTCTGGGGGCTGCGCCGGTCGGGCATCGCCGCACGCAAGATCCAGGCGCGCGAGGCGAGTGCCGCCGACAAGCGCCGCGAGTTCCTGCAATCGCTGCAAACGGTCGGCGTCTATCTGTTCGTCGCGCTGTTCATCGTCTGGGGCGTCGATGCGGGGGTGCTGCACCGCTTTCAGGGGAGCTACGGCTTCTGGGGCGACGCGGCGCTGCTCGGTGCGATCGTCGTTGCGCACGACGCCTATTTCTATTGGGTCCACCGCGCGATGCATCATCCGAAGCTGTTCAAATATTTCCACCGCGCGCATCACCGCTCGATCACACCGACGCCGTGGGCCGCCTACAGCTTCGCGATCCCCGAGGCGTTCGTGATGATTTTGTTCGTGCCGATCTGGCTCTTCTTCGTCGCGACGCCGGTGTGGGTGATGTTCCTGTGGATCAACTTCCAGATCATCCGCAACGCGATGGGCCATGCCGGGTTCGAGCTGCACCCGCGCTGGTGGCTGTCGACGCCGGCGACGCGCTGGATCAACACGACGACGCATCACGACCTGCATCACAGCGGCGGCTTCAACACCAATTACGGCCTCTATTTCACCTGGTGGGACAAATGGATGGGGACCGAGCATCCCAAATATGCCGAGCGCTTTCACGAGGTCGTGTCGCGCCCGCCGGTGCGCGCCGCAGACGGGGCGAAGGCAGCCGCCTGACCGCGTTCCTTTCCGGCTTGTCAGCAAGCGGGCGGGGGGAGTAGATCGCTGGCATGAGCGATTTCAGACCCCTGTCCGCCGGCTTCAGTGTCGCCCCGCAAATCTCGATCGAGGATGTTGCCGAGGCCAAGGCGCAGGGCTTTGCGATGATCGTCAACAACCGTCCCGACGGCGAGGAGCCCTCGGCGCCGCAGGGCGGTGACATCGCCCACGCCGCGGCGGCCGAGGGGATCGCCTATGCCGCGATCCCGATCGGCCATTCGGGGTTCAGCCATGCGCAGATCGATGCGCTGGACAAGCTGCTGGGCGACGCGACGGGCCCGATCCTGGCCTATTGCCGGTCGGGCACGCGCTCGACGCATCTGTGGGCCCTGACGCAGGCGCGCGGCGGCGCGGAAGTCGGCGCGATCGTCGACGCGGCTGCTAAGGCGGGCTATGACCTCGCCGGGCTGCGGCCGATGCTGGACGCGCTGGCAGGCGGGAAGTGACGGCGACCGACCTGATCCAGACCGGCGCGTCGCTGGTCGCGGTGCTGTTTATCGCCTGGCTGGTCGGGCGGATGGGGCTGGGCGCCGACCCGCGGATCGAGGATGCGGCGCATGCGATCCGCCTCGCCGAGGAAGCCGAGGCGGGGTTTCGCGGCACCGAGGTCGCGCGCGACCGCGCGGGTTTCGCGGCGATCGTGCGCAACGCCGAAGGGCGAATGATGCTGGTGCGCGCGCACGGCAATCATTTCGCGGCGCGCCCGGTCGACGCGGCGACGGTCGGGCGGCTCGACAAGGATTTTCTGACGCTGACGCTGCCCGAGAAGACCTTCGGCGCCGTGACGCTGCAATTGGGCAAGGATGCGGGGATGTGGGCCAGCCGGATGCGCGAGTTGAGGCATGGATAAGCTGCCCGATCCGGTCACCTACGCGATCCCGGCCTTCATCCTGCTGCTGATCGCCGAGATGGTCGTCGCGCTGCGCCGCGACCGCAGCCGGTACGAGGCGCGCGACACGCTGACCTCGCTGCTGCTCGGCACCGGGAGTCAGGTAGCGAGCGCGCTCGTCGGCGGCATGGTCGTCGCGATGGCGGTGTGGCTGCACCAGTACCGCCTGTTCGACATCGGGATCGACTTCCAGACATGGTGGTGGGCGTGGATCCTCTGCTTCTTCCTCGACGACCTCGCCTATTATGTGTTCCATCGCAGTGCGCACCGCGTGCGCTGGTTCTGGGCGAGTCATGTCATCCACCACAGCTCGCAGCATTATAACCTGTCGACCGCGCTGCGGCAGACCTGGACGGGCTTCATCAGCCTGGGCTTCCTGTTCCGCCTGCCGCTGTTCCTGATCGGCTTTCCGCCCGCGATGGTCTTCTTCTGCGCGGGGCTGAACCTCATCTACCAGTTCTGGATTCATACCGAGGCGATCGGGCGGATGCCGAAATGGTTCGAGGCGGTGATGAACACGCCGTCGCACCACCGCGTCCATCATGGCGTGAACCCGCGCTATCTCGACGCCAATTATGCGGGGGTCTTCATCATCTGGGACCGGATGTTCGGCAGCTTCGTCGCCGAACGCGACGACGAGCCGGTGCGCTATGGCATCGTCAAGCAGCTCGGCAGCTTCAACATCCTGTGGGCGGCGGTCCACGAATGGGTCGGAATCGCGAAAGACGTCTGGCACGCGCCGTGGCGGCACAAGCTCTCCTATATGTGGCGCGAGCCCGGCTGGAGCCACGACGGCAGCCGCGCGACGAGCGCGATGATCAAGGAACGCTGGGCGGCGGGGCGGCCGGTCGAGGAACCGGCGGAGTAGGCATGTCGTCGACCCCGCGAAGGCGGTGGCCGCTGGATGGGGAGTGCAAGGCCGGCTGCGGCCGCCGCCTTCGCGGGGCGACGGTATAGGTCTTGCTTCGCAACTTAATGACATTCATGTAAGCACCCGGGCGACCGCGACAGGCGGCGCGAGGGAGAGTCGCATGGATCAGTTCGACATCATCGTCATCGGCGGCGGCAGCGCGGGGAGTGCGGCGGCGGGACGGCTCGCCGAGGATGGCACGCGCACCGTCTGTCTGGTCGAGGCGGGCGGGCGCAACGATACGGTGCGGGTCAAGACGCCGGGCTTCATGCCCTTCATCCCCAAATCGTCGAACTATCAATATGAGACGGTCCCGCAGCGGGGGCTGAACGGACGCATCGGATACCAGCCGCGCGGGCGCGGGCTCGGCGGGTCGAGCGCGATCAACGCGATGGTCTATATCCGCGGCCATGCCTTCGATTACGACCAGTGGGCGGCGCTTGGCGCGACCGGGTGGAGCTATGCCGAGGTACTTCCTTATTTCAAACGCGCCGAGGGCAACGAGCGCGGGGCCGACGATTTTCACGGGAGCGATGGTCCGCTCAACGTCATGGACCAGCGCTGGCCCAATGTGACGAGCAAGCGCTTCGTCGAGAGCGCGGCGGCGCTGCAACTGCCGCGGACGGCCGATTTCAATGGCGCAAACCAAGAGGGCTTCGGCCTCTATCAGGTGACGCAGAAGGCGGGCGAGCGCTGGTCGGCGGCGCGCGCCTATGTCGAGCCGCTGCGTGATAAGGCCAATTTCGCGGTGCGCACCGGGGCGCTGGTCGAGAAGATCGTCGTCGAGGACGGCCGCGCGACCGGCGTGGTGATCCGGCGCGGGTCGAAGCGCGAGACGCTGCGCGCACGCGGCGGGGTGATCCTGTCGGCGGGGGCGTTCAACAGCCCGCAGATATTGATGCTGTCGGGGATCGGGCCCGCGGCGCATCTCAAGGACAAGGGGATCGACGTGGTAGCCGACCGCGCGGCGGTGGGCGCCGACCTGCAGGACCATATCGACTATGTGTCGAGCTGGGAGACGCGCTCGACCGATCCGCTCGGCGACAGCCTGGCCGGCACATGGCGGATGGTGAAGGCGATCTTCGAGCATCGCACGCGGCGCACCGGGATCATGACGACCTGCTTTGCCGAGGCGGGCGGCTTCTGGAAATCGCGCCCCGACCTGCCCGCGCCCGACGTGCAATATCATTTCGTCCCCGCGATGCTCGAGGATCACGGGCGGACGAAGGTGAAGGGGCACGGCTTTTCGGTCCATGCCTGCGTGCTGCGTCCCGAGAGCCGCGGGTCGGTGACGCTCGCGTCGGCCGATGCGGCGGCGGCGCCGGTGATCGATCCGGCTTTCCTGACCGACGAGCGCGACATGGCGACCCTGCGGGCGGGCGTACGAATGATGCACCGCATCGTCGCCGCGCCGCCGCTTTCGGACTATTCCGGCGTGGACCGGCATCCGGTGAATATCGATGACGATGCCGCGCTCGACGCGCTCATTCGCAGCCGCGCCGACACCGTGTATCATCCTGTGGGGACATGCCGGATGGGGAGCGATGCCGATGCGGTGGTCGATCCGACGCTGAAGCTGAACGGAATCGAGGGGCTGTGGGTCGCCGACGCGAGCGTCATGCCGCGGCTGGTTTCGGGCAACACCAATGCGCCGAGCATCATGATCGGCGAGCGTGCGGCCGACTTCGTGAAGGCGGCGCTGGCTTGAGTGACCCCCGGCGAAAGCCGGGGCCCAGAAACTTTACGCAATCATCGATGGGCCCCGGCTTTCGCCGAGGTTCACGCTGCACAGGCAGCGGCGAGCAGCGCGCCGCTCTTCGTCAGATCGTAGCGGCTTGCCGGCGGGCGCAGGTCGAGGATCTCGCGCGTCACCAGCCCATGCTTGCCGAGCGCAGTCAGCCCCTGCGACAGCGCGCGGGGGGTCGCGGGCGCGAGGAGGCGCGCGAGCGCATTGAAGCGGTCGTGTCCTGCGCCGATCCCGGCGACGAGCGGCAGGCCCCAGCGCGTCGCGGCGCCCGGCGGGAGGCCGATCGCGTCCTGCGCCGCGGCGATCGTCGCGGCGCGCGCGGCCGCGGTCTTGCCCCTTTCGGTGAGGATATATTCGGGGCGGAGCGGATGGCCGTGGCCGGGATTGCGCTGCACCCAGCCGACCGTCGCGGCGGCGTCGAGCGTGCGCGCCAGGCTGTCGCGCGACAACCCGAGGCGGTGGACGAGCTCGACGAAGCGCGCGCCCTTGTGCGCCGCGAGGTCGGCGAGCAGCGGGACCAGCCAGCGATGGCTTCCAAGCTGGGCGAGCAGGGGATCGGGCTTGCTTGACCGCATTTACAACTAACTATACAAACCAGACTATAGAGGCAAGCGATATGGCGGAGGCGATTCTCCGGTCGGCGCGCGGCCTCGGTAAAAGGAGGGAATGACATGGCGCTTCAGATCGGATCCGAACTCACCTGTTCGATGGGCGTCACGAGCATCGATGCGTCGATTGCGTGGTACGAGCGGGTGATGCTGTGCAGGCTGCTCTACCGCGCCGACGAGATCGGCTGGTGCGAGCTGGCGACGCCGATGCCGGGGGTGAACATCGGCCTCAGCCAGGTCGAGGCGGTGACGCAGGGCGGCGGTGCGACCAATGTTTTCGAGGTCGCCGATATCGCGGCGGCGAAAGCGCATCTCGATTCCGAGGGCGTGCGGCAGGATGGGGATATCCAGCACATCCCGGGGCTCGTGAAACTGCTCACCTTTTACGATCCCGACGGCAATGCCTTCATGTTCTCGCAATCGGAGATGAATGCGTGATCGCGCTGTGGTGGGCGGCGGCGCTGCTCGCCCCTGCCGCGCCTGCCGAAGCGCCGTCGCTTGCCTCCCGTCCGAGCATCGCCGGAGCGCCGTCGGTTCGATATTCCGCCGCAGCAAATTATGCCGTGGATGCGACGGGCCGCGTGCGCGGGAAATGGATCGACAGCCATGGCCGCACCCGGCCCGTCGCAGGCGGCGTTTCGGGGGCAACTTGGTGGACGCACTGGGACATCGCCGACGTCGAGATCGGCCGCTCGACCTACGTCCTCGGAGAAGGCCGAATAGTGACCGTCAGCGATTCGGTGCTGCAGGACGATGGAAGTTGGCGGGCCTTTGCCGTGCTGCGCTATCGCCGCACAAACCGCTGAAAACATGGGTTGCGGGGCACCATGAATGTTGCGCACAAAAAAAGAGGGCCGGGACTTTCGTCCCGGCCCAGCCTTTCAGGCTCTCCCCTCCTGAAACTGTTGACGCAATGAATGCCATATTAATGTCATGTTGGGAAGGCTAAAATTGCGGCACCCGCGCCTAAAAATTGTGCAGTCTTTTGTGCGGTTTCGGGAGCGGATTTTCGCTTGCGAAAGCCCGCTCCCTTTGCCGTTCAGAAGGTCTTGCGCGCGGTGATCCCGAAGGTACGCGGCTGGCCGACCGAATAGCCGAGCCGCGCACGACCGCCGCGCTCGCGATCGAACGAGAGCAGCGCATTCTCGTCGAACACATTGTTGATGTACGCGATCAGCGACAGGCCGTTGTCGAAGTCGACCCCTGCGCTGAGGTTGACGAGCTGATAGTCGGGCAGTTTGAGGTCGACCGTCGTCGATGCGTTCGCCGGCGCCCCGCCGAAGGGCAGCCCGTGGACGAAGGTGCGCGGGTTGTTTTCCTGGTCCGCCGGCTGCGTGTAGCGCGTCCCGACGTGCTGGAACGACGCCGCGACATAGGCCTTCGCGGTGTCGGAGACCGGGAATTCATAGCTGCCCGAGGCCGAGAGCTGGAACTTCGGCACCGACGGCAGGCGGTTGCCGTTGCGGATCCCGGTCGCGGTCGTCAGCGCGCCGGGCAGGGTGGTGTCGAATTCGGCCTCGATGATGCTGCCCGACAGGTTGAGGTCGAGCCCGTCGGCCGGCTGGACGCCGAGTTCGAATTCGAGGCCCATCGAATGCGCCTTCGGCACGTTGAACACGATGCGCGACGAACAGCTCCCGGCATCGAGCGTGACCTGCAGATTCTTGATGTCGTTGTAGAAGCCCGCGGCGTTGAAGGTGAAGCCGCGGCCGCCCGACTTCACGCCGAGTTCGTAGTTCCACAGGCTTTCGTCGTCATAGCTCTGGAAGCCGCCGAACAGCGCCGCGTCGGCGGGCGAGCAGAGCGGCAGGTTGAGCGGGTCGTTGACGCCGCCGAGGCGGAAGCCCTTCGACGCCTGCGCGTTGACCGTGACATTGTCGGCGACGTCGTACGACAGCAGGAAGCGCGGGGTGAAGCCGTCCGACTTGGTGCTGTCGGTGCGGCGGTCGCCGTTGGCGAACAGGCCGCCCGAGGTGAAGCTGCGCGTTTCCTTGAAGTCGTAATAGCGGCCGCCCGCGGTCGCGGTCAGCGCGTCGGTGATGTCGTAGCTGACTTCGCCGAAGATCGCGAACTGCTTGATGTCATAGGGCAGGTCGGCGTTGTACGGCGAATTGGCCGGGAAGCCGTTCGCCACCGCCGCGGAGGTGCCGGCGCCGAGCGTCGCGTCGGTGAAGGCGTCGTAGCCCGGAGTGGGCAGGCGCTGCATATAGACGCGGTCGATCTTCGAATAGAAGCCGCCGACCACCCACTGGAACGGGCTGTCATTGTCCGACGCCAGCCGGACTTCCTGCGTCCAGGTTTCGAGGTCGGTCGTGTCGACGAGGTTCGACGGCAGCAGCACCGCGGCGTCGGGGAAGCCGAGGTCGACCGACACCGAACCGGTCAGCGCGCTCGCGTCGCGGCTGACGAGAATGTCGCGGTTGATATAGCTTGTCACCGAGGTGAGCTTCGCCCCGCCGAGGCCGACGTCGATCTTGAGGTCGGCGAGGAAGGTTTCGTCCTCGAACGCCTCGCGCAGCAACAGATATTGCTCGCGCTCGTCGAAGGTCACCTGCGGCCGGGTCGTGGTGAACTGATTGGCATAGAGATTGTAGATCTCCTGCCGGTTGAAGCCGTCGGCCTTGACCTTCTGATAGACGATGCGCGGGGTGATCGAGAAATTGTCGCTGGGCTCCAGCGTCAGCGCAAGGCGGCCGCCATAGCGTTCGCCGCTGTTGACGTCCTTCTTGCCTGCCGGGCCGATCGCATCGATGAAGCCGCCGTAGCGGGTGTAATAGCCGACCGCGCGCAGCGCCGCCTTGTCGCCCATCGGAATATTGATCGCGCCCTTCAGGTGCCCGCCGAGATCGTCGCCGTCGACGAGGTTGAGATTGCCCTCGATCGCGCCTTCGACCGTGCCGAGCTTTGGCTGGTTGGTGATGTAGCGGATCGTGCCGCCGACCGAGCCCGAACCGAAGAGCGTGCCCTGCGGGCCGCGCAGCGTTTCGACGCGGTTCAGATCGAACAGGTCGAGGTCGGGAGTGAAGAGCGAGAGCGAGATCACGCTTTCGTCGAGATAGACGCCGACCTGTTCCTTGACGCCCGGCTGGTCGCGCACGACCTGCCCCGCCGAAACGCCGCGGACCGAAACCTGGCTCTGCCCCGGGCCGAGGTTCTGGACCGACAGACCCGCGACATTGCGCGACAGATCCTCGAGCGTGACCGCGCCCGATTTCTGGATGTCCTCGGCGGTCTGCGCGTTGATCGAGAAGGGAATGTCCTGAATGCTCGTGTCGCGCTTGGTCGCGGTCACGATGATGTCGTTGCCATAGGTTTCGGTGGGCGTCTCTTGCGCCGCCGCATTGGTCGTGATGGCGAGCGCGAGCGTCGAAAGCCCCGCCAGCAGGGTCGTGCGAACCATGATGTCCTCCCAGTTGCTTTCCGCGGGGCTATGTTGCCCCGGCGTGCGACGATGCTGCGCTTTTGCGGAGTCCAAGGCAATGGGGCACGAATCGGGCGCCCAAAATGGCCGGAGACTGTTGCATCCCGGCCACGGTCGAAAGAGGCCGAAAAAAAGGCCGGGAACAAGTCCCGGCCAGTGGTTCGCAGGAGGAACCTGGGTAGGATCCCGCCGCCGCCGTTTGAAAGAGGAGAGAGAGCGGCGGCGGCGGGTATCCTGTCTCTTGATCAGTAGTTGTACGCGCGCTCCCCATGCTCGCCGAGATCGAGACCTTCGCGTTCGACCTCTTCGCTGACGCGCAGGCCGGTAAGGAGCTTGGCGACATAGATGGCGACGACGGTGCCCACGGTCGACCAGACGATCGTCGTGGCAACCGCCGAAACCTGCGTGACCAGCTGGCTGCCAAGGTCGTAGTCGTCGCCGGCGGGGCCGCCGATCGCGGTGAGCATGGTGACCGCGGTACCGATCGCGCCGATCATCCCGCCGATGCCGTGGATGCCGAAAGCATCGAGCGAGTCGTCATAGCCGAGCTTGGTCTTGAGCTTCGTTACCGCGAAGTAGCAGACGATCGAGGCGACCGCGCCGAGCAGGATCGCGCCGAACGGGCCCGAGTTGCCGGCCGCGGGGGTGACCGCAACGAGACCGGCGATGATGCCCGAGCAGAAGCCGAGAGCCGAAGGCTTGTGACCACCTGCGCGTTCCGCCAGCATCCAGAACAGGCCCGCCGATGCCGTCGCGACGAAGGTGTTGATCATCGCGAGACCGGCCGACCCATTGGCTTCGAGCGCCGATCCGGCGTTGAAGCCGAACCAGCCCACCCACAGCAGGCCGGTACCGACCATGGTCAGCGTCAGCGAATGCGGCGCCATGATTTCCTTGGTGTAGCCGATGCGCTTGCCCAGGATGAGCGCAGCGACGAGCGCCGAGACGCCTGCGTTGATGTGCACCACGGTGCCGCCGGCGAAGTCGAGCGCGCCCATTTCGAAGAACAGGCCGCCGCCCGCCCACACCATATGCGCGATCGGGAAATAGACGATCGTGAGCCAGATGGCGCCGAACACCATCACCGCCGAGAATTTCATGCGTTCGACGACCGAACCGAGCACCAGCGCGAGCGTGATCGCCGCAAAGGTCATCTGGAACGAGATGAACACATATTCGCTGATCACCTCGTCGGTGAAGGTCGCCGCAGTAGAATCCGCGTTGACACCGGCGAGGAAGAATTTGCCCCAGGCGATGAATTGATTGCCTTCGGGGCCGAAGGCTAGGCCGTAGCCGTACATCACCCAGATCAGCATGGCGAGGCAGGCGGCAGCGCCGATCTGCGTCATCGTCGACAGCATGTTCTTGGTGCGGGTCAGGCCGCCGTAGAACAGCGCGAGGCCGGGCAGGATCATCAGCAGCACCAGCACGGTCGAGGTCATCATCCAGGCGTTATTGCCGGGATTCGCGACGGGCTTTGCCGCTTCGGCGGCCGGCGCGGCAGGCGCCGCGACTGCGGTCGCCGCTTCCTGCGCCCAGACAGGCAGCGCGGCGAACAGCGCGAGGCCAACCGCCCCCGCTCCCGCCGCCATCTTGTTTGCGAACTTCATTGCTTCCCCCTTTATCATTACAGAGCCGCCTCGCCGGTTTCGCCCGTGCGGATGCGCACGGCCTGGCCGACGTCGAGGACGAAGATCTTGCCGTCGCCGATCGAGCCGGTCCCGGCGCTTTGCTGAAGCGTTTCGACGACCCGCGGCGCGAGCGCGTCGTCGCAGACGAGCTCGATCTTCACCTTCGGGACCATGTTGGTTGCATATTCGGCGCCGCGGTAGATTTCGGTCTGCCCCTTTTGCCGGCCGAAACCCTTGACCTCGGTGACGGTCATGCCGGCGATGCCGAGCCCGGTCAGCGCTTCGCGCACCTCGTCGAGCTTGAACGGTTTGATGATAGCCAGGATCAGCTTCATGATGCCCCCTTTTGCTTTATGGCTCATGCTGCGGTGCAACAGCCGTGCCAGATTGCGCGGGGTGCGCAAAAGTTAACATTTTGTGACGGTTTTGGCGTCCGCGAGTGATGTAATCGTTCGCAGATTGGGCAGGCGAGGCAGGGCGTTGCCTGTTTTTTAGGCAGGAGAGCTCCCCTCCCGCCTGCGGGGGGGGGGAGGTCAGACCCGCTCGAAGCGCGCCCAGATCGGCAGATGGTCCGACGCTCTTGCCGCGAGCGCGCTGCGGTGCACCCCCGCCTCGACCGCTTTCAGGTCGGGCGAGGCGAAGATGCGGTCGAGCTTCGCCACGGGCCTGCGGCTATGGAAGCTGTGCCCCGTGTCGACCAGGTGATGCTGCGCCCCGAAGTCGGCGAGGCAGCCGCCGCGGTTCCGCCATTCGTTGCAGTCGCCCATCAGAATCGTCGGCAGCGGCTCGCCCGCCCCCACATGGTCGAGGATCGCACGCGCCTGTTGCCGGCGACGAAGGCCCGAAATGTCGAGGTGCATGCCGACGACGCGCAGCCGCTGCCCGCCGATCCGCAGGGTCGCGGCGACCGCGCCGCGCGGTTCGAGCGTCGGCAGGTGGAGGGCGTGACTCTCCTCGACTTCGACGCCCTTGCGGACGAGCAGCGCGTTGCCGTGCCAGCCGATGCTGTGCGGCCGGTCGGTCAGTTCGACGGCCTCGTAATCGCTATGTTCGGCCAGCATATGCGGCGGGATTGCGCTCGCGCGGGTGCCGAACCGGCGGTCGGCTTCCTGCAGCGCGACGATGTCGGCGTCGAGTTCGCCGAGCACCGAGAGCACGCGGCCCGGATCGCGGCGGCGATCGAGCCCGATGCCCTTGCGCATATTGTAGGAGGCGACCTTGATCATGGGAGAGCGAGACGACCTTAATCCGTTCGTGCCGAGCTTGCCGAAGCACTGTCCTTGTTTCACCGTTCAAGAGGAAAAAGGTCCTTCAACAAGCTCAGGACGAACGGCAAGGGGGTTGGGTTGCAAATTCAGTTGACGCCGAACTCCGCCAGCAAGGCCTCTGCCTCACCCAGATCCTCGTCGAGCACCATCACGCGCACCGGGATCAGCAACCCGACGCTTTCGGCGATGTTCATCCCCGCATCGAAGCAGACCGCATGGACGCCCGCGCTTTCGAGGCGGCCGCGTAGCAGTTCGGCCTCGGCGCCGCTCGGCAGGCGGACGAGTTCGACGAGCGCCATCAGGCTTCGCCCGCGAAATAGCGGTCGGTCGGGCGCGTCGGCAGGCCATCGATGCTGCTGGTGCGCTGCCGGAATTTTTCGACCCAGAGGTCGGGATCGGCCTGACGATGATATTTCTGCAGCGTATCGCGTTCGTGCTGCAATTCCATCATCGGGACGCCCCAGCCGCAGCTCGTCTGGACGCTCTCTATATCGATGACGAAGATCTGCCGCGTGCCGGGGAGCAGGGTGAAATTTGCCGCAAGTGCGCCCCATTCGGCATCCTGCGGCAGCACTGCGCGGCCGCGGCCGTAGAGGCGCAGGATCAGAGCGGTGCGGTCGAAGGCGCAGAACATGATCGTGATCCGGCCGTCGGCGGCGAGGTGCGCGTGCGTCTCGTTACCCGATCCGCCGAGATCGAGATAGGCGACCTGGCGGTCGGACAGCACGCGGAAGCTGTCGGCATAGCCCTTGGGCGACAGGTTGATCCGGCCCTCGCTCGCGGCGGTCGCGGTGAAATAGACCGGCTGTTTTTCGATGAAGGCGATATGCTTGTCGGTCAGCGTATCGGTGAAGTCTGCCATGGCTGCTCTCCGTGTCGGTCCGGCCCTATCACCAATCCTTGCCCGCTTCTATCGCCGCGGCCTCGTCGGGGCGCGACGCGCGGCCCAGCGCGAGGTTGCGATGCGGGAAGCGGCCGAAGCGGTCGATGATATCGAAATGCTTCCGGGCATATTCGAGCGAGCGCGGGTCGGCGAGCCCGGCCATCAGCCGCAACGATTCGCGCTGGTCGGCGATATCCTCGCTATGCTCGAAAGGCAGATAGGCGAACTGGCGGCGATTCTCGGGATAGTCGCGGTCCCAACCGTGCGCGACGATCCCGCGTGCGATGGCGCGCGCGAGATCGTCGGTCGCAAAGGCGTCGGCGTGGTGGCGATGGATGTTGCGCGGAACCTGATCGAAGAGGATCGCAGCGGCAAGCGCGGTGTCGGGATCGGTCAGGAAACGGTCGGCGGGCAGCGCGCGAAGGGCTTCATGCCAGTCGCCGGCGAAGTCGCGGACCGCCTCATCGAACGCCGGGCCGCCGCCGTACCAGTCGTCGAAGCCATGGTCGTCGAACCAGAATGTGAGGAGTTGCCTTGCCCAGTCAGAGGGCGGCGGGGCGGGGGCGTCAGGATCGTCCGTCATTGCGAGCGAAGCGAAGCAATCCAGAGCGGTTTACGCAAGCTCTGGATTGCTTCGCCGCCTTCGACGATATAGAAATTTATCCTGAGCGGCCGGGCAATCGGCCAGCCGAAGGGGCTCCTCGCAACGACGAGCCGGTTTGTCCTATTCGGCCTTGACCTTGCGATAGGGGACGAATTCGCCGAGCGACACGAAGCCGGTCCAGAAATGGCTCGAGCGATCGTGGAGCTGGACGGTGTCGATGCTGCACAGCTGGCTGCCCGTCGTCTTGGTCACCAGCACATCGTCGTCGTCGAGCGATTCGGCGCCCTTCGGCCGGTTGACCCAATAGGTTCCGCCGATCTTGTAAACGATCGCGGTCTTGTCGATCACCTGACTGCTCGTGACGCTCGACAGCGTGATGCAATTCTGCGGTTCGCCGGCGACGCGGTCCTTGAGCAGCTTGGCGAGCTGGTCCTCGGGGGCGAGCTTTTCGCGCGCGGAGGCTGCTGCGGGAGCGGCCGCGAGGACGGCGGCGGAGAGGATCGTAAGGATTATGGGACGCATGATGCGACTCCTGTCTGGATAACCCTACCCGCGCGCCTCATACACCAGGGCCGATGAACCGTGAATGACCGGCGACGCGCCGCGCGGCTCGGCTGGTCAGCAGGTCGGCAGCGGGATGCCGAGCGGCCCCTTGCACTTCTTTTTCTTCTCGGGCTCGGCGGGCGTGCTGCCGCCGCCGCTGGAGCCGCCCATGCCGCCGAAGTCGGCGCCGATCAGCAGCATCGTGTGCGAACGGAAGCGGACTTTCGCGGTCCAGTCGATATTCCACACCGCGTTGCCCGCGGGCTTCGGCGGATAGGAGAAATTCGCCTCCGGCCCGAAGGCGTTGAGGTTGCCGAGCATCATCTCGCCCGACGCCTTCTTGACCTCGGCCGGGATCTGGCAGCTCGTCTGCGTCGGCGGCATCACGATCTTCCTGGTGATGAGGTTCGCCACGACCGAGGGCGGCAGCCAGTCCCACAGACCGCCGCCGAACTGCTGCGACGCGCTGCTTGTCCACCAGACGATGTCGCCGCCCTTGTCCTGCCGGTCCATGCCGCCGATCGTCCAGGCGACATAGCCGGTCGCGCTCGGCACCTGATTCCAGCGGATCATCACCGACTGGTCGCCCTGGATCGCGGTCGAGGCGCTGAGCCCCGGCATATAGTCCTGCGCGAGGGTGAAGTTGATGTCGGGGCCGATGTTGCTGGCGACGCGGTGCGCGCCGAGCAGCGAAGATCCCGATCCGGGCTGCTTGCCGCCCTTTGCGTTCGGCCAGTCGACATAGGATTTGCTGTTCGCCTGGCTGACCTCGCGGATTACCGGCACCGCGCTCGAAAAGAGGTTCGGCGGCACCTGTCCGGCGGCGACCTTGGCGAAGTCGATCACGACGGGCTGGCCGGGACCGGCCTTCGCGCCGCAGCCCCAATAGAGGAGCAGGCGGCCCTTCGGGCGCTCGAATTCGGTGGGATAGGTTCCTTCCTTGCGTTCGGGCGCGATCAGCGGCACCGATTTGCCGAGCTTCGCCTGCGGCTGGAAGAAATGGTCGCCCTTCGGCGGCGGCGCGGGCGGCGTCTGGCCCGAGCCGAGGCGCAGGAGAAGCTGGTACGCGACGCGGTTGTTGGGATCGCCGCCGAACGCCATGCTCATCGCGCCGCCAAGGCCGCCGCGCCCGCCCGCCATCGCGGCAAAGCCCGACATCGTCGCGACGTCCATTTCATAGCGTTCCTTGGGACCGGTCGATTTTTGCGCCGAGCCGGGAACGGCGGCGAGCATCGCGGCGATGGTGGCGACGGAAACGAAACGCAGGCTCGAACGCATGAAATCCTCCCTGTTGCGGGGAGGCTGCCCCCGCGGATGATGCGGCCCGATTCTTCTTGTGTTTGAAGGCGGTATAAGCGGGGGAGGGGCGTTCGCCAAGTGAGGGCGGTCACAGCCGCACACCACAGTCGCCACCGCGGACTTGCTCCGGGGTCCATGGCGGCGATGGCGTCATGGATGCCGGGGCGAGCCCGGCATGACGATATTGGGTTACGCCGTCCCGCCGACCGTCAGCCCGCTCACCAGCAAGGTCGGCTGGCCGACGCCGGCGGGGACGCTCTGGCCGCCCTTGCCGCAGATGCCGATGCCCTCGTCGATCGCCATGTCGTTGCCGATGCCCATCACCTTGGTCAGCACGCTCGGTCCGTCGCCGATCAGCGTCGCGCCCTTGATCGAGTCGCCGATCTTGCCATTCTCGATCTTGTACGCCTCGGTGCAGCTGAAGACGAACTTGCCCGACACGATGTCGACCTGGCCGCCGCCGAAGCTCTTGGCGAAAATGCCGGTCTTGACGCGCGACAGCAGCTCGGCGGGGTCGTCGTTGCCGCCGCGCATGAAGGTGTTGGTCATGCGCGGCATCGGCGCGTGCGCGAAGCTTTCGCGGCGGCCGTTGCCCGTGGGTTCGACCCCCATCAGGCGCGCGTTGAGCCGGTCCTGCATATAGCCCTTCAAAATGCCGTCCTCGATCAGGATCGTCTCGCCGGTGGGCGTGCCCTCGTCGTCGATGCTGAGCGAGCCGCGGCGGCCGCCGCCGACCGGGCTTTCCATCGCACCGTCGTCGACGACGGTG
>NZ_JAFMTR010000112.1 GCF_018682675.1 Sphingopyxis soli
ATTGAATCAAAACCGGCACTCCAGATTCTTGTTTTGCCGTGTTTTCCGGGTCGTCAGGTGATTTCACCTGACTTGAAACACTCTAGGCGGCGAGAAGCGCCGGAAGCTCGTCGCCTGGCACCGGTCCCGACTTCAGAAAGCCCTGCCACGTCGCGACGCCCAGTTCCTTCAGCCGTTCGAGCTGTTGCGGCTTCTCGATCCCCTCGGCAACGACAAGCAGACCGAGTGCACGCGCCAGGTCGACGATCGCGCGCACGACGATGCGGTCGCGGTCGCTGTCGTCGATCGTCCGCGTAAAGCCGCTATCGATCTTCAGATAGTCGATCGGCAGCCGCGCGAGCAGCGACAGGCTCGAATAGCCGGTCCCGAAATCGTCGATCGCGATCGCGCAGCCGAACGCACGGATCTGTGCCAGTTGCTCGGCGGCGCTCGCGGGGTCGCTCAGCATCGCCTGCTCGGTGAGTTCCAGCGTCAGCCGCGCGGGGTCGACATTTGCCTGCCGTGCCATACCGGCGAACCGTTCGGCGAATTCGGGATCGCCAAGGTCGGCGGCGGTGATGTTGAGCGAGACGCGAATGTTCGCCAGCGCCTCCGGCCATGCCGCGATCTCGGCCAATGCGACACGGTGCGCATGTTCGGTGAGCTCGCGTTCGAGACGCGCCGCGCGTGCCGCGGTAACCAGCGGCCCGGCGCCCAGCAGGCCCAGCTCGGGGTGCTGCCAGCGCAGCAGCGCCTCGACCCCGTTCATCGCGCCGGTCGCGACATCATATTGCGGTTGATAGTGGATCACCACCTCGCCGCGCGACAGCGCCGCCATCACCATCGCGCCGTCGCGCGCCGACGCCGGGCGTGCGAGCTGGTCGCTCGCGGTCCGGAGCTGCTCGACGACGGGTTCGTCGCGCACGATCAGCGCCGCGGCGATGCGAATCGCCAGGCGGCCCTTGGGGTCGCCGACCATCGGCTCGGCCAGCGCAACATGCAGCGCGCGCTCCTGCGCCCGCAGCGCGCCCAGCGACAAAGGCACCGCCGGAACGATCAGGAAGCGCGGCCCGTCGATCCGGTCGACGCAGCTCCCCTGCCCGAATTCGTCGGTCGCGAAACTTTCGAGTCGGCGGCCGATCTCGTCGAGCACGGCGTCCCCCGCGGCGGTCCCGGCGCTATTGTTGATGCGCGCCATCTGGTCGACCTGAACCAGCATGACGCCCACGTCGGCGTCGTGCCGCAAATGAAGATTTTCCAGCGTTCGGACGCAGCCGGACAGCGATTCGGATAGGCGATTCATCGCGCCGCCTTATCAGGCTTTCCTTGCCAAGCCCTTCCATTTTGCATCATGATCGCACCGATGTCCGCGCTTTCGCCCCGGCCCGCCGCACGATTGACCGACGCCCACGGCCGCCGGATCGAATATCTGCGCCTTTCGGTCACCGACCGCTGCGACCTGCGCTGCCGGTATTGCATGGCCGAAGACATGCAGTTCCTGCCCAAGGCCGCGGTGCTCAGCATCGAGGAAATGGGCGAACTCGCCGAACGCTTCGTCGCGCGCGGGATCCGCCGCATCCGTCTTACCGGCGGCGAGCCGCTGGTGCGACGCGGCATCGAAATGCTCGCGGCGCGGCTCGGCGCGCTGGTGGGGAACGGCCTCGACGAGCTGACGCTGACCACCAACGCCATGCGGCTCGCCGAACATGCGCCGATGCTGGCGGCCGCGGGGGTGCGGCGGATCAATGTCAGCCTCGACACGCTCGACCGCGAGGCTTTTCGGCACATCACGCGGTTCGGCGACATCGACGTCGCGCTGCGCGGGATCGCGGCGGCGCAGCGCGAAGGCATTGCGATCAAGATCAACATGGTCGCTCTCGCCGGGCTGAACGAGGATCAGCTGCTGCCGATGCTCGACTGGTGCGCGGCGAACGGATGCGACCTCACCCTGATCGAGACGATGCCGCTCGGCGAGGTCGAAGGCGACCGCAGCGATCATTATATCCCGCTGCACCAGTTCGTCGCCCCGTTGCGGGCCGATCGGTCGATCTGGCCCGTCGACAAGGCGACCGGAGGTCCGGCCCGCTATTTCGCGATCGAGGACAGCCCGGTGACGCTCGGCCTCATCACCCCGCTCAGCGACAATTTCTGCGCGACGTGCAACCGCATCCGCCTGACCGTCGAGGGGCGCATCTATATGTGCCTCGGTCAGGACGACCATGTCGACCTGCGCGCTGCCCTGCGCGACGGCGGTGACGTCGATGGGTTGATTGACGTCGCATTGGCTGGCAAACCCCGCGCGCATGACTTTCATATCGAACGAAAGTCCACACCGGCGGTCGCGCGTCATATGAGTGCAACGGGCGGCTAGGATAGCCTCGCCCAGGGATTTGTCAGGGGGCTCGGGACCATAATGCAACGCAAGATCGCGCTCGTCGCGTCGAACGCGCCGGCGGCCGAGGAGGCCGAGGCCGAACTTCGGCCGCTCTACGATTTCGTCGACCTCCATGAGGCCGACCTGCTGATCGCGCTCGGCGGCGACGGCTTTCTGCTGCATATGCTGCACCAGTTGCTCGACCAGCGGCGCAGCCTGCCGGTGTTCGGCATGAACCGCGGCACCATCGGCTTCCTGATGAACGAGTTCCGCGTCGAGGGGCTGCTCGACCGCCTTGCCGCCGCGCGCCCCTATCTGATCCACCCGCTGTCGGGCGACATCACGACGGTCGGCGGCGAGCGCCACATCCTGCCGGCGATAAACGAAATCTCGCTGCTCCGCGAAACGCGCCAGGCCGCCAAGCTCGAGGTGATGATCAACGAAAGGACGATGCTCGAGGAGCTCGCCTGCGACGGCGTCCTTGTCTCGACCCCCGCCGGATCGACCGCGTACAACCTCAGCGCGAACGGCCCGATCCTGCCGCTCGATTCGGCGATGCTCGCACTGACGCCGATCAGCCCCTTCCGCCCGCGGCGCTGGCGCGGCGCGCTCGTCCCCGAATCGACGAGCATCCGCTTCAACGTCCGCGAGGCCGCAAAGCGCCCGGTCAGCGCGGTCGCCGACCAGCGCGAAATCCGCGACGTAAAGACGGTGTTGGTCACCACCGACCGCAGCCGGCCGCTGACTTTGCTGTTCGATCCCGACCAGGGATTGGACGAACGCATCGCGATGGAACAATTTATCGTTTGAGGTCTTGCAAAATCATTCGCGCGGCGGCAAAGGGTCCGCCTCGCCCGCCACGGCGGGGTGTTCCTCGGTAGCTCAGCGGTAGAGCAATCGACTGTTAATCGATCGGTCGTAGGTTCGAATCCTACCCGGGGAGCCATTTCCTGCTTTGGCCGATTTTGGCGCTCGGGGCGCCCTCCGAAGCCTTGGCTCTCGGCAGGCTTTTCACAATAATATCAAAGGGTTTTCGGAAGGTCGCCGACACCTCTCCGTCCTTGTGCGAACAGTTCGATAGCAGGTGGTGGAGGATGTTTCGTTTGCCCGAAAAATCGGCTTCCGCGAACATCCTGCGCGCATCCTTGGCAAACCCCAGCAGCGCAATGCCATCGTCGATATAGGCGTTATCGGCCTCCGACAGGCGATCGAACGCGCGCGACAAACCCCTTCAAGCCTTCGCGATAGTCTCCCGAGATTCGGGTAAAGAGACCTTCATCGAGCTTGCCATCGACATCGTCGAGGTAAGCCTGCTTCATGCGCTAACGGCTATTGTTCTGGGCGCGGCGGAGACGACCATTCGACGAACCTCGATGTCCCTGCGACGATCGCTCGGAAGAAGAATGGCCCTTCCCGAATAGGATACACCGATATAGAGAGGCTAATAGCAGATATTTATCCAATTAATGCTTTCGTTTTTCTCTCGCGACAGCAAGGAAATCAGAGATGAAGATTTTGGTCGTCCAGGCGCAACCCGATCCCGCGTCCTTTTCTGCGGCGATCGAGACCGCCTTTGCGAGGGGCGCGGAAGCGGCTGGTCACTCGGTCGACACGCTCAACCTGCCCAACGAGGGCTTCTCGCCCCGCTTTGGCCAGCCGGACATCGATCGCTATCATGGCAAGGCTCCCGTTCCCGACGACGTGCGCGACCATCAGGCGCGTGTCGATGCCGCCGACGTGCTGACGCTCATATTCCCGATCTACTGGTGGTCGTTTCCCGCCATACTCAAGGGCTGGATCGACCGGGTCTTCATCAACGGCTGGGCGTTCAGGTTCGAAGAAGGCAAGATCGTCGGCGCCATGCGGGACATTCCCGTCTATCTGCTTGGCATCGGCGGCGGCAGCGACGACGGCTATACCAAGCATGGCTATTACACGGCCTTCGACACGCAGGTCACCACCGGAATCTTCAAATTTTGCGGCGCTCGGCGCGTTTACACGCGCCTCCTGCTGGACGCGGAGAGCGGCGCCCGATATCGGGATGTCCATCTCGAGACAGTGGAACAACTCGGTCGGTCGATAAACTAGGCGGCCGATCGATCCTGCTGCCACGCGGTCACGGCTACAGGCTTGCCTCGTGTCAAAATATCGGTAATTATCGACTTTCTTGCCGGTTCGCATGAGGCGTTTCAGCGCTCGTCGGCCGGCAGGACAGGAGATCGAGAGAAATGGACGACGCTCGGATTTTGACGGCGGGACCGCCGCAACCGCGGACGGGATTTTATTTCGGCTGGCGTATCGTCCTCGCGATGTTCCTTGCGACCATGATGATCTACGGCAACACGCTGTTCGGGTTCATCATCCTTACCGATCCGCTGGCAAGGGAGTTTGGCTGGTCCTCGGCCGCCACCGGATCGCTCGTTTCGGCAATGTGGCTGATAGCGCCGCTGGCGCTGGTGATCGCGCCGGCCATCCACCGGTTCGGCGCCTTCACGATCCTCATTGGCGGGCTGCTGCTGCAGGTCGTCTGCCTCGCGCTGGTCGGGAGTATCGACAGTTTCTGGCAGCTCTATCTGCTGCGCGTCGTCATGGGGATCGGGAAAGTCGTTTCGATCGTCGCGGTGCCGGTGATGGTGACGACATGGTTCTCGCGCCGTTTCAGCACGGCGATGGCGATGGCCTGGTGCGGCGGATCCTTCGGCGGCTTCGTCATGGCGCCTGCAACCGAACGATTGCTGTCTTTCATGAACTGGCGCGAGGCAGCGCTGTCGCTCGGCGCGCTCATGGGGGTCGCCACCCTCGTCATCTTCCTGCTTTGCCGCGGCGCCCGAAGTCCCGCCGCCATCGGTCTCGCACTCGACGGCGATCCGCGGGTTCTGCCGCTCGACCCCGCCGGCGGTCCGGGCGAGAACGCCGAGCCGAAGGTGCAGGCTTCGGAGCTCAGATCGATCAATTTCGTCACGGCCGCGATCATGGCCGTCGCGCTCATGCTGAGCGGGATCGGCGCCCTCGCCGCCCTGAGCCAGGCGCCTTCGCTGATCGAAGCAGGCGGGATTTCGGCGCAGCTGGCCGCCACCTTCCTCGGTCTTACCGCCGCCGCGTCCGCTTTCGGCCAAGTGACGATCGGATGGCTCCTCGATCGCTGGAAACTCGACCTATGCAACCTGCTGGTCGCTCTTCTCCTCGCGACGGGTCTCGCGAGCCTCATTCTCCTCCAGCATGACCATGGCGTCGCGGCCGCGGCCGTCGGAGCGCTGGCGCTCGGTGTCGGCATCGGCGCCAACGAAATGCTCTGGATCACCCTCACCAAACGGCAGTTCGGATCGCGACTGTTTGCCTATACCTATGGCGGCTGGAGCTGCGCCCTTGCAGCGGGCTATGCGCTGGGCGGCCCCGTCGGCGGCTGGACCTTCGATCGCTTGCCGCCGACATCCTTTCCCCTGCTCATCATGGCCTTGTACCTGCCGGCGCTGACGATCGCCGTCTGGCGACCCGGCAAACGCGATCTTCCATGAGGGGCGCTCTCCTGAGGCGGCTTCCGCCGGGCATCTACGCCGCCGAACGCGCGCTCGCCCCTGCGGAAACGGCCGCATGGATGAAGAAGGTCGACGTCCGGTTCGGCCCCGTCCCGGTCAGGCCCGTAGAGCCGGCGCGGTCGCGACCAGAATGATCGTCCGCCTAACGGAACGAGGCAGGTCACAATTTGGCATTGCGCGCGATCTTTGCAGCCAGATCCGAACCAGCCATATGGCTCGAACAATTGAAAGATCCATCACGCGCAATCGTCGGAAATTGGATCATCGATCCGTTTTCACCGGAATCGGCGGATGGAACTAACAAAACCTACCCACCGGCATCTTTGCTCCGACCATCCCCCTCCAGATCGCCCGCGATCGCCCGGACCATGCGCATGACGAGAGCGACCATGCTCCGATGCGGGGTCGCCCTTGAGCTGCGAGTCCCGTAAATCACGCTGCTGCCCTCCGACACGACCGCGACGAAGTGGACAAGATCGCTTATCTCCCGTGGATCGGCTGCCGGATGGGCGGCAATCAGGGTTTCGATCACCCGCTCGATCAATCGATCATAAAAGTCGTCGATCGATTGGCGGACAATCTCGTCATGGAGCGCCATCGCCCAGATCTCGCGAAACAGGCGCATCGCGTCTTCGTCGGGCGCTTCTTCCAGTAGCCAGCGCACGAGCGCCTCGACGCCCTTGCCGGGTGTGCTCAGAAACTCTTCGAAATATTCCAGATATTTCGCCATCAGACGGTCGATCAGGGCGCGAACGAGCTCCGCCTTGGTGGGAAAATGATAGGTCAGGTTTCCCAGCGCGATGTTCGCCTCCTGCGCGACGCGCCGCGTGGAGAAACCGGCATAGCCCTGACGCAACAGCACTTGCTCGGCACTGTCCAGCACGCGTTCGGTCACGGGCTTCGGCTCGGCGTCGGCTGTCGCCGCGCCCTGCTGCGGCCGCGCCTCACCGGACAGTTCCATGCTCGCAATGCTGTCGTCGTTCGTTGTCATGGCGCTGCCATATCGCAACTGCCCTTGACAGTCTAGGTCGATCGTACTAACCAATGCCTAGGTCGAATGACCTAATCAGCACGACCCTATGGTGGGGAGAGTTTCAATGCCGCATGAAGCCGCCATGCGAGCGCATAATCGCGCCGCGACGATCGCTCTCGAAGACATCGACGTCAGCGATCCCGAACTTTGGCGGACAGACAGCCATTGGCCCTATTTCGAACGGCTGCGCGCGGAAGATCCCGTCCATTTCTGCCGCGACAGCCAGTTCGGCCCCTATTGGTCGGTGACGAAATTCAACGACATCATGGCCGTCGACACCAACCACGCCGTCTTTTCCTCGGACATCGGACTCGGCGGCATCACGATCCTCGACGACGACCCCAAAGACGCGCTTCCGATGTTTATCGCGATGGATCCGCCCAAGCACGATCATCAGCGCAAAGTGGTCGCGCCGATCGTCGGCCCTGGAAATCTTGCGAAGATGGAGGGTCTGATCCGGTCGCGGGCGGCCGCTATTCTCGACGAGCTGCCGGTTGGCGAAACCTTCGACTGGGTCGAGCGGGTTTCGATCGAACTCACCACCCAGATGCTGGCGACCCTGTTCGATTTCCCCTTCGAGGACCGGCACAAGCTCACCTACTGGTCGGACGTCGTCACCACCTTGGCGGCTCCGGGCGAGATCGTCGAAACCGTCGAGGAGCAGAACGCCATCCTCATGGAGTGTCTCGAATATTTCGTTCGGCTCTGGAACGAGAGGGTCAACGAAGAGCCCGCCTCGGATCTGATTTCGATGCTGGCGCACGGCGAATCGACGCGGCACATGACCCCGAAGGAATATCTGGGGAACATCATCCTCCTGATCGTCGGCGGGAACGACACCACGCGGAACACCATGACGGGCAGCGTCCTGGCGTTGAACCAGAATCCGGATCAGTACCAGAAGCTGCGCGATCATCCCGAGCTCATCCCCTCGATGGTCTCGGAGACGATCCGCTGGCAGACCCCGCTGGCGCATATGCGGCGCACCGCGACCTGCGACACCGAACTCGGCGGCAAGAAGATCGCCAAGGACGACAAGGTCATCATGTGGTACGTATCGGGCAATCGCGACGAGACCGTCATCGATCGTCCGAACGATTATATCATCGATCGCGAGCGGCCGCGCCAGCACCTGTCGTTCGGCTTCGGCATTCATCGCTGCGTCGGAAACCGTCTCGCCGAAATGCAGCTGCGCATCGTCTGGGAAGAAATACTGAAGCGCTACCCGACGATCGAAGTCGTGGGCGAACCCGTTCGGCCGGCCACACCCTTCGTCAAAGGCTATCAAAGCCTGCCTGTCCGCATTCCGGCTTCGGCGTCCCTGCCCGCCCGACCGAGCCGCGCGAAAGCGCGGCCGCAAATCGAAAGGCGCCCCCCTTATCGGCAACCTGCAAAGGTGCTGGCGGCTGCCACCCTCGTTTCCGCCGCGGGGGCGCTCCTCTTCAATCTGATGCCGACCATCCTGGCATTGGCTGCAAGCCGGTTTGGGTTGAGCGATGACCAGGTCGGTGCCGTGGGATCGAGCTATCTGGGCGGTTTCGCCCTGGTTGCGACGACGTCGAACCTGTGGATCGACCGCTTCAACTGGCGCCTCGTCGTGGCCATAGCCTCCCTGCTGTCGGTCATCGGCCTGGCAGGCAGCGCTTTCGCCCCGTCGATGCCGACCCTGCTGGCATCCCTCGGTTTAGCCGGCGCATGCCTCGGAACGCTTTACACCGTCTGCATTGCCGTGGTCTCGGAAAACCACAAGCCCGACCGGGCCTTCGGCGTCAAGCTCACGGGCGAAGTGACCCTGGCAATCGTCGGGCTTCTGGCGATATCGACCTTTGCGCTGGCGCAGGCGGACTTTCGCATGGCGATGCTGCTGCTCGCAGGCCTGTCCGGTGCCGCGGCCATCAGCGGTCTTGTCGCCTTTCCGGCAGGGCGCGCGGTCGTGCCGCCGGAGAAGCGATTCGCCATGACGCGGCGCGCGGGGGGCTCCGTTCGCGCTCCGCGCAATGTGACCGCCTGGATCGGGCTGTCGGCGCTGTTCATTTCCTTCTCCGGGCTGGCTGCCCTCTGGGCCTTCGTTTTCCAGCTCGCGCCGACCTTCGGCGTCGACGCGAATGCCGCTGAGAACGTCCTGACCGCCGCCCTCGTCGTCAGCGGCGCGGCGGGCCTGACCGCCGCCCTCCTCGGCGACAAATTCGGGCGCGTGAAGCCTCTCGCGATCGGCATGTTGCTCGCCATCTGCGGCGTCGCGGCCTTCCATTGGGGCGGTGATTTCGGTCCCTATCTCGCCGGCGTCGTGCTGACGGGTGGCCTGTGGAACTTCCCGATGGCTTACCAGATGGGAATGATCGCGACATCCGACGAACGCGGCAATATTGCCGTGCTGATGCCGGCCGCGCTTGCCGTTGGCGGCGCGCTGGGACCGGTTCTGGCCGGAGCCCTTCTCGCAGGCGGCCACGGCTATGCGCCGCTCTACGGACTGTTCGCCGGCGCTACGGCGATCGGGCTTGCGGCCTTCATCGTGATGGGGCGCCGTCTGGCTTCGGGCGCCTGAGCGCAAGGCGACAGGTTCGGAAAGCCGCGGTGCGGTCAGTTTCCCTCCTGATCAGGCGCAGGATTTTGAGGAAATCAAGAAAGGATGATCGATGACACGCGTGACCTTTGTCCAGCACGACGGAGCCCGGCACCAGATCGAAACCGGGGACGGCTATTCGCTCATGGAAGTTGCCATCAACAACAATATTTCCGGGATCGACGGCGATTGCGGGGGCGTATGTGCCTGCGCGACGTGCCATGTCTATGTTGACGAAGCATGGACGTCGAAGCTTGGCGAACGAACGGCAATGGAAACCGATATGCTCGAATTGGCCGCCGATGTCACCGAGCGCTCGCGACTGGCATGCCAGATCAAGGTTGATACGGCCCTCGATGGTCTCACGGTCCATCTTCCAGAAAGTCAGCACTGAAACGAGGGATGGCGCACGCCTTTCCGCCATCCTGCAATGCGTCGGCGGCGAATCTGTCGCGACACGCGATGCGAACCATAAATCGATTTTTATTGAGTTTTGTATGAATTTTTGCTCTGGTTATGAAAAGGCATCCTGAGGAGAGCGGAAGATGGCCTTGCAACGGCTGGATGGGACGACAGCATCGATCGAACAGGTCATCGCGGTGCTGGACCGCGACGGCGGCGTCATCATCGAGAAGTTCCTGACGTCCGCGCAATTGGCCGGCATGCGCGACGACCTGCTTCCGCTGATCGAGCGGCAGTCGACCGGACGCGATGCCTTTTTCGGCCAGAACACGCGCCGGCTTTCCGCGCTTTTCGCGAAGACGCGCTACAGCGCCGATGTCGTCACCCATCCCCTTTACCTGCCGGCCGCGAGGCATTTCGTCTGCGTTCCGCAGCATCGCTGGTCAGGGGACAGCTATATGGAGGTTACCTGCGATCTTCAGGTCGGCGTCAGCCAGGCGATCCAGATCGGCCCCGGCGAAGGTGGGCAAGCGCTGCACCGCGACGACGGCGCTTTCTTCTGGAGCCGCAATTTCGGGCGCGAGGCGCGCCTGCAGGTCATGATCGCGCTCACCGATTTCACCGCCGAGAATGGCGGCACCATGGTCGTTCCGGGAAGCCATCATTGGGACGACGAGCGCAAACCTCTCGCCGAAGAGGCGATTCCCACCGAGATGAACGCCGGTTCGGCGCTCCTTTTCCTGGGCGGCGTCTATCATGGCGGCGGGACCAATCGGACCGAAAGCGAGTGGCGCACAGGGGTGACGTTCGCGCTCGACGCCTCTTTCGTGCGGCAGGAAGAAAATCACTATCTCGCGCTGACGCCGGAGCTCGTCGCGAGCTACCCCGAAGAGATCCAGCGCCTTCTCGGCTGGTCGATGTCCGGTCGCGCGCTTGGCTGGATCGAGGTCGACGGCGTGCTCGCGGACCCCAATTTCCTGCTCAGGCCACTGGAAGTGAGTGCTGCCGTCGGCGGCTAGAGTGCGTTCGGTTTTGATTGAATCAAAACCGGCACTCCAGATTCTTGCTTTGCCGTGTTTTCCGAGTCGTCAGGTGATTCCACCTGACTTGAAAACACTCTAGGGCATTCGGCGAAGTCGGCGCCGCGCGCGTTCCCGAAGTCTCGGGACCGGATCAGTCGATCGTCGCACCGCCGTCGACGATAATCGTCTCGCCATGAATGAAACCCGCATCCTCGGAAGCGAGGAAAGCGGTCAACGCCCCGATGTCCGAGGGAAGGCCGATACGGCGGATCGGGATCTTGTTGTTCACATAAGCCTGACCGGCCTCATTCCCCCATATATAATGGGTCATGTCGGTCTTGATGAGACCGGGGGCGATCCCGCAAACGCGGATATTCTTCGGCCCCCATTCCAGCGCGAGCACCTTGGTCAGGCCGACGAGGCCATGCTTGGATGCGACATAGGAGCTGGCTTCGTCGATGGCCTTGAACCCGGCGACCGAGGCGACATTGATGACGACACCGCCCTTGCCGTCCGAGAGAAAATGCCGCGCCGCCTGCTGGGCAAGGCGAAAGGGAACCTCGAGATTGACGTGGATCACCCGCCGCCAGTCCTCGAGAGCATGATCGAGCGCGGGACCGTCGGAATCGACTCCGGCATTGTTCACGAGGACATCGATGCCGCCGAATATCGCCGCCGCCCGGTCGACAAGCCCGTTCACCGCATCCTCGTCAGTCAGCGGCGCGCCGAGACCGGCAACTTTCGCCCCGGTTGCCGAGGCGAGTCCAGCCGCGGCCGCATCGGCGGCCGCCTGATCGCGGCCCGTCAGAATGAGCGACGCACCGAGCGCCGCCATCTTTTCAGCCATGCCGAACCCGATGCCGCGCGTACTGCCCGTGATCAATATCCTCTTGCCCTCAAGCCGGCTCATTCCGCTCCCTTTCGTCTAACCGTCCGCTGCCTGTCCCGGTGCGGAGCGATGAAAATTTCCGACAGCCAGCATCCGGGAACCGATCGAGTCCCCCGATCTGCTGACGCCCGCATCTATTTTTTCCCGCGCTCCTTGCCGCGCAGCGCCAACCGCACGATCGCGAACAGCACACTCGGCTTCATCAACGAACGGAGCGCGGCCACGACATCCTTGCCGTCGAGCTTCGCCGTGGCGTCATAGACGCCGACGCGGCACATCACGACGGGCTCCCCGTCGCGAACGACGATTTCGGTGACCGCAAGATCGAGCTTCAGGGACGGGGCGCTGATCTTCATGGCCGTCAGTCGATCGGCTGCAAGAGATACTGCCTGACACGCTCGGCGTCGGGATCGACATAGTCGGGGCCCAGTATCTGGCCGATCGCGAGCAAGCCCGCGAGGCTCCCCGACATCAACCCTTCGCCGTTGAAGCCAACGCAGGTCGTCACATTGGGCATATCGTCGAGCGTCCGGATGACCGGCGCAAAATTCTCCGTCATGTCGATCGGGCCGGCCCATGCGGCTTCGATCTTGACGCCGTCGAGCTGCGGCCAGCGCCGGACCATTTCGTCGTAGAGCCGCTGGAATTCGACCGTCTTGGTGTCGGCATCATGGTCGACCGTCGACGGCGTGAAAAATCCGGTCGTCAGCTCGCCGCCGCCGATCAGCAGATGGCCCTTGTAGACGCGCGAATAGTAAAAGACGAAACCCGAATCCTCGACGAACTTGTAGGTTCCGAACCCCAGCGAGGCGAGCCGCGCCTCATCGAGCGCCTCGGTCGCGATCACATAGGTATGGCGCGGGTTGACGAGATCGGCCACCTTCGAAAGGTGGTGCGTGTAAGCGTTGGTCGCGAGCACCGCTTTGCGCGCGGTGATCGTCGCCCCCTCGGCTGTGCGAAGGACCACGCCCTCGCCCGAGTCCGAGAAATCGGTCACGCGGGTTCCTTCATGGACGGCGACGCCCATGTCGCGGAGTTGCTGGCCGAAGCCGCGCGCCAGCTTGAAGGGCTGCACGGCGCGCCACGCCGTGCGAACAATCCCGCCGAGCGGCCGGTAGGGAAGCGCCATTTCTCTCTCGAGCGCGGCCGTGTCGAGCAGCAGATGGGGCGTGCCCCGGGCCTTCAGGACGTCGGACTCGCGCTGCATCGCTTCCCAGGCGGCTTCGTCGAGCGCCTGCATCATCAAGGGCTCGTCGCGATATTCGCATTCGATGCCGCCTTCGGCGATGCGTCGCTCGAGTTCCTCACGCTTGCCGAGATACCATTGGACCGCGAAACGATCCTCCTCGGGATCGGGCAGATCGAGGATGCCGGCGCGCAGTTCGCGGACGCCGGGCGCCACGGCTCCGAAGTTGCGGCCGCTCGGGCCAAAGCCGATATATTCCGATTCGAAAACCGCGACCGAGAGATCGGGGCGCGCCTTCTTCACATAATAGGCGCAGGACATGCCGGCGAATCCGCCGCCGATCACCGCCAGATCGACGTCGACATCCTGCTCGCCGAGACGATTCTCCGGTTCGATGGCATCGGCGCACCAGAAGCTGGTTCGCCAGGGAAATTTGCCGCTCTCTTCCGCCATTGCCACCATCCCCCCGAGAACAAACCCCGCCCTGCCGGACCTCGCCCCGACAGAGGGCGTCGCGGCCGGAACGAGCAAGCAGACTCGCCGTCGCCATAGCGCCAACCCAGACCGTCAAAACTTTAGTCGTTATTTATCGAAAATCAAGACTATTGTCGCGGATTGAGGTTGGAGCGCCTGCATCGCCGCACCGCCCCGCCCTTTTCCGACCGCGCACAGCCGCCGCGCCCGGCATGGACCCTTTGCCACTTGTCCGGAAGCATGAACCAGACAGCCAGATCTCTCAGAGACCGAGAAAGTCGGCGAGTTCTTCGTAATTATGCTGCCAGAGGCTTCCGCCGATCGGATCGCGCTGGTGAAAGGAACGAAAACCGAGCGCCTGCTGAAGCCGCTTCGGCATCGTTCGCACAAGTTCGAGCGGGACCGTGAAAGGATAGGCCTCTTCGGGGACGAGGAAGCCCGCGTTGAACGCGGTCGCGATCACGCGCCGCCGGACATCTTCCGACCGGTTGGCGCCGCCACCATGGAGCAGCTTGCCCGAGTAGAAGAAGATCGAACCCGCTTTCAGCTCGGCCGGCACCGTCATGCTGTCGTCATACTCGCGCTCGGCGTCCCACTCATGGCTTCCGGGAATGACGCGCGTCGCCCCGCACGCCTCGTCGGTATCGACCAGCGCCAGAAGCGTGTTGCAGGTGACTTCGGGAGCCGAGGGGCCGGAATTCCGAAAAACGGGATAGTTTCCGACATCGCGGTGGAGCATTTGCGCCTTCTCGCCCGGCATGATCTCGATCGCCTGCGTCGCCTGCACCCAGAAGCTGTCGCTCACCCCTTTGAACATGGCGGCCATGTAGTCGTGGAGTTCGGGCCGCGAGAGAAAGCGCTCGCGATAGGTCGGGCTGAGCACGACGACATTGGTGAGCCGCTTCGTCAAGGCGCCCCAGAACTCCTTCATGAGTTCGTCGCCACCCTGCGATCCGGTGTGATAATCGTAGAGATAGGGGTCGAGCTCGTCGTTGACCTGCCTGACCTCGTCGTCCGACAACACGCCCTCGAGGACAATGCCGCCATCGCGCCGGATAATCTCCATCACCTCGCCGACCGGTGCCCCGAAGGGCGCCGTGACAAAATCGGATTTCTTCGCAGCAGACACGACAGCATTCATTCGGACTCTCCTTTCAGCCAAGCAGGCGCACTGGCCACCGCCCGGGACGACCGCCTTTCGAAGGCGCTCCAAGATCACCCGGGCAATTCTGCCATATGGCCGACGATGAGCCAATAACCGATTTTAGTCGATAATATGCTCCCAACCTCGTTCGAGTCAATCGAATTCTGGCAATTGAAGGCGCAACAGAATCGATATATATTCACAAAATTGGAGCGCGGGCATAAGGCGGTTCAACGGGCAGGCAAATATCGCCCTGCGACCCGGACAAAAAGGGGGGGAGCGCGAATGAGTGGACCAGCGTCCGAGGAAAATGGCGCTTCGCCAAGGCCGGCGCAGACGGCGACGAGCATCATTCTCGGTTCGCTCGCGATCCTTATTTTCGGCATCCAGCCGCTTCTCTATGCGGCTTTCGTCGGCGAAGGCCTGATCGAACCCGACCGCCTCGGCCTCCTCTCCGCCGCCGAAGTGATCGCCATTGCGATCGGGAGCAGCCTTGCCATTCCCGCCCTCAAACACGCCTCCGTCAGGGTGATCGCAGCGCTGGCGATACTGCTGATCGCGGCCGCAAATTATTTCCAGACGCTGTATGGAAGCGCGGATATGCTTTTCGCCTTCCGGATGGTCGCCGGCCTGGGCAGCGGCTTCCTCGTCGGCATCGCCGGCATGGCGATCGCGGCGACGAGCAGGGTCGGACAATGGGCGGCCGCCTATCTTCTCGCGCAGGCGACGAGCCAGTTTCTCCATTTGCAATGCTTCGCTCTCTTCTGGCCGGCGCCGACGAGCAAAGAGCTGCTGCTCTCGCTCGCGATCGCCGGCGCCGCGATGCTTGCCGGGCTTCCCTTCCTGCCGCGCCGCCTCGGCGCGGGCACGGCGACCGAAACGGGGGCCGGAACGGAGACCGGCTGGGACCAGCGGAGCGCCAGGCCCGATGCCATCGGCATTCGCTGGCTCGCGGTGATGTTCCTGTTCGTCGGCGGCGTGCTGACGATCTGGGCCTATGCCGGCGTCTGGCTCGAAAGCCAGAATGTGAGCGCGGCGGCGGCTGCCGCGATCCTGTCGGCGAGCCTCGCCGGTCAGGCGGCGGGAGCGTTCGCGGCATGCCTGATCCCGAGCAGCAGGCACGACCGCCTGCGATTGATCGCGACGACGCTGCTTCTCCTGCTTTCCGCCGGAGCGTGGTTCGCATGGCCGGGCTCCGCCTTCGCCGCGGCGGGATTCGGGATATGGTGGCTGTCGTCGGTGCCGGTTCTCTCGAGCATCCTGAGCGACGCCGATCCGCGTCGCGCCGCCCTGCCCTATGCCCCGGCGGCGCAGCTCGCCGGTATTGCGATCATCCCCACAATCGCGGGTTTCCTTTTCGCGGCGCGCAATGTCGAGCTCGTGCTCGTTTCGGGATGCGCCGCAATCGCTTTCGGCCTGCTGCTCGGCTTCGCGCGACGGCCGCAATGGATCGTCGCGAGGCTGAAAGTGGGGCTTCGCGGGACAAGCGCGGATCGATAGCGCCGGGCGCGACTGCCCGCAGCGGGGTCGGCAAGCGGTCGCGGCGGAAAATCGCCGCCATCGCCCACTCGCGGCCAAGTTAATCGATTTTAATTGAGTATTAGCGCGGCGACTGATACGCACGCCGCGAAACCGGTCGAATCCCGAAGCCCGGCAACGGCCTCCCTCGGGCGGGGCATCGCCAGCCTTCGAACGCCGACCCGCTCGCAGGAGACGATGAATGGGCACTATCTCTAAAATCGAAAAGCTTCCGCGCCAGCCCGGAAAGCCATCGGGCGTGGCGACCGCCTTTGCATTCCTGACCGCCGATCATCAGGCCGGCATGCGCGCAGGCATCTCCGAGATCGCTCCGGGCGAAGTGGATTTCGAGCTTCCTTTCAATGAAGGCATTTTCGTGATCGACGGCGAGCTCGAAATCGACGGCGACGGCAAGACGCACATCATTGCCCCCGGCGAGTTCCTGTGGATGCCCGAGGGCCGCAAGATCGTCTATCGCGCGAAGGTCCCGACCCGCTTCCTTTACATGATCCCGACAATTGGCTGAATCGCGGGCAACGGCCCAAGGCACGAGGGCTGCCCGTTTCGCCGTTACCGGAACCGATATGGGCGACACCGGTCTCGTCGCCGCGCTCGTGGAGCCACCGGGCGCGACATATCGGATATGTATATGATGCACGCCAACGTCGCCAGGCGGTCGGCCGCCGCAAGTGCAGCTCCCCGCCGAGGCTAAGACGCCCCCCGCAGCGCAATCGCCCGCGGGCGAACCGGCCCCGCGTTCGCCGCCGCCGGTTGCTCCGCGATATGCCGCCCGGTTCAGGCCGCTTTGGCTGAAAGCAGCTGCATGAGCACGGGATGGGGTTCGAGCGACCCCATGCGTCCCTTGAGCGCCTCGAAGGCGAGGTCGGTTGCCGCCAGTGTCTCGTCTATCACGGCGTCGTCATGCGCATAGGAGATGAACTGGTTGTGATAGGGGTGGATGTAGCTGCCACGCTTCAGACATTCGACGGTCCAGGCATAGCCGACCCGGAAATCGGGGTCGTCGTCGAACAGCATCTGCGGCATCACCGACGGCCCGGTCTGGCGCAGGGAGAAGCCGTGCGCGGCCGCCTGGGCTTCAAGGCCCGCACGCAACCGGTCGCCCGATGCCCGCGTCCGCTCGAGATAGTCGGTCGTCCGGATCTGTTTCAGCGTTTCGATGGCAGCCGCCATCGGCGTCGCCGAGAACCAGAAGGAGCCCGTCACGAAGATTTCCTTCGCGGCACCCCGCGCCTTGTCGGACCCGAGGACCGCCGAAATCGGATAGCCGTTCGCGATGCATTTTCCGAAGCAGGCGAGATCGGGTAGAACACCGAGCGGTTCCCAACTGCACCCGCGCGCGAGCCGGAAGCCCGCCCGGACATCGTCGACGATGAGGAGCGCGTCATTCTCGTCGCACAGACGGCGGGCCGTCTGCGCATATTCGAGGCTGGGCTCGTAATTGTCGACGAACACCTCGTGGCGGATCGGCGTGGCGAACACCCCGGCGATCTGGCCGTCATACTGGCGAAAGGCATCTTCGAGGCTCTGGGGGTCATTGTAATCATAATAGACGATCGCCGCGCGATCTTCCGGAATGATCCCGGCCGGACGCGGCGTGCACCAGGGCGCCGCACCATGATATGTGCCCGTTGCATAGAGGATGATCTTGCGACCACGATGCGCGCGCGACAGCGTCATCGCCATCGTCGTCGCGTCGGTGCCGTTCTTGCAGAACATCGCCCAGTCGGCATGCTGCACCTGCGCGACGAATGCCTCGGCGAGATCGACCATGATCTCGCTGGGGCCGGTCATCGTATCGCCGAGCGCCTGCTGCCGGCGCGCAGCCTCTTCGATCGGCGCATAGCCATGGCCGAACAGGTTGGGGCCATAGGCGCACACATAGTCGATATAGCTGTTGCCGTCGGCGTCCCAGAGCCGCGCGCCCTCAGCCCGGTGGAAGAACTGGGGGAATTCTTCGGGCAGGAGCCGGGTCGATTCATGGCCGTACATTCCGTTCGGAATGACCTTTTCGGCGCGTTCCTTGAGCTCCCTCGCCCGCTTGTTCGACCACATATGACGCCTCCCATTTTCGATATAAATCGATAATTATCCATTCTAGCGCGAGAGTCAATATCAACGTGCGCATGATCGGCGGGAGGATCGGCGCACGGGACGCAAATTCATATTTCCCGAAAAAGAGCCGCGGGTGCGACTACGCCGAGGCTTGGGCGGGTGCCCCCGCAACAGGCCTGCCCGAACCTCGCATGGATCGCGCGCGGGCCAATCCCGTCGAAACTATATTATTATCGAAAAATAGCTGGACGCAATGTGCGCGCTCTTGGCGACACCGTGCCCGAGCCAATGCCGCAAATACGCGCGATCGGCGACACAAATCGCCGCCCTTTCGGGACATCGCACCGCATGCTCCGAAAAGGCCGGTCAGAATGTCAACGACCGTAAGGCCGACCGGTTTCGGCGAGATTTGCCTTGGTCCAGCTGGACCGATCGATGACATAGGCACGGATCGCTTCGGCGTCGGCGGGCGTCATCACTTTTGCGAAGCCGACCATGCCGCGGTCCTTGAGGGCACCGTCAATGATCACCGATTTCCAGGCGTCGGGATTGGCGAGCGCGCCCGAGACGCGCAGGTCGGGGGTGAACCCGTTGCCGATCGCGCTATCGCCGTGGCACACCAGACAGTAGCGAGCGAAATGCGCCTTGCCGGCAGCGACCTGTGCCGGGGTGCCGAATTGCGGCGGCGGGTTCCAGGCGAGCGCGGTCGTCGCCGGCAGCGCAGGCAATTTCACCGCGCCGCCGATCTTGAGCACGACGAGGCGGGGAATGTTGGGGATCTTTCGCGTGACGCCGCCGGCGATTCCGGCGGCCAGCGGGAAGACACCGCCCTTGCTCGTCATGAACGCGACATATTGCACGCCGCCAACGCGGAAGGTCGAGGGAGCATCGATGATGCCCGACTGCATGTCGAGGTCGAGCAGCTGCTTGCCGGTGTCGGCGGCATAGGCGCGGAAGCGCCCGGTGCTCGTGCCCTGGAAGACGAGGTTGCCTGCGGTGGTCATCGTGCCGCCGTTCCACGCGGCGGGGTAATCGACGCCCCACGCGACCTTGCCGGTGCGCGGGTCGAAGGCGACGAGGCGGCCGGTGGTTGCCGCGATGGCCGCCTTGAACGCCGCCTTGTCGTCGGGGAGGACACCCCCGGTCATCGAGCTGCCGGTATTGAATCCGAGGAGCTGACGCCGATCGAGCTCGTTCATGTCCTCGAGATAACCCTGCGGGACTTGCTGCGCCGGAATATAGACGAGCCCGGTCGCGGGATTGTAGCTCATCGGGTGCCAGTTATGTGCGCCCATCGCCCCCGGGATCGCGATGAAGGGCTTGCCGGTCCTGTAGAAGCGCGCCTCGGGGTTCTCGATCGGGCGGCCGGTCGCCATATCGTAGCCGGTGGCCCAGTTGATCCCGTCGACGAAGGGTTTGGCGTCG
>NZ_JAFMTR010000113.1 GCF_018682675.1 Sphingopyxis soli
ACGCGGCTGCCACCTCCCCGCAAGCGGGGAGGATTTGAAGGGCCGCTCCCCACCCCGAAGCCGCCCTATAAATTGAGCATCGCGAGCATCCACAGCGTCCACAGGCTGAGCGCCGCCAGCGTGCCGAAGGTCGCGACGACGCCGACCTGCCGCCCCAGCGGCGCCTTGCCGGGCTCCGACGGCGTGTAGAGCCCGATCACATGCGCGACGCGGCCGATCAGGAAGATCGCGCCGAGGGCCATCAGCGCCAGATGATTGGCGCGCACCGTTTCGAGCAGGCCGAGCAGGATGATCGTGATCGGCGCATATTCGGCGAGATTGCCGTGCGCACGGCTGGCGCTGATCAGCTTCGGATCGCCATGGTCGCCGAACGCGGCCTTGAGCCTCAACCGCTGGCGCACGGTATCGATCGCCGTGACGAGCAGCAGCAACGCGCAGACGGCGGCGACAAAGGCGGTTACCGGCAATGGCATGATCGTCTCCCTTCCCGTGGAACCGCAACAGCCTAGTCGGTCGGGCGCCGATTGCCAGCGGCAAAGCGCAGGCGGTCAAAGATCGGCGGGCGGGAGCGCTTCGTAGTCGGCGGCGCTCGCCGCGGTGCCGCGGTCCTCTGCAAAGCGCCACGCGTTCCGGTCCCAGACGAGCGAGGCGGTGAAGCGACCATAAGCGACGATCTCTCGCCCGCCGATCTTGGCGGTAAGGCGATAGGCGCCCTTGTGCGGCGCCGGGCGCACGGGGCCCTCGAAACGGAATTCAAGCGCGATCGGCGTCCCGGGGTCGACCTGGCGAAAGCTGCGGACATAGGCGGCGCGGATCGCGTCGTGGCCGCGAAAACTCTCGGCCGGCGCGCCGGGGATGTCGAAGACCAGCACGCCTTCGGTCGCATAGGCCGAGGTCGCGAGCGCCGGGTCGAGCGTGCGGTTCGCCTGCTGGAGCAAGCGGTAGGGCGCGACATAGTCGGCGTTCGACGCCAGGGCGGGCGTCGAGGCCGCAGCCAGCAGCGCGGCGACCGCGGCGGTGCGGATCAGGGTCTTTGTCATGCGGGGCTCCTGCGGATGTCGCAGGACTATTCGTCGTTACGCGCGCGAAGGTGACAGGTCAGAAGAGCCGCGATCCGTTGGGCACCGCGCGGTCGGGCGCGAAGAGGATCACCGCCCCCTCCTCGTCGGCAAAGCCCAAGGTGAGCACCTCGGACATGAACGGGCCGATCTGGCGCGGCGGGAAGTTGACGACCGCCGCAACCTGGCGTCCCGGCAGCTCGCCAATGGCATAGCGCGCGACGATCTGCGCGCTGCTCTTCTTCATGCCGATCGCGGGGCCGAAGTCGATCTTCAGCTTGAATGCGGGCTTGCGCGCCTCGGGAAAGGGTTCGGCCTCGACGATCGTGCCGATGCGGATGTCGACCTTCAGGAAATCGTCGAAAGTGATCGGGTCGGCGGCGGGGGCGTCGTTGTCGTGACTGAGGTGCATCCACAAAACCCCGTTCGCCCCGAGCTTGTCGAAGGGCCGTTCTTCTCGCGGATACCGTAGAAGGAAGAACGGTGCTTCGACAAGCTCGGCACGGACGGATATTGCTTATTCCATTTCCAAGATTACCGCGTCGACCGCGAGGCTGTCGCCCTGCGTCGCATTGACGCTCTTCACCGTCCCCGACTTCTCCGCGCGCAGGATATTCTCCATCTTCATCGCCTCGACCGTCGCGAGCGGCTGGCCCGCCTCGACCTTGTCGCCTGCGCCGACATGCAGCGCGACGAGCAGGCCCGGCATGGGGCAGATCAGGAATTTCGACAGGTCGGGGGGGGATCTTCTCGATCATGTGACCGGCGAGCGGCGCGACATGCCAAGGCAGCACGCGGACGTCATGGATGTGGCCGCGCGTCGTCATGCGCCAGCCAGTGCGCGTTTTGGCGACCTTTACCGCCAGTTCGCTGTCGTCGATCTCGGCGACGACCAGCCGGTCCCCCGGCGTATATTCGAGCGCGATGTCGATCTTGTCGCCGTCGACCTTGATATGCTTGTGGCCGACCTTGACCTTGTGCGTCTCGCCGTCGATCACAACTTGCCATTTGGCGGGCGGGTCGAGCCGGTCGCCGAGTTGGCCTTCGGTGCGCCGCGCGCGGTCGGCCTCGGCCGACGCCATGAAGCCCGCGATCGCCGCCAGCGCGCGCGTAATTTTCGCGTCGGTCGGCGCGCCGTGGAAGCCCTCGGGATATTCTTCCGCGATAAAGCCCGTCGTCAGCTCGCCCGAGCGGAAGCGCGGGTGCTGCATGATCGCCGAGACGAAATCGATGTTATGGCCGAGCCCCTCGATCTCGAAGCGGTCGAGCGCCGCGACCTGCAAATCGGCGGCCGCATCGCGCGTTTCGCCCCAGGTCACCAGTTTCGCGATCATCGGATCGTAGAAGATCGACACCTCGCCGCCCTCCTCGACCCCGGCATCGACGCGCACGCCATCGACGCCGCGCTCGTCGCCTTCCCATGCGGGAACCGGGGTGCGATAGCGCACGAGTCGCCCGGTCGAGGGCAGGAAGCCGCGATAGGGATCCTCGGCATAAACGCGGTTCTCGATCGCCCAGCCGTCGATCTTGATGTCGTCCTGCGTCATGCTCAGCTTTTCGCCCGCCGCGACTCGGATCATCTGTTCGACCAGGTCGATGCCGGTGATCGCCTCGGTCACCGGATGCTCGACCTGCAGGCGCGTGTTCATTTCGAGGAAGTAGAAGCTCTCACCCGTCGGGTCGGCGCCCGACACGATCAGCTCGACCGTGCCCGCGCTGTAATAGCCGACGGCCTTGGCGAGCGCGACGCACTGCTCGCCCATCGCCTGGCGCATCTTGGGCGTGACGAACGGCGACGGCGCCTCCTCGACCACCTTCTGGTGGCGGCGCTGGATCGAGCATTCGCGTTCGTTGAGGTAGAGGATGTTGCCGTGCTGGTCGCCGAGGATCTGGATCTCGATGTGGCGCGGGTTGAGGATGAATTTCTCGATGAACACGCGGTCGTCGCCAAAGCTGTTCAGCCCCTCGCGCTTGGTCGCCTCGAACCCCTCGCGGACGTCCTTTTCGTCATAGGCGAGGCGCATCCCCTTGCCGCCGCCGCCGGCGCTGGCTTTCATCATCACCGGATAGCCGATCTCGTTCGAAATCTCGACCGCATGCTCGGTGTCGCGGATTTCGCCGACGAAGCCGGGAACGACATTGACGCCCGCTTCTTTGGCGAGCTTCTTCGATTCGATCTTGTCGCCCATCGCCGCGATCGCGTTCACCGGGGGGCCGATGAAGGCGATATTTTCCTTGGCGAGCGCCTCGGCGAAGCTGGTGCGCTCCGACAGGAAGCCATAGCCCGGATGCACCGCCTCGGCGCCGGTCGCCTTGCACGCGGCGATGATCTTTTCGGCGATCAGATAGGATTCGGACGCGGGCGACGGGCCGATATGCACCGCCTCGTCGGCCATCTGCACGAACGGCGCCCGCGCGTCGGCGTCCGAATAGACGGCCACCGTGGCGATGCCCATGCGCCGCGCGGTCTTGATGACGCGGCAGGCGATTTCACCGCGGTTGGCGATCAGGATTTTCTTGAACATCAGCGATCCAGTTTCTTCCAATAACGTCTGGCGTAGAGCGAGAAACTCAGCACCGAAACGGCGATTATCGCAGCTTTCCATGGCCAGAAAGGAACCTTGCCTGGCGCTTCGTCGCTGCCCCAACTCACGAAAAAATAGACGAACCCCGTCAGCATGACCCAGATGACGAACCCCGCGACAATATTTGCGAGGACGTCGAACAACTTCACTCCGCCGCCTCCGTCAGCATCCCTTGGCGCATCGGCTCTTCGCTCTCCATCGGGCGCAGCCCCAGCTTGGCGAACAGCGCCGCGTCGGCATTGTCGCCCGCATTCGCCGTCGTCAGCAGCTTGTCGCCGGTGAAGATGCTGTTCGCGCCCGCCATGAAACAGAGCGCCTGCGTCGCCTCCGACATACTCTCGCGCCCTGCCGAAAGGCGGACCATCGATTTGGGCATGGTGATGCGCGCGACCGCGATCGTGCGGACGAATTCGATATCGTCGATCTTTGCGAGCGGGGTGCCCTCGAGCATGTCGCCGAGCACCGTGCCCTTCACCGGCACCAGCGCGTTGACCGGCACGCTTTCGGGATGGCGCTCGAGCGTCGCGAGCGCGTGGATGAAGCCGACGCGGTCGGCGCGCGTCTCGCCGAGCCCGACGATCCCGCCCGAACAGACGTTGATCCCGGCATTGCGGACCTCCTCCAGCGTGTCGAGGCGGTCCTGGAAGGTGCGCGTCGAGATGATATTCGCGTAATTCTCGGGGCTGGTGTCGATATTATGGTTGTAATAGTCGAGCCCCGCGACCGCCAGCGTCTGCGCCTGTTCCTTGCTCAGCATCCCCAAGGTCATGCAGGTTTCCATGCCCATCGCGCGCACGCCTTCGACCATCTCGACGATCGCGGGCATGTCGCGGTCCTTGGGGTTGCGCCACGCGGCGCCCATGCAGAAGCGTTTCGATCCCGCGTCCTTCGCCTGCGCCGCGGCCTGCAGCACCGTGCGCACATCCATCAGCTTGGTGGCCTTCAGCCCGCTGTCCGCGGACTTGCTCTGCGAGCAATAGCCGCAATCCTCGACACAGCCGCCGGTCTTGATCGACAGCAGCGTGCAAAGCTGGACCTCGCCGCGCGCGTGATGGCGACGATGGACGCCCTGCGCCTCCCACATCAACTCGTCGAACGGCAGGTCGAACAGGTCGGCGATTTCCTCGCGGGTCCAGTCGGTGCGGATGTCGGTATCGGTCATTCCTGGTCCTTCAATTCTTCGTCATGCTGGCTGCGGCGATGGCCTCGCTGTTTCAGCATCCATGGCCTGCTCTCTAATCCCGCGCTGTGCCAAACGAGAGGGCCGACCATGAACCCTGAAACAAGTTCAGGGTGACGATAAAAATATGACATTGCCGGGATCTCACGCAGCTTCTCCAATCGGCGGCATATTGTGCCCCAACAAGCGCAGCACATCGGCCGCGCACTCCACGACGTTCGATCCGGGGCCATAGATGCCCTGCACCCCCGCGTCGCGCAGATAGTCGTAATCCTGCGGCGGGATCACCCCGCCCGCGATCACCTTGATGTCGCTGCGCCCGGCTTCGCGGAGCTTGTTGATGAGCTCGGGGATCAGCGTCTTGTGGCCCGCCGCGAGGCTCGACGCGCCGACGACATCGACTCCGCTGTCGAGCGCGAGCACGACGGTTTCTTCCGGCGTCTGGAACAGCGGCCCCGACACGACGTCGAAGCCCATGTCGCCGAACGCGGAGGCGATGACGTTCGCGCCGCGGTCGTGGCCGTCCTGCCCCATCTTGGCGACGAGCAGCTTCGGCTTGCGCCCCATGCGGCGTTCGACTGCCGCAACGCCGTCGAGCACCTGTTGCCAACGGCTGTCACCCTCATAGGGCGCGGCATAGACGCCCTTCACCGGCGTCGGCTGGGTCGCATAGCGCTGGAAGCTTTCCTCCATCGCCGACGAGATTTCGCCAAGCGTCGCGCGGGCGCGGGCGGCCTCGACGGCGTGGGCGAGCAGATTGTTCTCGATCGACTGCTCGCCCGCCGCGGCATCGCGCAGCGCCTTCAGCGCCGCCTGGCACGCCGCCTCGTCGCGGCTGGCCTTGGTTTTGTTGATGCGCGCGATCTGCGCCTCGCGGACCTTCGTATTGTCCACCTCCAGCGTTTCGAGCAAATCCTCGTTGGCGAGGCGATATTTGTTCACCCCGACGATCACATCATCGCCGCGGTCGACGCGCGCCTGCCGCGCCGCCGCGGCGGTCTCGATCATCGCCTTGGGCCAGCCGGCGGCGACGGCTTTCGCCATGCCGCCTTCCTTCTCGACGCGCTCGATGATCTCCCACGCCTTGTCGACCAGTTCCTGCGTCAGCGCCTCGACATAATAGGAGCCGCCGAGCGGGTCGACGACCTTGGTCATCCCCGTCTCTTCCTGGATGACGATCTGGGTGTTGCGCGCGATGCGGGCGGAGAAATCGGTCGGCAGCGCGATCGCTTCGTCGAGCGCGTTGGTATGGAGGCTCTGCGTCCCGCCGAGCATCGCCGCCATCGCCTCGATCGTCGTGCGCATGACGTTGTTGTAGGGGTCCTGCTCGGTCAGCGAGACGCCGCTGGTCTGGCAGTGGGTGCGCAGCATCTTGCTGCGCTCGTCCTTGGCGCCGAGGTTGGTCATCACGCGGTGCCACAGCACGCGCGCCGCGCGCAGCTTCGCGATCTCCATGAAGAAGTTCATGCCGATCGCGAAAAAGAAGGACAGGCGCCCGGCGAACTTGTCGATGTCGAGCCCCGATGCAACGCCATAGCGCACATATTCGGCGCCGTCGGCGATGGTGAAGGCCAGCTCCTGCACCTGCGTCGCGCCGGCTTCCTGCATATGATAGCCGCTGATCGAGATGCTGTTGAACTTCGGCATCTCACGCGACGTGTAGCCGAAGATATCCGAGATGATCCGCATGCTCGGCTCGGGCGGGTAGATATAGGTGTTGCGGACCATGAACTCCTTGAGGATGTCGTTCTGGATCGTTCCGTCGAGCAATTTGCGATCGACTCCCTGCTCCTCGCCCGCGACGATGAAGAAGGCGAGGATCGGGATCACCGCGCCGTTCATCGTCATGCTGACCGACATCTGGTCGAGCGGAATGCCGTCGAACAGGATCTTCATATCCTCGACGCTGTCGATCGCGACGCCCGCCTTGCCGACGTCGCCGACGACGCGCGGATGGTCGCTGTCATAGCCGCGGTGGGTCGCGAGGTCGAAGGCGACCGACAGCCCCTTCTGCCCCGCGGCGAGGTTGCGGCGATAGAAGGCGTTCGATTCCTCGGCGGTCGAAAAGCCCGCATATTGCCGGATCGTCCACGGCCGCCCCGCATACATCGACGCGCGCACGCCGCGCGTGAACGGCGCGAAGCCGGGCAAGCCGGGGTCTTCGCGCACGTCCTCCGCGGTGTAGAGCGGCTTGACGTCGATGCCTTCGGGCGTGTGCCAAGTGAGGTCTTTGCCCTTCACTTCCTTGGCGGCGGCGGCCTGCCAGTCGGCAATGGTCGGCTTCTCGGTCATATGCGTATCTCAACCTCATTCCCCTCTCCCCTTGTGGGAGAGGGTTGCGAAAACTTGGCAGCTTGCTGCCTAGTTGAAGCTGGGTGAGGGGTTGCGGTCCAAGGACCGCGCGAGCTTCGCTCGCAACCCCTCATCCAACTGCGGCTAGCCGCCAAGCGGCAAGCCTTCGTATCCTTCTCCCACAAGGGGAGAAGGCAATCAGTGATCGCCCTTCGGCGTCTCCATAATCTCGGTCAGCACCCCGCCCATATCCTTGGGGTGAAGGAAAAAAATCAGCGTCCCATGCGCCCCGATCCGCGGCTCGCCCAGCACCCGCTTGCCCAGCGCTTCGAACGCCGCCTTGGCGACATGAATGTCAGGCACCTCGTAACAGACATGATGCTGCCCCCCCGCCGGGTTCTTCTCCAGAAACGCCGCGATCGACGCATTGCCCGGCAACGGCTCGATCAGCTCGATCTGCGTGCCATCCATCGCCCCGCCCGCGCCCGGCGTATCGACAAAGCATACCTTCACCCCCTGCTCAGGCAGGTCGAACGGATCATGAATTTTCGTCGCGCCCATGACGTCGCGGTAAAAGACGATGCTGTCGGCAATCGACGGCGTCGCAACGCCGATATGGTTGAGGCGGCCTAGTTTCATAGAGATACTACCTTGTTTCCTACCGAAATCCGCCCCTCAACCAATTCGACAACGCCTTCGTATCCTTGAGACGCCGCGCGTTGAATCGTTTGCCAATGATCACTCAGCGGTCCGTAACCGGACGACGACTTAACTTCATGGACGCTGCGGCCCTCACTCGTTAGGCCATTATCGGTGTGCCGAATATGGCCGACGGTCCAAGCCCACGACAAAGCCGCTTCGCTGTTCCGAGCCACAACAGTCAGGGAACGATGCGAGGTGTTATGTACCGAATAAATAGGCATGAAGTTCACCACCTACAGCGGAATATTATCATGCTTCTTCCACGGGTTCTCGAGGCTCTTGTTCCTGAGCTTCCGTAGCCCCAGCGCAATCCGCCGCCGCGTCGAGTGCGGATAGATCACCTCGTCGATATACCCCCGCTGCGCCGCGACGAAGGGGTTCGCGAAACGGTCCTCATATTCCTTGGTGCGCTCGGCGATCTTTTCGGGGTCGCCGATGTCGCTGCGGAAGATGATCTCGACCGCGCCCTTCGCGCCCATCACCGCGATCTCGGCAGTCGGCCAGGCGTAGTTCAAATCGCCGCGCAGATGCTTCGACGCCATCACGTCATAGGCGCCGCCATAGGCCTTGCGCGTGATCACCGTGATCTTGGGCACCGTCGCCTCGGCATAGGCGAAAAGCAGCTTCGCGCCATGTTTGATGATGCCATTATATTCCTGCGCGGTGCCGGGCAGGAAGCCGGGAACGTCGACGAAGGTGATGATCGGGATTTCGAACGCGTCGCAGAAGCGCACGAAGCGCGCCGCCTTCTTCGATGAATTGATGTCGAGCACGCCCGCCAGCACCACCGGCTGGTTCGCGACGATGCCGATCGTGCGTCCCTCGATGCGCCCGAAGCCGCAGATGATGTTCGCGGCGTGCGCCGGCTGAACCTCGAAGAAATCGCCTTCGTCGACCGTTTTGCGGATCAGCTCGTGCATGTCGTACGGCTGGTTGGCGTTCGGCGGGATCAGCGTGTCGAGGCTCGGTTCGGCGCGGTCGAACGGATCGCTCGTCGGGCGCACCGGCACCCCGCTGCGGTTGTTTTCCGGCAGATAATCGAAGAAATCGCGCGTCGCCAGCAGCGCCTCGATGTCATTCTCGAATGCAATGTCGGCGACCGAGCTTTTCGTCGTGTGCGTGATCGCGCCGCCGAGTTCCTCCTGCGTCACCACCTCGTTGGTCACCGTCTTGACCACATCGGGGCCGGTGACGAACATATAGCTGCTATCCTTCACCATGAAGATGAAGTCGGTCATCGCCGGGCTGTAAACCGCCCCGCCCGCGCACGGCCCCATGATCAGGCTGATCTGCGGCACCACCCCCGACGCCAGGACATTTTTCTGAAACACATCGGCATAGCCGCCGAGCGACGCGACGCCCTCCTGGATGCGCGCGCCGCCGCTGTCGTTGAGGCCGATCACCGGCGCGCCGACGAGCATCGCCTTGTCCATCACCTTGCAGATTTTCTCGGCATGACGCTTCGACAGCGACCCGCCGAAGACGGTGAAATCCTGGCTGAACACATAGACCAAGCGGCCGTTGATCGTGCCCGACCCGGTCACGACGCCGTCGCCCGGAATCTTCTGGTCCTGCATCCCGAAGTCGACGCAGTCATGCTCGACATAGGTGTCGAGTTCCTCGAACGAGCCTTCGTCGAGCAGCACGTCGAGCCGCTCGCGCGCGGTCAGCTTGCCTTTGCTGTGCTGCGCGTCGATGCGCTTTTGCCCGCCCCCGAGGGCGGCGGCGGCGCGGCGACGTTCCATTTCGGCGATATTGGCGGACACTCAGCTTCTCCGTCAGAATGGGAATGTGCCGTCTGCCGCCAATGACCGCGTCTTGCAAATGCGAATTTGCAAAGTTGCAAAGTGTAAGTTTGCAAAGTATCCGCCCCTTTAGCCGCTCGTGCCGAGCGAAGTCGAGATACGCTGCAGGATCGCGCCGCGCCAACGGGCATCTCGACTTCGCTCGATGCGAATGGGGATGGAGAAGCTTGGCGATGACCCCAACCCGCCTTTACGCCGGAAACCAGCTCCGCAGCCTGCGCGAGGCGCGTGCAATCCGGCAGTCCGACTTCGCGGCGCAGCTGGGCATCTCGGCGTCGTACCTCAGCCAGATCGAGCATGATGACCGCCCGCTGACCCCCGCGCTGCTCGACCGGCTGCAGAAGCTTTTCCCGCTCGAATGGGAAGAAGTCGCCGCCGAGGCGGGCGATCGCCGGGCGGGCGCGCTTCGCGAAGCCGCGGCCGATCCGCTCTTTGCCGCATCGCCGTTGCCCCCCGAGCAGCTCGAACGCGCAGCGCTCCAGCAGCCGCAGCTCGCCGACCAGTTCGTCATATTGCACGCGGCCTATCGCCGCGCAGGGCAGCGGCTGCAGATTATCGACGAGGCGCTGACCGGCGGCACTGCAGAAGGGAGCCGCCTGCCATGGGAAGAAGTGCGCGACTGGTTTCACGACGCGGGCAATTATGTGGACAGCATCGACCGCGCGGCGGAGACGCTGGCTATGCAGCTTCGCGGACGCGATCCTTCACCGGCGATCGAAACGATCGAACGACGCCTTCGCGACGCGCTGGGTATTTCGATAGTCTATCGGCAAAGTCAGGCCTTGCGCGATTTCGACGCGACGATGCGACATCTGGTAATCGATCCTTCGCAGCCGGCAGAGACGCGCCGGTTTCAACTGGCGCATCAGCTTGCGGCACTCGCGCTCGCGAACGAAATCGTCGCCGTTGTCGAAGCCTCGCCGCTCCGCACGCCGGCGGCGCGACAGCTTTTGCACGTCGGCCTCGCCAACTATGCCGCGGGCGCTGTCCTCATGCCCTACGCCCCGTTTCGCGCCAGCGCCCGCGCGGTGCGGCACGACATCGACCGGCTGCGCCTCGAATATGGCGTCAGCTTCGAACAGGCGTGTCACCGGCTCTCGACGCTCCAGCGTCCCGGTGCGCGCGGCATCCCCATGTTCTTCTGCCGCGTCGACATGGCCGGTAACATCACCAAACGGCACAGCGCGACGCGGTTGCAATTCGCCCGCTTCGGCGGCGCCTGCCCGCTTTGGATCGTCCATGAGGCCGCTGCGATCCCCGACCGCATATTGTTCCAGCTCGCCGAAACCCCCGATGGCCTGCGCTATGTGTCGATGGCGAAGGGGCTGGTGAAGCCGTCGGGCAGCTATGCGCGGAGCCCGCGTCGCTACGCCGTCGCGCTGGGGTGCGAGGCGCAATATGCCGCCGACTTCGTTTATGCCGACGGGGTCGATGTCGCCGCACCGCAGGCGGCGACGCGGATCGGCCTCTCGTGCCGTATCTGCCCGCGCGACGACTGCGACCAGCGGGCCTTCCCGCCAAGCGACCGTCCGATCCTGGTCGACCCCGACCGGCGCGACGTGGTGCCGTACCGGATCGGTTAGGGCTTCACGATCCCCCGCTCGATCAGGCTGTTCGCCGTTGCGAGGATCGCATCCTCGGGCGTCCGCATCGTCCAGCCAAGTGCGGTCATCGCGTGATTGCTGTCGCCGCCGCGGACGTTACCGAGTTCGGCGACGAGTTGCTTGAGCTCGGGCCGGAATAGCGCGAACAGCTTGAGCAGCCAGTCGGGCATTCTCCGCGTCGGCACCTTCTTCGCCTTGTCGCCGAGGTTCGCGGTCAGGATGTCCGCGACGTCGATCATCTTGAGGAACGGTCCCGAGCAGACGTAGCGCTCGTCGCGGATGCCCGGCGCGGTCAGCGTGCGATAGTGGAGGTCGGCGACATCGCGCACGTCGATGATACCGAAGCCGATGTCGGGGCACATCGGCACCTTGCCCTCGAGCAATTGCTTCACCAGTTCGATCGAGGTCGACAAGTCGTCCGACAGCAAAGGGCCAAACACCGCCGCCGGGTTGACCGAGGCGAATTCCATGGCGCCGCCCTCTGCCGCAACCCAGTCGCGGGCCGCACGTTCGGCGACGGTCTTCGAGCGCGGATAGGGCATGACACCGGGGTTGGCGAGGTTGGTCCAGTCCGACTCGTTGTAGAGTTGGCGGCCGTGGCTATGGCCATAGGCGATCGCCGCCATCGACGAGGTCAGGACGAACCGCCCGACCCCTGCCCGCTTGGCGAAGCACAGCGCGCGCAGCGCACCTTCACGCGCCGGAATGACCAGATCGTCGGCATGTCTGGGAACGTCGAGCGGAAAGGGCGAAGCGACATGCGCGACATGGCTGCATCCCGCCATCGCCTCGGCCCAACCGGCGTCATTTTCCAGGTCGGCGGCGAAGAAGCGCAGCTTGCTGTTATCGACCTGCAGCCAGCCGCGAACCTCGTCCTCGCGTTTCAGGCTGCGCACCGTCGTGTTCACGGTCCAGCCATTCGCAATCAGCTGACGGATCAGAAAGCCCGCGATATAGCCGCTGCCGCCGGTGACCAGAACATTGCCCGCCATGCGCCCCTCCAATGCCTGTTATGGGCGGGAGGATAGCATGTCGGTTGCGATTAGGAACCTTTTCCGTTTCGCCGTCACCCCGGCGAAGGGGCGCGCTATTTCAGCAGCACCAGTTCCTCGGCCATGCTCGGGTGCAACGCAACCGTCGCGTCGAAATCGGCCTTGGTCAGCCCGGCCTTCACCGCGATGGCGGCAGCCTGCAAAATCTCCGGCGCGTCGGGGCCGATCATGTGCAGCCCGACGACCTGATCGGTCGCCGCGTTCACAACCATCTTGTAGAGCGCCCGCTCGTTGCGGCCCGCGAGGACATTCTTCATCGCGCGGAAATCGCTGGTGTAGATGCGCACCGTGCCGAGCTTGTTGCGCGCCTCGGCTTCGGTCATCCCGACCGCGCCGATCGGCGGATGGCTGAACACCGCACTCGGAACGTTCTGATAGTCGACGACGGTCGGCTTCCCGCCGAAGACGCTATCCGCAAACGCCTGCCCTTCACGGATGGCGACCGGGGTCAGCTGGATGCGGTTGGTAACGTCGCCGACGGCATAGATGCTCGGCACCGACGACTGGTTGGTCTCATCGACCTTGATCGCGCCTTGATCGTCGAGCTCGACGCCGACCTCTTCCAGCCCGATGCCTTTGGTGTTCGGCACGCGACCGGTCGCCATCAGCACCGCGTCGACAATGAAGGGATCGCAATTTTCCAGATGGACGGTCAGCGTGCCATCGTCATTCTTCTCGATCGACCGGAAAGGGACATTGAACTTGAAATGTATGCCCTTGGTCATCGAGATTTGCAGCAGACGGTCGCGGATCTGCTCGTCATAGCCGCGCAGGATCGTGTCGCCGCGATTGACGATCGTCACCTGGCTGCCGAATTCGTTGAAGATGCCCGCGAATTCGTTCGCGATATAGCCGCCGCCCGCGATCATGATCCGCTTCGGCAGCGTCTCGAGATGAAAGACCTCGTTCGACGTGATCGCATGCTCGCTGCCCGGAAACTCGGGAACGTGCGGCCAGCCGCCGGTCGCGATCAGGATGCGCTCGGCAGTGAGCTCGGTCCCGTCGGCGAGGCGAACCTTCTGCGGCCCGACGATGGTCGCCCGCGTCTTGAAGACCGTGACATGGTGGTTGTCGAGCGTCTGGCCATAAAGGCCTTCGAGCCTGTCGACCTCGGCCAGCACATTGTCGCGCAGCACATTCCAGTCGAAACGGCATTCGGGAACGTCCCAGCCGAACTTGCGCGCGTCGTGGATATCCTCGGCGAAATGCGCGCCATAGACGAGCAGCTTCTTGGGCACGCATCCGCGGATCACGCAGGTTCCGCCGACCCGATACTCCTCCGCCACCGCAACGCGCGCGCCGTGCGAGGCCGCGACGCGCGACGCGCGCACGCCGCCCGAACCGGCGCCGATGACGAAGAGATCATAGTCGAAGTCGCTCATGAATTACCCCTGAAGTGGTCAGGCAGACATTCGCCGCCAGCATCAATGTGGTTACGCGCCGGCGGCTTGCCAATCGAATTTTGCGGTCAGAGACAGCGACGAGGCCTCAGGCGCCGAGCGCCGCCTGCATCAGCGCCTGCGTCGCGGGATCGAATTCGATCGTGCCCTCGGCGAGCCCCTTCGCCATCTCCTTGCCCAGCTCGACCCCGAACTGGTCGAACGGGTTGATGCCGAGCAGGACGGCGTTGGCGAAAACACGGTGCTCGTAAAACGCGATCAGCGCGCCCAGACTGCGCGGGGTCACCTGATCGAGCAGAATCGTCGTCGACGGGCGGTTACCGGGATAGGCGCGCGCGCCGTCCGCGCTCTCGCGGCCCGCCATCAGCGCCGCGCCCTGCGCGATGCAATTCGCGACGAGCGTTTCGTGATGCGCGTCGTCGAGCAGATGATCGGGCTCGCGGGCGACAACGAACTCGACCGGGGTGAGGTGCGTGCCCTGATGGAGCAGCTGGAACACCGCGTGCTGCGCATCGGTGCCGACGCCGCCCCAGGTGATCGGCGCACTTTGCCGCGCGAGCGGCTTGCCCTCAAGGGTTACCGACTTGCCGTTCGATTCCATTTCAAGCTGTTGAAGATAGTCGGGAAGCAGCCGCAAGCGCTCGTCATAAGCGAATACCGCACGCGTCTGGCAGCCGAGGCGGTTGGCATAGATCTGGTCGGCGAACGCCGCGAGCAGGCAGATATTGTCCGCGCCCTCCGCCAGCCGGAAATGCCGGTCCATTTCGGCCGCGCCTTCGAGCAGGTCGGCGAACGCATCCCAGCCGAGCGCCAGTGCGGCGGGAAAGCCGATCGACGACCACAGCGAATAACGCCCGCCGACCGTCTCGCTGAACGGCAGGATGCGCGTTTCATCGATCCCCCATTCCATCGCGCGTTCGGGCATGGCCGTCAGCGCGATGAAGCGGCCGAGCGGGTCGTCGACGCCGCCTTCCTCCAGCCATTGCAATGCCGAGGACGCGTTGAGCAGCGTTTCGGTCGTCGTGAAGGTCTTTGAAGCGACCGCGACGAGCGTGTAGGCCGGATCGAATGTCGCGAAGGCCTCGGCCAGCGCGGCGCCATCGACGTTTGACACGACCGCGACATCATAACGCTCGCTATGCCGTCCCAATGCGTCAACGAGCAGGTCGGGGCCAAGCGCCGAACCGCCGATGCCGATGTGGAGCAGGTGCCGGATTTCTCCGAACGCGCCTGCCTCGATGGCATCGACCATCATCCGCATCCGCTGATGCAGCGCCTGTGCGACATGGACGGACTCGGGGCTCCCCTCGCCGCGTTCGGCGCTATGCTCGGCCGCACGATTTTCGGTGGGATTGGCGATGCCGCCCGAAAACAGCGTCTTGCGGCGCCCGGCAAAGTCCTGCGCGGCGGCGAGACCGCCCAGAATGCCGATCGCCGCATCGTCGAGATGGGTCTTGGCGAAGTCGAAGCGGATATCGGCGACCGTGCGAACCAGCGCCTGCAACCGCGCCTCGGGATCGGCCCCCACGAGGTCGGTCAGCTTTTGCGGCTGCCAGTCGGCAAGCGCCTGCCAGGCCTGATCGGCGGTCGTCATGTCGCAGCTCCTTCGATTTCGGGCCTCGCCTCTACGCCAGCGGCCGCCGCCGCGCCAGCGCGATCCGCCGATATTTGCTTGACGCGCAGACCTATTCGTCGCCAATGCCGGGCGATGACCGACGCCAGCCTGACCGCCGACAATTCACCCGCCGCAAAGCCCGGCCCCACGACTCCCGAGCCCGCGCCCGTTTCGGCGAAGGAAGAGGCCGTCGACACCGTCCGCTTCCTCGCGCTGCTGGCGATCGCGGTGCTGATTTTCCGCAGTTTTTTCCTGTCGCCCTTCAACATTCCGTCTGAATCGATGCAGCCGCGCCTGCTGATCGGCGACTATCTGCTCGTGAACAAGATGGCCTATGGCTACTCGAAATACAGCCTGCCTTTCAGTGTACCGCTGATTCCGGGCCGCATCTTCGCGCGCACGCCCGAACGCGGCGACGTCGTCGTGTTCAAGGCGCCGCCGGTCAACGACAATGATTATATCAAGCGCGTGATCGGTCTGCCCGGCGATACGGTGCAGGTAAAGGAAGGCATTGTCTGGTTGAACGGCAAGCCGCTGAAGCGCGAGCCGATGGCCGATTTCGTGATCCCGGTGACGCAGAACATGATCGACGCCTCGCGCACCACGGGCACCCTGCCCTGCTACGCCCCGCAGTTCGAAGAGATTGGAGCCAATGGCCAGCGCCAGTGCCGGTACCGGCAGTTCCGCGAGACGCTCCCCAGCGGCAAGAGCTATGCGATCCTCGACATCACGACGATACCCGAGGACAATACCGAACCTGTGACGGTGCCCGCCGGACACCTGTTCCTGATGGGCGACAACCGCGACCGCAGCGCCGACAGCCGCTTCGAGGCGCAGGAAAACGGTGGCATCGGCCTGGTTCCCGAGGAGAATCTCGTCGGCCACGCGCTCGTCGGCATGTTCTCGACCGATGGTTCGGCCAGCTGGATCAACCCGATCAGCTGGTTCACCGCCGCGCGCTGGAGCCGTATCGGGGAAGGCTTTTGAGCGACCGCGTTTCCGCGGAGACGATTGCAGCCCTCACCGGCGCCAGCCCCCGCAACCTGAGCCTCTATCAGGAGGCGCTGACCCACGGCAGCAGCGGCGCGGGCGACTATCAGCGGCTTGAGTTTCTGGGCGACCGCGTGCTGGGCCTCGTCATCGCGTCCGAATTGTTCCGCCGTTTTCCGAAGGCTGCCGAGGGCGAGCTTTCGTCGCGGCTTCATGCGCTCGCGTCGGGCGAGACGTGCGCGCGGATCGCGCAAGGGCTGGACCTCAACGCGCATGTCCATTTCGGCAGCCAGGCGATCGGCGACGGCGGACGCTATAGCGACAATATCGCCGCCGATGCGCTCGAAGCGTTGATCGGCGCGCTCTGGCTCGATCTCGGCGAGGAGGCCGCACGGGCTTTCATCGTCGCCAAATGGGGCGCGATGATCGAGGGACAGGTCGCCGCACCCAAGCATCCCAAGGCCGCGTTGCAGGAATGGGCGCTCGCGCGCAAACGCCGCCCGCCCGAATATCGCCTCGTGCGCCGCGAAGGCCCCGACCACGCACCGCGCTTCCTCGTCGCGGTCGCGGTCGGCAAGCTCGCGGAAGCGGAGGGCGAAGGCGCCTCGAAGCAGGCGGCCGAAAAGGCGGCGGCGGCGGCGCTGCTCGAACGACTGACACAGGAAGAAGAAAAATGACCCAGCGCTGCGGCTTCGTGGCCGTCGTCGGCGCGCCGAACGCCGGCAAATCGACCCTCGTCAACGCGCTCGTCGGCCAGAAGGTCGCAATCGTCAGCCCGAAGGCGCAGACGACCCGCACGCGGCTGATGGGCGTCGCGATGGAGGGCGATGCGCAGATCGTCCTGATCGATACCCCCGGCATCTTCGCCCCGACGCGCCGCCTCGACCGCGCGATGGTTGCCGCCGCCTGGGGCAGCCTCGAGGAAGCCGAGGCGATCCTCGTGATGGTCGACGCCGCGGCCAAACTGACAGGCCGCGTCGAGCGTGTGCTCGAAGGCATCGCGAACCGGCCCGAAAAGAAATATCTGATCCTGAACAAGGTCGACCTGACCAAGAAGGACAAGCTGCTGACGATCGCGACCGGGCTCAATGCGAAGGTGGCGTTCGACGAGACCTATTTCATCTCGGCGAGCAGCGGCGACGGGGTCGCCGAGCTCAAGGCCAATCTCGCGAGCCTGATGCCCGAGGGGCCGTGGCACTTCCCCGAGGACGAGGTCAGCGACGCGCCCGAACGCATGCTCGCCGCCGAAATCACGCGCGAGCAGCTCTACCGCCAGCTCCACGAGGAGCTGCCCTATCAGTCGACGGTCGAGACCGAGCTGTTCAAGACGCGCCCCGACGGCAGCGCCGAAATCCACCAGCAGATTTTCGTCGCGCGCGACAACCAGCGCGCGATCGTGCTCGGCAAGGGCGGCGCCCGCATCAAGGAAATCGGCGCCCGCGCCCGCGCCGAACTGACCGAATTGATGGGCCGCAAGGTCCACCTGTTCCTGCACGTCAAGGTGAAGGAAAACTGGGACGAGGACCGCAGCGTCTATCGCGACATGGGGCTCGACTGGGTCGATTAAATCCGCCGACAGTCGTTCGGAGGCGGAGTTCCGTCAAACCGCGCGGTGATCCAGCCGATCGTTTCCTGCGCGCTGTCCTTCGCGCTGGAACCATGATCGCCCGCCATGTCGATCCAGCGCATCGGCGTTCCGCGCCTGCAGACCGCTTTCGCGAACTTGCGCGTGACGGCGGGCGCGACGATCGTGTCTTTGCTGCTCTGCGCGATCAGCAGCGGGCCCGGCACGCGCGCGGGATCGACGCTGTTGGCACGCGCGAAGGAGCCGAAGGGCTCGATCTTCGCAATGTCCTTGGTCCGGGTGGCGCGGGCGATGGTCAAAATGCCGAGGATCGTCCCGAGCTTCGGCTTCTTGTTGAAGGCGACGCAATTATTTTCGGCCAACCGGCGGATGATGCCCTGATTGGTGCGATTGGTGATGCCGTCCTGCGGGAAGCCATAGAGCGTCGACCAGCTGTGCAGCGCAAAGGATAGCAGCAGCGCGCGAGCATTCTTGTCGCTGCCTTCACGCAGGTTGGCGGCAAGATCGGTCGGCGGCGCGGCGGCGGCGGTGCCGACGAGCGTCAGATCGGGCGCGTAGCTCCGCGCCGACATCGCCGTCCACAGCGCGGCATGACCGCCCTGCGACTCCCCCCAAACCGCGAAGCTGCGGCCCCCAGCGGCGCCCGGAATCTCCCGCGCGGCCCGTACCGCGTCGAGAACCGCATTCGCCGTATCGGGACCGACAAGAAAGGGGTGCATTGTCGGACTGGCAAGGCCGATATAATCGGGGGCGACGACGACATAGCCCGCGCGAACGGCATCCATCCCCGCGCTATATTCAAAGAAATTGGAGCTTAGCGACGGCGCGCATTTCTCCGCAACACCCCACGCGCCATGCGTCCAGGCGATCACGCGGCGCGGGCGCGGCGGGATCGCTTCCATCGGCGCCGCGACGATGCCGGTGACCTGGAAACGCTGGCCGTTGCCGTTGCTGGTCCAATAGAGGATTTTCCAAGCCTGCACCCCCGCTGGCGTCGCCTGCATCGGCTCGGCGGAGATCAGCGTTCCGGGTTGCTGCGCAGCGGCGGGCAGCACGAACAGGGCAAGAAGGGCGGACAAGACGGCAAGCGAGCGGCGCATCGAAATACCTCCCGATGCGCCGATGCTACCATAGTGGCCCATAGGCGTCATCCCGGCCTTCGCCGGGATGACACTATTCTGCGGGTGCGGCCTTTTTTGCCGGCGTTTTTTTCGCCGGAGCCTTCTTGGTCGGCGTTTTCTTTGCCGCAGCCTTTTTCGCCGGCGCCTTCTTCTTGCCCTTAGCCGGTCCCTTCGCCGCGCGCGCATCGATCAGCGCGATCGCTTCTTCCTCGGTCAGGGCATCGGCCTCGACCGTCTTGGGCAGCGTCGCGTTGGTCGTGCCGTCGGTCACATAGGGACCGAAGCGCCCGGCCATCAGCTTTATCTCGCCGCCACTCGTCGGATGCGGGCCGAATGTCCTGAGCGGTTCGGCCTTGGCCCGCGCGCCGCGACCACCGCCGTTCGCGGCATCGGCGATCCGCGCGACCGCAGCATTCATACCGATGTCGAAGATCTCGGCGGTGCCGGTCAGCTTCGCATATTTGCCGTCGTGGAGCAGATAGGGGCCATAGCGGCCGAGCCCTGCCATGATGACCTTGCCGCTTTCGGGATGCGTCCCGACTTCGCGCGGCAGGCTGAGCAGCCGCAGTGCATAGTCGAGGTCGAAATCCTCGGCGGGAATGTCCTTCGGGATCGACGAGCGTTTCGCTTCCTTGCCCTCGCCGAGCTGGATGTACGGGCCGAAGCGCCCGCTGCGCTTCGACACTTCCAGCCCGCTTTCGGGGTCGGTACCCATCACCTCGGGGCCACTGTCGCCGGCATCGGAACCGCCCGGCTGCGCAAATTTCCGCGTGAACTTGCAGTCGGGATAGTTGCTGCACGCGATGAACGGCCCGAACTTGCCGCCACGCAGCGCCAGCCGCCCGGTGCCGCAATTGGGGCAGAGCCGGGGATCGCTGCCGTCGCCCTTGTCGGGGAACAGGTAGGGGCCGAGAAATTCGTCGAGCGCCGCCGTGATCTCCGACGGCTTCTGCTCCATCACTTCGCCGGTGCGCGGCTTGAAGTCGCGCCAGAAGCGTTCGAGCACCGCCTGCCACTGCGCGCGGCCGCCCGACACGTCGTCGAGCTCTTCCTCAAGCCCCGCGGTGAAATCATATTCGACGTAACGATTGAAGAAACGCTCGAGGAACGCCGTCAGCAATCGCCCGCTCTCTTCGGGAATGAAGCGGTTCTTCTCGACCCGCACATAGGCGCGATCCTTCAGCACCTGCAGGATCGCGGCATAGGTCGACGGACGCCCGATGCCGAGCTCCTCCATCTTCTTGACGAGGCTCGCCTCCGAATAGCGCGGCGGCGGCTGGGTCTCGTGGCTTTCGACCTCGACGCCGGTCTTCGCGGGCGCATCGCCCTTGCCCATCGCGGGCAGCAGGCGCGCATCCTCATCCTCGGCGTCGTCGCGCCCCTCGTCGTAGAGTGCGAGGAAGCCCGGAAACTTCACGACCTGCCCGGTCGCGCGCAGCACCGTCTTCCCCGTGCCGTCGGAGAGATCGACGCTGGTCCGTTCGAGCCGCGCCGACGCCATCTGGCTCGCAAGCGCGCGCTTCCAGATCAGTTCGTAGAGGCGCGCATGATCGCCGCCGCCGACCTTGTCCTTCGAGAAGTCGGTCGGACGGATCGCCTCGTGCGCTTCCTGCGCGTTTTTCGCCTTGGTCTGATATTGGCGCGGCTGATCGGGAACATAGCCGCCATCGTAACGATCGGCGATCGCCTTGCGCGCGGCGCTGATCGCGCTGCCGTCCATCTGAACGCCATCGGTACGCATGTAGGTGATCGCGCCGTCCTCGTAGAGATCCTGCGCGACACGCATCGTGTGGCTCGCGGAGAAACCGAGCTTGCGCGCCGCCTCCTGCTGGAGGGTCGACGTCGTGAACGGCGGCGGCGGGTTGCGGGTGAGCGGCTTGGTCTCGACCGTATCGACGGTAAAGTGGCCGGCCTTCACATCGGCCTCGGCGGCACGCGCGTCGGCTTCGGTGCCGATCGACAGCCGCTCGATCCTCTCGCCCCGCCAGCGCGACAGCCGCGCCTTGAACGGCGTGCCGGCCATCTCGAACAGGCCGGTTACCGACCAATATTGCTGCGCAACAAAGGCCTCGATCTCGCGCTCGCGCTCGACGATCATGCGCAAGGTCACCGACTGGACGCGGCCCGCCGATTTCGCGCCGGGCAGCTTGCGCCACAGCACCGGCGACAGGGTGAAGCCGACCAGATAGTCGAGCGCACGGCGCGCGCGGTACGCGTCGATCAGGTCGGTGTCGAGCTCGCGCGGATGCGCCATCGCGTCGGTGACCGCCTGCTTGGTGATCGCGTTGAAGGTCACGCGGTCGACCGTCTGCGGCAGCGCCTTTTTCTGGCGCAGCAGTTCCTGCACATGCCAGCTGATCGCCTCGCCCTCGCGATCGGGGTCGGTCGCGAGGATCAGGCGGTCTGCGGACTTTGCCGCGTCCTGGATTTCCTTCAGCCGCTTCGCCTTGTCGGGATACAGCTGCCACTGCATCGCGAAGCCGTCGTCGGGATCGACCGATCCGTCCTTGGGCGGCAGGTCGCGGACGTGGCCATAGCTGGCCAGAACCTTGAAATCGCGACCGAGATATTTCTCGATCGTCTTCGCCTTGGCGGGCGATTCCACAATCACCAATTGCATTGAAAAACTCGTTCCCCGATTACTCTCACGTACACGCGCGAGGGTGGCGGGCGCCCCGGCCCTCCGTCAAGCGGATTTAAGGAGCGCCCTCACCGGGGTCAACGGAGAGCGCCCAGACGCCCAATCAGAAGCTCGCTGGCAAGCGTCGCCGCCTTCGCTGCACCCTCCTCATAGTTGCCGGGCTTGGCGGTGAACTCGAACTTTCGCGTCTTACCGAAACGCAAGCCGCCGAAACCCATGACTGCGGCGACGCCCCCCGCAACATTGGCTCCCGACTGCAAGGCCTTGTCGGCGCCGCTTGAAGCGTCGGCCATTTCGACGAACTCGCCCTCGACCGCGACCGGCGCCTTTATGGTGATGACCGACTGCTTGCCGTTCGGCGCGATCAAGGTCATGCGCGAATAGTCAGCACTCACCGATAGCGCGCTGTTGACCTGAATGCCGCCAAAGCTGAACGCGCCAGGGCGCTTCTGCTGCGAAAAGTCGATCAGATAGACGACGTCGATCACCCCGATCCCACTCTCCTTGGCATATGTGGAGAGCGCATAGCTCGCCTGCCCCGCCGACATGTTGATCCCGATGCTGCTCATCCCCGAGCCCTGGAAATCGCCCGGGATCATCAGCAGCGAAGGGAATGCGGTCGGCTTGAAATAGGTCGCTTTGCCTTTGCTGCCCTTTTCGAGCGCGATGTTGATGTCGAGCGGCACGTCCTGCGACTTGAGCTTGGAAAGCGCGCCGTGCCCGAACAGCTCGGCTACCGGCTGCACCGTGTAGCCACTTGCCGCGAGCTGCCGCACGAAGTCGGCATAGGCGGCGTCGGTCACCGCCTGCATCATCTCGGGTGTCACGCCGACGAGCGCGCTCTTGGCTTTGGTCGTGCCGCCGAACGCGCCCATCAATCCACCGGTCGCCGCGGTCTGGTCGATGGATTCAAAGATGAAGCCGACGTTGAAGGCGCCGACGGCGACGGCGGTAACGCCCTTGGCATTCGCCGGTCCCGAAATCTTGACCGGTTCGGCATCCTTGGCGTTGGCGATGACAGGCTGAACCAGCAGCGCCGCAATCGCGGCAGCCGACAGCAATTTCTTCATGGGTCATATCCTCCGACCCCGCACCCTGCCGGTCGACCCTACCGACCGAAGAGAGAGGTTAATCGAAGCAACCCACGGTCCCCCGCATCGGTCAGATGCGGGGGCGAGTCAATGTCTGACGTCAGAGCGTCAACCGTTCTGCCATTTGAAGTCGGCCGGCAGGATGCATTTGCCAGCGTCATATTTGCCGACGCTGCGGATGATCTCCTGATCCTCTGGTTCGATGCGGCGGCCGCTGATCTGGCTGTCGATTACCCGGCGGACAAGTGCGTCGAGCTTGGTCACCAGATAGCAGTCGATCGCTGGCGGCGCGTGCGGATTGCCCACACCGCTGTCGTCGGTCAGGAACAGATAGCGCGACTGGGTCGCCGCGGCCATCGCGCGCATCGCATATTCGGCCTTGTCTGCGACGCCCGACGCCGCGACCGGCGTGATGTGGATCCGTTTGGCGCGCGCGACTTCGGCGGCTTGCCAGGTTCGTCCGAACAGTTCGTCGTGCGGCGGCGCGTCGGCGACGAGCAGCAGCGATTTGACCGCATCGGGCCGCCAGTCCTGACCGACCGCGCGGATCAACGCCTGGTCCATCGCCTCGGGATAGTCGCCCCCGCCGGTCGCATATTGCTGCGCGAGCGAACCCTGCGCCGCGCCGACGTCGCGGGTAAAGGCGATGGTGCGCGTGACGTAATCGTCGCCAAGGTCGCGGTAAAAGACAAAGCCGATCCGGATATCGAGATCGCGGTGCTTTGCGGTGATCGACGCGATGATCGAGCGCATTTCGGACTGGAGGTAGCGGATCTCGTCGCCCATGCTGCCGGTCGTATCGACGACAAGCATCAGGTCGAGCTTCGTCGCCTTCACCGCCATATGGTTCGCGGTCAGGCCGACCGTCTGGCCGCCCGCCGCGCCGCTGACGAGCACGGTGCGCGCGTCGGCGATCGTGCGCCCGGCCTTCCGCGCCGAAATGGTGATCCGCTCGCTCAGCCGGTCGAGGCCGGGGAAAAAGACCACGCTGCCGTCAGCCTGCGTCGCCATCGTGATGCTGTTGCCGTCGCTGCAGGTGACGACGACATCGGCGAAGGGAATCGGCTGGCCGCTGCGGTCGTTGACCTTCACCGTCACGACCCGCGTCGTATCGACCCGCGGCATCGTCCGGATCTCCTGCCCCAGATTGCTGCGGTTTACATAAGCGGCATAAAGTTCGGGATTCAGCAGGTCGTCATGCTCGCCGGCGGTCAATATTCCCGACTGCGGCTGCGGATAGGGGCGCGGCGGCATTCTCGAAACGTCGCCCCGTGCCCCGAAGCCGGCGGCGGATCCCGCGCTAATCCCTTCAACGGGCGGCGTGGCGCTGACCGGCGCCGATGCCTCGGCTGATCCGGCAGCACTGCCCGTCACCACCACCTCGCGCGCCGCGCCATCGACCGCCGGAGACGGCGGAGCCATCATCGGCGGCGGAGGCGGTGGAGGAGGCGGCGGCGGAGGCGGAGGAGCCTCGGGCATCGGCCTCGCCATAACCGCATCGTCGGCTCGCTCGCGGCCGCCGCGCTTCTTGTACGCCCCTTCATTCTGCTGCGGCTGCGGCCTCTCTTCGGGGTCGAGACGCGGCAGCGGCCCCGCATTGCGGCAGAAGCCCTGCTGCGGATCGACAGTCCGGGCATTGGCGATTGCCAAGGGCAGCGGCGTCGGGCCCGAAGCCAGCACGGCAAATATGGTGACACCTGTCAGCAATCGATTTCGCATCATCCAACTCCCCGGCATGAGATACAATATCATCAACCTGTCGGCCAGCCGCTGAACCGTGGCTGAACCGCGATGAGTGGTTAGATTGTCGGGAGTTGCGCCGCTGTGCGGCGGGTCACATCAGCGACACCCGCGCTCCGGCGTGCCGCGCAACGCGGCCGGCGAGTTCGAGTTCGAGCAGCACCAGCTGGACCGCAGCCGCGGGGCGCCCGGATTGCCGCACGATCTCGTCCACCGCAACCGGCGTCGGGCCGAGAAGTCCGGCGACAGCATCGCGATCCCCGTCCCCCGTCTCGATCGCCTGCGCCATCTCGAAAGACGCGGGGCGCGGTTCACGCGCCATGCGATCGTCGATCGGGCCCATCGCTTCGAGCACATCGTCGACGGTCTGCACCAGCGTTGCGCCCTCGCGGATCAGTTGGTTGCACCCTTGCGCGCGCGGATCGAGCGGCGACCCCGGCACAGCCATGACCTCGCGCCCGAAATCGCCTGCGCGCCGCGCCGTGATCAACGACCCCGAACGCGGCGCCGCCTCGATCACCAGGGTTCCGTGCGCAAGGCCTGCGATGATGCGGTTGCGCGCGGGGAAGTGCCGCGCCAATGGTTCGGTGCCCGGCGGCTGCTCGGCGACCAGCAATTGGTCGCTCGCGATCTTTTCCTGCAGCGCGGCATTTTCGGGCGGAAAAGCGATGTCGATCCCGCTCGCGATCACCGCTGCGGTCGATCCGCCGAGCGCACCGACATGCGCGGCGGTATCGACCCCGCGCGCCAGCCCGCTGACCACGGTCACGCCGCGCGCGGCGAGATCGGCCGCCATCTGCCGGGCAAAGCGGCACGCGATCGCCGAAGCGTTACGCGCGCCGACGATCGCGACAGACGGCCGCTGGAGCATCGCCATGTCGCCGCGCACGATGATGACGGGCGGTGCGCCCTCGGCCTCGCGCAGCAGCGCGGAATAGTCCGCGTCGTCGCTGAACACGTGCCGCGCGCCCAATTCGGCAACGCGCTCGATCTCGCGCTGCGCGAGTTCGGCGGGGGCGATACGCGGTTTCCCTGCGCCGCCCCGCAGCACAAGGCCGGGTAACGCCTCGAGGGCCGCCTCGCCCGAACCGAAGCGCTGCATCAAATGATGCCAGCTTACCGGACCGACATGCGGCGTGCGGATCAGGCGCAGCCGTGCCAGCCGCTCGGCGTCCGTCACGCAGCCTTGTCCTTCTTCGAGCCGATGCGCGGTTCGGTGCCCGCGCGAAGCCTCGCGATATTCTCGCGGTGGCGCCACAGCACGATCACTGCCAGCCCGGCGAGCCCGGTCGCATAGACCGGATAGCCGAGCGCCAGCGCAGCGACCGGCGCCGATACCGCACCGACCATGCCGCCCAGCGAAGATATGCGCGAGAGCAACGCCGCCGCGAGCCACACGACCGCGAACACGACGCCGATCGGCCACGCGAGCGCGAGCGACAGGCCAAGCAGCGTCGCCACCCCTTTCCCGCCCCGGAATTTGAGCCACACCGGATAGCAATGGCCGATCATCGCCGCCGCGCCTGCGATCATCGCGCCGTCCTGCCCCAACTCGGGCAAAAATTGGCGCGCCAGAAGCACCGCAACCGCGCCCTTGGCGCCATCGAGGATCAGCGTTGCCGCCGCCAGTTCCTTGCGCCCCGTCCGCAGCACATTGGTCGCGCCGATATTCCCCGAGCCGATCTGGCGCAGGTCTCCGGCGCCGAACAACCGCGTCAGGATGATCCCGAAGGGGATCGACCCCAGCAGATAGCCCGTCAGGGCCAAAACGATGATCGTCACACGGCGCTCCCCAGCTTGCCGGACTCGCCTCCGGCTGCCCGCGCCTTTTGGCGGCAGTGGGGGCTATGGGTCAACGCCATGCTTGCCGCGCGGCGGGCGTTTGGCGTATCGCCGCGTCCGATATGGATCATTCCCCCGAACCGGACGCGCCCATCCTCTTCTTCGACAGCGGTCTCGGCGGGCTATCCGTGCTCGACCCGACGCGCGCGCTGCTTCCGACCGCACGGTTTGTCTATGCCGCCGACTATGCGGGCCTGCCCTATGGCAAGAAGACGAACGAGGAACTGGCCGCGCGCGTTCCCGCTCTGCTCGGCCGCCTCGTCGAGCGATATCAGCCGCGCCTCGCGGTGATCGCGTGCAACACCGCGTCGACGATTGCCCTGCCGCACGTTCGCGCCGCACTCGACTTGCCGATCGTCGGCACCGTCCCCGCGATCAAACCCGCTGCCGAGTTGACCCAAACCGGCGCGATCGGCGTCCTCGGCACCGAGGCGACGGTGCGCCAGCCCTATGTCGACGACCTCAGCGCCAAGTTCGCCAGCGACAAGACGGTGCTTCGCCATGGCAGTCCCGGGCTGGTTACGGCCGCCGAGGCAAAGCTCAATGGCCAGCCCTATGACCCGGCAGCCATCGAGCGCGCGATCGCGGGATTGCGCAACCAGCCCGGCGGCGATGCGATCGACGTCATCGTCCTCGCCTGCACCCACTTCCCGCTGCTCGCCGAAGAGCTGCAGGCGGTTGCCGGCCCCGGCGTTCGCCTGATCGACGGAGCGGCAGGGATTGCGCGGCGCATCGCCTATCTGACCGACGGCCAGCGGTGGCCTGCCGACCCCGCTCCCGGCATCGCGGTGTTCACACGCAGCGACGATCGCCCGCCCCCGCCCCTCGCGGCGCTCGCGCCCTATGGCATCGGGTCGATTGAGACAATTTGACACAACTGCTGCGAATCGTTCGCACTGGCTTTCCCAGCCTTTCGAGGGTAATGCGGCGCGGAATACCGTCGCCGGAGGGAGCGGCGCCGACGCCGAACTGGCACCTGACATGCGGGGCTGAGACGTGAACTATAACGATATTTTCGCACGCGCGATCGACCGGTTGCACGAAGAGGGCCGCTACCGCGTCTTCATCGACATTCTGCGCAACAAGGGCGCTTTTCCGAACGCGCGCTGCTTCGCGGGCCACAACGGGCCGAAGCCGATCACCGTCTGGTGCTCGAACGACTATCTCGCGATGGGCCAGCATCCCAAGGTCATCGAGGCGATGGAGGAGGCGCTGCACGACGTCGGCGCCGGTTCGGGCGGCACGCGCAACATCGGCGGCAACACCCATTATCATATCGACCTCGAGCATGAACTTGCCGACCTGCACGGCAAGGATGGCGCGCTGCTCTTCACCTCCGGCTATATCTCGAACGAGGCAACGCTCGGCACGCTCGGCAAGCTGCTCCCGAACTGCATCATCTATTCGGACGAGCTCAACCACGCCTCGATGATCGCGGGCATCCGCAATTCGGGCTGCGAAAAGCGCGTGTGGCGGCACAACGATCTTGAACATCTCGAGGAACTGCTCGCCGCCGACGATCCCGACGCCGCAAAGCTGATCGCGTTCGAGAGCGTCTATTCGATGGACGGTGACGTCGCGCCGATCCATGCGATCTGCGACCTTGCCGAAAAGTATAACGCGCTCACCTATTGCGACGAAGTCCATGCCGTCGGCATGTACGGCCCGCGCGGCGGCGGCATCACCGACCGCGACGAGGCGGCGCACCGTGTCACGATTATCGAAGGGACGTTGGGCAAGGCGTTCGGCGTGATGGGCGGCTATATCGCCGCCGACAAGAATATCGTCGACGTGATCCGCTCGTACGCGCCGGGCTTCATCTTCACCACCAGCCTTTCGCCGGTGCTCGTCGCGGGAGTCCTCGCCAGCGTCCGTCACCTCAAGGCGTCGAGCGTCGAGCGCGACGCGCAGCAGGCGGCAGCGGCCTATCTCAAGCAATGCTTCCGCGACGCCGGACTGCCGGTGATGGATTCGACGACGCACATCGTCCCGCTGATGGTCGGCGATCCGGTGCGCGCGAAGAAGATCAGCGATATATTGCTCGCCGAATATGGCGTCTATGTGCAGCCGATCAATTTCCCGACCGTGCCGCGCGGCACCGAACGCTTGCGCTTCACGCCTGGCCCGGCGCATGACGAGGCGATGATGCGCGAATTGACTGAAGCGCTCGTCGAAATCTGGGACCGTCTCGAGCTGCGCAAGGCCGCGTGACGACCGCCCGCGGCTATGACGAGGTCGTCCGGGGACGCCGCTCGATCCGCGGTTTCCTCGACGAGCCCGTTCCGAAAGAGTTGGTGGCCGAGATACTCGAAGTCGCGATGCGCGCGCCCTCGTCGTACAACAACCAGTGCTGGAATTTCTCGGTCGTCACCGGCGCACCGCTCGATGCGATCCGGCGCGGCAATACCGAGGGCATCCTGGCCGGCAAGCCCGACAGCCGCGAATTCCGGCGGTTCGATGGCGGAGCCGACATGCACCGTGCGCGCCAGATCGAGGTTGCGAAACAACTCTTCGGCGCAATGGGCATCGCGCGCGACGACAAGGATGGGCGGCAGGACTGGGTGCTGCGCGGCTTTCGCCAGTTCGATGCGCCGGTTAGCATCGTCGTGACCTATGACCGCGTCCTGCTCGGCAGCGACATCGCGCCCTTCGATTGCGGCGCCGTCACCAATGCGCTGGTCAACGCCGCCTGGTCGCGCGGGCTGGGCTGCGTGATCAACAGCCAGGGCATCATGCAAAGCCCCGTCGTGCGCGAACATGCGCGCATCCCCGACGATCAGGTGATCATGATCTGCGTCGCGATGGGCTGGCCCGACGAGAGCTTTCCGGCCAATGCGGTCGTATCGAACCGCAAGAGCATCGAAGACGCCGTCCGCTTCGTCGGCTTCGACGATTGACCCTCAGGCCGGCGGCCGCATCATACCCCAGAAATGGGGACCGCCGCCGGGAACATCCCATTCGATCTGCGTAACGAAACCCAGTCGTTCGTATAGCGGCACATTCTCCGGCGTTGCGGTCTCCAGCCAGCACGGCACCCCTTCGGCATCGGCAACCGCCGTCTGCGCGCGGATGATCCGCCCGCCATGGCCTTTGCCCTGATGGTCGGGCCGGACGCCGACATAATGGAGATACCAGAAGCGCCCCTTGGGCCGGTGCGCGTCGATGCTGCCCTGCACTTTCAGCCCGCGCGGCAGGGTTGTGCCGAAGGTCGCGATCAGCGGAAGGACGCTGCGCAGCAATTCGAGCGTGCCGCTGTCGGCCTGCCCCGGCGCGCGCCAGAGAGCGGCGGCCTCGTCGCCGTCCGAACGCAGCGCCACACCCGCACGGACGTCCGCAGGCACGAGCACCCGAAACAGACCCCGCAGCGCCCGCTCGCGATGGCCGGGATCGGGCAATATCCAAGACAGCGCCGGATCGGTCTGGAACGCCTGCGCCAGCGTCTCCACCACCGCTGAAAGCTGCTCACGCTCCGCCTGTCCAATCGTCTCGCCCATTTACCCCTCCTTTTCGGTGACGATAGCAGCAAATCAGCCGCGCGCGAGACCGCCGCGGATCGCATAGCCGCGATAGAGGCTGCGGCAATGACTCGTACTGCCGGTTTCCTTCGCCAGCGCCACGATGACGCGGCCGAGCTCGGTACGCGGCGCGACATGGAACTGGGCCAGCCAGCCGAACAGCGCGCGCCGCCAGAGCCCTGGCAACCGGTCCTGCTGGCCGAAGTCGACGAGCTCGAGCCGCCCGCCGGGCGCAACGCAGCTTGCGGCCTGGACCAGCGCCGCCTTCCAGTCGGGGATCATCGACAGCGCATAGCTGATGAACACGCGATCGAAGGTCGCGCGGCCGAACAGCGCCTGCGCGTCGAATTCGCACGCATCGCCCTGCGCGAGCGCCGCGGTGACACCGGCCTTGGTCACCGACGCACGCGCGGTCTCCAGCATCGCGTCCGAAATATCGATCCCGAACAGCTGCGTCTCCGGCCACGCCTTGCCCACCGCGATGAGGTTACGCCCGGTGCCGCATCCGATTTCGAGCACGCTCCCGCCCGGCGGCGGCGCGAGATCGGCGATCAACCCGTCGCGCCCCAGCAGATAATATTTCCGCGTGAGGTCGTAGATGTGCCGCTGCGTGCGATAGACGCGGTCCATCAGCTCGCCATGCGCCGCCACGCTCAGGCGTCTTTCAGCACATAGAGATGAACCCCGCCGTAGATTGCCGAGCGATCGCGGCGCGTGTAATCGAGCGACGCGTCCTCGCGATAATCCCACCGGCTGAGCAGATCGTCGGGGAGACGGCCGGGCAGCAGCGTCGGCTCGGCAGCGGTGCGGAAGAGAACCCGCGCACCCGGACGCGCCGTGCGCGTGACTTCGGTCCAGAGGGCAGCGAGCTGCGCGTCGCTCATCCAGTCCTGCGCGTCGAGGAAGATATAGCGATCGAAGCTTGCGGCGTCGTTTGCGGCGAGCATGTCGGTCATGTTCGCGTGCAGCATCGTCACCCGCTCGGCGCGCGCGCGCACCGCGGCATAATGACCGGCCTGCAGATAGGGCGGCAGCGGCGCCGCCTTGCCCCTGCCATAGCCGCGCCCGAACGCCTGCCAGGCGAAATAATTCTCCTCGAGCGGGAAGTCGCAGGCGAGCTTCTCGAGCCGACCGCGCAGCACGTCGGCCATCGGCTTGCCGTCGGCAAGTGCATCATATTGCGCCGGCGGGATGCCGAGCCCGAAGAGCGACGAGCGCTGGTCGGTGATCCAGCGGATCAGCTTGCGATCGAAGAAGGGCGCAAATTTCTCGTCGAAAATCGCGCGCTGCTCCGCGATCGTCTTGGCGCCCAGAAATTGCTTCAGATCGATCCGGTGCATCCGCGCGACCAGATGTGCGAGCCCGATGAAATTGCCGAGCAGACCGCGCTTGTAGAGGCCGCTGGCGAAGCCGTTGATGCGGCGGCGTCCGACAAGGTCGCGGCCTTCCCAATAACGGCGGCTCGTTTCGTCGAGATGCGGACGGATGAAGGTGCGGTAGTCGGCGATATTGGCCACGCTGTCGGCTTCGGCGAAGAAGCGGCGGAAGCTCTCGTAATCGGGCAGCCGCTGCGCCGCGACGCGTTTCAGATTGTTGAGCGCGACATGCGCCGTGTTGAGGTCGACCGCGACGATCTCCGCCGGGTCGGCGGTCAGATAGGATAGCGCATTGCAACCGCCGCTCGCGATCGTCGCGATCCGGTTGCCGGGCTCGATCGCCAGCGCCTCCATGTCGACGACCGGATCTTCCCAGATCTGTGCATAGACCAGCCCCTTGAAAGCCAGCGCAAAAGCGCGGTCGAGCAGGCGCTGCTTCTGTTCGGCATCTTCGCGAACAACGGCGGCGGCGATCTTGCGATTGGGCTGGCTGGCCATAGGTCATGGTCTCCCGGAGAGAGGTGGATCCGGGGCCGCGCATGGCAGCATTTGTTGCGATTCCCGCGTCGTTTCGATGACAAATCGGCGACAGCGTCAAAAAAGCCCTGTCGCCGTTTCGCAGATCAATCGCGGCAATAACCTTCGCCCGACTTCACGATCAGGCATTCCTTCTTGCCGGCGAGATATTTGAGGCCGGTTTCATCACCGCTGCCGCGGCGGAGCGACAGCTCTTCGCTGCCGCGCTTGAACTTGATGCCATGCTCGCTGTCCTCGCCGTCATAGGTGCCCTTGGTGTCGAGGTCCGACTGCATTTCCAGCTTGTACTTGCCGGGCTCGGTGGGAGTGATCGTCGCGTACATCCCCTCGACGCCGGTCCATTTTCCGGCCCAGCTTGCAAAACGATGCGAGGCCGTAGCGGGATCGGTCGCGTCCGCACCCTCGGCCGGAACGGTCTCGACTGGCACTTCCTCGGTCGTCGTCGGGGTATCGGTCGGCGCCGGGGCTTCGGCCTTCTCGCATCCCGTCAACAGGGCCAGCGCCATCGCGCCCGTCAGCATCATGCTCTTCTGCATCATACGTCTCCTTCTCCGTCTCAACGCTCGGGGACCGACAAGTTTCCTATTCGGTAATGATATCGGCGAATTTCAGCGGGTCGACATTGCCGCCCGACAGCGTGACCAGCGTCGCATCGGTCAGCACGACCTTCCCCGCCAGCACGGCCGCCAGCGCGGCGGCGCCACCGGGCTCAACCACCAGATGCAGTTTCTCGAAGGCGAGGCGCACCGCGTCGCGAACCTCGCGTCGCGTCACGACCACGCCCCGAACCCCACGCGCCTGAAGCACCGCAAAGTTGATCGGCCAGGTCTGGGGCGTCTGGAGGGCGTCGCATTCGGTCGGATAGGCCATGTCCTCGACCGAAAGAATCTTGCCCTCGGCAAGGCTGCGCGTCACATCGTCCCACCCCTCGGGCTCGACCGCGACGATTTCGGCATCGGGCAGAGCGAGAGCGAGACCCGCCGACAGACCGCCTCCGCCGCAACAGGCGACCACCTTGTCGGGCCCGGCGATGGCCCGCGCCTTCATCTGCGCGGCTGCCTCGATGCCCACCGTGCCCTGTCCCTCGATGATCCACGGATCGCCATAGGCATGGACGAGCGTCCCGCCACGCTCTGCAATCAGCTTCGCCGCCACGGCGTCACGCGATTCCGTGACGCGATCATAAAGCACGACATCCGCGCCCAGCCGCCGCGTCGCCGCGAGCTTCATCGCCGGCGCGTTGCTCGGCATCACGATTGTCGCCTTGATCCCCAGTCGCTTCGCAGCCCATGCAACGCCCTGGGCGTGATTGCCGCTCGACACGCCGACGACACCCTCGTTCGCTTGCTCGGGTGTCAGATCGGTCAGCCGGTGCCAGGCGCCGCGGATCTTGAAGGCTCCGACCGGCTGCAGACACTCGGCCTTGCACCAGATCGTCCTGCCCTCGACGTCAAGCGGTAACAGCGGGGTTCGCGGCAGCAAGGCCGCGACTTTCGCCGCTGCGCGTTCGACGCCTGCAAGCGTCGGTGCCCGCGCGGGGTCGATCAGGGCATCGGGGCTTTGTTCTGTCATGGCTTCGTCCTATAGGGCGCGGCATAGTTGACAAGCGGCATATGCCCGCACAGGAGATTATCGAGATGAGCAAGGTTCTGGTGATCGGCGCAGGCGGCGTCGGTTCGGTCGCGGTCCACAAGATGGCAATGAATGCGGACATCTTCCCCGACATCACGCTCGCCAGCCGTCGCAAGTTCAAGTGCGATGCGATCGCCGAGTCGGTCAAACAACGCACCGGCATCACGATCAAGACGGCCGAGGTCGACGCCGACCATATCGACGCCACCGCGGCGCTGATCCGTCAGGTCGGTGCGACGCATGTCGTGAACCTCGCGCTGCCCTATCAGGATCTGACGATCATGGAGGCGTGCCTGTCGACCGGCGCGCATTATCTCGATACCGCAAACTACGAGCCGCGCGACGAGGCGAAATTCGAATATCACTGGCAGTGGGCGTATCAGGATCGCTTCAAGGACGCGGGCCTGATGGCGCTGCTCGGTTCGGGTTTCGACCCCGGCGTCACCAGCGTTTTCACGACCTGGCTGAGGAAGCATCACTTCGACCGCATCGACACGCTCGACATTCTCGACTGCAACGGCGGCGATCATGGCCAGCATTTCGCGACCAACTTCAACCCCGAGATCAATATTCGTGAAGTGACCGCGGTCGCGCGTCACTGGGAAAATGGCGACTGGGTCGAAACCCCGCCGATGTCGGTCAAGCAGACCTTCGACTTCGAGGCCGTGGGACCCAAGAATATGTACCTCATGTATCATGAGGAGATCGAAAGCCTGAAAACCCACCTGCCCGAGATCAGGCGTATCCGCTTCTGGATGACCTTCGGCGATGCTTACATCCAGCACCTGACCGTCCTCCAGAATGTCGGGATGACGCGGATCGATCCCGTGATCTACGAGGGCAAGGAGATCATCCCGCTGCAGTTCCTCAAAGCCGTGCTCCCCGAACCCTCGAGCCTCGGCGAGACGACAAAGGGCAAGACGAACATCGGCGTGATCGCAACCGGCCTGGCCAAGGACGGGACGGAAAAGACGCTCTACCTCTACAATATCTGCGACCATGAGGACGCCTATGCCGAAACCGGCAATCAGGCGGTCAGCTACACCACCGGCGTCCCCGCGATGATCGGTGCCGCGATGATGGTAACCGGAACATGGTCAGGCCAGGGCGTGTTCAACATGGAGCAGATGGACCCCGATCCCTTCATGGACATGCTGAACAAGCACGGGCTGCCGTGGCAGGTGAAGGAACTGGACGGGCCGCTCGATTTCTGATTGCTGCTGCGGGGGCCGGCCAGTGTCGGCACCCGCGTCTGCAAGGGAATCCCATGACGGCCTATATCCTGCCCATCGGGCTGCTCTTCGTCTCGAACATCTTCATGACCTTTGCCTGGTACGGGCATCTGGGCGACATGTCGCGGCCGGTATGGCTGGCGGTCCTGGTCGCGTGGGGCATCGCCTTTTTCGAATATTGCCTTGCCGTCCCGGCGAACCGCGTCGGTCACGCGGTCTATACGACCGCAGAGCTCAAGACGATTCAGGAAGTGATCACGCTTGTGGTCTTTGCCGGCTTCGCGACCTTCTGGCTTGGCGAGCGGCTGACGGTGAACCACCTGATCGGCTTCGCGCTGATCTGCGGCGGCGCCTTCTTCATCTTCAAGGCGCCGATTGCAGCCTGACGCCCCGCCCGCTACCCTCGCCGCCAGCGGGAGAACGGGCGATGACGGATAAGGCAATTTCCAGACGGTTTTTCGGCGCGGCAGCAGCGGGGCTGGCCGCGCTCGGAATTCCAGGCGCCACGGCGAAACCCGCCGCGCCGAAGGTCATTCCGACCGGCAAGCCCTTCATCCTGACGACATGGGATTTCGGCCCTGGCGCCAATGCCGTCGGCTGGCCGATGCTCGCAAGCGGCGCATCGGCAATCGACGCGGTCGAGGCGGCGATCAACCATGTCGAGCTGCTCGGCGACTATTGGGTCGGCGCGGGCGGTGTCCCCAACGAGGTCGGTGAGACGACGCTCGACGCGATGATGATGTGGGGACCGACGCACGATCTCGGCGCGGTCGGCTGCCTCAAGCGCGTCAAGAAGGCGATCTCGGTCGCGCGGGCGGTGATGGAGAAGACGCAGCATAGCCTGATCGTCGGCGACGACGCGACGCGCTTTGCCGCGCGCATGGGTTTCACCGAAACCACTCTGACCAGCGTCGTGTCGCAGCAGGCGTGGGACAAATGGGCCGCGAAGGGCGAAAGGACGAACGCCTTCGACCCCGAACCGATCCGCACGGCGGAAGCGCTGGCGCGGCACGACACTGTCGGCAGCATCGCGCTCGATGCGGCCGGCAATCTGTGCGTCGGCTGTTCGACCAACGGGCGCGAGTTCAAGATCCCGGGCCGCGTCGGCGACTCGCCGATCGCGGGAGCCGGCGCCTATGTCGATCAAGCGGTCGGCGGCGCGGTCGCGACCGGCAACGGCGACGTCATGATGCGTTTCCTCCCGACGTATCACGCCGTCGAACTGATGCTCGGCGGCATGGCGCCCCAAGCCGCCGCCGAAGCCGCGATCAAGCGGATCGAGGATGCGGGCTACAGCATCGGGGGCGGCATCGCGGTGATCCGCCGCGACGGCGTGCATGGCGGCGCCAAAACCACCGGATGGGAGGACACACAGTTCAGCTATTCGGTCCAGACCGCAACGGGAAACGTCAAGGTCCCGGTGTCTTGAAAGCGACCCGTCGCGCCGTCACCTTGCGCTCCGCAGACCCGATCCGCTTTCATCCACCTGTAAAACACTCTAGAGGCGCGCCATGGAAACCAGAGCCGGCGACCCCGGGGCCTTCGCCCACTTCGACCTGACCCGCGTCCCCTCGCCCGCTTTCGTGGTCGATGCTGCGAAAGTGCGCGCGAACCTTGCCGTGCTGCGTCATATCGGCGACCAGTCGGGCGCGCGCGTGCTTGCGGCGCTCAAGGCCTTTTCGATGTGGTCGCTGGGATCGACCGTCACCGACTATCTCGACGGGGTCTGCGCATCGGGGCTCTACGAAGCCAGGCTCGGACGTGAGGAATATGGCGGCGAAGTCGCGACCTATTGCGCGGGGTACAAGGAAGCCGACCTCCCCGAAATCGCCCGCCTGTCGGATCATCTGATCTTCAACTCGCCCGGCCAGATCGCCCGCTTTCGTCCGCTGCTCGACGAGCTGCGCGCGCAAAGCGAGCGCTTCGACATCGGCCTGCGCATCAACCCGATGCACAGCGAGGGCGAGGTCGCGAAATACGACCCGGCCGCGCCGTGCAGCCGCCTCGGCTTCCCGGTTACCCAATTACTCCCCGAGCATATGGCAGGCGTCGACGGCATCCATATGCACAGCCTGTGCGAACAGGATTTCCCGCCGCTTCAGCGCACCTGGCAGGCGGTGCAGCCAATGCTGCGCCCCTTCTTCGGCCAGCTCAAATGGATCAATTTCGGCGGCGGCCACCATGTCACCCGCGCCGACTACCAGACCGACGACCTGATCTCCTTTCTGAAGCAGGTGCGCGCCGCGACGAACTGCGACGTGATGATCGAGCCGGGCGAGGCGGTTGCACTCGACGCGGGCATCCTCGTTGGCGAAGTGCTCGACCTGTTCGACAACGGCATGCCGATCGGCATCACCGACATCAGCGCGACCTGCCACATGCCCGACGTGATCGAAGCGCCCTATCGTCCCGCGATGCTGGGGGAGAGACCGGATGGAATGCCGACACGCCTTGGCGGCCCTTCCTGTCTCGCCGGCGACGTGATCGGCGACTATCGCCTGCCCGGCGACGCGCATATCGGCCAGCGCTTCGCCTTTCTCGATCAGGCGCATTATTCGATGGTGAAGACGAACACCTTCAACGGCGTGCCGCTGCCATCGATCTGGCTGTGGGACAGCGAGACCGACGACCTCAAGCTGATCCGCGAGTTCGGTTACCAGGATTTCAAGACGCGGCTGAGCTAGCCACCTTATTCGTCATCGGGATGCTGCAACGGCTTCCGCGCTGATCTCCGCCAGCGCCTGGTGGATGTCGCTCACCACGACCGATCCCTCGCCGACCGACGAGGCGACGCGCTTCACCGACCCCTTGCGCACGTCGCCCACCGCATAAATCCGCGGCCAGCTCGTCTCGAAGCGGCTCGGCATCCGGTCGAGCGACCAGCCTGCGCGCACGAGTTCGAGCGGTGCAATATCGGCACCGGTCTTTACGAAGCCCTTTTCGTCGCAGACCATTTCCTTCGGCAACCAGCCGGTGTTCGGGTTCGCGCCAAGGAAGAGGAACAGGAATTTGCAGTCGCAAAGATCCTCCGCGCCGGTCTCGCGGCAGCGATAGGTCAGGCCGTCGAGCTGCCCTTCGCCGCGCAGCGCCACGACATCGGTCGATCCGATGATTTCGATATTCGGATGTTCCTCGAGCCGCTTGACCAGATATTCGGACATCGTCTCGCGCAGGCTCTTGCGCCGGAAGATGACATAGACCTTCTTCGCGACGCCCGCGAGATAGATCGCCCCCTGTCCCGCCGAATTGCCCGAGCCGACCACCGTCACCTCGGCGTTGCTGCACAGCTGCGCCTCCATCGGCGTCGCGCCATAATAAATACCGCGCCCCTCGTAATTCTCGATCCCCTCGATCGGCAGGCGCTGATATTGCGCCCCGCTCGACACCACGACCGCCCGGCTGCGCAGCTTGCGCCCGTCGGCGAGATGCAGACAATAGGCATCGCCGTCGCGCCCGATCGATGCCGCACGCACCGGCGACACCAGCCGCGCGCCGAACTTCTGCGCCTGCACGGTCGCGCGGCGCGCGAGCTCGTTGCCCGAAATGCCGGTCGGAAAGCCGAGATAATTTTCGATCTTCGAGGACGTCCCCGCCTGCCCCCCCGGCGCCAGCGCGTCGATGGCGATCACCGTCAGCCCTTCGGATGCGGCATAGACCGCCGCGGCGAGCCCGCCCGGCCCGCTGCCGACGACAAGCACGTCCGCGGTCGCCCCGTCGGGGAGCAGGTCCAGCCCCAGTGCCTGCGCCAACTGTTCGGGCGTCGGCTGGATCAACACGTCGGCGGCGCCAAGAATCGCCACCGGCAATTGCTCCTCGGTCAGCCCGCGCTCGGCCATCAGATGAGCCGCAACAGGGCCATCGGCAGGGTCGAACCAGCGGTGCGCAACGCCATGCTTCATCAAAAGGTCGCGCAGCGCGTAAACCGTGCGGTCCATCGCGGCGCCCAATACGATGGTCGCCGCGAAACCCCGGCTGTTGCCGAATTCGCGTCGCGCCGCAAACACGCGCACGAACACGTCGGAAAAGTGGCTGTTGCCCGAAATCAGCCGCTGGAAACTTTCATAGGGGATACGCAGTATGTCCCCGTCCGCTCCCATTTCGACGCGCGACAAATGGCGCTGGCCCGTGAGCACCGACAGGTCGCCCGCGAACTGCCCCCGCTCCATCCAGCCGACGCGGCGGCGCCCCTGGTCCGTGGTCGCGAAGATATCGGTGTGCCCTGACAGCGTGATGATGCAATCGGGCGCCATCGTTCCTTCCGCCAGGATCAGATCGCCCGCCTTATGCGATTCGACGGCGCCGAACGGAATCAGCTCTTCGAGTTCGGCGTCCGAAAAGGTGTGGTTGACGTCGGCGGGAGGAGTCATGGCGCGCGAAATCCTTTTGTCGGGAAGAGCGATATGTCGATAGCGTAAGTCGGGCATTTTGTCTCGCTTTCGCCCCTTCGGCGCAGCTCTGCCCCGTTTCGGCGCGAGTGTTACCGCAGCGTTACAAAATTGCGCGATTGGGCCTTTACAGCGGGGACCCCCCTCAATATATCGCCCTCCGCTGCCCCAGGGGGACTTCCAATAACCGCAAGGCAGCCTTTGTGTTGAACGTTATTTTTGGGGGTCCCTTGAGTTGCACCAGCATCATAGCGCCCACGGGCTGATTCAGGCACTTTCGCCGGTCGAACCTGTTACGCTTGTCCGCCCGCACGCCGCGGCGCGCGCAGCGCGTTTCTTCATCGAGCGATTTCCCGGCACGACCATGTATGCGGTCAAGGCGAATCCGTCGCCCGACCTGCTGCGCGTGCTCTGGGATTCGGGTGTTACGCATTATGACGTCGCCTCGATCGCCGAGGTGCGCCTCGTCGCGCGTACGCTTCCGAACGCGACGCTCTGCTTCATGCATCCCGTGAAGGCCGAGGAAGCGATTTCCGAAGCCTATTGGAAGCATGGGGTGCGCACCTTCTCGCTCGACACCATGGACGAGCTTCAGAAAATCGTCCGTGCGACCGAGGGCGCCGCCGATCTCAATCTGCTCGTGCGCCTGCGCGTCTCGTCCGACCATTCGAAGCTCAGCCTCGCCGCCAAGTTCGGCGCCGAGCCCGAGGATGTCGGCGAGTTGCTGATGGCAACGCGCCAGGCCGCCGATGCGCTCGGCATCTGTTTCCATGTCGGCAGCCAGGCGATGACGCCGCACGCCTATGCGCAAGCGATGGAGCGCGTCCGCGCCGCAATCGTCGCGGCCGCGGTCACCGTCGACATCGTCGATGTGGGCGGCGGATTCCCGTCGACCTATCCGGGCATGGAGCCCCCCCCGCTCGGCGCCTATTTCGAGACGATCCACCGCAGCTTCGAAAGCCTGCCGATCAGCTATTCGGCCGAACTCTGGTGCGAGCCCGGCCGCGCGCTGTCGGCCGAATACAGCTCGCTGATCGTTCGCGTCGAAAAGCGCCGCGGCGAAGAGCTCTACATCAACGACGGTGCTTACGGGGCGCTGTTCGACGCCGCGCATGTCGGCTGGCGCTTCCCGGTGACGTTGCTGCGCGAGCCCGAGAGCGATGCGGAAATGGCCGCGTTCAGCTTCTACGGTCCGACGTGCGACGACCTCGACCATATGGCGGGGCCCTTCTTCCTGCCGGCTGACGTCAAGGCAGGCGATTTTATCGAGATCGGCATGCTCGGCGCCTATGGCTGCGCGATGCGCACCAGGTTCAACGGCTTCGGTGCGGAAGAAATCCATGTCGTCAGCGACGAGCCGATGGCAAGCCTCTACACTGGCGAAGCCGCGCCCGAGCGCCGCAGTGCGACGGTGACGAAGCTTTTCTGAACGACGTGGAATAGTGGATACAGAGGCCGGTGCAGCGATGCGCCGGCCTTTTTCTTCGCGCGCAATTGCCTTTTCCGTTTTCTTCCGCAACGATTCCATCGTGGCGCAAAAAGGAGAGGCAATCACCCTATGACCATGCTCGCCGGTATTCGCATCGTCGACCTGACCACGGTCATTTTCGGCCCCTATGCGACGCAGATGCTCGCCGATCTCGGCGCCGAGGTCATCAAGGTCGAAACCCCGGGTATCGGCGATGTATCGCGCTATCTCGGCTCTGGCATTCCGGATCCGACGATGGGATCGACGCATCTGACCGTGAACCGCGGCAAGCGCTCGATCGCGCTCGATCTCAAAAATCCCGAGGATGCAGCAATTCTGCGCGATCTGATCGCCACCGCCGACGTCTTCTTCCACAATGTCCGCGGCAAGGCGATAACGCGGCTCGGCTTCGACTACGAGGGCTGCGCGGCGATCAAGTCCGACATCATCTATGTCCACGGCACCGGCTTCGGGCAGGACGGTCCCTATGCCGATCTGCAGGCGTATGACGACGTCATCCAGGCCGCGACCGGCACGACGAGCCTGCTTCCCCGCGTCGATGGCGATCCACGCCCACGCTATTTCCCATCGCTGATCGCCGACAAGATCGCCGGGCAGTTCGGCTCGCAGGCGATCCTCGCCGCGCTCGTGCACAAACTGCGCACCGGCGAGGGACAAAGGGTCGAAGTGCCGATGTTCGAATGCTTCGCCGCCTTCATGCTGACCGAACATCTGCGCGACGCGACGCTCGACCCGCCGATCGGCCCCGCGGGCTATCCGCGTCAGCTCGATCCGACCCGCCAGCCCTTTCCGACCGCCGACGGCCATATCGCGATCGTCCCCTACACGCCCGAATCCACGGCGCGCCTGATGGGTCTGCTCGGCAGCGAAGCCTTGCTCGGGTCTCCCGAATTCGAGGAGGCGAAGGCCAAGGGCAACCATATGCCGCTGGTCTATCGCGAAATCGCGCGGAAGACGCCAACGAAGACCACCGCCGAATGGCTCGATCTCTTCGCCGCAAACGACATTCCCGCCATGTCGGTCCGCGATCTGGAAGATATCAGGGACGACCCGCATCTGGTTGCCACCGGCTTCTTCCGCCACCGCGAGCATCCGCAAGTCGGCGGCTTCTGGGAAATGCAGCCGCCGGTCCGATATAGCGCCGCCCCGCCCCGCGACCTCGGCTTTGCGCCGACGGTCGGCGGCGACGGCGACGCGATCCGGGCGGAGATCGCAAACAGCCGGTAAACTTCGGCCGTTGCATTGTCGGCCGGGCACCTTAGCATGGCGGCACATCATAAGGGGGAGCCATATGTCGGATAGTTTGCTCGCACCCGGCGCGGTGCTCGCGCTCTGGACGATCGTCATGTTGACCTGGGCCGGCGTGACACGCTTTCAGGCCTTTTCCAAGCTCGGCATCGACATCAAGGCAGCGCCGCCCGGCGGCCGCGGGGTCGATCTGGAGGGCGTGCTGCCGCCGGAAACCAACTGGAAGTCGCACAATTACACGCACCTTTGCGAACAGCCGACGATCTTCTACGCCGTCCTCGTCTTTCTGGAGCTATCGGGCGGCAACACCGAGCTGACGCGCGGGCTCGCCTGGGCCTATGTCGTGCTGCGCATCGTCCACAGCCTGTGGCAGTCGACGGTCAACCGCATTCCGGTGCGCTTCGCCATCTTTTTGGTGGCGACCTTGTTCCTGCTGGCGCTGGCCGTACTGGCCGTCATCGCAACTCTGGGTTGAGGGGGAGAGAAAATGGGAACGAATGCCATATTGGGGCCGGTCGCGACGCTCGCGCTTTGGTCGATGGTCATGTGGGTGTGGATGTATGCGACGCGCATCCCCGCGATGCAGCGTGCCAAGATCGACGCCAAGAATCTCGTCGGCACCACCGGTCGCGGCCTCGACGAGGTGCTGCCCGCCGAGGTGCAGTGGAAGGCCCACAATTATAACCATCTGATGGAACAGCCGACGGTCTTCTACGCCGTTGCGCTGGCACTGGCGGTCGGCGGCATGGGCGGCGGGCTCAACGCCCAGCTTGCCTGGGCCTATGTCGGCCTGCGCATCCTGCACAGCCTGATCCAGGCGACGGTCAACCGCGTCATGTGGCGCTTCGGCGTGTTCGCGCTCGCCAGCCTCGCGCTGATTGCGCTATGCATCCATGCCTTCATGGGCTTCGTGCTCCACTCGGGACTGTTCGCCCACTAGCGGCTGAATCGCGCGGCCAGTTCCACGTGGGTCGACCAACGGAACTGGCCGACCGGCTGCACCCAGTCGAGGCGATAGCCGCCTGCGACGAGCAACCTCGCATCGCGCGCGAAGCTGGCGGGGTTGCAACTGACATAGGCAATGGCGGGCACCGTCGACGCCGCGATCTGCTTTACTTGCTCCTCGGCGCCCGCGCGTGGCGGATCGAGGATCACCGCGCCGAACCGATTGAGCTCGGCGGGAACGAGCGGGCGGCGGAACAGGTCGCGATGTTCGGTCGCGACCAGCGCTCGTGCGCGGTTCGCCGCGCCGGTCAGCGCTGCAATCGCATCGCGCGCGCCCTCGGCGGCATAGACTTTCCGCCCCGCCTGCACCGACAGGGCAAAGGTTCCGATCCCTGCGAACAGGTCAGCCGCCGCCGCCGCATCGCCGATCGCGCGCCTCACCGCGTCGACCAGCGCCGCCTGCCCCGTCGCGGTCGCCTGCAGGAAGGCGAAGGGGGGCACTTCGACCGATATGTCGCCAAAGCGCATCGTCGGCGGCTCGGGTTGCCAGACCGTCTCCAGCCCGTCGCCCTGATCGATCGCCAGCCGCGCCAGCCGATGCCCTCCGGCAAAATCCTGCAGCGCCATTGCCGCGTCAAGCCCGTCGGCCTTCACGCCCTCGATGATGATTTCAGCGCCTTGGTCGAGCATCTGCAACTTGACCTTCACCGGGCGACGCTGGGGCGCGATCGTGCCGAGCAGGGTGCGGACCGGCGCGACCAGCGCGAACAACTCGGGCAGCAGCAGCGGGCACATGCGCATGTCGACGATCTGGTTGCTCTGCGCAGCGTTGAAACCGAGCGCGACCTGCTTGCCGATCCTGAGTGCGGTCAGCGCCGCGCGGCGGCGGCTCGCGGGCGGGGAGATCAACGCGGGCCGTATGGCGCCCGCCTCGACCTGCTGCCCTTCCAGAGCGCCGACGACGCGGTCACGCACGAAATCCGCCAGCGCCCCATCGGCGACATGCTGCAACTGGCAGCCGCCGCACTTTCCGAAATGGCGGCACACCGGCTCGGCACGGTTCGGCCCCGGCAGCAGCGTCCCGTCGGCGGCGAGCCGGTCGCCCGGCACGCCGCCCGCAACATGGCGGCCGTCGGCAGTCACGCCATCGCCGCGCGCGGCAATGCGCTTGATCGGCGTACTGTCTGTCATTCTATTCCCCAACCAGATCGTCGGCGACAAGCCCGGGGCCTATATGCGCCGCGCGCGCAATATGCCAGGCCGCAGCCTGGACGGCCGCATCGAAGGGGTCACCACCGCGCGACAGCATGGCCCCGCAGGCGCCCGCCAGCACGTCGCCCGTCCCCGCCGTCGCGAGCCACGGACTGCCCGGCCATGCCGCGGCAACGCGGCCGTCGGGCGCAGCGATGACGGTATCGGCGCCCTTGTAGATCACGACCGATCCCGTTTCCGCAGCCGCTGCGAGCGCGCGATCGATCTTGCCCCCTTCGGCGCCGGGAAAGGCCCGCACAAACTCGCCCTCATGCGGGGTCAGGATCGCCGTCAGCCCGCCCCCGCGCAGTCGCGGCAGCGCGGCGTCGATCGCCGCGGCATCCAGAACCAGCGGCCTGGCGCTGTCGATGGCGGACGCGACATCGCGATCGAGCGCCATGCCGGCCGGATAGCCCGGACCGATGACCACGGCCCCGACCCGTTTGTCGCCGAGCCGCGCCGGATAATGGTCGCCATCTTCGGCGATGATCGCGGACAGCGGCGCCGTATCCGCTCCGCTCAGCACCGCGTAACCCGCCCCGGCGCGTAAGCCTGCGGCCGCCGCAAGCGCCGCAGCGCCCGGCATCGGCCCTGCGCGAACGAGCATCATCCCGCGGCTGAACTTATGCGACGTAACGCCGGGTAGCGGCGCGGGCGGACGCGGCAGCGTGCGGATCGTCGCATCGCACACGATCCCGATCCCGGCGAGCAGGACGCGTCCACAATGCTGCGCCGCAGGCAACAGCACGTGCGCGCGCTTCAGCGCCCCCAGCGCCACCGTCACATGCGCCGGAAGCGGCGGCGCCCAATCATGCTCACCGTCGGCATCGACACCGCTCGGCACATCGACCGCGATCACGCGGCGAACAGCCAGCGCCCGAAGCCGCCCGGCCAGCTCGGCCGCCAACGGCCGCGTCAAACCGACGCCGAACAGGGCATCGACCGCCACGGGCGCCGGGGCAAGCGTCTCGTCGATCGGTTCGACCGCCCCCGCCCACTTCGCCCGCGCCGCCTTCGCAAGGTCGGTGGTCGGCGGCGCAAGCGCCGCAACGCGAACATTCGCCCCGCGCTCACGGAGCAATCGCGCCGCGACATAGCCATCGCCGCCATTGTTGCCTGGGCCGCACAGAATCAGAACCGGCGCCCCCGCCGCCATTCGCCACGCGATATCGGCCACCGCCGCACCCGCACGGTCCATCAGCTCGGAAAGCGAGGTGCCCGACGCCGCACAGGCCGCTTCGGCGTCACGCATCGCACTGCTGGTCAGAATCGGGGCGTCGGCGGGAACGGACATCGGCGCAGATCCTAGCACGCCCGAACCAAAAGTCGCGCTACTTCGGCCCCTTCGTGTTCGCGGGCAGGCGATAACGGTCGCCGTCGACCGCGACCTCGATCACCCCGTCGCCGATGATCGTGACCTTGGCGGGCTCCGACCCGTCGGCCGAGATCACGCCGCGCCCGTCGGTCGCGATCTGCAGGCGGCGGTACCCGACGTCGGGCTTGCCGACGACCAGGATCGCGCCGTCGGCGCCGCTCATTTCGTCGATGGTGCAGGTGCGGTCGAATCCCTTCGCCCCTTCGAGCGCGCATTCGATGCGCCCGTCCTTCAGGGCGTCGTTCGACCCGCGCGCCTCGGCTTCGGCCAGCGCGCCATTTTCGGGTGCGCCGTTGCAACCCGACACCAGCAGCAATGCGCAGGCCGGACCGAAGAGGCGCCCGATCATTTGCGCCGGAGCTGTGACAGATCGCGCACCGCGCCGCGCGCCGCACTCGTGGTCATCGCCGCATAAGCCTCCAGCGCCACCGAAATCTTGCGCGGCCGTGGCTTCGCGGGCTGCCAGGCGGCCTCGCCCTTCGCGTCCATCGCGGCGCGGCGTTCGGCCAGCACGCTGTCGGCGACCATCAGGTTGATCGCGCGCGCGGGAATGTCGATCTCGATCATGTCGCCATTCCCGACCAGCCCGATCGCGCCGCCCTCGGCTGCCTCGGGCGAGACATGGCCGATCGACAGCCCCGACGTGCCGCCCGAGAAGCGCCCGTCGGTGATCAGCGCGCAGGCCGCACCGAGCCCCTTCGATTTGAGGTAGCTCGTCGGATACAGCATTTCCTGCATCCCCGGACCGCCCTTCGGCCCTTCGTAGCGGATGACGACGACGTCGCCGGCCTCGACCTGTCCGGTCAGGATGCCGGCCACCGCAGCGTCCTGGCTCTCATAGACTTTCGCCGGACCCGAAAATTTCAGGATGCTCTCATCCACACCTGCGGTCTTCACGATGCAGCCGTCGAGCGCGATATTGCCCGTCAGCACCGCAAGCCCGCCATCCTTGCTGAACGCATGATCCGCCGACCGGATCACGCCGCCTTCCCGGTCCAGATCGAGCGAATCCCAGCGCCGGTCCTGGCTGAACGCGGTCTGCGTCGGCACACCGCCGGGCGCCGCGAGGAAGAATTTCTGCACGTCGGGATCGTTCGTCCGCGCGATATCCCATTTGCTCAGCGCATCGCCCAGCGTCGCGCTATGCACCGTCGGCAGATGCGCGTGGAGCAAACCCGCGCGATCGAGTTCGCCGAGAATCGCCATGATCCCGCCGGCGCGGTGGACATCCTCCATATGGACGTCGCTCTTCGCCGGCGCGACCTTCGACAGGCACGGCACGCGGCGCGACAGCCGGTCGATATCCTCCATCGTGAAGTCGACCTCCGCCTCGTGCGCCGCGGCCAGCAAGTGGAGCACCGTGTTCGTCGACCCGCCCATCGCGATGTCGAGGCTCATCGCATTCTCGAACGCCTCGAAGCTCGCAATGCTGCGCGGCAGGACGCGCTCGTCACCCTCTTCATAATAGCGGCGGCACATTTCGACGACGATCCGCCCCGCGCGCAGGAACAGCTCCTTGCGGTCGGCATGTGTCGCCAGCGTCGAGCCATTGCCCGGCAGCGAAAGCCCCAATGCCTCGGTCAGGCAGTTCATCGAGTTCGCGGTGAACATCCCCGAGCAGCTGCCGCAGGTCGGGCACGCCGAACGCTCGATCGTCTGCACCTCCTCGTCGGTATATTTTTCATCCGCGGCGGCGACCATCGCATCGACGAGGTCCAGCGCGACCTCCTTGCCTTTGAGCACCACTTTGCCGGCCTCCATCGGGCCGCCGGAGACGAACACCACGGGGATGTTGATCCTGAGGGCCGCCATCAGCATTCCCGGCGTGATCTTGTCGCAGTTGGAGATGCACACCATCGCGTCGGCGCAATGCGCGTTGACCATATATTCGACGCTATCGGCGATCAGGTCGCGGCTCGGCAGCGAATAGAGCATCCCGTCATGCCCCATGGCGATGCCGTCATCGACCGCGATCGTGTTGAATTCCTTGGCGACGCCCCCGGCGGCCTCGATCTCGCGCGCGACCATCTGGCCAAGATCCTTGAGGTGGACATGGCCGGGCACGAACTGGGTAAAGCTGTTCACCACGGCGATGATCGGCTTGCCGAAGTCGCTGTCCTTCATTCCCGTCGCGCGCCAGAGCCCGCGCGCGCCCGCCATGTTGCGGCCGTGGGTGGTGGTTCGCGAACGATAAGAAGGCATTTGACAACTTTCTGATAATTTTATTTCACAAATTAGCGAAGAAAGGCGCCATTACACGCCTATTCGGCGATATACAATGCCACTTTCCTGCACATACGTCCCAATTGTTCGGCGAACCGTGCCTGACCCGCCGCATCGCGCACCAGATCCTGCCGCATCTCGATGCCCACATAGGGAATATCGTTTGCCTCGGCGTGCCGGTTCATCGTCGCGTTGAGCAGCTTGCCCGAATAGGGAAGCTGGTCGCCGACATTCAGCCCCTCCTCGGTCAAGGCGGCGATCGCCGGCCCCGCAAGCCGGTCGTCCTGATTGTAGAGAACCCCGACGTGCCACGGGCGCGCCTGCGCCGGATCGCTCGCCAGCGCCGGCGTAAAACTGTGCAGCGACAGGATCATCGCGGGGCGATGCGCCGCGATCGTCGCCGCGATATGCGTATGATACGGCCGGAAGAAGCGCGCCAGCCGCGCCTCACGCCCCGCATGGTCGAGCGCATTGCCGGGAATGGCATGGCCATCGCTCGCGATCGGAATGGCGCCGGGGACGTCCTCATCGCGATTGCAGTCGACCACGAGCCGCGACACGCCGCCGAGGATCGCCGCATCGACAACGCCCGCCTCGACGAGCAGCGCCGCCACCTCGGCAACGCCCAGATCGATCGCAATATGCTCGCGCAGCAACGCTCGATCGATGCCGAGATCGATATCCGGCGGCACATATGCCGACGCATGGTCGCCGATCAACAGGATGCCGCCGGCACGCGGCGTCCCGAGCTGACGCCACGCCTCGCTCATCGCAGCGTCCCTGCCATCTGCCACCAATGCGGATGGCTCTCCGCGAGCCGCACCGCCGCCGCATCGCGCTCCGCAGGCGCGTCGAACAGCGCGAAACAGGTCGCGCCCGATCCCGACATGCGCGCCAGCCACGGCCGGCGCGCGCCAAGCTCGGTCAGCACATCGGTAATCGCCGGGCATTGCGCGATCGCCGCGCGCTGCAAATCGTTGCGCGCCGTGAACAGCTGCGCGCGCATGTCGGCGCCGGTGAACAGCGGACCGCGATCGACGCCGTCCCATGCCGCGAAAATCGGCCCCGTCGATACCCGCTGACGCGGATTGACGAGCAGCACGGGGGTGCCGGTCAGGATCAGCTCGGGAACCGGACTCAATTCGTCGCCGACCCCGACGCCAAGGCATGTCGTGCTGGCGATGCAGGCGGCGATATCGGCGCCGAGCGGGCTCACCAGCCGCGCCAGCGTCGCGTCGCCCAGTTCGGGCAGGAAATGCCGCCGCACGAGCCGCGCCATCGCCGCCGCATCCGCCGACCCGCCGCCAATCCCCGCCGCGACGGGGAGCCTCTTGGCCAGCGTTAACGCCAGCGGCGGCACGCGTTCGGAGCCATAGCGCTCGCGAAGCAGCGCCAGCACGCGCAGCACCAGATTGTCGGGGCCATTGCCTAGCCCCCCGGCGAACTCTCCGTTGATCGACAGACTGTCGGCGGAGGCGGGCGACGCTGCGATCGTGTCGCCATGGTCGACAAAGGCGAACAGGGTCTCGATCAGATGATAGCCGTCGCTCCGTCGCGCGCGAACGTGGAGCGCCAGGTTGATCTTCGCCCAGCCGCTTTCCTGCATGTCCGCCATCACGGCGCCGTGGTAGCGGCGCTCAGCCCGTCGCGCAGCTTCGCTTCGATCCGCGCCGCCATGTCGGCCTCGGCCAGCAGCGCGGCTGCGCGCCACGTATAGCGCGCCTGGAACCGCCGGCCCGCCTGCCAATAGGCGTCGCCCAGATGCTCGACGATCACGGCATTGCCCGGCTCGCCGCGCTGCGCCAGCTCGAGCAAAGGCACCGCATCGTCGATGCGGCCGGTCAGGAAATAGGCCCAGCCGAGCGAATCGGTGATGCTCGCGCTTTGCGGCTCGGCCTTCCACGCCGCCTCGATCCGCGCGAGCGACTGTTTCACGTTCTTGCGGCGCTCAAGCGCCGAATAGCCCGCAAAATTCAGGATCGTTGCATCGCCGGGGCGCAGATTGACCGCCTTTTCCATCAGCGGCTCCGCGCCGTCCCAATCCCCGGCCTGCAACTTCAACTCGGCGCGGGCGATCAGCAGCGAACCGCGCAGCGACATATCGTCCGGTGCATCGCCCAGCGTTGCTTCGAGCCCCATATAGGCGCGTTCCGCGGCCGCGGGATCGTTCGCACGGCGCGCGATATCGGCAAAGCGGATGAGCAGGCTGCGCGCCACCGGCTCGGCACGCGCGGCTGCGTCGGCGAGTTTTACGGCGCTCGCCATATCGCCCGCCTCGGCGAGCAGTTCGGCATGACGCATCTGCAGCGCCGCGGGCTGCGCGGTCCGGCTGTCCGCCAGCAGCGCCATCGCATCGCGCCCCTGCCCGTTGCGATCGAGCGCCTCGACGAGCGCCGAGCGTACCGTCCAATCCTGATCGCCCAGCCAATAGGCGGACCGCGCGAACAACAGCGGCAGCTTCGGGCTGCCGTTTGGGGTCCGCGCCAGCCCGTCGGCGAGCAGCCCGAGCCAGTGCGCCGCGCCGCCGCGTGCCGTCGTCACCGGCTGGCCCGACAGCAGCAGCATCGGGTCTTCGCGCCCGCCCGCCGCCATCGCGGTCCGTCCGCGCAGCGCCTTCGCGGCGTCGGCCTGCCCCGCAGCATCGAGCGTCGCCGCCAGGCGCAACGCGGCGAGTTGGCTCGTGCGATCGCTCAGCACCGTGTCCGCCGCCAGCCTGGCCCCTTCGGTGGACTGCTTCGCCGCAACCCTGACCAGCGCCGCTTCGAGCGCCAGCGTCGGTTCGAGCCGCCCGCGCGACAGCGCCGCGATCAGGTGCCGCTCGGGTTCCTTCTCGCGCGCGCCGACGTCGATCCAGCTGTTCAGCGCCGGCGTCACCAGATTGGCGATCGCATCGCCGCCGGTCTTGTCGGGCCGCCCCCCCAAAAAGGCGCGCGCGCCCTTCCAGTCGGACCGTTTCATCGCGTCGACGACAAGCACAAGCTGCGCGTCGAAGCGGCGTTCGCCGTTTGCCCAGAGCTGCGCGGCAGCGCCGCGCGCCGCGATCAGGTCGCCCGCCTGGATCGCCTGTTCCAAAATCCGCCCGCGAAGCCCCGGAAGGTCGGGCGCCGCGCTGGCGGCGCTGGTCAGGGCAGACAGCGCCGCGGCGGGATCGCCCGCATCCTCGGCCAGCCGCGCCCGCACCAGCGCATTGACCGCCGCGCCGCCGTCGCTCGCGGCTTCGGCGGGAACCGCCGCCGCAAGGACGCCGACGGCCACAAGCCAGCAAGCGGACTTACATGTTCGGGTAATTGGGGCCTCCGCCGCCTTCGGGAGTGACCCAGTTGATATTCTGGGTCGGATCCTTGATGTCGCACGTCTTGCAATGGACGCAATTCTGCGCGTTGATCACGAACTTCGGGTCGCCCTCGTCCTGTCCGACGATCTCGTAAACGCCTGCGGGACAATAGCGCTGCGCAGGTTCGTCGTACATCGGCAGATTATATTCGACCGGGATCGACGGATCCTTGAGCTGCAGGTGAACCGGCTGATCCTCCTCATGGTTGGTGTTCGACAGGAACACCGAGGAGAGGCGGTCGAAGGTCAGCACGCCGTCGGGCTTCGGATAATCGGGTTTCGGCATCTGGTCGGCGCGGTAAAGGGTCGTGTTGTCGGGATGGTGCTTCATCGTGAAGGGGACGCGGATCCCCAGCGTTTCGAGCCACATCGTCATGCCCGACAGGATGGTGCCGGCGAGGTCGCCGAACTTCTCGACCAGCGGCAGGACGTTGCGAACGACGCTCAGTTCCTTCTTCACCCAGCTTTCGTCATAAGCCGCCTGATAGGCGTCGAGCGTATCGGACCCGCGGCCCGCGCTGACCGCGGCGAAGGCGGCCTCTGCCGCCATCATGCCCGACTTCATCGCGGTGTGCGTGCCCTTGATGCGCGGGACGTTGAGGAAGCCCGCGGTGTCGCCGATCAACGCGCCGCCCGGGAATGCCAGCTTCGGCACCGACTGCCAGCCGCCGTCGCTGATCGCGCGTGCGCCATAGGAGACGCGTTTGCCGCCCTTCAGGATCTTCGCGATCTCGGGGTGCGTCTTCCACTTCTGCATCTCCTGAAAGGGGGAGATGTGCGGGTTGCGATAGTTGAGCCAGGTTACGAAACCCAGCGCGACCTGCCCGTTCGCCTGATGATAAAGGAAGCCGCCGCCGTTGGCATTCTCGTCGAGCGGCCAGCCCTGCGTGTGGATGACGCGGCCCGGCGCGTGATTCTCGGGCGCGATGTCCCAGAGTTCCTTGATCCCGATGCCATAGACCTGTGGCTCGCAATCGGCGTCGAGCGCGAATTGCGGCTTGAGCATCTTGGTCAGGTGCCCGCGCACGCCCTCGGCAAAGAAGGTATATTTCGCATTGAGTTCGAGTCCGGGCGCATAGTCGGGCTTGTGACTGCCGTCGCGCGCGACCCCCATGTCGCCGGTCGCGACGCCTTTTACCGAGCCATCTTCGTTATAGAGGATTTCGGCGGCCGCGAAGCCGGGGAATATTTCGACGCCCAGCCCCTCGGCCTGCTCGGCCAGCCAGCGGCAGAGATTGCCCAGGCTGCCCGTATAGGTTCCCTTGTTATGCATGAATCCGGGGGTGATGAAGTGCGGAACGCCGAACTTCCTGTTCTTCGTGAGCACCCAATGCTGGTTGTCGTTCACCGGAACCTCGGCGAGCGGACAGCCCTGCGTCCGCCAGTCGGGGAGCAATTCGTCGAGCGATTTCGGATCGATTACCGCGCCCGAAAGGATATGCGCGCCAACTTCCGAACCTTTTTCGAGGACGCAAACCGACAGCTCGCTGCCCGCCTCGTTCGCCAGCTGCTTCAATCGGATCGCCGCCGAAAGCCCTGCAGGCCCCGCCCCGACGATCACGACGTCATAGGGCATTGATTCCCGTTCGCTCACCGCAATCACCTTTCTGCCGTCCCCGCGCCGATCATTCATCGTGTCCGGCGCTCATTCTGTCACGAAACGCGATGCCCGCCAATTGACGCGCCCGTCAACTGTCTGTTTGAAACAAATTCATGGGTGGGCGAAATTCAGCCTTGCTGGCCGAAAGCTATCATGACTGGTGGTCGCTGGCCGGGGTCGACGCGCTCGTCGGCGAAGCGCCGGCGGGCTGGCTCGACGTGCCTGCCGCGAATGACACCGCGGCAAAGTCCAGAATCGCGCCGATTGCGGCGCCCGAGCCCGCCCCCCTCCCCGCTGCGCTCCAGCGTCAGGAAGCGCCCATCGAGGCCGGCGCAAAGGGTCCGGTTGCGCTTCCCGGCGCGTGGGACGAGTTCCAGAGCTGGCTCGCGTCGAACCCCGATGTTCCCGGCAGCCAGTGGGATGCGCGCCGTGTGCTTCCCGTCGGCAACGCCGGGGCGCCATTGATGCTCCTTACCGCGTGGCCCGAAATCGACGACCAGCGGGACGGAGCGCTCTTCACCGGCCCCGCCGGCCAATTGCTCGATGCCATGCTCGGCGCAGTCGGCGCGACGCGCGGCGACTGCTATCTCGCCAGCCTCGCGATTACCCGGCCACCGGGCGGCCGCATCGACGAGCGCGACGCCGCCGAGCTGGACCGGCTGCTGTGGCACCATCTGCGCCTCGCGAAGCCTGGCCGCTTGCTGCTCATCGGCGGCGACATCGTCCGGATGGCGGCGAAACTCCAGCTCGCAGACGCGCGCGGAAAGTTACTCGATATTAACCAAGATGGCGGCAAATTGGAGACCGTGGCAGTCGCGCATCCCGCGATACTGCTCGCCCGGCCCGCCCAGAAGGCGGCCGCCTGGGACAGTCTGAAACTGTTCAACCGGGGACGTTGACAGATGAGGAATATGACCGCGAAGCTCTTGTCCTGTGCCGTCGTCGTGCTCGCAGCCGGCTCGGTGCCCGCTCTTGCCGCCGATGCGAGCCCGTCCGATTTCCGGGCCGCTCCGCAAACAGTGCCCGACATCCTCTCCGCCAAACAGAAGCAGCTCTACACGCAGGTGCTCGCCGCGATCCGAGGCCAGCGGTGGGCCGAGGCGAAGGCGCTGATCGGCGACGACAATGGTCCGCTCGCGGACTTTCTGCGCGCCGAACTGCTGACCGCCGCGAACAGCCCGCGCGCCGAAGTCGCGGACATCATGCCGATCCTTTCGCGCTCGCCGCAATTGCCGCAGGCCGACCAGCTCGGCCGTCTTGCGGCGAAACGCGGCGCGACCGACATTCCGGCGCTGCCTTCGCAGGCGCGGCTCGCCTGGGCAGGCAGCGCGCCGCGCCGAGTCGGCGCGGACAGCATAAGCGATCCGTCGGCATCCGGCCTCGCGCGCTCGATACCCGACCGGATCAAGAACGACGACCCCGCCGGCGCCGAAGCGCTTTACAGTGCCGCCGCCGACAAGCTGACGCCCGAGGCGCGCGACGAATGGCAACAGAAGATCGCCTGGTCCTATTATATCGAGAATGACGATGCGAACGCGCTTCGCCTCGCGCTCGCCGCGGCGCAGGGCCGCAGTGCTTGGGCGACGCAGGCCGCATGGGTGCAGGGTCTCGCCGCGTGGCGCCTGCGCGACTATCGCACCTCGCTCGTCGCCTTCGATCGCGTCGCCAAGGAAGCGCCCGACAGCGAATTGCGCGCCGCGGCCTATTATTGGGCCGCGCGCGCCGCGATCGCCTCGGGCGAACCGGCTTCGGTTCAGCCGCGGCTGCGCGCCGCCGCAGCGAACGAGGAAACGCTCTACGGCCTGCTCGCCGCCGAGACCCTGGGGGTCGAAACCGATCGCCAGCGCGAGAATGTCCGCCCCGATCGCAGCGCTTGGCGCGCGCTCGAGGATCTGCCCAACGTCCGCGCCGCGATGGCCTTTGCCGAAATCGGCGAGGATGGATATGCGGACGAACTGCTCCGCCATCAGGCCCGCATCGGCGACCCGCGCCAGCACGAACAACTGATCGGCATGGCGCAGGCGCTCAGCTTGCCCGAAACGCAACTTTACCTGGCGCACAACACGCCGCAGGGGCGCAAGCTTTCGGCCGCGACGCGCTATCCGCAACCAAGGTGGGAGCCCAATGGCGGCTGGCGCGTCGATCCGGCGCTGGTGTTCGCCCACACGCTCCAGGAATCGAGGTTCCAGCGCAAGGCGGTCAGCCCCGCGGGTGCGACCGGGCTGATGCAGGTGCGTCCCGGGACCGCATCGGACCTCGCGCGCTGGAACGGCGACGGCCGCGCGCCCGGCGACCTCAAGATCCCCGCCGTGAACATGGATTTCGGCCAACGCTATCTGCAATATCTCAGCAAGGACAGCTCTATCGGCGGCCAGCTTCCGAAAGTCATCGCCGCGTATAACGCCGGCCCCGCGCCGATCGCACGCTGGCAGACCGAGATCCGCGATGGCGGCGACCCCCTGCTCTACATCGAATCGATCCCCTATTGGGAAACGCGCGGCTATGTCGGCATCGTGCTCCGCAATTACTGGATGTACGAAGCGCAGCAAGGCAAGCCCTCGGTCAGCCGCGCCGCGCTCGCGCAGGGCAAATGGCCGCGCTTTCCCGACAGCAAGGACCGCGTGCGGCTGACCTGGGCCGGACCCGCTGGCCTCGCCAATGCCGATTGACGAAAGCCTGCCGTTCAGGCCGGTCCGCATCGCCGTCCTGACCGTGTCGGACAGTCGCAGCGCGGCCGACGACAAGTCGGGCGACAAGCTCGCAGACCTGCTGACGGCGGCGGGCCATATCCTCGCCGAGCGCGCCATCGTCCGCGACGACCGCGACCAGATCGTCTCGCGCCTCCACAATTGGATCGACAATCCCGAGATCGATGTCGTCCTCACGACCGGCGGCACCGGCGTCACCGGCCGCGACGTCACGCCCGAAGCGCTGCACCGGCTCGACGGCAAGGATATTCCCGGTTTCGGCGAGCTGTTCCGCTGGATCAGCTTTCAGAAGATCGGTACGTCGACGATCCAGTCGCGCGCCTGCGCGATCGTCGCTCGCGGCACCTATATCTTTGCGCTCCCCGGTTCGACCGGCGCCGTCACCGACGCGTGGGAGGGCATCTTGTCGACCCAGCTCGACAGCCGCCACAAGCCTTGCAACTTCGTCGAGTTGATGCCACGGCTGACGGAATAGAAGAACGATCGCACCCGCGAAGGCGGGGTCCGACGAATATTTGTTCTTTCTTTGTTCCCATCGATGCGATAGTTTCTGCCGATGGAATCCGCCAAGCCCCTCCCCCCTGTTTCCGGCCGCGGCGCCCCCACCAATTTGCGCCCGACCCGCACCGGATCGCTCGACCGGACGGCCGATGGCGACTGGCTGGACGTGGCGGAGGACGTCGATGGCGCACCGCCGCCGCTGCGCACGACCGTTACCGTCGAGCGCCCGAAGACGATCATTTCCCGCAACACGTCGCCCGACATCGGCTTCGACCGCTCGATCAACCCCTATCGCGGCTGCGAACATGGCTGCATCTATTGCTTCGCGCGGCCGACGCACGCCTTTCACGACCTGTCGCCCGGGCTCGATTTCGAAAGCAGGCTCTTCGCCAAACCCGACGCCGCCAAGCTGCTGCGCGCCGAACTCGCCAAACGCAGTTACAAGGTTGCGCCGCTCGCGATCGGCACCAACACCGACGGTTATCAGCCGATCGAGCGCGAATGGGGCATCACCCGGTCGATCGTCGAGGTGCTGGCCGAAACGCGGCACCCGCTGCTGATCACGACCAAGTCGGACCGCCTGCTTCGCGACATCGACCTGCTCGCCGCCATGGCGCGCGACAATCTGGTCGGCGTCGCGATTTCGGTGACGACGCTCGATCCCCGGGTCGCGCGGACGCTCGAGCCGCGCGCGCCCCACCCGCGCCGACGCCTGGCTGCGATCCGCAAGCTGATCGATGCGGGGGTGCCGACGCAGGTCAATATCTCGCCGATCGTGCCCGCGATCACCGATCACGAGATCGAGGCGATCATGGCGGCCGCGGCGGAGGCGGGCGCGATCCGCGCCTCCTACATCCTGATGCGCCTGCCGTTCGAGGTCGCGCCGCTCTTTCGCGCCTGGCTCGCGGCGCATTATCCCGATCGCGCCGACAAGGTCATGCATATGGTGCAGGACATTCGCGGCGGGCGCGACAATGACCCCGGTTTTTTCACGCGCATGAAGGGACAGGGCATCTGGCCGCAGCTCATCCGCCAGCGCGTCAAGCGCGCCGCGCGCCAACATGGCATGGACAAGAGCTTCCCGCCGCTCCGCAGCGACCTGTTCCGCCCGCCCGAGCGCGACGGCCAGATGGAACTGTTCTAGGCGGCAGTCAAAGACCGCAGCTTGTAATCCTTGTAATCGTCGCGGATTTGGCGCTTCAACAGCTTGCCCGTCGCGGTGTGCGGCAGTTCGTCGACGAACACGACTTCATCGGGCAGCCACCATTTGGCAACCTTGTCCTTGAGGTAATCGACGACGCTCGCCTCGCTCACCTCGGCGCCCGGCTTCTTCACGATCAGCAGGATCGGCCGCTCGTCCCACTTGGGGTGAAAAACGCCGACAGCTGCCGCTTCCTGCACCCCCGGCGCGCCGACCGCGGCGTTTTCGAGTTCGATCGACGAAATCCATTCACCGCCCGACTTGATGACATCCTTCGCGCGGTCGGTGATCTGCATCACGCCGTCGGGATGGATGACCGAAACGTCGCCGGTGTCGAACCAGCCGTCGTCGTCGGCGGCATCCTCGCCCGCCTTGAAGTAGCGCTGGATGATCCACGGCCCGCGAATCTGTAACCGCCCGCTCGTCACGCCGTCGCGCGGAAGTTCGTTGCCCTCGTCATCGACGACGCGCAGTTCGACCCCGAACGGCGGACAGCCTTGGCGGCAGACGATATCGACGCGCTCGTCGAACGCCATCTCGTCCCAGTTCCACGGGCGCTTGCCCATCGTCCCGATCGGCGAGGTTTCGGTCATGCCCCACGCGTGACCGACGTCGACCCCCGCCTTCATGAAACGCTCGATCATTGCGCGCGGCGCCGCCGATCCGCCGATGATCACGCGATACAGCTTGCCATAGCCGATGCCCGTCGCGTCCATGTGCGCGAACATTGCCAGCCAGACGGTCGGCACCCCCGCGCTGTGGGTCACGCCTTCTTCGTGGATCAGGTCGCACAGCACCTGCGCCTCGTTGGTCGCCGAAAACACCAGCTTTGCGCCGACCGTCGCCGCCGCGAAGGGAATGCCCCAACTGTTCGCATGGAACATCGGCACGATCGGCAGGATCACGCTGCGGTTCGACATGTCGAACACGTCGGGCTGTATCTCGGTGATCGCGTGGATGACATTCGAGCGATGCTCGTAGAGCACACCCTTCGGATTGCCCGTCGTGCCGCTGGTGTAGCAAAGCCCGACCGGATCGCGCTCGTCCAGTTCCACCCATTCGAAGCGCCCGTCCTCGGCGCCGATCAGATCGCGGTAGGATTTATAGTCGCCCTGCGCAGGCGCATCGAACAGCACGAAATGTTCGACCGTGGGAAGCTGGTCGCGCAGCCGCTCGACGATCGGCAGGAACGCCGCGTCAAACAGCAACACGCGGTCTTCGGCATGATTGATGATATAGACGAGCTGCTCGTCGAACAGCCGCGGGTTCACGGTGTGCAATACCCCGCCCATGCCGGCGGTGCCGTACCAGCTGACGAGGTGATGGCCGTGGTTCATCGCCAGCGTCGCGATGCGGTCGCCCTTCTGCATTCCCAGCCTGACCATCGCGGCGGCGAAGCGGCGGGCGTCCGCGCCCACCTCGCCCCACGTCGAGCGCGTGACGCTGCCATCGGCCCAGCGCGAGACGATCTCGCGCCCCGCATGTTCGCGTGCGGCATGATCGATCAGGCTAGTGACGAGCAGCGGCTGACCCTGCATTCCCATTTTCGGCATCCTCGATTATCGTTGCCGCTTAGGAATAGGGCCGGAAATGCGTGCTATGCAAGGGTGAAGCGGGCTATCGCGCCCTGAAATCGCGCGGCGCGACCAGCGAAAGAGCGGGTTCGGTTACGCCTGCAATCATTTCAAGCCGCGAGACGGTGTCGGGGCCGAGGGCGAAGCTCCGGCCAAGCTCCACCCGCACATCCTCATCGGTCAGCGGATCGCGCGTTGCGATGACCACCTTGCCGCGCGCATCGTCGCGACGTTCGAGCAGTTTTGCGATTTCCGCGACCGCATCGGCCAGGTCGACCCTGCACGTCAGCTGCAACGCCGCCGTCGCCGCTATTTCGGCGAGCGATTGCGCCCCGCGCACGGTAACGCGCGGCGTCTCCTCGCCTTCGAGCAGGTCAAGCTCGACGGACAGGATCGCGCAGCCGCCTTCAGCCGCCAGCGCCTCGAGCACCTTTCCCGCCTGCTCGTCGAAACAGCTCGACTGGAATTGTCCGCTGCGGTCGGACAGCGTCAGATTGAGGAAGCGGTTGCCACGTTGCGACACGCGCGGGCGCGCGCTTTCGACCATTGCCGCCATCACCATCGGGATGCGCGTTCCCGGCGTCATGTCGACATTCTCGCAAATATCGCCATAGGAGCGCGCGCCGCGTGCCGCGACGATCGCCTCATATTGCTCGACCGGGTGGGCAGAGAAGTAAAAGCCGAATGCCTCCTTCTCGCGCGTCATGCGCTCCGCGAGCGTCCAGGGCTCGGCCGCCGACAGCTGCAGCACCGGGGCGATCGCGACATCGCCCCCGAACAGGCCGCCCTGCCCCGTCGAGCGCTCGTGCGCCGAGCTGTTCGCACAGGCGAGCAGCGCCTCGGCGCCGGCGAAGGCGGTCGGCCGGTCGGGCTCGACGCAATCGAAGGCGCCGCCAGCGGCCAGCGCCTCGATCTGCCGCCGGTTGAGCAGCTTGGGGTCGATGCGCGCCGCGAAATCGTCGAGGCTCGCGAAATCGCCCTTCGCATGGCGCTCGGCGACCAGCGCCTCCATCGCCTTCTCGCCGACGCCTTTCAGCGCGCCGAGCGCGTAGCGCACCGTCAACCCATCCTCGCCGCGCCCGACCGAGAAATCGGCTTCGCTCTCGTTGATCGACGGACCCGAAACCTCCACGCCCAGCCGGCGCATGTCGTCGATGAAGACCGACAGCTTGTCGGTCTGGTGGCTGTCGAACGACATCGACGCCGCAAAAAACTCGTGCGGATAATGGGCTTTCAGCCAGGCCGTCTGATACGACAGCAAAGCGTAAGCCGCCGCGTGGCTCTTGTTGAAACCATATCCTGCGAACTTGTCGATCAAGTCGAACAGCTCGTTCGCGGCCTTCGCATCGATGCCGTTGTGCTCGCCGCAGCCCTTGACGAAGGTGTCGCGCTGCGCGTCCATCTCCGCCTGAACCTTCTTGCCCATCGCGCGGCGCAGCAGGTCGGCGCCGCCGAGGCTGTAGCCGGCGAGGATCTGCGCCGCCTGCATCACCTGCTCCTGATAGACGAAGATGCCATAGGTTTCGGCGAGGATGCCTTCGAGCAGCGGATGCGGATAGGCGATCGGCTCGCGCCCGTTCTTGCGCGCCCCGAACAACGGAATATTGTCCATCGGACCCGGGCGATAGAGCGCCACGAGCGCGATGATGTCGCCGAAATTGGTCGGTTTGACCGCCGACAGCGTGCGCCGCATGCCTTCGGATTCCAGCTGGAACACCCCGACCGTCTCGCCGCGCTGCAGCAGTTCATAGACCGCCGGATCGTCCCAGCCGAGCGTATCGAGATCGACATCGACCCCGCGCAGCGCGAGCAGCCGCTTCGCTTCCTTCAGCACCGACAGCGTCTTGAGGCCGAGGAAGTCGAACTTCACCAGCCCCGCAGTCTCGACATATTTCATGTCGAACTGCGTCACCGGCATGTCCGAGCGCGGGTCGCGATAGAGCGGGACGAGCTGGTCGAGCGGCCGGTCGCCGATCACCACCCCCGCCGCGTGGGTCGAACTGTGCCGCGGCAGCCCTTCGAGCTGGCGCGCCATGTCGAACAGGCGGCGCACGCCGTCGTCCTGCTTATATTCGGTCATTAACTCGCTGACGCCGTTCAATGCGCGTTCGAGCGTCCAGGGATCGGTCGGATGGTTCGGTACCAGCTTCGCGAGCCGGTCGACCTGACCATAGCTCATCTGGAGCACGCGGCCGGTGTCCTTCAGCACCGCGCGCGCCTTCAGCTTACCGAAGGTGATGATCTGCGCCACCGTGTCGCGACCGTATTTTTCCTGCACATAGCGGATCACCTCGCCGCGCCGCGTTTCGCAGAAGTCGATGTCGAAGTCGGGCATCGACACGCGCTCGGGATTGAGGAAGCGTTCGAACAGCAGGCCGAGCTTCAAGGGATCGAGGTCGGTGATCGTCAACGCCCAGGCGACGACGCTGCCCGCACCCGACCCGCGCCCCGGCCCCACCGGAATGTCATGCGCCTTTGCCCATTTGATGAAGTCGGCAACGATCAGGAAATAGCCGGGAAAACCCATCTGGGTAATGACATCGACCTCGAAATCGAGGCGCTTGACATAGGCTTCGCGTTCCTCGGCGGAAAGGTCGGGATAATGCGCGAGCCGCGCCTCCAGCCCCGCATGGGCGTCGGCCTTGAGCTGCGCCGCCTCGCCCTCGCGGTCGCCTGCAAGGCTGGGCAGGATCGGCTTGCGCTTGGGCGCCATGATGGCGCAGCGCTGCGCGACGACGAGCGTATTATGCATCGCCTCGGGCAGGTCGCTGAACGCATCCTCCATCGCCTCGGCGGGCTTCAGCCAAGCCTCCGGGTTCGACACGCGCCGGTCCTCGCTCTCGACATAGGCCGATTGCGCGATGCACAGCATCGCGTCGTGCGCAGCGTGGAATTGCGGCTCGACGAAATTGGCGGGATTGGTCGCGACGATCGGCAGCGCCCGGGCATAGGCCAGATCGATCAGCGCGTTCTCGGCGGCCATTTCGGTCGCGTCGTTGCGGCGCGACAGTTCGATGTAAAGCCGCCCCCCGAACAGCGCCTCCAATTGCTCGACATAATCGTCGGCCGCGATTTTCTGCTCGCCCGCAAGCAACCGCGCGAGAGCTCCCTCGCCGCCACCGGTCAGGCAAATGAGGCCGTCAGTCTTCCCTGCCATGTCGGCGAGCGTGACATGCGGATCCTGCTCGACCGGACGGCCGAGATGCGCCGCCGACACCAGCGCGCACAGATTGTTGTAGCCCGTATCGTCCTGTGCATAGAGCGCGAGCCAGTCGATCATCGGCGCGCCGTTCGCCAGCCGCTGTCCCGGCCGCGCGACGCTCAGGAAGGCGCCGACGATCGGCTGCACCCCCGCCGCCTTGCACGCCTCGCCGAACGCCATGACGCCGTAGAGACCGTTGCGATCGGCGACCGCGATCGCAGGAAACCCGCGATCGCGTGCGGCTTTCGCAATCGCCTTGGGCTCGATCGCTCCTTCGAGCATCGTAAAGCTGGAGAAAACGCGCAAGGGAACGAAGGGGCTGTAGGCCATCGGATGACGCTAGGCATATGTGACGATTCGGGGAAGCGTCAGTGTGCGAATTATGCACATCCGCTGCACATAAACCGTTCGTGCTGAGCATGTCGAAGCACCGCACTTTCCTTCAACGTCGCAAACTGAAGGACGGCCCTTCGACAAGCTCAGGGCGAACGGATTTTACAGGCGCTATCCCAGCAGTTCTTCAATCTCTTTGCGCAGCTGCTCGGGCTTGGTCGTCGGCGCGTGGCGCGATACCACCTTGCCGTTGCGATCGACGAGGAATTTGGTGAAGTTCCACTTGATCCCGCTACCCAGCAGCCCGGTCTGCTCGTCCTTCAGATGTTTGAAGATCGGATCGGCGTTCGGTCCGTTGACGTCGATCTTCGCCATCAAGGGGAAGGTCACATCATAGGTCAGCGAACAGAAATTCGCGATCTCCTCCGCATCGCCCGGCTCCTGCGCGCCGAACTGGTTGCACGGAAAGCCCAGCACCTCGAACCCGCGATCCTTGTAATCGCGATAGAGCTCCTCAAGCCCCTCATATTGCGGGGTAAAGCCGCATTTCGACGCGGTGTTGACGATCAGCAGCACCTTGCCCTTGTAATCGGCCAGCGGCTGCTCGCCGCCGCCCGGCAGCTTCGCCGAAAGATCATAGAGGCCCATATTATTTCTCCCCCGCCTTGCGCGGTCTGTAGATGAAATCGAAGCTCGTCGCCCATGTCAGTCCCTGGTCGGTCGACTGCTCGCCATGCTGGCGCACCGACCCGTCGGACTGTTTCGAATAGGTCATACGGATAAGGCCGTCCTGCCCCTTGGCAACGACATTCGCCCAATGGCCGGTCAGCACCATCCTGCCATCAACCGGTCCGCCATCGAAATCGACCCGCGCGCCGGTCGCGTCGACCCACGCCTGCCGCCAGTAGCGGCGCTCGGCGTCATAATGGCTGAACGAGCCGCCGCCCCCGCCTTTCAGCGGTTTCCACGTCTCGCGGATCGCGCAGCCGAGGAACATCGATTCGATGCTGCTGGTCGCCACCCGCGTGGTGCTGCCGTTCGGGAACATATCCCATTCGCCGACCCAGAAATCGAAGGCATGATAGTCCGGGCCCGCGCACGGAAGCTGGACCAGCGGCGCGGGTTGCGACGGAATAGCCGGCGGCGGTGGCGGAAGCTGGATCGGCGGAGGCGGCGGAGGAGGAGACTGAAATCCGGCGTGCGCCGGGGCGGCCGTAAAAGCCAGTCCCGCAAATAATAGCGAACGGATCATTCGGCCCCTCCCCGCAGAATCGCGACGCTACGCCTCGATATGCCCTTCGTGCAAGCGCAGGACGCGGTCCATGCGCGCGGCGAGCCGTTCATTGTGCGTCGCGACCAGCGCCGCCGAGCCATGGTCGCGCACCAGCTTCACAAACTGGTCGAACACGCGGTCGGCGGTCGCCTCGTCAAGATTGCCGGTCGGCTCGTCGGCGAGCACGAGCAGAGGCCGGTTCGCGAGCGCGCGCGCGACAGCAACGCGCTGCTGCTCGCCGCCCGACAGCTTGCTCGGCTTGTGATGCAGTCGCTCGGCGAGCCCCAGCCGCCCGAGCAGATCGGTCGCGCGTTCCTCGGCCTCGGCCTGCCGCGCGCCGCGGATCAGTTGCGGCAGCACGACATTCTCGATCGCGGTAAAGTCGGGCAGCAGATGGTGGAACTGATAGACGAAGCCGATCTTCTCGCGCCGCGTCCTCGTCCGCTCGCCCTGGTCGATGCGCGTCACATCCTCGCCGTCGATGCGGATCGTGCCGCCGAAGCCGCCCTCGAGCAGGCCGACGGCCTGCAGCATCGTCGACTTGCCCGATCCCGACGGGCCGAGCAGCGCGACGATCTCGCCGCGGTTCAGCTTCGCATCGACCCCGCGCAGCACCTCGATGGTGACGTCGGCCTGGGTGAAGCTGCGCTTCAGGCCGGCGAGTTCAAGGACCACGTCACTCATAGCGAAGCACCTGCACCGGATCGGTATTCGCGGCCTTGTACGCGGGATAGAGCGTCGCGAGAAAGCTGAAGACGATCGTCATGACCGCAATCCCCGTGATCTCGAACGGATCGGGCTTCGACGGCAATTCCGTCAGGAAGCGGATCGAGGGATCCCACAGCGATTGCCCGGTCAGAATCTCGAACCCGCGCAGGACATTCTGACGGAAGAAAAGCAGCCCGAATCCGATGGCCATGCCCGCGACCGTGCCCGCGACGCCGATCGAAAGCCCGATCGCGATGAATATCCGCATCACCGAATCGCGCGGGGCGCCCATCGTGCGCAGGATCGCCATGTCGCGCGTCTTTGCTCGCACCAGCATGATCAGCGACGAAATGATGTTGAACGCGGCGACCAGGATGATCAGCGACAGGATCACGAACATCGCGACGCGCTCGATCGACAAAGCCTCGAACAGGCTCGCGTTCATCGATCGCCAGTCGGAAATAACGGCTTTCGCCGCGACCTTTCCGGCCAGCGGCTGCAGCGTTTGGCCGACCCGGTCGGGATCGGTCACCTTGACCTCGATCATCCCCACCTGGTCGCCGATCAACAGCAACAGTTGCGCATCCTCCATCGGCATCACGACATAGGCCTTGTCGAAGTCATACACCCCGATCTCGAAGATCGCCGAGACCCGATAGGCAATCTCGCGCGGCACGGTGCCAAAGGGCGTTGCCCGCCCCTGCGGGTTGATGATCGTCACCGTCGATCCAACCGTCGCGCCCAGATTGCGCGCCAACTCGCTGCCGAGCGCGATATTGCCCGAATTGGGGGTCAGCGCGTTCAGGCTGCCTTGCAGCACCTTTCCGCCAAGCACGTCGTTCCGGCGAATATCCTGCACGGTCATCCCCCGCACCAGCACGCCCTCGACACGCCCGCTGAAGCTCGCCAGCAACGGCTGTTCGATCAGCGGCGTCGCCGACACCACGCCCGGGGTCGCCTTCGCCTGCTGCAGCACGTCCCGCCAGTCGTCGAGCCGCCCGCCAAAGCCCTGCACGACGGCATGGCCGTTGAGCCCCACGATCTTGTCGAACAGGTCCGACCGGACGCCGTTCATCACGCTCATCACGATCACCAGCGCCGCGACGCCCAAAGTCACCGCAATGAAGCTGAAGGCGGCGGCGACGAAGATGAAGCCCTCACCGCGCTGCGGCAGAAGATAGCGTTTGAAGATGGCGCGTTCGTAAGGACGCAGGATCATCGGGCGGGCGGCCTTGGAAGCGCGATACGCGGTGCGGTCATGCCGTCGCTTTAGGGAGCGCGGGCGATGCTGGCAATGGCCACGAATCCCCGCGCCACTTGCGAGCGATTCGCACAATATGTTGCCCAACGGCCACAGAGCGGACGCAAAAGAAGGCAGAATCGCGCGTGGAGGGTGACAAACCGCCCCCTTCGACCTACCCACATGGCTTCTGGTTCAACGCGGCCAAATGGCCCGGCTCCAGGGAGTGCAGATCCTTCGCCGGTCTGCGCACAAGGGGGATGGCGAGTGTTCGTCACAGGCGCCCGGGTCTCGGAAGAGGCCCGGGCGTTGTGATTCTCAGTCTTCGTATGCAGCCACGGCAACTTTGGGGTGGATTCCAGCCCTTCACATCCTCCCCGCTTGCGGGGAGGTGGCAGCCGCGTAGCGGCTGACGGAGGGGGCTAGCGTCGTCCCGCAGCGCCGCTTCAGGATGCTAGCCCCCTCCACCGCCTTCGGCGGTCCCCCTCCCCGCAAGCGGGGAGGATCTTATGTCCGCATCCGGTCGGAACCCGCGCCTACCCCTCGCACTCGCTGATATCTTCCAGCATCTCGGCATCGAGCACGCGCACACGGCCCTGCTCCAGCGAAATCACGCCCGATTCTTCCCAGCTCTTGAGCTGGCGGTTGATATGCTCGCGGCTCATCCCGGCGAAATTGCCGAGTTCGGTCTGGCTGAGCTCGACGCGGTGCGACTTTTCGGCGCTGTCCTTGCGGATCAGGCGCTTGAGGTAACGCGCAAGCCGCGGGCCCGAGGCATAGGCGCGGTCGCTTTCGATCGTCTGGTCGGCGGTGCGCAGCCGCCGCGCGAGCTGCTGCATCAGCGACCAGGTGAATTCGGGATGGCTCGCCGCGAAATCCTTGAGCGCGTTGCGGCCGAGCTGCAGCGCGCTGCCGGCGCTCGTCGCGGTCACCGAAGCCGTGCGCTCGCCGCCGTCGAGCAGCGCGATCTCGCCCAGCACCGCGCCGGGTTCGGCATAGGCAAGCACGATCTCGCGCCCGCCCGCGGTCAACATCGACACGCGCGCCGTGCCTTCGGTCAGGATCAGCATCATGTCGCCGGGATCGCCCTGGACGAGCAACTCCTTGCCCTTCACGAAGCTGATCTGGACCGACCGGCTGGCGATTTCGGCCCAGTCCTCGACGCTCAGACCGGAAAAGATACTGTCGGGGCCCTGAAGCTCGGCGAGTCTCGCGTGATCCATGCCCCTGTCGTCCCTTTCCTGTCGTCGCCCCGCAGACCTCAGACGAGCCGGCTCTGTTTCACCGCCGCTTCGATGAATCCCCGGAACAGGGGATGCGGATCGAAGGGTTTGGATTTCAGTTCGGGGTGGAATTGCACCCCGATGAACCACGGATGGTCCGGCCGCTCGACGATCTCGGGTAACATGCCATCGGGAGACATGCCAGAAAAGACAAGTCCGCCCTTTTCAAGGCTGTCGCGATAGGCGCCGTTCACCTCGTAGCGGTGGCGGTGCCGCTCGCTGATCTCGTTCGCGCCATAAATCGCCGCGACATGGCTGTTCGGCGACAGCTTCGCCTCATAGGCGCCAAGCCGCATCGTACCGCCCATGTCGGTGTTCGCGCCGCGCTGCTGCAGCCCCTCGGCGCTCATCCATTCGGTGATCAGGCCGACGACCGGCTCGCTCGTCGGGCCGAATTCGGTGCTCGACGCCTGTTCGATGCCGCTCGTGTTCCGCGCACCCTCGATGCACGCCATCTGCATCCCAAGACAGATGCCGAAGAAGGGCACATTGCGCTCGCGCGCGAAGCGGACGCTCTCGATCTTGCCCTCGGACCCGCGCTCGCCGAAGCCGCCGGGGACGAGAATGCCGTGCATCGGCTCGAGTTCGTTCGCGAGGTCGTCGCCGCGCTCGAACATTTCGGCGTCGAGCCAGCGGATGTTGACCTTGACCCGGTTCGCCATGCCGCCGTGGACGAGCGCCTCGTTGAGCGACTTGTACGCATCGGGCAGCGAGACATATTTGCCGACGACGCCGATCGTGACCTCGCCCTCGGGGTGCTGCTTGCGATCCATGATGTCGTACCACGCCGACAGGTCGGGATCGGGCGCGTCATGGATGCCGAAGGCGCGCAGGACTTCGCTGTCGAGCCCCTCGCCATGATATTGCACCGGGACCGAATAGATGCTGTCGGCATCGAGCGCCGGGATCACCGCTTCCTTCCGCACGTTGCAGAATTGCGCGATCTTGGCGCGTTCGCCTTCCGGCAGCGGTTTTTCGCAGCGGCAAAGCAGAATGTCGGGCTGAACGCCAAGCGACGCGAGTTCGCGCACGCTGTGCTGCGTCGGCTTGGTCTTCAGCTCGCCCGCGGCGGCGATGTACGGCACCAGCGTGACGTGGACGGAGAGCGTGTTCTCGCGCCCCTCCTCGTTCCTAAGCTGGCGGATCGCTTCGATGAAGGGCAGCGATTCGATGTCGCCGACCGTGCCGCCGATCTCGCACAACACGAAATCGAGGTCGTCGGTCTCGGCGCGCGCGAACGCCTTGATCGCGTCGGTGACGTGCGGAACGACCTGCACCGTCGCGCCGAGATAATCGCCGCGACGTTCCTTGGTGATGATCTGCTGATAGATGCGGCCCGAGGTGACATTGTCGCTCTGCCGCGCCGCAACGCCGGTAAAGCGCTCGTAGTGGCCGAGGTCGAGGTCGGTTTCGGCCCCGTCGTCGGTCACATAGACCTCGCCATGCTGATAGGGCGACATCGTGCCCGGATCGACATTGAGGTAGGGATCGAACTTCCGAATGCGAACACGGTAGCCACGCGCCTGCAACAAGGCCGCGAGGCTAGCCGCCATCAAACCTTTGCCAAGCGAGGAGACCACGCCGCCGGTGATAAAAATGAACCGCGCCATGGGAGGAAAGACTTACTCAACAGGAGGGTGACGGCGCAAGCCGTCGAATCGCTTGCGGCGGAAAAAATTCCGCCGCCGCGCGTGCGATGCCGGTGGCCGAAGCCGCCGGTCTATTTCTTGGCAGGGGCCTCGGCGGGTGCCGGAGCGCTCTGGCTGGCCGCGGCAGCGGCCGCTGCCAGCGGATCGTCCGAGGCCGGAGCAGTCTGCGCCGGAGCCTGTACCGGGCCGGTGAGCGACGAGGTCGGCGCACTGCTGCTCGGCTGCGCCGATTTCGACAGCGAGGTATCGATCGTCGCCCCCCCGCCACCGCCGACCGACGCCAGCGCCGCGAGCAGGATCGACAGGCCGACGAACAGGCTGGCGAGGATCGTCGTCGCCCGGGTCAGGAAATCCGCCGCGCCGCGCGCCGACAGCAGGCCCGCGGGACTGCCGCCGACACCCAGACCGCCACCTTCCGACTTCTGCATCAGGATGACGCCGATCATCGCCGCGGCAACGAGCGCCTGGACGACGAGCAGGAAGGTGAAGAGGCTGGACATCGAATTTTCCCGGACTTGCGCGATCCCACACGGACCACGCCCGCGGCGCACATAGAGATGAAGTGCCGGGGGTTCAAGCCTGCATACCGTCGCCCCGCGCTCGCGGGGGCGACGATCGCTAGAGCCCCGAGGCCGCCACGATGATCGGCACGAACTTGCCAGCCGTCAGGCTGGCGCCGCCGACCAGCGCCCCGTCGACATCGCCCGCACCAAGCAGCTCGGCGGCATTCTCTGCATTCACCGATCCGCCATAGAGAAGGCGCATCGTGCCCGCCGCGTCGCTGTCGGCGAGGTCGCCGAGCTTGGCGCGGATCGCACCGTGCATCGCCGCCACATCATCGGCCGTCGGCACCAGCCCGGTCCCGATCGCCCAGATCGGTTCATAGGCGATGGCAAGCCGCGACGCATCGAAATCCGCAGGCAGCGAGCCCGCGACCTGCGCCAGCACATAGTCGATCGCGCCGCCCGATTCGCGCACCTCGCGTGGCTCGCCGACGCACAGGATCACCGAAAGCCCCGCGGCGAGCGCCGCTTCGGCCTTCGCCTTCACATCGGCATCGCTCTCGGCGAAGCCCTCGCGGCGCTCGCTATGCCCGACGATGACGAGCGTTGCCCCGATGTCGGCCAGCATCGCCGCCGCGACCGATCCGGTGTAGGCGCCCGACGCCGCGCTATGGCAATCCTGTCCGCCGACCGCCGCGCCCGGCGCCGCCGCGAGCATCGGCCCGATCAGCGTAAAGGGCGGGCACAGCGCCACGTCGACAGCGGGATGCGCCTTCGCCGCGTCGAAAATCGCCTGCGCCTCGCCCAGCGCGGCCGTCAGCCCGTTCATTTTCCAGTTGCCGACCACATATTTGCGCCGCGCCATTGCCCCGATCCTCCTGCCTGTCGTCTCGATGCCCGCCCCTAGCGCCCGGCGGCATTCCAATGCAAGCGCGCGCCGCTTCGCGCTTTCCCGCCTTGAAGCCTGCCCGCCTCCCGCCTAAAGCAGCGCCCAAACCGCGCCCGCAGGCGCCACGCCGAAAGTATAGTCGTTTCATGATCACGTCTCTCCGCCGTCTGTTCGGATCCACCCTCGGCAAGATCATCGCGCTCGGCTTCATCGCCCTGATCGGCGTGCTGTTCGCGCTCGGCGACGTCACCGGCAACGCCTCGTTCGGCGGCCTCGGCGGCGCCAATGTCGCCAAGGTCGGCAAGAGCCAGCTCGGCGTCGGCGAGCTTCGCGAACGCGTTCGCCTCGCGTACAATCAGGCGCGGCAACAGCAGCCGGGCCTCACCATGACGGCCTTCGTCGAATCGGGCGGGCTCGACCAGGCGCTGAACCAGATGATCGACGGGATCGCCTTCGAACAATTCGCGACCGAGCTCGGCTTCAGCGTCAGCAAGCGCCAGATCGATGGCCGTATCGCCGACATTCCCGCCTTTTCGGGGGTGTCGGGCAAGTTCGACCAGAAGACGTTCGAGAATTTCCTGCGCCAGCAGGGAATGACCGAGGCGCAGCTCCGCCGCGACATCAAGCAGCAGCTGCTGCTCGAACAGATCGGCGCGCCGATCGGCAACCTGCCGCGCATCGCGACGGGTATTGCCAGCCCCTATACCGCGCTGCTGCTCGAGCAGCGCAGCGGCCAGGCAACCTTCATTCCCGCCAGCATCTTCGCGCCCAAGAATGATCCGGGCGACGCCGCGCTGCAAAGCTTCCTTGCCCAGAACAAGTCGAAATTCACCGTCCCCGAACGGCGCGTACTGCAATATGCGCTGTTCGACCGCAGCGCCGTTCCGGTTCCCGCGGTCAGCGACGCCGAAATCGAAAAGGCATACAAGGCAAACGCCGCCCAATATGCCGCCAGCGAGACGCGCCGCTTTGCCCAGGTGATCGCCCCCGATCAGGCCACCGCCAACAGCATCGCGGCAAAGGCGCGCACCGGCACGCCGCTCGCCGCGGCCGCGCAGGCGTCGGGGCTTTCGGCCTCGACGACGGGCGAGCTCACTCTGTCGGCCTATGCGGCGACGACCAGCGACGCGATGGCCAAGACGGCCTTCGCCGCCAAGCGCGGCGACATTCTCGGCCCGACGCAGACCGGCCTTGGCTGGGCGGTCGCGCGTGTCGAGGCGGTGACCGCGAAGCCCGCGCGCAGCCTTGCCGACGCGACCCCCGAAATCCGTGCCGAACTCGCCAAGAACAAGGCGAACGAGGCCATGGTCGACTATTTCAACGCGGTGCAGGACGCCGTGAACAGCGGCGCCTCGATCGAGGAGATCGCCGCCGACCGCAAGCTGAAGGTCGAGGAGACCCCCGCCCTTCTCCCCAGCGGCCGGGCGCCCAAGGTGCCCGGCTTCGCGCTCGCGCCCGAACTCGCGCCGATGGTCAGCGGCGCCTTCCAGGGAAGCGGCGAAGGCGAAAGCCAGATCGCCACGCTGGTCGAGAACGAGAAATTCGCCGTCTATTCGGTGAAATCGATCGTCGCGGCCGCACCGCCGCCCTTTGCCGAAATCCGCCCCGCCCTGCTCGAGGAATGGCGCTTCGCCGAGGGGCAGAAGGTTGCCCGCAACAAGGCGCGCGCCATCGTCAAGGCGGTCGAGGGCGGCCAGAGCCTCGCCGAGGCCGCGCGCGCCGCCGGCCCGAACATCGGCAACGTCCAGACGATCGGCGGCCGCCGCTCCGAACTCGGCCGCGACGGCAAGGGCGTTCCGCCCGAACTCGCGCTGCTCTTCTCGATGGCGAAGAACAGCGTCAAGACTCTCGAAATCCCGGGTAACCGCGGCTGGATGGTCATCGCGCTCGACAAGGTCGACCGTCCCGACCCCAAGTCGATCGAGCCTGCGCGCGTCGCCGCGCTCGCGCAGCCGCTCGCCTCGGCCTTCGGCAACGAGCTGGTCGAGCAACTCGCCGCCGAGGCGAAGCGCCGTGTCGGGGTGACGATCAACAAGGACCTGGTCGATCAGCTCCGCAAAGAGCTGACCGGCGCCGCGCCGGTCGGCGAATAAGCGCGGGCGTGGCGGTCGAGGGCAGAGCCGCGGCGCTCGAGGCGCTGGCGCAGGGGCGCGGCGCGGTCGTGTGGCAGCGGCTGATCGCCGACGTCGAGACCCCGGTTTCGGCCGCGCTCAAGCTCATCGAGCCCGGACGCGGCGACTGGGTGCTCGAATCGGTCGAAAGCGGCGAGACGCGCGGCCGTTACAGCCTGATCGGGCTCGACCCCGACCTGCTCTTCGAGGTCACCGGCGACGCCGCGCGCATCAACCGCAACTGGCGCCGCGACCGCACCGCGTTCCAGCCGCTCGATGAGGGCGCGTTGCAAGCGTTGCGCGACCTCGTCGCCGAATGCCGCTTCGACGTACCGGACGCGCTGCCGAAGGCGCTTGCCACGCTCGTCGGCTTCTTCGCCTACGAAACGATCGGCCTCGTCGAGCGTATTCCGCGCGCGCCGGGCGCGGGCCTCGGCCTGCCCGACATGGTGTTCATGCGGCCGACGGTGATCCTCGTCTTCGATCGCCTCGCCGACGAGCTCTTCCTGATCGCGCCGATCTGGCCCGATCCCGAAGGGGCCATCGACCGGATGATCGAAGCGGCGCAGGACCGGCTCGACGATGTCGCCGCGCGCCTGTCGAGCGCGAGCGCGCACGCCGACCGCGCCACCACCGACGCCCTGCCCGCCGACATCGCTGCGAACCCCGCAACCAGTCCGGCCGACTTTGCGAAGATGGTCGCCGCGGCCAAGGAATATATCGCCGCGGGCGACATCTTTCAGGTCGTCCTCTCGCAGCGCTTCTCGACCCCGTTCGACCTGCCGCCCTTCGACCTCTATCGCGCGCTTCGTCGCATCAACCCCTCGCCCTTCCTCTATTTCCTCGACCTGCCCGGCTTCGCGATCATCGGCTCGTCTCCCGAGATCCTTGTCCGGGTCCGCGACGGCGAGATCACGATCCGGCCCATCGCCGGTACGCGCCCGCGCGGTCGCACGAGCGCCGAAGACGCCGAAAATCGCGAAAGCCTGCTCGCCGACCCCAAGGAGCGCGCCGAGCATCTGATGCTGCTCGACCTCGGCCGCAACGACGTCGGCCGCGCGGCGGTGGGCGGCAGCGTGACCGTCACCGACAGCTACACGGTCGAATTCTACAGCCACGTCATGCACATCGTCTCGAACGTCATCGGCCGCATCGCGCCCGACAAGGACGCGATCGACGCGCTCTTCGCGGGCTTCCCCGCCGGCACCGTCAGCGGCGCGCCGAAAGTGCGCGCGTGCCAGATCATCGCCGAACTCGAAGCCGACGCACGCGGGCCTTACGCGGGCGGCGTCGGCTATTTCGCGCCCGACGGCAATATGGACAGTTGCATCGTCCTCAGGACCGCGATCGTGAAGGACGGCGAAATGCACGTCCAGGCGGGCGCCGGCATCGTCGCCGACAGCGACCCCGCCTATGAACAACGCGAGTGCGAGGCCAAGGCCGGCGCGCTCTTCGCCGCCGCACGCGAGGCGGTGCGGCTGGCGGGCGCACCGGGTTACGGGCAATAGCCGATCACGCCGAGTGGGTGCGCCCTTTCAATCGTCCGGCCCTACTTCATTCCATTTCTAAAACCCGCTAACCCTCCTCCCATGCGCAAACTCCTCGCCCCGCTCGCCCTGCTGCTCGCCAGCATCGCCCCCGCTCAGGCCCAGACCGTCGAAGGCGCCGTCGAGGGCGACGCGATCCTCAAGGATTTCACCTTCGGCACCGGCGAAAAGCTGCCCGAAATCAGGATGCACTATACGACGCTCGGGACCCCGCAGCGCGACAAAAAGGGCAATGTCACCAACGCCGTGATGATCCTCCACGGCACCGGCGGCACCGGCAAGCAATTCTTCCAGCCGCAATTCGCAAACGAGCTCTTCGGCCCCGGCCAATTGCTCGACACCGGCAAATATTATGTCATCCTGCCCGACAATCTCGGTCACGGCGGCTCGTCGAAGCCCAGCGACGGCCTCCGGATGCGGTTCCCCAAATATGATTATGACGACATGGTCGCCGCGCAATATCGGATGCTGACCGAAAAGCTCGGCGTGAAGAAGCTCAAGCTCATCCTCGGCACCTCGATGGGCTGTATGCACGCCTTCGTCTGGGGCGAAACGCATCCGGGCTTCGCCGAACGCCTCGCGCCCTTTGCCTGCCAGCCGGTCGAGATCGCGGGCGAGAACCGCATGTGGCGCACGCTGACGATCGACGCGATCAAGGCCGATCCGCTGTGGAAGGACGGCAATTACACCGACCCGCCGCTCGGCGGCCTGCGCACCGCCGCCTCGCTCACGATGATCGCGGGCGCAAACCCCTATGCGCTGCAGGCGCAATATCCGACCCGCGTCGCGGCGGAAAAATACAAGGACGAGGCCTTCGCACGCACCTTCGCACGCAACGATGCGAACGACACGATCTATCAGCTTGATTCGTCGCGCAATTACAATCCGTGGCCGAACCTCGAAAAGATCACCGTGCCGGTGCTCTGGATCAACTCGGCGGACGATTTCATCAACCCGCCGGGCTTTTCCTACCCCGAAGAGGGTGTGAAGCGGATGCCCCGCGCGCGCTATATCCTGATCCCCGCGAGCGCCGAGACGAAGGGCCACGGCACGCACACTTGGGCGAAATTCTGGAAGGACGATCTGGCGAAACTGATGGCGGAGTAATCGATCCTCCCCGTGGCGAAGCCTTGCGGAGGGGGAGTGCAGGGAGTGGCGGAGGGGCGCGACCTCGCGCCATAGCCCCTGCCTCAGCGCTGCGGGCTGCCACCTCCCAACCACATCTCGCGCGCTGCAAAGGACATATTGCTTCACTCGGCGTCGTTGACCCATTAGGGCCACCCCATGATCCTCGTCATCGACAATTATGACAGCTTCACCTTCAACCTCGTTCATTATCTGATCGAGCTGGGGGCGGAGGTGCGCGTCGAGCGCAACGACGCGCTGACCGCCGCCCAGGCACTGGCGACGGGGGCCTCGGCCTTCCTCATCTCGCCCGGCCCCTGCACCCCGAACGAGGCCGGCGTCAGCCTCGACCTCGTCGCCGCCTGCGCCGAAGCGAACAAGCCGCTCCTTGGCGTCTGCCTCGGCCATCAGGCGATCGGCCAGCATTTCGGCGGGATCGTCCAGCGCGGCCACCTGATGCACGGCAAGACCTCGCCCGTGTGCCACGACGGCACCGGCCTGTTCACCGACCTGCCTTCGCCGCTCACCGCGACGCGCTATCACAGCCTCGAGGTCGTCGACATTCCCATGTGTCTCGCGATCAACGCGACCAGCGACGACGGCGCGGCGATGGGCTTCCGCCACGTCGAGCTGCCGATCCATGGCGTGCAATTCCACCCCGAAAGCATCGCGACCGAGCATGGCCATGCGATGCTCGCGAACTTCCTGACGCTTGCGGGACTGCCGGTGGCGGCGCGGCAGGCGGCATGAGCCGTTTCGGTCCGCTTCCCGATCCCGCCGAACTGCTCGATCATGACGAGGCCGCGGACGCTTTCGCCGCCATTCTCGACGGCACCGCCAGCGACGAGGCGATCACCGAATTCCTGATCGCGCTGGCCGAGCGCGGCGAAACGATGGTCGAAATCGCCGCCGCGGCGCAGGCGATGCGCGACCGGATGATCCCGATCGATGCGCCAGCCGGGGCGATCGACGTCTGCGGCACCGGCGGTGACGGGCACCATACGCTCAACGTCTCGACGGCGGTCGCCATCGTCGTCGCGGCGTGCGAAGTTCCTGTGGCAAAGCATGGAAATCGTGCCGCTTCCTCCAAATCGGGGGCCGCCGACACGCTCGAAGCGCTCGGCCTCGACATGGAACGCGCGGCGCAGATGGCCGAAGCGCAGCTCGCCGACCTCGGCATCTGCTTCCTGTTCGCCGCGCACCACCATCCGGCGATGAAGCACATCATGCCGATCCGCAGGGCGATCGGCCGCCGCACCATCTTCAACCTGATGGGCCCGCTCGCCAACCCCGCGCGCGTCACCCGCCAGCTCGTCGGCATCGCGCGCCCTGCCTATGTCCCCGTCTATGCCGAGGCGCTGCACCGGCTGGGCACGGACCATTCGCGGGTGATTTCGGGCGACGAAGGGCTCGACGAACTTTCGCTCGCCGGCGGCAACGAGGTTGCGATCGTCACGCGCGGGAATGTCCGTATGCAGCGAAGCGTCGCCGCCGACGCGGGGCTTCCGACCCATCCCATTTCGGCGATCCGTGGCGGCGATGCGCGAGAAAACGCCCGCGCGCTGCGCAGCCTCCTGCAGGGCGAACGGAACGCCTATCGCGACGCCGTGCTCTACAATGCCGCCGAAGCGCTCATCGTCGCCGGAGCGGTCGAAAACCGCATCGACGGGGTCGAGGAAGCCGCCGAGGCCATCGACAAGGGGCTTGCCAACGCGCTCCTCAATTGCTGGATCGCCTATAAATGAACCAACCCTATCTCGTCATTGCGAGCGAAGCGAAGCAATCCAGAGCGGCTTGCGTCCGCTCCGGATTGCCGCGGGCCTTTGGCCTTCGCAATGACGGAAAGAAGGAACAAATGCGGTGAACAAGCTCACCGAAATCCTCGCGACCAAGGCCGAAGAAGTCGCGGCCCGGCGGCAGGCCTACTCAATCGCCGATCTCGACCGTGTCGACGCCGGCGCTCCGCGCGGCTTTCAAGCCGCCCTGCAGGCAAAGATCGACGCCGGGGGCTATGCCCTGATTGCGGAAATCAAGAAAGCATCGCCTTCCAAGGGATTGATTCGCAAAGACTTCAATCCCGCCGACCATGCCCGCGCCTACGCCGCCGGAGGCGCGGCCTGCCTCTCGGTGCTGACCGATGCCCTCTATTTTCAGGGCCACGAGGAATTCCTGATCGCCGCGCGCACCGCGTGCGATCTGCCCGTCCTCCGCAAGGATTTCATGATCGACCCCTGGCAGGTCGCCGAAGCGCGCTCGATCGGCGCCGATGCGATCCTGATCATCGTCGCGGCACTGGGTGACGGCGCCATGCGCGAGATCGAGGCCGCCGCGTTCGAGCGCGGCATGGACGTGCTCGTCGAAGTCCACGACGAGGCCGAACTCGACCGCGCGCTTACGCAGCTCGAATCGCGCCTGATCGGCGTCAACAACCGCGACCTGCGCACCTTCGAGACCGACCTCGCCGTCACCGAACGCCTCGCGACGCTGGTGCCTGCAGGGACGTTGCTCGTCGGCGAAAGCGGTATCGCAAGCCACGCCGACTGCGAGCGGCTCGCCCGCAGCGGGGTGCGCACCTTCCTCGTCGGTGAAAGCCTGATGCGCCAGGACGACGTCACCACGGCGACAAGGGCATTGCTGGAGGGCTGACATTGGAGTCCGCTTTGGGGTGGGAGCGGCCCTTCAAATCCTCCCCGCTTGCGGGGAGGATATTATGACCGCAACCGGTCGTCTCCTCCCATTCCCCTTGCCTTTCCGGCCCCGCCTTGCTTCGCTCCCGGCGATGAAACCCAAACCGACTCATCTCGACGACACCGGCGCCGCGCATTTGGTCGATGTCGGGGCGAAGCCCGCCACCGGGCGGCGCGCCGTCGCGGGCGGCCGGATCACGATGTCAGCCGATGCGCTCGCCGCGATCCGCAGTGGCAATGCGCCCAAGGGCGACGTCCTCTCGACCGCGCGCATCGCCGGCATCATGGCCGCCAAGCGCACGGCCGATCTGATCCCGCTCTGCCACCCGCTTGCGCTCACCCAAGTGTCGGTCGAGTTCGCATGGGAAAGCACCGGCATCGCCGTGCGCGCCACCTCCGCGACGACCGGTCCGACCGGCGTCGAGATGGAGGCGCTCACGGCGGCATCGGTCGCGCTCCTGACACTCTACGACATGGCGAAGGCGCTCGACCGCGCGATGATCCTCGGCGATATCCGCCTGCTCGAAAAGAGCGGCGGTCGCTCGGGCGACTGGCGCGCCGAATGAGCGGCCTGCTCGCGGTCGAGGAAGCGCAGGCCCGACTGCTGGCCCTGCGACGGCCGCTCGGTAGCGAGAATGTCATATTTTCCCAGTCGCTTGGACGATATCTCTCGCAGGACATCCTCGCCCAGCGGGACCAGCCTTCGGCCGACCTGTCGGCGATGGACGGCTACGCGATCCGCGGCGCCGACCTTCCCGGCCCGTGGGCGGTAACCGGCGAAATCGCCGCGGGAGGCGTGCCATCCCAGCGTGTCGGCGCCGGCGAGGCGATGCGCATCTTTACCGGCGCGATGCTTCCCGAGGGCGCCGACACGATCGTGATCCAGGAGGATGCCATTATCGGGGGCACGCATTTGCGCCTCGCCGCCGCTGACGCGATCCGGCCGGGCCAGCACGTCCGGTCGCGCGCGAGCGACTTTCCGGCGGGCGCGCGCCTTGTCGCCGCAGGAACCCGCGTCACCCCCGGCGTCATTGCCGCGGCGATCATGAGCGGCGCCGCGCAGGTGACGGCAGGCACCCGCCCGCGCGTCGCGATCCTGACCACCGGCGACGAGCTCGTCCAGCCGGGCCATGCGCTCGCGCCCGGCCAGATCCCCGACAGCAACGGCACGATGCTCGCGGCGATGCTCGGGATCGAGCCCGCAAATGTCTCGCTACCGCTGCACATTCGCGATGACCGGCTGATGATATCGCGTGTTCTCAAGGATCTGGCGCGACGTCACGACGTCATCGTCACCGTCGGCGGCGCGTCGGTCGGCGATCATGATCATGTCCGCGGCGCGCTTGAGGATGCTGGCGGCTCGGTCGATTTCTGGAAGATCGCGATGCGCCCGGGCAAGCCGCTGCTCGCCGGCCGGATCGGCGACACCATATTGCTCGGCCTGCCGGGCAACCCCTCGTCCGCCTTTGTCACGGCGACGCTGTTCCTCCTCCCTCTGGTTCGCCACCTCGCCGGGGCGCGCGCGCCGCTGCCCGAGGTTCGGCGCGCCCCGCTGGCCGCCGCGCTCGGCCCCGGCGGCAAGCGGCGCGACTATCTCCGCGCGCGGCTGGAGGGCGGCCTGCTGTCGGTCTTCGACGGACAGGATAGCGGCCGCACGCTGCCGCTCGCCGAAGCGAATGCGCTGGCGATCCGCGACATCGCTGCGCCGGCTCGCACGGTCGGCGAACAGGCGGACTATATCGCTATCGCTTGACAAGTTCCGATTTGTTCCACTATCGTTCTCTCTATGTCCGAAACTGACATCATGGAGAACAAGTGATGTTGACCGCGAAGCAGCACGAACTGCTCCAATTCATCCAGCAGCGCCTTGACGCGAGCGGCATTTCGCCGTCTTTCGAGGAAATGAAGGAAGCGCTGGGTCTGAAGTCGAAATCGGGTATCCATCGCCTGATAAGCGCTTTGGAAGAAAGGGGTTTTCTCCGCCGCCTGCCCAACCGCGCCCGCGCGCTCGAGGTATTGAAGGTTCCCGAGGCGGCGAAGTCGCAGGTGCGCAACGATAATGTAGTTCCGCTCCGCAAGCCCGCCCCTTCGCTCAAGCCTATCGCCGCGAACGACATCATCGAGGTGCCGCTGCATGGAAAGATCGCGGCCGGCGTCCCGATCGAGGCGTTCGAGGATCACAACCAGCTCGCGGTTCCCGCCGCGCTGCTCGGCGCCGGCGAACATTATGCGCTCGAGGTTTCGGGCGATTCGATGGTCGAGGCGGGGATTTTCGACGGCGACTATGCGCTGATCCAGAAGGTCAGCACCGCTCGCGAGGGCGATATCGTCGTCGCGCTCGTCGACGGACAGGATGCGACGCTCAAATATTTCCGCCGCGAAGGCAAGATGATCCGGCTCGATCCGGCAAACAGTTCTTACGAACCCCAGCGTTATGAGGCCGGCCGCGTCATCGTGCAAGGGCGGCTTTCGGGACTGCTTCGTCGTTACCACTGACCTGCGGCGCATTGCGCCACGGATGGCCGTCTCCCGCCGTCAGCGCGGCGACGGCCTTCGGCTTTTCGCCAAGGTAGATGGCAAGCCCGCCGCTTTCCGCCAGGCTGTCGCGGTCGATCGTCAGCCAGCGCCCGACGCATTCGCGCGGTAGCCAACGGTCGCTGATCACCACATCGGCGGCGGCACAGGCGGGCGCCATCACGCTTCCCTCGATCCGGTCGCGGCCGCGCGAGGCGAGGATGATGCGCCCTCCCTGGATCCAGCGGCAGAAATCGACATTGCACTCGACATGGTCGAGCGCGGCGAGCGCGCCCAGTGGAGCATCGCTGCCGCCCGCTTCGTTCATCGTGTCGCGAACGAAATCGCCGGCGCGGTCGCGCAGCAGCGCATAACCGCCGCCGGGGACGGCAGCGGCGATGTTGCGGCCATCGGCGGTGACCAGCAGATCGGGGCGCGGCTGCTGGGCAAGCACCGCCATGCCAGCGAGCAGCGGCGCGAGCCCCCACCAGCGCCATGATCGCTGCCAGACGAGAATCCACAACCCGCCCGCCACCGCCAGCGCGAAGGCCCATGGCGGAAACCGCGGCAATGTCGCGACCGCACCCGGCGCGTCGGCGACATGATGCGCGAGCGCGATCAGCAGTCGCAGCGCCTGCTCGGCAATCCACCAGAAGGGCGCCCCCAGCCCCGCACTGTCGAACAGCAGTGCGAGCGCCTCGAACGGCATGACAACGAAGGTCGTCAGCGGAATCGCGACGACATTGGCCAGCGCGCCGTAAAGCCCGGCTTTGTGGAAATGGAACAGCGCGATCGGCGCCAGCGCGACCTCGACCACCAGCCCGGTGACGAGCAGCCCGGCGATCCCGCGCCCCCAACGTCGCACCAGCCCCTCGTCGCGGCGCGCCATGAAGCGCTGCATGACGGGGCTTTCGTGCAGTACGACGATCGCCGTCACCGCCGCGAAGCTCAGCTGGAAGCTCGGCCCGACGAGCGACTCGGGCCGCCAGACGAGCACGAGCAGAGCCCCCGCCGCGACCAACCGCAACGTCAGCGCCTCGCGCCCCATCAGCAAGGCGACAAGCACCAGCAGCGCCGCGATCAGCGATCGCAACGTCGGCACCTCGGCGCCCGCGAGCCAGGTATAGCCCGCCCCCGCCAGCGCCCCGGCCGCCGCCGCAAGCGGCAGCACATATCCGCCCAGCGCCAGGCGCGGGCTCAGCGCGAGCAGCCGCCGCGCAAACAGCATCGCAAATCCGATCACCGCGGTGACATGCAACCCGCTGATCGATAGCAGGTGCGCCAGCCCGCTTCGCCGCATCGCCTCTTCATCCTCGGCGGAGATCGCCCCCCGGTCGCCGGTGACGAGCGCCGCCGCAATGCCGCCCGGCGAACCCTCGATCTGGCGGTGGATATGTTCGCTCAGCCGGGCACGCAGCGGTTGTCCGCCCTGCCCGGCGTCCGGCGCGCGCGAAATATCGCCCAATACCGTCCCCACCGCACCGATCCGGTCGAACCACGCCCGCTGCGCAAAATCATAGCTTCCGGGCAGGCTTGCGGCCGGGGGCGGCATCAACCGCGCGCGCAGCCCGACCCGTTCGCCCGGCACGATCGTGCTGCCCGCCTGGTCGCGCAGCGTGACGCGGACCCGCGGCGGCAGGTCGTCGCGTCCGCGCGGGCGCAGGATCAGCCGCGTCTCGCCCTTCGCCGGCAGCGGCTCGACGGCCTCGACCTCGGCTGAAAAGGCCGTCGTCGCGGGCTGCGCCAGCACCGGCGCGCCGACCCATGTCGCGCGCGCCCATATCAGCAGCACCCCGATGGCCGTCATGCCGCAGCCCGCCACGACCATGCGGCCGATCCGGCTCGACCATCCGATGAGCAACCCCGCCAGGCCGCCGCTCGCAAGCAGGAACAGCAAGCCGATCCAGTGCGCCGCCGCAGGCAAGGCGAACCATGCCGCGATGCCCGTGCCGAGCGCCACGGGCAGCCACAACCCCGTCCGTTCCCGCTCGCTGTCGAGTCGCGCTTCGATGCGGTTCAAAACGCGGCGCAGCGGCGCCGCAAAGCGCAGGCCAATGGGCGTTTGAAGCCGCCTTGTCGCCATGCTAGGGGCTGCCCCGACCTCCGACCCTCAAGGGCGGCAGAATGAAAGAAAGAGGCCAAGGTGGCAACCGAAACCCCAACCGATCTGGCAGAAGCGACCGGCGCAGACGTCGTGACACGCTTCGCCCCCTCCCCGACCGGCTATCTCCATATCGGCGGCGCGCGCACCGCGCTGTTCAACTGGCTGTTCGCGCGGCACCACGGCGGCAAATTCCTGCTCCGTATCGAGGATACCGACCGCGCACGCTCGACCGATGCGGCGATCGACGCGATCCTCGACGGGATGCAATGGCTCGACCTCGATTGGGACGGCGAGACCGTCTATCAATTCGCGCGCGCGCCGCGCCATGCCGAGGTCGCCCGCGAACTGCTTGCGAAGGGCGAGGCTTATCGCTGCTATCTGACGCAGGACGAACTCGCCGCGATGCGCGCCGAGGCGCAGGAGAAGCGCATTCCCTTTCGTGTCCGCAGCCCCTGGCGCGACCGCGACGACGGCGATCCGGCGATCCCGCACGTCATCCGCCTGAAGGCGCCGCAGGACGGTGAGGTGACGATCCACGACCGCGTGCAGGGCGCGGTCACCGTCCAGAATGCCGAGCTCGACGACTTCATCCTGCTCCGCAGCGACGGTACGCCGACCTATATGCTCAGCGTCGTCGTCGATGACAATGACATGGGGATCACCCACGTCATCCGCGGCGACGATCATCTCAATAATGCCTTCCGCCAGCTCGCGCTGATCCGCGCGATGAACTGGCGCCAGCCCGTTTACGCCCATGTGCCGCTGATCCACGGCGCCGACGGCGCGAAGCTGTCGAAGCGCCACGGCGCGCTCGGCGTCGACGCCTATCGCGACGAGCTTGGCTATCTGCCCGAGGCGATCAGCAACTATCTTCTCCGCCTCGGCTGGGGGCATGGCGATGCCGAGATCATCAGCCGCGCGCAAGCGGTCGAATGGTTCGACCTCGCCCATGTCGGCCGCTCGCCGTCGCGTTTCGACTTCAAGAAGCTCGAAAATCTCAACGGCCACTATATCCGCGAAGCCGATGATGCCCGCCTCGCCGGCCTTGTTGCGCCGCGGGTCGAAACGCTCGTCGGCCGCGCGCTCGGCGACGCCGATCGTGCCCTGCTCACCCGCGTGATGGAATCGTTGAAGCCGCGCGCCAGGACCCTCGACGAAATCGCCGAAGGCGCGCTTTTCCTCTTTGAAACCCTGCCGCTGACGGTGGACGATAAGGCGGCACAGGTGCTAAGGGATGCACCGGAGGGAGTGCTCGCCAGCGTCACCGAAAAGCTGCGGAGCCTGAACGACTGGACTGGCGAAGCGATCGAAGCCGCGGTTCGCGAGACGAGCGAGTCGGCGGGACTCGGGCTCGGCAAGCTGGCCCAGCCGCTGCGCGCTGCGCTGACCGGGCGCACGGTGTCGCCCGGGATTTTCGACGTGTTGCTGCTGCTCGGCCGTGACGCGAGCCTGGCGCGACTTGACGCAGCGCACAATTATCCGGCAGGGGCGTAACGCAACGTCTCCCGCCCTATCAACAGGGGAAGAAAATGACCGATACTGCAAAGATCACCCTGGGCGACACCATTGTCGAGAATCCCGTGCTCAAGGGCACGGTCGGCCCCGATGTCGTCGATATTCGCAAATTCTACGCCCAGACCGGCGCCTTCACCTATGATCCGGGCTTCACCTCGACCGCGAGTTGCGAATCGCAGATCACCTACATCGACGGCGACGAGGGCGTGCTCCTCCACCGCGGCTATGCGATCGGCGACCTCGCCGAAAATTCCAGCTTCATGGAAGTCTGCTACCTGCTGCTCAACGGCGAATTGCCGAATGCGCAGGAACTGGCCGATTTCGACAATACGATCACGCGCCACACGATGCTGCACGAACAGCTCGCGACCTTCTATCGCGGCTTCCGTCGCGACGCGCACCCGATGGCCGTCATGTGCGGCGTGGTTGGCGCGCTCTCGGCCTTCTATCACGACTCGACCGAGATTCACGACCCGCACCAGCGCATGGTCGCCAGCCACCGGCTGATCGCGAAGATGCCGACGATTGCGGCGATGGCGTATAAATATTCGATCGGTCAGCCCTTCGTCTATCCGCGCAACGACCTCAGCTACACCGGCAATTTCCTGCGCATGACCTTCGGCGTACCCGCCGAGGAATATGAGGTGGTTCCCGCCGTCGAGCGGGCGCTCGACCGCATCTTCATCCTTCATGCCGATCACGAACAGAATGCGTCGACCTCGACCGTCCGCCTTGCGGGCTCGTCGGGCGCCAATCCCTTCGCGTGCATCGCGGCGGGCATCGCCTGCCTGTGGGGCCCCGCGCACGGCGGCGCGAACGAGGCGGCGCTCAACATGCTGCGCGAAATCGGCCGTCCGGAACGCATTCCCGAATATATCGCGCGCGCGAAGGACAAGGATGATCCGTTCCGCCTGATGGGCTTCGGTCACCGCGTGTACAAAAACTATGACCCGCGCGCGACCGTGATGCAAAAGACGGTGCGCGAGGTGTTCGACGCGCTCAAGGTCAACGACCCGGTGTTCGAGGTCGCGCTGCAGCTCGAGGAAATGGCGCTCAACGACAGCTATTTCGTCGAAAAGAAGCTGTTCCCGAACGTCGACTTCTATTCGGGCGTGATCCTCTCGGCGATCGGCTTCCCCACGACGATGTTCACCGCGCTGTTCGCGCTCGCCCGCACCGTCGGCTGGGTCGCGCAGTGGAACGAAATGATCTCGGACCCCGCGCAGAAGATCGGCCGTCCGCGCCAGCTCTACACCGGCCCGACGCACCGTCCGTATGTGCCGGTCGACCAGCGCTAAGCCCGGTCAGGTCAACGACAATGGCAAAGGGGGCCGTTTTGCGGCCCCCTTTTTCGTGGGCAGACAGCGGGCAACGGGCGGTCACGGCCCTCAGCCGAGCTTTCTCATACCGGACTTGATCCGGCGCCCATAAGGTTAGTTCGCCTTATGCTTGCGGAAGATGTCGGCGAGCATCCGGAACTCGTCGGCGCGCGGGCTGCCCTTGCGCCAGACGAGCGCAATGGTGCGCCAGTCGTGGTCCGAATCGAGCGGGCGCGTGTCGATGTCGGTGTGATCGAGTATCCCCGCCTCGATCGCCATCTGCGGCAGCATCGTGATGCCAAGGCCGTTGTCGACCATCTGGACGAGGGTGTGGAGCGATGTACCCATCATGCGCGCGCCGGCGCGCAGTTCGGGGCGGTTGCAAGCCGCAAGCGCGTGATCCTTCAGGCAATGGCCGTCCTCGAGCATCAGCATCTGCGCGGGGTCGAGCTGGTCGGCGCTGACCATCGCGGGGAGTTCCTCGGCCCGGTCGCCCGGGAAGGCCACGAACAGCGCGTCGTCGAACAATGTCTCGCTCTCGACGTCGCCGCACGCATAGGGGAGCGCGAGGAGGACGCAATCGACCATCCCGTGGTGGAGCGACTCGCACGCCTGCGCGCTCGGCTCCTCGCGGAGAAACAGCTTGAGCGACGGGCGTTCCTTGCGCAGGCGCGGAAGCAGGCCGGGAAGCAGAAAGGGCGCGATCGTGGGGATCACGCTCATGCGGAGCTCGCCGACGAGCGGGGCAGCGGCGGCGGCCGCCATATCGGCCAATTCCTCGGCCTCGCGCAGCACACGATGCGCCTTGTCGACGATCGCGTTGCCAAGCGTGGTGAAGCGGACGACGCGGCGGGTGCGTTCGACCAGCGTCTGGCCGAGCAGCGTCTCAAGCTCGCGAATCCCCGCCGACAGCGTCGACTGCGTCACGTTGCACGCGTCGGCGGCACGTCCGAAATGGCCGTGCTCATGGAGCGCGACGAGATATTGCATCTGCTTCAGCGAAGGGAGGTAATTGTGCATTGATCGGATATAGCCATGGATTTTTCATTTTTGAACAGTTTGCGCGATATATATATTCGCGACCATATTGGTGGCGTTTTCCGCTGGCGCGCGACGTCCTGTGCTAGCTAAGTCGCAGGACGGAGGGCTTTATGGCGGTTTCGCGATTCCTGATCGGCGGCATGGCCAGCGCGCTGTTGCTGACCGGCGGGCTATTCCTGTGGAAGGGCTACAGCCAGATCGCCGAGGACGAGGTGCTGCCCGAACCGCCGCCGGCCTTGCCCGCGATCCCGGTCGCGGGAGCCGGCGCGCCGAAGCGCGGACCGGCGCCGCCCGAGCTGCCCGCCGCCAAAGAAGCGTCGCGCGAGGAACGGCGCTTCAACCGCTTCGATCGCGACCGGAACAACCGCATCAGTCGGGTCGAGCTGATGTCGTCGCGCACGGCGGGATTTCGCAAGCTCGACAAGGACGGCAACAATCTGCTGACCTTCGAGGAATGGGCGGCAGCGACGGGCGAGCGCTTCGCGGGGGCCGATGCCGACAAGTCGGGCGACCTGACCCGCGCCGAGTTCGCAACGACCGCGCCGAAGCGGGCCGTAAAGGCGAAGTGCAGCTGCTGAGAAAATAGGGCTCGGGCGCAGTGTCCGGAAACGACCGAAAGCTGCCCTATCCATCATCGTCACCCCGGACTTGATCCGGGGTCCATGACTTCAGCGCTGCGGTGGATCCCGGATCA
>NZ_JAFMTR010000114.1 GCF_018682675.1 Sphingopyxis soli
ACGCGGCTGCCACCTCCCCGCAAGCGGGGAGGATTTGAAGGGCCGCTCCCCACCCCGAAGCCGACACCACCTTCAAATAACCCTTTCCTACATTATCCGGCTGTGCCAGCCTTCTTCCAGCTCTTTCATCTGGTGGATAAAAGCGGTCGCGGTCTTGCTTGCAGGCGCGGCCGCGGCGAGGCAGGCGAGATGCGTTCGCCCCCCGGTTCCAAACCGGCGATGCAATGGGCTGAACTTTCCTGAACTTTGGAATCCGGGACACGACGGCGACCGAACGCAGGACCGCTTCGCATCCCGATCCGAGCCGCCCCTTCCCTCCTCTGTCGGGTTAATTTACAGTTTACCATAAACCCGGCGCGCCGAATCAAGGATTTGCGCCACTGGCACATCCCTTGCTTCGGGAGATGGTGATGCTGAAAAAAATCGGTCGCCTGTTCGTCATCAAGACCCGCTTCGAAGCGTGCCTGATCATTTACGCGCTGGCCGTCGGCGCCATGGCCCGCGGCATGGCGTATATCGACCATTATCCGGGGGTGGGCGGCAAGCTGCTGCTGCTCGCCTGCACCGGCTCGGTGTTCCTTGCCGGCGGAAAGATATTCGACTGCCTGCGCTACGAAAAGGCGGCCGAGGCGGCGAAGGTGGCCGATTGAGGCGGCGGACTTTCGTCCGTCACCGGTTTGTGCCAAAGCCGACCGCATGAGCAGGATCGGCGGGCGTCCCGAAATCAGCACCCAGCATGTTTACGGCCTGACGCTGCGCGTCGCGCGCTGGCGCGCGGGTGCGCCCGGAACGCCGCTGCTGTTCCTCAACGGCATCGGCGCCGACATCGCCGCCGCCGCGCCCTTGCTCGCGCAGATCGACGGCCGCGAGGTGTGGACGCTCGACATGCCCGGCGTCGGCGGGTCGCCCGATGCGATCCTGCCCTATAGCGCGCCGACGATGGCGGCGATCGTGATGGAGATCGCCGACCGGTTTCATCAGACGCTGATCGACCTTGCCGGATTCAGTTGGGGCGGCGCGCTGGCCCAGCAGATCGCGGTGCAGTTTCCGGGCCGGATCCGGCGGATGGTCCTGATGGCGACGACGCCGTCGGTCGGCGCGCCCGGCATCGGCTGGGCGGCGCTGCTCGACGACGATATGCTCGCCAGCGGGCTGAAGCTGCCGACCGCAACCCCGCTGGGCCTCACCTATCAGACCATGGCGATGGCGGGCTGGACGAGCGCCGCGATGCTGCCGCACCTCAAGAACACGCCCGTCCTCATCCTGATGGGCGAACGCGACGGCGTCGTCCCCGCGGGCCATGGGCAGGCGATCGCCGACCTGATCGACGGTGCGGCGCTGGAAGTGGTGCCGGGATCGCACCTCTTCCCCTTCACCCACGCCGCAAAGATCGCGGCGCGGATCAGCGCGTTTCTGGATCGGCCGGACGCGGCGCAAGCCGCCGCTTGAGGAAATCGTCGATCGCCGCGGCGGTTTCGTCGGGCGCTTCCTCCATCGGCAGATGCCCGATCCCGTCCAGCAGCACGACCTCCGACCCCCCGATGCGTTCGTGGAAGGTCTGCGCGGCGGTCGGGTTGATCAGCCGGTCCTGCTTGCCGAACAGGATCAATGTCGGCGCGGTGATCGCGCTCACCTTGCTCGCCATCGCGGGCTGGCGATCCATCCGCGCCCGCAGCACCGTGGCCTCGCGGTTGCCGGGAAAGCGCAGCAATTCCCAATAGCGATCGATCATCGCGTCATCGACGATATCCTGCTTCTCGATCGATCCGCGCAGCGACTCCTCGACGAGCGAACGCGGCGTGATCTGTGTCGCGAGCCAGCGGCCGACGGGATATTGGAGGACGCGGAAGCCGACGTTCGACGGCGGCGCCTTTTCGCCCTTGCGCAACGGCATTCCCGCGGCGTCGATCAGCAGCAGCGCGTCGATCCGCTCGGGCCGCGCCAGCGCATAGCGCCATGCGACCCAGCCGCCCATCGAATTGCCGCCGATGCTGAAACGGTCGAGCGCCAGCTTCGCCATCACGACGTCGACCGCCGCCATCATGCCGTCGGCGCTGTAATCGGTGTCGGGGGTGGCGCCGGTGAGCCCGTGCCCCGGCAGGTCGAGCGCCACGATGCGGTAGGTGCCGCCAAGCCGCTTCACCAGCGGCTCCCACGTCTGAAGGCTGGCGTTCGAGCCGTGGAGCAGCAGCAGGACCGGCCCGTCGCGCTTGCCCTGATCGCGGTAGTGGATGCGCTGTCCGGCCGGTCCCGCCGCGAAGGCAGCGCCCGGTCCGCCATATTTGGCGATCATCGCATCGCGGTCGGTGTCGGGGGTGCGCAGGACGAGGAAGGCGACGACGATCGCGAGCAGCAGGCCGAACGGGATCAGGACGCGCTTGCGCCGGAACAGGGGGCGCCGCGGCGGCAGCGGTTCGAAATCATCCTCGTCGATCGTCTGCATCATGCCCCCCTCCGAGCGTGCGAAACCTAGCCCCGATGCCCGCCCCGTCAATCCACCCTATTGGTGGATCGGTCGGCGGAAGGTTTCGGGCAGGAACAACAGGCCGACGACGACGGTCAATGCCGCGACGATGACCGGATACCATAGGCCATAGTAGATATTGCCCGTCGCCGCGACCATCGCAAAGGCCGTCGTCGGCAGAAATCCGCCGAACCAGCCATTGCCGATGTGGTAGGGCAGCGACATCGCGGTATAGCGGATGCGGCTGGGGAACAGTTCGACGAGCAGCGCGGCGATCGGCCCGTAAACCATCGTCACGAGCAGCACGAGGTAGAAGAGGATCGCGACGACGAGCGGCTGGTTCATCGCCGCGGGATCTGCCTTCGCCGGATAGCCGGCCGCGGCGGTTGCGGCGGCCAGCTCCTTGCGGAACGCTTCGGCGGCGCCCGCGCGATCCTCTTCGGCGAGGCGCCATGGGTCGGGCGCGATCAGGATCTTCTTGCCGACCCACACATCGGCGCCCTCGCCGGTGATGCGCTCGCGGGTGACGCTGCGGTAATTCACCCCGGCCTTGGCAAGCGCCGACTTGGCGATGTCGCAGCCGGTGCTTTCGAACTTGTTCCTGCCGACGGGATCGAACTGGAAGGCGCACGAGCCGGGATCGGCGGTGACCGTGACCGCCGCCGTCGCTTGCGCTTTCGCCATCGCCGGATTGGCGGCGCTGGTGAGAAGCTGGAAGGCAGGGAAGTAGGTGAGCGCGGCGAGCGCGCAACCGGCAAGGATGATCGGCTTGCGCCCGATCCGGTCGCTGAGCCAGCCGAAGAGGATGAAGAAGGGTGTGCCGAGCGCCAGCGCGATGGCGATCAGGATGTTCGCGGTCGCGCCGTCGACCTTCAACGTCTTTTCCAGGAAGAACAGCGCATAGAATTGCCCCGCGTACCAGACCACCGCCTGCCCCGCGACCGCGCCGAACAGCGCAACGATGACCCATTTGAGGTTCGCCCAGCGGCCGAAGGCCTCGGTCAGCGGCGCCTTCGACGTCGTACCTTCTTCCTTCATCTGCCTGAAGACCGGGCTCTCCTCGAGCTGAAGGCGAATCCACAGCGACACGCCGAGCAGCACGATCGAAATCAGGAAGGGAATGCGCCAGCCCCAGTCGGCGAACGCCGCCTCGCCCATCGCCGATCGCGTCGCGATGACGACGAGCAGCGCCGCAAACAGCCCGAGCGTCGCCGTCGTCTGGATAAAGCTGGTAAAGAGCCCGCGCTTCCCCTCGGGCGCATGTTCGGCCACATAAGTGGCGGCGCCGCCATATTCGCCGCCGAGCGCGAGCCCCTGGAGCAGACGAAGGCCGACGAGCATCGCGGGGGCCGCGGTGCCGATCGACGCATAGCCGGGCAGCACGCCGACGAGGAAGGTCGACAGGCCCATGATACCCATGGTGACGAGGAAAGTGTTCTTGCGTCCGACGAGATCGCCGATGCGCCCGAAGACGAGCGCGCCGAACGGCCTTACCGCAAAGCCTGCGGCGAAGGCTGCGAGCGCGAAGATGAAGCCCGTCGTTTCGTTGACGCCCGAAAAGAATTGCGCCGAAATGATCGTCGCGAGCAGGCCGTAAAGGTAGAAATCATACCATTCGAAGATCGTACCGAGCGATGAGGCGAGGATGACCTTGCGCTCGCTCTGGCCGCTATCGATGGGTGATGCTACCCCTGCGTCCGTCATTCGCTACCCCCTCGCCCAATTATGGCGCGAAGGGTACCCGGTCGCGGACTTCGGTCAATGGCGCAGATGCACCAACCCCACAACTTCGTCATTGCGAGCGAAGCGAAGCAATCCAGAGCGGTTTAGCCCACCCTGGATTGCTTCGTCGCTATGCTCCTCGCAATGACGAGGGTTTTCGTATCAACCGACGCGCTTGACCGCGCCCTTGTGGGCACCGACGCTCTTGCCCCGCGGGCGGAAGCGGCGCTTGCGCTGGCCTTCGGCGCCTTCGCCGCCGGGCGCGCCATCACGGCGCGGACCGCGATCGCCGCGCGGCTTGTTCGCGTCGCGACCGCGCAGGGCTTCCTCGCGCTGGCGCTGCGGGTTCCGGCCCTGGCTGCCGGTGTCGCGCGGCGGCTGCGCCGGCTTGGGCAGGTTGCGCACCAGTTCGTTGAAATTCTCGGGCAGCGGCATCGGCTCCGGCTTCGACCGCGTGACGCGCTCGATGTCGCGCATGTACGGACGCTCGTCGGGCGCGATGAAGCTGATCGCCTTGCCCTCGGCGCCGGCGCGCGCGGTGCGGCCGATGCGGTGGACATATTGTTCGGGAACGTTCGGAATCTCGAAGTTGATGACATGGCTGACGCCCGACACGTCGATGCCGCGCGCGGCGATGTCGGTCGCGACGAGCAGCTTGATCTCGCCCGAGCGGAACGCCTGCAGCGCATGGGTGCGCTGCGACTGGCTCTTGTTGCCGTGAATCGCCATCGCCTTGATCCCCGCACCCGCCAGGTGGCGCACGACGCGGTCGGCGCCATGCTTGGTGCGGGTAAAGATCAGCGCGCGGTCGATGTCTTCGCGGGCGATGACGGAGTGCAGCAGCGCCTGCTTTTCCTTCTGTTCGACGAAGGTCGAATATTGGCTGATCTTTTCGACCGTGGTCGCGGCCGGCGTCACCGATACGGTGACCGGATCCTCGAGGAACTGTTCGGCCAGATGCGCGATCTCCTTCGGCATCGTCGCCGAGAAGAACAGGTTCTGGCGGCGCGAGGGCAGCAGCTTGGCGATACGGCGCAGCGAGTGGATGAAACCCATGTCCATCATCTGGTCGGCTTCGTCGAGAACGAAGATTTCGACATCGTCGAGGCGCAGCGCGCGCTGGTCGACCAGGTCGAGCAGACGGCCCGGGGTCGCGACGAGGATGTCGACGCCCTGGGCAAGGTCGCGGATCTGCTTGTTGATCGGCACGCCGCCAAAGACGGTCGAGACGCGCAGCTTGGTAAAGCGGCCATAGTCGCGGCAGCTCTGTGCAATCTGGGCGGCGAGCTCGCGCGTCGGCGCGAGGACGAGCATCCGGCAGCTGCGCGGATTGGCGCGATGCGGATAGGTCAGCAGATGGTGGATCGACGGCAGCGAGAAACCGGCGGTCTTGCCGGTGCCGGTCTGCGCGATACCGCAAAGGTCGCGGCCCTTCATCAGCGGCGGGATCGCCTGCGTCTGGATCGGGGTCGGGACGGTGTAATCCTTGGCAGCCAGCGCGCGGTTGATGTCGGCGTGCAGACCAAAGTCGTTGAAAGTCGTCATAAAATACTCGCAATGGGCGACGCGCACAACGTCCGTTCGCATCGAACGGACGGCGCACGGCCGCGGGTTCGAAACGACCCGCGTGAAAGGGTGCCTCAAGGGGACAAAGCGCTGATCCGGCTCGCCCGCGCCTGAAAATGGACGGGAAATCACGCTGCCGGTGGTTGCGGCGGGAAAGCCCGCCATGCTGCGCTGCACAACATATGGCATGGCGCGCGCAATTTTGCAAGCCGGTTACGAATGTAAGTGTCGCTACGCCTTGTCGCCGCCCCATTATTTCGTCATCAAACGCGAAAGCGGGAGAGCTATATGGCCGAAAAGATCATCGTCATCGACGAGGGCACGACCTCGACCCGCACGATGCTGTTCGATGCCGACGGCACCCCGCTCGGCAGCGCGCAGCGCGAGTTTCGCCAACATTATCCCGGCCCCGGCCTGGTCGAGCATGACGCGGCCGAAATCTGGACCGCCACCCTCGACTGCACGCGCGACGTCGTGGAGCAGGCGGGCGGCGCGCATCAAGTGGCGGCGATCGGGATCACCAACCAGCGCGAGACCGTGGTGTTCTGGGACCGCACGACCGGCGAGCCGCTCGCTCCGGCGATCGTCTGGCAGGACCGGCGGACCGCGGCCGACTGTGCGGCGCTGAAGGAAGCGGGGCACGAGGCGGCGGTGCAGGCGAAGAGCGGCCTGCTGCTCGATCCCTATTTTTCGGGCAGCAAGATCGGCTGGGCGCTGAAGCATTGGCCGCAGCTTCGCGAGGCCGGCGACCGGCTGGCGGTCGGAACGATCGAATCCTACCTCATCTATCGCCTGACCGGCGGCATCCACGTCACCGACGCGACAAATGCCTCGCGCACGCTGCTGATGGACATCAACGGCGCGGGCGGCTGGGACGCCGGCCTCTGCGGTCTGCTCGGCGTGCCGATGGGCCTGCTTCCCGAAATCACCGGCTGCGCCACCGCGGTCGGGACGACCGACCCCGAACTGTTCGGCGGCCCGATCGCGATCAGCGGCATGGCGGGCGACCAGCAGGCCGCGACGATCGGGCAGGCGTGCCTGTCGCCCGGACAGACCAAGGCGACCTTCGGCACCGGCGCCTTCATCCTGTCGGCCAGCGGACGCGAACGGCCGGTGTCGGCGAACCGCCTGCTCGCGACCATATTGGTGCAGGAGGGCGACGCGCGCTCCTATGCGCTCGAAGGATCGGTGTTCGTCGCGGGGAGCCTGATCAAATGGCTCCGCGACGGGCTCGGCCTGCTCGCGAGCGCGGGCGAGAGCGAGGGACTGGCTCGGTCGGTTCTCGACAATGGCGGGGTTTACCTGGTTCCCGCCCTCTCCGGTCTCGGCGCGCCGCACTGGCGGCCCGATGCGCTGGCGGCGCTGTCGGGGCTGAGCTTTGCGAGCACGAAGGCGCATGTCGCGCGCGCCGCGCTCGAGGCGCAGGCCTATCAGGCCCATGACCTGAAATCGGCCTTCGCCGCCGACGGCGTCGACTGGGCCGAGCTGCGGATCGATGGCGGTATGGCCGCGAACGACTGGATGGCGCAGGATCTGGCCGACATGCTGGATATCGTCGTCGAGCGGCCCGATTTCGTCGAGAGCACAGCGCTCGGCGCCGCGATGCTCGCCGCAACGGGTGCGGGGCTCTATCCCGACCTTGCCGCCGCCGCCGCCGCGATGCGCGGCACCGCGACGCGGTTCACGCCGTCGCTCGACGCCCCGAAGCGCAAAGCGCGCCTTGCCGGCTGGCAAAGCGCGCTTGCAAAAGTCCTCGAATGAGGAAGCGAGTTAACGCTTGAGGGTGAGGCCACCGAAGCGCTTGTTGAACTTCGCAACCTGGCCGCCCGCATCGAGCATACGGCCCGTGCCGCCGGTCCATGCCGGGTGCGCCGTCGGGTCGATTTCGAGCGTCATCACGTCGCCCTCTTTGCCCCACGTCGAGCGCGTCTGATATTCGGTGCCATCGGTCATCTTGACCGTGATCATGTGATAGTCGGGGTGAATGTCTTTTTTCATGTTATGGCTCCTGTGCCGCCGGTTACCGACCGGCGGCTGAGTCGATGCTTTCCCCGTCACGGGGCCCGCGAAGCGGCGTCCCCTAACGGCGAATGGCGGAAAATGCAACACCCCTCACCTCGTCATCCCGGACTTGATCCGGGATCCATCGGAGGCGCTGAAGTCGTGGACCCCGGATCAAGTCCGGGGTGACGAAGAGAGATAGTGTCAGTCGCCCGGCGGATCGGCAATCATCGCGGTGAACTGGCATTCGGTCGCCAGCTGGCCGTCCAGCATCGCCTTGCCCTCGAACTTGCAGATGTTCCGCTTTGCCTGAAGGATGGTGACGTGGAGGTCGAGCAGGTGCCCCGGCTCCACGGGCTTGCGGAATTTCACCCCGTCGATGCCCATGAAATAGACGAGCTTGCCCGATCCCGCGAGGCCCAGCGATTCGATCGCGAGCACACCGCCCGCCTGCGCCAGCGCCTCGACGATGAGGACACCGGGCATGATCGGCCGGCCGGGGAAATGCCCCTGGAAAAAGGGCTCGTTCATCGTCACCGCCTTGACCGCGTGGATCGAGGTGCCCTTCACCATCGAAACCACCCGGTCGACGAGCAGCATCGGATACCGATGCGGGAGCAGGCTCAGGATCCGGCGGATATCCGCCGGACCCAGAGTTTCGCCCGCGTTTTCCCCGTCCGCCATTTGACTTAGCGGGTCGTCGGCGCGCTGCCGGTCGGCGCCGGGGCGGCGGGAGCGGCCGCGCCGCTCTGGGCCGCGGCGCGCGCCGCATCCATGCGCTGCTGGACGAGCTGGCCCGGCTGATAACCCGCCGGCGGCGTGATCGAGACGTTCGGCAGCAGCTTGTTGATTTCGGCAACAACCGCGTCGGTGATGTCGACGTTGTTCTCGCGCGCGAGGACGGCTTCGGGGTTGATCAGCAGATCGACCTTCTTCGCGGTCATCGCGGCCTTGATCGCTTCGTTCATGCGAACGCTGATCTGGTCCTCGACATAGGCGACGGCGAGGTCGACCGGGGCGCTGATGCGCTGCAGCTCGGCCGTTGCGGCCTGGCGCTTGTCCTGCACGGCCTTCGCAGCAGCCTGGAGCGCGGCCTGGTTCTGCGGAGTCTTCTTCGCCTCTTCATTATATTTGGCGACGAGGACGTTGAGTTCGGCCTGCAGTGTCTGGCCGCGGGTTTCCTGCTGGTCGATCTGCGCCTTGTAGGTCGTCTGGATCTGCTGCGAGGCGACGGTGAAGGCGTTCGACCTGGCGGCGGCGACGCGGAGATCGGCGACGGCGACGGCCTTCGCCTGCGCTGCGGCGGGCGCGGCGACGATGGGCGAAACCGACAGCGCGGCAAGGGCAAGCGCCGAGGCGGTGAAAATTTTCTTCATCAGAATTGGGTTCCTACGTTGAATGAGAAGCGTTTGGTATCGTCACCCTCTTCTTTGCGGAGGGCGTAGGCGAAGTCGATGCGGAAGGGCCCGAACGGCGAGTTCCAGTTCACACCGGCGCCGATCGCCACGCGCGGCATCCAGGTGTTCCCGTAGAAACGCTCTTCGAACGGCGGGAGCGGCGAGAAGCCGTTCGCAACGTCGCAGGTCGAATAGAGCGGGGTCGTGCTGCCGGCCGTCAGGGTCGCGAAGGTCGTCTGGCCAGTTGTCGAGTTACGGCATTTCCACTTGGTCAGGCCGTCCGACGGATCCTTGAAGTCGGCGAGCGTCGTCAGCGTCGGGCGCTTCACGCTCCACACCGACCCGACGTCGAGGAACACCGACGGACGCAGCCCGAGTTCCTTGGCGCCGGTACCGAGCGGAATGTCCATCTCGATCCGGCCCTGATAATAGGCGCGGCCGCCGAGGGCGTCGTCGATCAGGTTGTTGCGGTTGCCAAGGTCGTCGTTGAGCACCGGGTTGGCCGGGTCGGCGAGGTTGACGTCGGTGAAGCGGATCACCCGCGGACCGATGCCGCGGATGTCGAAGCCGCGCATCTGCGGTTCGCCGAGGAAGAAGCGGTCGGTCAGGCGGACCTTGTCGCTCGTCGGGGTCGGGGCGTTGCCGAACGGATAGATATAGCCGCCCTCGGCCGAGATATTGAGGATGAAGCGGCTGCCGAGGTTGAAGTGCTTCGATCCCGACAGGCGGGTGCGGACATATTTGACGCTGCCACCGAGGCCGGCGAAATCCTGGCTGAGCGACAGCGACTGGCCGCGCGTCGGGCGCAGCCGGTTGTCGCGGTCGTCATAGGCGAGCGTGAAGCCGACGAGCGAGGTCGTCCGCGTGCCGATCGCGTCGCACAGATAGCGGCCCGCGACGAGCGGATCGCACTGGCCGCCGAAATAATAGAGATTCTTGTCGAGCGTCACATCGTCGTAGTTCAGGCTGTAGCGCCCGAAGAAGGACATGAACTCGGTCAGCGGCACGCCGACATTGACCTGGAAACCCGTCGTCGTCTGCTCGAACGTCGTTTCGCGGTCGTTGTTGATGAAGTTGAACGAGTTCAAATCGCGGCGATAGACGCTGCCGCCGATCGAGATATTGCGGTCGAACAGATATGGCTCGGTAAAGCCGAGCTCGATCGATTTCGAATAGCTCGAATAGTTGACCGACGCCTGCAACTGCTGGCCGAGGCCGCGGAAGTTGCGCTGGCGGATCGAGGCCTGGAGCAGGAAGCTTTCGATCGACGAAAAGCCCGCCGACAGCGACAGCTCGCCGGTCGGCTTTTCCTCGACATTGGTTTCGAGGATGATGCGGTCGGGCGTCGTCCCTTCCTTGCGCTCGATCTCCAGATTCTCCTGGAAATAGCCGAGGCTGTTGATGCGGTTCTCGGTGCGCTTGACGCCGAAGCTGTTGAACGCGTCGCCTTCGTTGAGGCGGAATTCGCGGCGCACGACCTTGTCGTGGGTCAGCGTGTTGCCGTTGACGTCGATCCGTTCGACATAGGTGCGCGGGCTTTCGCCGACATCGAAGGTGATGTCCATCGTGCGCGCTTCGGGATCGCGGCGAAAATCGGGATTGATGTCCGCGAAGGCGTAGCCGAACAGGCCGGCGGTCTCGCTGAGGCTTTCGACCGTATCCTCGACCTGCTTCGCATTGTACCAGTCGCCGGTCTTCATCGGCAGCAGCTTCTGCAACATCTCCGGCTTGAAGTCGCGCAGGTCGCTCTTCACGTCGACCTTGCCGAACTTGTAGCGTTCGCCTTCCTCGACCACATAGGTGATGATGAAGTCCTGCTTGTTGCTCGTCAGCTCGGCGACCGCCGAGATGACGCGGAAGTCGGCATAGCCGTTCTGCAGGTAGAAGAGACGCAGCTTCTGCTGGTCGTAGGCGAGGCGATCGGGGTCGTAGCTGGTGTTCGACGACAGGATCGTGAGCAGCCCCGACTCCTTGGTCGCCATCTCGTCCTTGAGATCGCCGTCGCTGAACTTCTCGTTGCCGATGATGTTGATCTGGCGAACCTTCGACTTCGGCCCCTCGTTGATCTCGAACACGACATCGACGCGGTTCTGGTCGAGCTGGACCATCTTCGGATCGACGGTCGCGGCAAAGCGGCCCTGCCGCTTGTAGAGCTCGATGATGCGCGCAACGTCGGCGCGGACTTTCGACCGGGTGAAGATCTGGCGCGGCGCAAGCTTGATCTCGGGCCGGATCTTGTCTTCCTTCAGGCGCTTGTTGCCTTCCAGGATGACGCGGTTGATCACCGGGTTTTCGGTGACCTGGATCGTCAGCGCGCCATTGTCGTCGCTGATCTGGTAATCCTTGAACAGCTCGGTCGCGGCGAGATCCTTCAGCGTCTGGTCGAGCACCGAACGGTCATAATTCTGGCCGACGCGCAGGCGCAGGTACGACAGGATCGTCTGCGCCTCGAGGCGCTGGTTGCCGACGATATTGATCGACTTGATCGTCGCGGCGGTCGGCGCGGCTTCACCCGAAGGCGCGGGCACGCTCGATGCGGGGACGGTGGGCGGTGCGACCTGGGCGGCGGCGGCAACAGGCCATGCCAGCATGGTTCCCGCCATAAACAACGCCGACCGCTGCGCCCGGCGCTTGAAATTCTGTGATGCCACGCTGTTCATCCCGCAAAACTAACTCAAAAGCGACCAACCCGCTTCCCCGCAGGTTGGCGCGCACTCCCTGCCCCAGTCCGGCTATCCAATCAAGCGCGCGATCCGGTCCCAAAGGCCGAATGAGCCCAAATCATTGAAAGTCACGACCAGCATCAGCGATACGATCGCGGCAAAGCCGAATCGAAACGCCCATTCCTGCGCCTGTGCGGGCGCGGGCCGGCGTCTGATCGCCTCATAGGCATAGAAAAGCAAATGGCCGCCATCGAGCATCGGCAATGGCAAGAGATTTATGAACCCCAGATTGATGGAAATCAGCGCGGCGAGGTAGATCAGCGCCTCCGGCCCCATGCTCGCCGCCTCGCCCGAAACCTGCGCGATCTTGAGCGGGCCGCTCAAGTCCTTCACCGAACGGTTGCCGGTGAGCAACTGGCCGAGCACTTCGCCGGTCTGGCGGATGATCTGGCCGGTCTGGCGCATCGCGACCAGCGGCGCTTCGGCCAGCGGCATCTTCTCGAACACCACCTTGCCGGGCGAGACGCCGATCAGCGCGCGCTCGAACTCCTTGCCGAACTGATCCTTCTCGCGGACAAGGCGCGGCGTGACGCGAAAGACCTGCTCGGCGCCGCCACGCTCGATGCGGACCGCCATCGTCTCGCCGGGGCGATGGGCGACGGTCATCGGGATATCCATGAAGACATCGATCTGCCGGCCGTCGATCGAGACGATCCGGTCGCCGGAACGAAGGCCTGCGGCTTCGGCTGCCGAACCCGCCTGCACCGAGCCGACGATGGGGGGGCTGGTCGGCGTTCCGACGAAACCCGCAAAACCTGCGAGGATCAGGATCGCGAACAGGAAGTTGGTGACCGGACCCGCTGCCACGATCAGCGCGCGCTTCCAGACCGGCTGCGCGGGAAAGGTATGCAACCTTTCGGCGGCGGGCAGCGATTGCCATTCGGCATCGGGCTGGCTGACCGCGTCGCGATCGCCCGCGAACTGGACGTAGCCGCCGAGCGGCAGCCAGCCGATCTTCCACTCGGTCCCGCGCTTGTCGGTCCAGCCGAGAATCTTTCGTCCGAAGCCGATCGAGAAGGTATCGGCCTTCACCCCGCACCAGCGGCCGACGATATAATGCCCATATTCGTGGACGAAGACGAGCGGCCCGAGGACAAGGAGGAAACCGACGAAATAAAGCCAGACCGGCACATCATGCATGTTCGTAATGGTCCACAAAATGCTGCGCAGCCGCGCGAGATGCGGCATCGACGCTGAATAAGTCCTGAAGCGAACCCGGTGCTGCGGGCGCGTCGGCATCGATCACCCGGCGCACCGTATCGACGATCGCGGGGAAGGAAATGCGTCCGGCAAGAAATGCCGCGACCGCGACTTCGTTGGCGGCGTTGAGCTGCGCCGGGCGCGCGCCGCCCTCGGCAATTGCCCCGCGGCACAGGGCGGTCGCGGGGAAACGCTCCTCGTCGGGCGCCTCGAAGTCGAGCCGCGCGAGACTGGCAAGGTCGAGCGGCGCGCATGGCGTCGCCATCCGCTGCGGCCAGGCGAGCGCGCTTGCAATGGGGATGCGCATATCGGGCGACCCGAGCTGCGCAAGGGTCGAGCAATCGACATACTCCACCAGGCTGTGGATCACCGACTGCGGATGGACGAGGATTTCGATGCGGTCGAGCCCGACAGGGAACAGGTGATGCGCCTCGATCAGTTCGAGCCCCTTGTTCATCATCGTCGCCGAATCGACGCTGATCTTCGCGCCCATCGACCAGTTGGGATGCGCGACCGCCTGCGTCGGGGTGACGGTCCGCATCTCCTCGGCGCTCCAGGTGCGGAATGGTCCACCGCTCGCGGTCAGGATGATCCGGCGCACCTGATCGATACGTCCGCCCGCAAGGCACTGGAAGATCGCATTATGCTCGCTGTCGATCGGCAGGATCGTCGCGCCCGATTTGCGCGCTGCGGCGATCATCAGTTCGCCCGCCGACACCAGAGATTCCTTGTTGGCAAGCGCGACGTCATGGCCCGCTTCCAGCGCCGCCATCGTCGGGGCGAGCCCCGCCGTGCCGACGATCGCCGCCAGAACCAGATCGGTCGGCCGGGTCGCCGCGTCGGTCAATGCCGCCGCCCCCGCCGCGACGCCGATATTCGTGCCCGTCAGAGCCTGTTTCAGCGCATCGTAACGGCCTTCGTCGGCGATCACGACAAGCTCGGGACCGAATTCGAGCGCCAGCCGCGCCAGTTCGTCGACGTCGCTGTTCGCGGTCAGCACGTCGACCCGCCACGCCTCGCGATCGCGGCGGACGAGATCGAGGGTCGATTGCCCGACCGATCCCGTGGCGCCGAACAGGGAAAGGCGGCGGGTCATCTCAGCCGGCCGCACGCACCGCGATGTGCCCCGCGAACGCCAGTGCGCCGAGCAGCAGCGCCACGGGCAGCAGCCCGTCGACGCGGTCGAACAGCCCGCCATGTCCGGGGATGAGCTTGCCCGAATCCTTGACCCCGGCACGGCGCTTCATCCAGCTTTCGCCAAGGTCGCCGAGTTGCGCGAGCAGCCCCATGAACAGGCCGATCCACAGCGGCACCCCGACGATGCCGCCGCGGTCGCCGATTGTCGCGCTGGCAACGAGCGCGGCAATCATGCCGCCGATCAAACCCGACCAGGTCTTTGACGGGCTGATCTTCGGCGCAAGCCGCGCGCCGCCAAAGGCGCGACCGGCGAAATAGGCGCCGATATCGGTCGCCCAGACCATGCCGAAGACCCAGAGCGCGGCGGTCATGCCAAGCTGTTCGCGGATGAACCAGAGCCCCGCCATCGCGCCGAGGATCGCGACCGGGCCAAGCGCCGTCAGCGCCGCCTTTGCCCCGCCGCCAAGCCCCATCGCGCGCACGAGCGCCAGCCATTCGACCACGACGAGCGCACCGCCGACGAGGAGCAGCAGCCCGAAGGCGATACCGCCGAACCACAGCGCGATGCCCGCGATCGCGAACAGCACGATCGCCGATCCCACCCGCGTCAAAAGGTCCGACCTGGCAGCAGCCATATCCTAAAGCCCCCCGTAGCGGCGCTCGCGCCGCGCAAAATGATCGAGCGCCGCCTGAAGGTCGGCGGGCTTGAAATCCGGCCACAATTTGTCGGTGAAATAGAGCTCGGCATAGGCCGACTGCCAGAGCAGGAAGTTCGACAGCCGCACTTCGCCCGAGGTGCGGATGAGGAGATCGAGCGGCGGCAGGTCGGCGGTGTCGAGGTGCGCCTCGATCGCCTCGGCCGTGATCGCGCCGTCCGCCGCAGCGGCGTTCGCCGCGCGCACCAGTTCGTCCTGCGCGCCATAGTTGAGCGCGACCGCCAGCGTCGTGCGGCTGTTGCCCGCCGTGCGTTCGAGCGCGCCTTCGATCAGTTCCACGACATCGGGCGCCAGCGCGCGCCAGTTGCCGATAATCTTCAGTCGCACGTCATTCGCGGCGAATTCGTCGAGATCGGAAAGGATGAAGCGCTTCATCAGCCCCATCAGATCGTTGACCTCTTCCTCGGGCCGTTTCCAGTTCTCCGAACTGAAGGCATAGAGCGTCATCGCCTCCAGCCCCATTTCGGCGGCAGCGCGCACGACCGTGCGCACCGCCTCGACACCGGCCTTGTGCCCGGCGACGCGCGGTAGAAAGCGCTTCTTGGCCCAGCGGCCGTTGCCATCCATGATGATGGCAACATGGCGCGCACCGTGGTGAGTTTCAGACACCGGAGAAACCTAGAGTTCCGTTCGCCCTGAGCCTGTCGAAGGACCGTACTTTCCTCTTGAAGAAAAGGACGGGGCTTCGACAAGCTCAGGGCGAACGGCTGAGGGGTGAGCCCGAAAAATCACTAGCCCAGGATTTCCTTTTCCTTGGCCGCCGCCGCCGCATCGATTTCGGCGATCGTGCTGTCGGTCAGCTTCTGGACGTCGGTTTCGGACCGCTTGCGCTCGTCCTCGCTGATTTCCTTCTTGTTCTCGTCGGCTTTCAGATTGTCCATGCCGTCGCGGCGGACGTTGCGGACCGCGACGCGGGCCTTTTCGGCATATTGCCCCGCGAGCTTCGACAGTTCCTTGCGGCGCTCCTGCGTCATTTCGGGGATCGGCAGGCGGAGCAGCTGGCCGTCGACGATCGGGTTGAGGCCGAGCCCCGCCGAGCGGATCGCCTTGTCGACCGGACCGACGTTCGCCTTGTCCCATACCTGCACCGCAAGCATCCGCGGCTCGGGGACACTGACCGACGCCACCTGGTTCAGCGGCATGTGGCTGCCATAGACTTCAACCGTGATCGGATCGAGCAGCGCCGTGTTGGCGCGGCCGGTGCGCAGGCCCGCAAGGTCGTGCTTCAGCGATTCGACCGCGCCATGCATCCGGCGTTCGAGGTCGGCCTTGTCATATTTCGCCATCTGTCTTTCCTCTCTTGATTCTGTCAGTCGTCGGCGCGGACGACCGTGGCAACGCCCTCGCCCGTCAGCACGCGCGCCAGATTGCCGGCCTCGCGAATGTTGAACACGACGATCGGGATATGGTTGTCGCGGCACAGCGCCACCGCGCTCGCGTCCATCACCTTCAAATTGTCGGCGAGCACGCGGTCATAGCTGAGGCTGTCGTATCGGACCGCATTCGGATCCTTCTTGGGGTCGGCATTATAGACGCCGTCGACGCTGGTGCCCTTCAAGAGCGCGTCGCACTTCATCTCCGCGGCCCTGAGCGCGGCGCCGCTGTCGGTGGTGAAATATGGCGCGCCGACACCTGCGGCGAAGATCACGACCCGGCCCTTGTCGAGGTGGCGTTCGGCGCGGCGGCGGATCACCGGCTCGCACACCTTGTCCATCTCGATCGCCGACTGGACGCGGGTTTCGACGCCAAGCTGTTCGAGCGCATTCTGCATCGCGAGCGCGTTCATCACCGTCGCCAGCATCCCCATATAGTCGGCCTGCGCGCGGTCCATGCCCTTGGCGGCCCCCGCCATGCCGCGGAAGATGTTGCCGCCACCAATCACAAGGCAGATTTCGAGGCCGCGATCCTTCGCCGCCTTCACCTCGGCCGCCATGCTCGCGACCGTTTCGGGATCGATGCCGAAGGGGGTCGAGCCCATCAGCGCCTCGCCCGACAGTTTGAGCAGGATGCGTTTCATGCCGGGCAAAGCCATGTGCGGGGGGACCTCTTACATTCTTCGGATATGCGAATGGCGCGCACCCTAGTCAGAGTACGCGCCATTGCCAAGCGGACTGCCGTCTCTCACTTCGTCATGCTGAGCTTGTTTCAGCATCCATGGCCCGGCCTTGCCTTCCGAACCTGCGGAAACCGGATGGACCGGCCATGGACCCTGAAACAAGTTCAGGGTGACGACGAAATGAAGGGCAGTCCCTATTTAATCAGACGCCGGCGGCCGCCGCGACTTCCGCCGCGAAGTCGCTTTCTTCCTTCTCGATGCCTTCACCGAGCTGGAAGCGGACGAAGCCCTTGAGCGTGATCGTCGCGCCGACATCCTTGCCGGCAGCGGCGACGACTTCGGCGACCGGGGTCTTGCCGTCGATCACGAACAGCTGCGACAGCAGCGCGTTTTCCTTGCGGAACTTGGCGATCGAACCGTCGACCATCTTGGCGACGATGTCGGCGGGCTTGCCCGACTGGGCGGCCTTTTCCTCGGCGATCGCCCGTTCGCGCGCGACGAGATCGGCGTCGAGGTCGTCGCCGTTCAGCGCAAGCGGGAAAGCGGCGGCGACATGCATCGCCAGCTGCTTGCCGAGCGGTTCGAGAACGTCGGCGCCGGCGGTCGATTCGAGCGCGATCAGCACGCCGATCTTGCCCATGCCGGGAGCGGCGGCGTTGTGGACATAGCCGGTCACGACGCCCGAATTCACCGACAGGATGGCGGCGCGGCGCAGCGACTGGTTTTCACCGATCGTCGCGATGTTGCTGGTCAGCTTCTCGGCAACGGTGCCGCCGGTCGGATAGGCCGCGGCGCCCAGCGCCTCGATGTCGGTGATGTTGTTCTGCAGTGCGACCTGGGTCACGTCGCGGACGAATTCCTGGAACTGCTCGTTCTTGCCGACGAAGTCGGTTTCGCTGTTCACTTCGACCAGCGCGCCCTTGGTGCCGTCGGTGGCGAAGCCGACAAGACCTTCGGCGGCGACGCGGCCGGCCTTCTTGGCGGCGGCGGCGAGACCCTTGGTGCGCAGCCAGTCGATCGACGCTTCGATGTCGCCGCCATTTTCGGCGAGCGCCTTTTTGCAGTCCATCATGCCGGCGCCGGTGCGGTCGCGCAGTTCCTTGACGAGAGCGGCCGTAATCTCAGCCATGGGATATTCCTTTCCAAAAGGGCGGGCGCGTTTCGGCCCGCGGGACGCCCGCGCGCATGGCGGGGCGATAAGTCAAAGCGATGACAGCGACGGCGCGAGCGTGGCGCCGCACCGTCCCGTCACCAACAGAGCGGATCAGGCGTCGCTCTGACGTTCGGTTTCGGCAGCGGCTTCGGCGGGGACCTGTTCGTCCTCGGTCACCGGAGCGGCGGCCTCTTCGACCAGCGCCGGTTCGGCGACGGGCTCGACCGCCGCGCCCAGATCCTCGCCGCGATCGGCGCGGGCCTGCTGGCCGCCACGGGTCGCCGCCTGGGCAACCGCGTCGCAGTACAGGCGGATGGCGCGCGCGGCGTCATCGTTCGCGGGAACCGGGAAGGCGATGCCGTCGGGCGAGACGTTCGAATCGAGGATCGCGACAACCGGGATGCCGAGGACGTTGGCTTCCTTGATCGCCAGTTCTTCCTTGTTCGCATCGATCACGAACATCACGTCGGGAATGCCGCCCATGTCGCGAATGCCGCCGAGGCTGAGTTCCAGCTTGTCGCGCTCGCGGGTCTTGTTGAGCACTTCCTTCTTGGTGAGGCCCGAGGTGTCGCCCGAGAGCTGTTCCTCGAGCGCCTTGAGGCGCTTGATCGAGTTCGAGATCGTCTTCCAGTTGGTGAGCATGCCGCCCAGCCAGCGGTGGTTGACGAAATGCTGGCCCGACGCGCGGGCGGCATCGGCGATCGGTCCTTGCGCCTGGCGCTTGGTGCCGACGAACAGAACCTTGCCGCCGGCGGCCGAGGTCGAGGCGATGAAGTCGAGCGCGCGCGCAAAGAGCGGCACGGTCTGCGACAGGTCGAGAATGTGGATGCCGTTGCGCGCGCCGAAGATGTACGGCTTCATGCGCGGGTTCCAACGGTGGGTCTGGTGGCCGAAGTGGGCGCCAGCTTCGATAAGATTCTGCATCGTGACGACAGGTGCCGCCATAGTCTTTCTCCTTCCGGTTAGTCCTCTGGAAGGCAAGAACCGAGGCATCCGCTGGGGGATGGACCCGGCACCGGTATGTGCGCCTTCCATGTGGAATGGGCGGGCCGTTAGACGCGATTCTCGGAAAAAGCAAGGGGCAGCGGCGCGTTTCAGCCATCGTCCGCTGCCGCGAGAAATTTCGGATCGACGAAAAAGCGACTCCATTCGTCGCATTTTACTTGAGAACAAACCGTGAACATGGAACGAAATGCGTAACGGAGCCGTAGCAGGAAGCGGTTTCGCGGGAAACGAAGCCGAAAGGACACAAGATGGTTCAGGTCGCTGCCGCTCTCCTCTTCGCCATAGCCGCCGGTTTGGGCGTCGCGGTCATTGTCGCGATGGTCCGTAGCAACGCCGATGCGATCCTGTCGGCGCTCGCCGGCGATGGCGCCTTCCCCATTGCATCCGCGCCGCAGCCGGGTCCGGCATCGACCGTCATCAAGCTGCGTCCCTCGGCGCCCCGTCACCACATCTCGCGCGCCGTTGCGGCCCGCCCGCAGTTCAGCCGCGCCGCCTGACCTTCGCGTAGCTTGCAAGCCCGAACGGGATCAGCGCCACATAGACGGTGCTGACGGCGAGCAGCGTATGCCAGGGCGCGGTGACCAGCGCCGCGCCGAGCAGGCCGACGCCGGCGAGCGCGAACAGCCGCCACGACCGGCGCAGGCGGATCGACGACCAGCTGTAGGTCGGGATCGCCGAAATCATCAGCATTGCAACGGCGAGCCCCCACGGCATGACGACATACCATTCGCGGAACAGGTCGCTGCCCGTCACCAGCCACAGATAGACGGGAACGAAGGCGAGCCCCGCCCCGGCCGGCGCCGGAATGCCGGTCAGGAAGCCTGCCGACTTGTGCGGCTGAAACTCCGCATCCATCCGCGAGTTGAACCGCGCGAGCCTGAGCGCGCAGCACACGGCGATCGCGAGCGCCGCGGTCCAGCCGAACTTCGGCGCATATTGCAGCGACCAGAGGAACAGGATCATCGCCGGCGCGACGCCGAAGGCGATCACGTCCGACAGCGAATCGAGCTCGGCGCCGAATTTGCTCTGCGCGCGCAGCAGCCGCGCGATGCGTCCGTCCATCCCGTCGAGCACGCCGGCGAAGATGATCGCGGCGAGCGCCTTGTCCCATTCCTCGCCGATCGCGAAGCGGACGCCGGTCAGCCCGAAGCACAGCGCGAGCGCGGTGATCGCGTTGGGCGCAAAGGCGCGCAGCGGGATTCCGCCCAAGCGGCGCGCTTCGACGCCGATGCCGTCCGGCTGGTCCTCCGCCACGCTACTGCCCGACGCCGTCGAGGATTTCGGCCCTGCCGATCCGCGCGACGACCGTCTCGCCCGCCAGTGTGCGCTGGCCGAGCAACACTTGCGGCGTCGTACCCGCCGGGAGGTAAACATCGACGCGGCTACCGAAACGAATGAGCCCGACGCGCTGGCCGGCCTGGAGTTCGGTCCCCATGCTCACGAAGGGCATGATGCGCCGTGCGACGAGCCCGGCGATCTGGGTAAAGCCGATCCGCACCCCGTCGGCGCGTTCGACGACGAAATGCTGCCGCTCATTCTCCTCGCTCGCCTTGTCGAGGTCGGCGTTCAGGAATTTGCCCGGGATATAGACGAGCTTGCGAAGCGTTCCCGCGACGGGGGTGCGATTGATATGGACGTCGAACACGCTCATGAAAATCGAGACGCGCAGCATCAGCGGATCGGCAAGGCCATCGGGTCCGGCGATTTCGGGCGGCGGCGCGACTTCGGCGATCTGCGTCACCAGCCCGTCGGCGGGTGCGATCACGACATCGCTGCCCGTCGGGGTGACGCGCACCGGATCGCGGAAGAACGCCCCGACCCAGGCGGTGACGCCGAGCATCAGCCAGCCGAGGATCTCCCAGCCGAGAAGCCAGAAACAGAGGGTGACGATACCCGCGATCAGCAGGAACTTGCGGCCTTCGGGATGCACCGACGGCCAGCGCCACTTGATACCGCCACCGGGGCGGTTCGAGGAAATGGTGGTGGACATGGGGCAGTCTTTTACGGGGCCGGTTCCGCCGTGACAACGGAATAAGACACCAAGATTGCCGCACGATCGCCGTCGGCCCGGATGCGACGGGGCAGTTGCACGATCGCGCCGCTTTGCCTAAGGCCCGCTGCAACTCCGACTCCCCAAGGAAAAGGCTTAAAGCATGGGCAAGATCAAGGTAGCCAACCCGGTCGTCGAACTCGATGGCGACGAAATGACCCGGATCATCTGGCAATGGATCCGCGAACGGCTGATCCTGCCCTATCTCGACATCGACCTTCACTATTACGACCTCGGCATCGAGGAACGCGATCGTACCGACGACAAGATCACCGTCGAGGCGGCGAATGCGATCAAGAAGCATGGCGTCGGCGTGAAGTGCGCGACGATCACCCCCGACGAAGCCCGCGTCGAGGAATTCGGCCTGAAGAAGATGTGGAAGTCGCCGAACGGCACGATCCGCAACATCCTGGGCGGCGTGGTCTTCCGCGAACCGATCGTCATGAAGAATGTTCCGCGCCTCGTCCCCGGCTGGACCGACCCGATCGTCGTGGGTCGTCACGCCTTCGGCGACCAGTATAAGGCGACCGACTTCCGCGTTCCCGGCCCCGGCAAGCTGCGCCTGGTGTTCGAGGGCGAGGACGGCACGCTGATCGACGAGGAGGTGTTCCAGTTCCCCTCGTCGGGTGTCGCGATGGGGATGTACAATCTCGACGATTCGATCCGCGACTTCGCGCGCGCCAGCCTCAACTATGGTCTCGCGCGCGAATGGCCGGTGTATCTGTCGACCAAGAACACGATCCTCAAGGCCTATGACGGCCGCTTCAAGGACCTGTTCGAGGAAGTGTTCCAGGCCGAATTCAAGGCGCAGTTCGACGCGCTCGGCATCGTTTACGAGCACCGCCTGATCGACGACATGGTCGCCTCGGCGCTCAAGTGGAGCGGCAAGTTTGTCTGGGCCTGCAAGAATTACGACGGCGACGTCCAGTCGGACACGGTCGCGCAGGGTTTCGGTTCGCTCGGCCTGATGACCAGCGTGCTGATGACCCCCGACGGCAAGACGGTGGAATCGGAAGCCGCGCACGGCACCGTCACCCGCCACTATCGCATGCACCAGCAGGGGAAGGCGACCTCGACCAACCCGATCGCGTCGATCTTTGCCTGGACCGGCGGGCTCAAGCACCGCGGCAAGCTCGACGGCACGCCCGAGGTGACCAAATTCGCCGACGACCTCGAAAAGGTCTGCGTCGCGACGGTCGAGAGCGGCAAGATGACCAAGGATCTCGCGCTGCTGATCGGTCCCGACCAGAACTGGCTGACGACCGAAGGCTTCTTCGAGGCGATCGTCGAGAATCTCGAAAAGAAGATGGGCGCATAAACAAGCAAAAGGCTTGAGATAGACGTCTAGCCAATCGGGGCCGGCCTGCATAAGGTCGGCCCTTATGGTATCGGAAACAGAAACCTCGGCGATCGGCAACGCGCTGGTCGTATTGGGCGCCGCGGGCATCGTCATTCCGGCCTTCGCGCGGTTCCGGATTTCGCCGGTCATCGGCTTCATCCTCGTCGGCCTGCTCGTCGGCCCGTCGGGACTCGGCGCCTTCGCCGCAGACTATCCGTGGCTGAAGCACGTCACCATCGGTTCGGTCGAGGACATCGCGACCTTTGGCGAATTCGGGATCATCCTGCTGCTCTTCTCGATCGGGCTCGAACTGTCGTTCCGCCGCCTGTGGCAATTGCGGACCCTGGTCTTCGGCATCGGCGCCGCCGAACTGTTCGTCGGCGGTGCGATCCTCGGCACCGCCCTGCTCCTGTTCGGCGAACATTCGACCGCCGCCGCCTATGGCCTTGGCATCGCGCTCGCCCTCTCCTCGACCGCGCTCGTGCTGCCGATCGCCGGCACCAAGTCGGCGGTCGGGCGTGCCTCCTTTTCGATGCTGTTGTTCGAGGATCTCGCCCTCGTCCCGATCATCTTCATCCTCGCCGCGCTGTCGCCTGCGGCATCGGGCGACAGTGCAGAATTGCTGCTGACGACATTGTGGCATGGCGCGCTCGTTGTCGCGGCGCTTGCGGTCGCAGGCTGGTTCCTGCTGCCGAAAATCTTCGCGCAGGCAGCGCGTGCGAAGAACCCCGAACTTTTTCTGGCCGCGAGCCTGCTCGTCGTGATCGTCGCGGCGCTCGCGACCGCAGCGGTCGGCCTGTCGCCGATCGTCGGCGCGCTGCTCGCCGGGCTGATGATCGCCGAGACCGAATATCACAACGAGGTCGAGGCGATCACAGCGCCGTTCAAGGGGCTTGCGCTCGGTGTGTTCCTGATCAGCGTCGGCATGGGGCTCAACCTCAAGACCATCGCCAGCCAGTGGCCGGAGCTCGTCGCGGCCGTGGTCGGCGTCGTGCTGATCAAGGCCGCGGTCACCGCCGCGCTGCTGCGCTTTTCAGGGCAGGTCCGGCGCGGCACCGCGGCCGAGGTCGGGCTGCTGATGGCGAGCCCGTCCGAAACCACCCTGATCGTCCTCGCCACCGCGCTGCAGGCGCAGCTGATCAGCCGCGACACCGCCGAATTCTGGCAGCTCGTCACCGCGATCGGTCTGACGATCACGCCCCTGCTCGCGCGCGTCGGGCACGACATCGCGCGGCGGATCGAGATGCGGACGGGCGACGCACAGGCCGAGGAGACGCCCGAGGGGCGCACGGTCATCGTGGGCTTCGGACGCGTCGGGCGCACCGTTGCCGAACTGCTGCGCGAGCATGGCCGACCCTATATCGCGGTCGATGCCGACATCGACACGGTCGCCGCGGCCCGGCGCGATGGCTTCGTCGTTCGTTTTGCCGATGTCGCCCGCCCCGGGGCGCTCGACAGGCTGGGGATCGAAAGCGCGCAGGCGATCGTGCTGACGATGGACGATCCGGTGCAGCAGCTCCGCATGACACGCCAGCTCAAGCAGAAGCACCCAGACCTGCCGATCATCAGCCGCGCGCGCGATGCCGATCATGCCGCCGCGCTGTACAAGGCCGGCGCCAACGACGCCGTGCCCGAAACGCTCGAAAGCTCGCTACAGCTCGCCGAGGCGGTGCTGATCGACCTCGGCGTCGCGATGGGGCCGGTGATCGCCTCGATCCACGATGTGCGCGCCAAGATGCGCCACGACATCATGACCAAGGGCGACCTCGATCACGAACCGCGCATCCGCAAGCTGCGCACACCGGGAAGCTGAGACCGGCCTGGGGTCGAAACCCTAGCGGCCGCCCGGAGCGGCCACCGCCCGGTCGAGCGCCGCGGCGTCGGCGAGGGTCATCCCCTTGGGCAGGATCGCGAGCGACCATTGGCGCGCGGGGACCAGATATTCGCGCGCGAGCCGCTGGATATCGGCCGGGGTGATGCCCGAAATGTCCTGCTCTACCGACAGTGCCGCCGCCGCGACGCGCGGGTCGCGCGTTGCGCCTTCGAGCAGGAACATCCAATAGACATTGCCCGTCGATGCGCGCGCGATCTGTTCGCGGATCGGGCCGGCATTGCGCGCCAGTTCGTCGGCGCTGACCGGCCTGGCGACGAGGTCGGCGGCGATATCGCGCGCGATGCCGTAGAAACGATCGACATCCTTCGGCGCCAGCAGGCTGCCGACGAGCAGATAGCCGCCGCTGCCTTCGAACCCCGTCGGCCAGTGGCTGTCGACTGCGGGACCGTAGCTCGCGCCCTGCTCGGCGCGCAGGCGGTCGAACAGGCGGTCGTTGAAGATCGCCGCCAGCACGTCGAGCCCCTGCGCGTCGCGCGGGGCCGCGCGTCCCCCGCTGGTCGGCCAGGCGGTCATTGCCGCCGCCTGCCCGGTCTCGCCGCGATGATAGGCAACGACCGGCGTGACATTGTGCTTGGCGAAGGCGACCGTCTGCCCGGCCGGGGGAGCAATCGTGGGGCGCGCGGGCAGCGCGCCGAGGGTTTCGGCGAGAATCTTCTTGTAATCGACGGTCGACAGATCGCCGAACAACTGGACCTCGATCGGTCCGCTCGCGAGGCGCGGTTCCCAGAAGGCGCGGAAGGCAGCGGGCGTCAGCGCCGCGATCTGCGCCTTGTCGGGCGCCGCCCAGCGCGCGTCGTCGTTCGCAAGCCAGCCGCGCATGTTGCGGTCGAGCACCGCGTTCGGCGTCGCATCGTTGAGGTCATAGCCGGTCAGATAACCGACGCGCAGCCGGTCGACCGGCGCGGCATCCCAGCGCGGAAAGGCGAGCTTGCCGGCGATCAGCTTCATCTGGTCGGCCAGGTCGGCGGGCTTGCTCTCGGCCGCGATCTCGAACGCGTCGTCGTCGATCGAGAAGTTCATCTGGATCTGACGGCCGTTGGTCAACTGGTCGAGCTCGTTCTGCCCCCACGGCCCGATCCCGCTCGCCATCAGCGCATAATCGCCGGTCCACAGCAGGTTCGGCGCATCGGCGGCAACGCTGCGGTTTCCGGTGCCGAAGCGGACGTTGACGCGCACCTTGCCGGGCTCGACGCGGTTGTTCGAGACGAGCGCGGTTACGCCATTGGCGAACTCGAGCCGCTCGGCGCGAAGGCCGGGAAGGCTGCCGGTCGAGACCAGCGTGCCCGGCTTGCCGATCGCGGGAAGCTGGCTCATATCGACCGCTGCCGTCGCGAGCCGGTCGTCGCGGATCTTCGCGGGCGCCGCGAGCGCGGCGACGAGCGCAGCGTCGCCACCGGGCGTCGGGGTCGGCGTCGTCAGTACGACACGCGTCACCGGGGCGCCAAAGATCGCCTTGCTCGTCGCCAGCATCACCTTCGGCGTCGCCGAGGCCCGGATCGCCTTGAACATGTCGACCTGCCCCTGCGGGCTCGTGACCGTCTCGTTGATGTCGACCGCGCGCACCATGTCGTCGGCGAGCCGCGATCCGGGCTCGTTGCGGGCGTTTTCCAATTCCTTGGCGAGGAAAGCCTCGATCTCGTTGGCTTCGCGGTCGATGTCGGCCTGCGACGGCGGGGTCGTGACGGCATCGGCGATCACCCCGCGCACATCGGCAAGCGCCGCTTTCCAGTTATCGAGCGGCACGATCTGCGCCATCGTCACATCGGCGCTGCGGCTCAGATATTGCTGCTCGACCGTCGCAACGAGATAGCTGCCCCCTGCCCGCGCGCGGTTCTCGAGGCGGCGATTGACGAGCGCCTGCGCGATGAATTCCAGATAGAGCCGCCGCGTATTCTCGACGGTATCGACGCGCTTTACCCACGGGCGGATCATCGCCAGCGTCAGCGCGAGCGGCTGGTTCGGTTCGACCACCACTTTCGCGACCGGCGCCTTCGGATCGGGCTTGCCGAAATCGGGCTGCGCCGGCGGCGGCCCATCGCCGCGCCAGTCGCCATAATATTTGGCAATCAGCCGCGCGAACTCGGCGGGGTCGCCGTCGCCGACGATCACGACGACCGCGCGCTCGGGCCGATACCAGCGATCATGGAAGGCCTGCACCGCCGGCGCGCTTGCCGCCGCCAGCGATGCGACCGTCCCGATCGGCGGCCGCTTGCCCAGAAGCTGTCCCGCGAACAGATGCGCGTTCGTGATGTCGGCGATCCGCTTTTGCGGCCCGTCGGATTCGCGAAGCTCGGACATGACGACGCCGCGCTCGGCGGTCACCGCAGCGTCCGAAATGCGCGGTTCGCGCACCATCCCGGCGAGCAATTTCATGCTTTCGTCGAGCGTCGCGGCATTCACGCTCGGCAGGTCGAGTTGATAGACCGTCTGCGTCGGGGTCGTCTGTGCGTTGGAATCGCTGCCGAAGGTCACGCCGAACCGCTGCCAGATGCGCTTCGCCTCGCCGTCGGGGATATGCTCCGAACCGCGGAAGGTCAGATGCTCGAGCAAATGCGCGAAGCCCAGTTCCTTGGGATTCTCGAACATCGAACCAACGTCCATGCGCACACGGATCGACACCTGCCCCGGCGGCACGCCGTTGTTCCGCACCGCATAGCGCAAGCCGTTGGGAAGCACCCCGAACTGCCACGCCGTGTCGCGAGGGATGTCGCTGCCGGCATAGAGCCAGCTCTCGTTCTTCGCCGCGGCGGCGGGCGAAGGCGCGGGCGCAGGTACAGCGGTCTGGGCGCTTGCAACCGACGGAAGCAGCACGCCCGCCGCGGCGGCGCAGGAAATCAGGATCGAAGCGAGCAGGGAAAGCGGTGCCGGCCGGGGAGAATAGGACATTCGTCAACCTTATCGCCTTCGAACCTTGCTGGCCACTGAACTTCGCGCAGCTTGTCCTCCGCCGCGCTTCGGCCTAGCCAGACGCGATGGACGCCAAGCTGCCCCCCCTCGCCGCGATCGTGCAGATGACGAGCGGCATCGACCCCGACGCCAATCTGCGGGCGATCGACCGCGCTTTGGGCGAGGCCGCGAAACACGGCGCAACGATCGCCTTCCTTCCCGAAATGTCGCTGCTGCTCGATCGCGACCGTCAGCGGTCTGCGGCGCATATCGCGCGCGAGGCCGACAGTCCCTGGCCCGCGGCGTTGCAGGACATGACGCGGCGCCATGGCGTGTGGCTGCACTCGGGGTCGATGCCGCTGCTGTCCGACGACGGGAGCAAGCGCGTCAACCGCAGCCATGTTATCGCCGCCGACGGCAGCATCCGCGCGCGCTACGACAAGATCCACATGTTCGACGTCGACCTGCCGACGGGCGAGAAATGGACCGAATCGGCCGCCTATGCCGGCGGCGAAGCGATCGCGCTCGTCGACACGCCGATCGGCCGTTTGGGCCTCAGCATCTGCTATGATTTGCGCTTCCCCGAACTCTATCGCGCACTCGTCGATGGCGGGGCGGAGGTGATCGCCATTCCCGCCGCCTTCACGGTGCCCACCGGCGAGGCGCATTGGCATACGCTCGTGCGCGCGCGTGCGATCGAGACCGGCTGTCACGTCATCGCGGCGGCGCAATGCGGCGTCCATGCCGACGGCCGCGCGACCTATGGCCACAGCCTGGCGGTCGATCCCTGGGGCATCGTTCTGGGCGAGGCAGCGGCGAAAAGCGGCGCGGGCGACCAGGGCTTCGACCTGATTGCGGTCGAAATCGACGCAGCGGCGGTCGCGAAAGCCCGTCAGGCGATACCGCTCGCCCGCTCGCGGACCGTTCGCTCGATTATGCTATAGGCAAAGGCAGGGCAGGCTCAGGGTCTGCCAGCCAAAAAAGCAACTCCACGATGGCAGCCCGCACTTAACCGGAATTTACATCGCCCAAAACACAAAGGGCTCCGGACATGGTCCGGAGTCCTTCGGTAACTGGCGAAACAGCCTTATTACGGGCTGGTCGGCGCGTCGTCGTTGTTGTCCGACGCGATGATGATGCCACCAACGATAGCAGCCAGAGCAACGATCGCGATGATCCAGCTGGTGCTGCCTTCGAGTTCGCTTTCGCCACCGAGATCGGTGGTCGCACGAGCCGCCGGGGCAGCCGAAGCAGCAACCGGTGCCGCGATCATCGACGTCACTGCGAGGGAGATCGCAGCCTTCTTGAGCAGGTTCATCTTATTCTCCGTCCACTGGAAAACTGGTATTCTCGAATCACAGCGGACCTAGCCACCCTGATTCAGCATGGTTCTTCTATGCATTGTCGCCAGCGATTGCAACGACGTTTTGCCAGTGCCCAACAAATGTTAGGAATTTGCTAAATCAGTAAAAAAACACCAAATCGGTGGCAATTCAGCCCCGCCTGACGCGGTCAAACGCCTCCCCCGTCACGGGGTACCCCAGATGGTCGGGAATGCACAGATAGGGGCGGCCGTCACGCTCCTCGATCCAGGGCGTTACCAGCTCGACCGGAAACTGCCCGGCGTGCACCGAAAATTCTTCAAAATCATTGACTTGTGACAGGCGTTCGAGGTTTCTGCGGGTCGGGAAAATGATCGAAATCTCGCCCGCGTCGGCCATCGCCAGCGCGTCTTTCGCGCTGGCCCAGAAGATGTGGCTGTGCTCGGCCTCTTCGACCGTCAGCTCATGGCCGTGTTGTGGCGCGGAAACCGCATAAAAGCGCGTGTCGAAGGTCCGCGCTTCCTTGAAATTGGGGCACCAGCGCGCAAACGGCACCAGCGCGTCGAGCGCGACCCGATCGTTCCGCGCCGCGAGAATGTCCGAGAGCAGTTCTCCGCCCAGCAGAGCCCTCCGAACATCCGATGAATCGTGCTCGGAAAGCGACGGCCAGCCGACCGCAAGCCCCGTTTCCTCCAGTGTTTCGCGGAGTGCGGCGACCCGCGCCGCGCCATCGGTGTCGCCTTCGGCGAATCCGTGCCGCTGCGCAACGGTGAAATCGTCGGGATCGATACGACCGCCGGGAAACACCACCGCGCCCGCCGCAAAGGCCATGTTGCTCGATCGCTTGACCATCAGGATTTCGTCGGGTCCGGTGCTCGCCGGGCGCATGATGACAAGGGTCGCGGCGGGAATGGCGCCATCGGGCAGCGTAGAGGTATCGGTCATGCCCCATTCGATAAGCGCGCTTTCCGGCCTTGTCATCCCGCGTCATCCGGCGACGGCGACAGGCCATTGCCGCGCCGTCCCCACAGGTGCAAGATGCGCCCCTCAAACAGGGCCGACCCGGGGAGCAGGGCCATGGGAATATTGGAAATTCTTGGAGTGGCAGGCAGCCTCAGCCTGCTCGCGGGATGGCGGCTGTACCTCACCGTTCTGGCGACCGGCGTCGCGATGCATTTCGGCTGGCTGCCGCTTCCCGAACATCTGAAGGCGCTACAGGTGCTCGCGAACCCGTGGGTGCTTGGCGTCGCCGCGACCGGCACGCTCGCCGAATTCCTCGCCGACAAGGTCGCTTGGATCGATTCGGTCTGGGACACGATCCACAGCATCATTCGCCCGCTCGGCGGCGCGCTGCTCGCGCTCGCACTCGTCGACAGCAGCGATCCGACGTGGCAGGTCGTCGCCTTCCTGCTCGGCGGGGGCGGTGCGCTGCTCAGCCACGGCGCCAAGGCGACGACACGCGCGGTCGTCAACGTCAGCCCCGAACCGTTCAGCAATGTCGCGGTCTCGACCGGCGAGGATGTCGCGACCGGCGGATTGCTTGCGCTGGCGATCGCCTATCCGCCGCTCGCGATCGTGATCGCGATCCTGCTGCTGATCGCGGCGGTCGTGGTGATCGTCGCGCTGCGCCGCCTGCTCCGCAACATCAAGGCGACGCTGAAACGCGCGCTGGGCGACGAACCCGCCGACCCTGCTGTGCCCTCAGCTTAGAGTGTTTTCAAGTCAGGTGGAATCACCTGACGACTCGGAAAACACGGCAAAACAAGAATC
>NZ_JAFMTR010000115.1 GCF_018682675.1 Sphingopyxis soli
CCGCGCGGGGGTTGAACGCGCGGGCCGGTGCCGCGAACCACCGGCGTCGCCGCCGCTGCGTTCGCGCAGGAAATTCTTCACGATCCGGTCTTCGGTGCTGTGGAAGCTGACCACCGCGAGGCGGCCGCCGGGACGCAAGATGCGCTCGGCGGCACTCAGCCCCGCGACCAACTCGTCGAGTTCGCCATTGATGTGGATACGAATGGCCTGAAAGCTTTTCGTCGCCGGATCCTTCGGCGCGCCGGGCGGATGACGCAGCGCCTTGCGGATCACGGTGGCGAGCTCGGCCGTGCGGCTGAGCGGGCGCGCGGCGACGATCGCGCGCGCGACGCGGCGCGACTGACGCTCGTCGCCATAATGATAGAGGACGTCGGCGATTTCCTCCTCGTCGGCGCGATTGAGCCAGTCGGCGGCGCTTTCGCCCTCCTGCGCCATACGCATGTCGAGGGGACCATCCTTCTGGAACGAGAAGCCGCGCTCGCCCTGGTCGAGTTGCATCGACGAAACGCCGATGTCGAAGGTGATGCCGTCGACCGCATCGATCCCGCGTTCGGCGAGCAGCCGGTCGATCTCGCCGAAGCGGCCGTGGATCAGCGTCAGCCGGCCGTCCGCCTCGGCGACGAGCGCCTGCCCTTCGGCAATCGCGTCGGGATCGCGGTCGCAGGCGACGACCTGTGCGCCCGCCGCAAGCATCGCGCGGGTGTAGCCGCCGGCGCCGAAAGTCGCATCGACATGACGCTCCCCGGGCAGGATGGCGAGGGCGGCGATGACTTCTTCACGGAGGACCGGGTCGTGGCGGGGATCCCGAGGAAGGTCGGGGGCAAGCTCGGTCACTTTCGCGCCTTCCCCTTCGTTTCTTCCCATACTGCCGCGAGGCGCTTGAGGACCGGATCGGCCTCGACGCATTCGGCGAGGCTTGGCAACCACCAGATTTCGAAACGGCGGCCCGAGCCGACGAAGGCGGTTGCCCCCGTCTCGCCCACCCGGTCGCGCGCGGTGAAGTTGGGCAGGAAGCGTCCGCTGTCGTCGAGCGTATAGGCCTCGGTATAGCTGAAGCGCTTCTTGAACGCCTCGTCCTCGTCGAAATCGAGGTTGCGGGTCAGCGCGGTGTCGCGGTCGCGCTCGATCTCGTCGGACAGGCGATCATATTGATCCTGGCCATAGGCGACGAGGCACGGGAGTTTTTCGTGGAAACCGACCCAAAGCACGCGCTGGCCGTCCGCATTGAGGGGCACATTGTTGCGGAACTGCGAGGGGACGGCGATGCGTCCCTTGCCATCGATCGCGGCGAAGTTGGTGCCCGAATACCGGCCGGGCGTAACAACCGCCATCGCTGTAGCCCCCCGTCTCGCGCCTCCGGGCAATAATTCCCTGCCCGCGGAATCCATGGATTCCGCGCCGAAAGACTCAGGTGGAGATTGCCCCTCTCCGACTCCTGCCTATCAAGACTCCATCGGGGTGAAAAGGGGAAATTTAGGGTAATATGGGGAATCTATGCCCCAGAAGGGTGATTTTGGGGTGAATTGAGCAGCCGGACGGGTCGGGGCGCGCGAAAACAACCCGCGCGCAGGGGCAGCAACGGGCATGCGGTGGCGAATCGCTGTCCGGAGTTTGGGAAGTCTCTGCTTTGAGACGCTTATTCGGCGGGCAATCGAATCCAGAGCGGACGGAATAGGGCGCGCGGAGCGTCGGGCCACAAACGGGCGGCGAGCCATTCCATCGTGTCGGCCCGGCGCAGATGGTTGGCCCAGACGGGATCGCCCTGCCACAGCGGGGCAAAGAGCAGGTCGGCATCGCCGACGAGCCAGACCTCGCCGCGGCCGATCGGGCATCGGGCAATGCGGCTGGCAGCGAACGCCTGACACGCGGACGGCAGGCGTTCGAAGCGGCCGGCGCTGAACAGGCGCAGCCTTGCGTCCCCGACGCCCGCCGACCGATCCTTCTCGCCAGCGGGCGCGGCGGCGAGCGTGACGCCCCAATGGTCGAGCAGCGGGGTCAGCAGGCTCGTCACCGGCGGATTGCGCGGATCGCCGATCGGATGGCGCACCGGCCAGCCCGTCAACGCATCGGCGAAGATGACGGCGCGTCCGCCGCCGCGGACGAAGGCGTCGATCGCGACCAGCTCCTGCGGTGCCAGCGCGCGCGGATGCGCGAGGAGCAGCGCGCCACCGGATACGGGCGGGTGATCGACGAGGCTGTCGACAATCTCGACCGGTCCGCTCGCGCGCAGGCGGGCCAGCGCCGGATCCTCGTTCGTGCCCGCCGCGATCATCGCCGCCATATCCTCGCCCGCCGACCAGCGCAGCGGCAGACCGGTGAGCAGGGTGGCGGGCGGCCCGGACGCCATTGCGGGCCGGTAAAACGCGGCGAGCAGCACATGCCCGGCGGCAAACCAGCCGGCGGCGAACAGCGCCGCCATGACGAAGGTCGGCGCCGCGCCGCTCCGCCGCCGGACGAGCGTGTCGGCGACCGTTGCGGCGACGATCCATCCCACCGCGACCAGCGCGAGCTGGAGCCAGGGCGATCCATCCGACATGGCGCGGGCGACAATCGCTTGTGCCGCGAGAAGCATGAGCAGGGAGAGCGCGACCGCCCGCCACCGTTCGCCGCGGGCAGCGGAGCGCAGGCTCCATGCGAGTATCAGCGTCGGAAATGCGACCAGCGGCAGCAACAGCGCCGGATCGACCCTTCCGAGCGCGCGTTGCCCGCCGAGGATCCACGCGAGCGACAACGCGACAAGCGCCGCCGTCGCAGCGCGCAGCGCAAGCGATCCGCCGCGGGTCACTGCTTCGATTGGCGAGCCCGTGCGAGCGCCGGATCGGGTTCAAGGTCGGGCACCGTCGACGCGGGCGGGACCGGCGCCGCCTGCGGCGCCTTGGCGTCGCTCGGCACATTCTGGTCCTTCGAGACCGGCTGAACGCCCAGTTCCTCGAGCGGGGCGCTGCCCGCGGGCTTCGTCGTGCCGGGCGCAACCGCCTGCGCGGTGGGAGCGGCTTGCTGCGCGGCGCTTTCGCGGGCGCGGTCGCCGATCAGCCCCGCCATGCCGACGAGCAGCAAGACCGTCAGCACACCCGCAATGCCGATCTGGAGCCGGCGCACCGAATCGCTGACCTGCACCGGCGGCGGTTCGACGCCCGACCGGGTTGCGGTTGTCTTGTTCGTCATGCCGCCAGCCCCTTGCTCGCCAGCCATTCGGGATTGTAGAGCGTCGACAGATAACGAAAGCCGCTGTCGCAGAGGATCGTCGCGATCCGTTTGCCCGGTCCGAGCTTGCGCGCGAGCGCCATCGCGCCGGCGACATTTATCCCGGACGAGAGGCCGAGGCACAGCCCCTCCTCGTCGAGCAACTGGCGGACGATCTTCAGCCCCTCCTCGTCCGAGATGCGGAATTGGGTATCGATCGGCGCGCCTTCCAGGTTGGCGGTGATGCGGTTCTGGCCGATCCCTTCGGCCACGCTCGATCCTTCGGGTTTCAGTTCGCCGCACTGGTAGTAATTATAGAGCCCGGCGCCGTGCGGATCGGTGAGCGCAACGGTGATCGTCTGGTCCTTGGCCTTGAGGCCAAGCCCCGTCCCCGCGATGGTGCCGCCGGTGCCCGCGGCACAGGTGAAGCCGTCGATGCGGCCCTCCATCTGCTCCCAGATCTCCTCGGCGGTGCCGAAAATATGCGCCTTGCGGTTCGCGATATTGTCGAACTGGTTCGCCCAGATCGCATTGTCGGTTTCCTCGGCGATGCGGCGCGACGTGTGGACGAAATGACCGGGGTTGGCGAACGGCGCGGGCGGCACGAGCACGAGCTCGGCGCCCAGCGCGCGGATCGTCGCCATCTTCTCGGCGCTCTGGTTGTCGGGCATGACGATGATCGTCTTGTACCCCAGCGCGTTGCCGACAAGCGCGAGGCCGATGCCGGTGTTGCCCGCCGTCCCTTCGACGATCGTGCCGCCGGGGCGCAGACTGCCGTTCGCCTCTGCATCGCGGACGATATAGAGCGCGGCGCGATCCTTCACCGATCCGCCGGGGTTCGCATATTCGCATTTGCCCCAGATTTCGCACCCGGTGGCTTTGCTCGGTCCTTCGAGCAACACCAGCGGGGTGTTGCCGATCAGCTCGAGGCTGGTTTTGGCAATGGTCATGCCCCATGATCTAGGGCGGCGCCCCCAACGCTGCAAGACAGCTTCTCTAGGATGCGCCATCGCGCGCCTTTGTCGACCAACGGAGCACGGGCGCCGACGAACGGCGGCACAACCGAACCAATCCGGGTTGCGTCTGTAACAGTATAACATTACTGACGCCTCGAATTCGCGTCACGAACAACAGGATATCTCCCCAATGCGACTGCTCTCCGCCGCCGGTTTCACGCTTGCCGTCCTGATTTCCGCGCCCGCCTTTGCCCAGGACACCACGCCGCAGACCGGCGACGACGATTATCACACCGACCAGGCGATCGTCGTCACCGCCCCCTTCGTGCGCAGCCTCGACATCCTCGGCAATGTGTCCGTGATGGAAGGCGAAAAGCTGGCGCAGGATATCCGCGGCCAGATCGGCGATACGCTCGCCTCGCAGCCCGGCGTGTCGTCGAGCAGCTTCTCGCCTGGCGCCTCGCGTCCCGTCCTGCGCGGCTTTTCGGGCGAGCGCGCGGCGGTGCTCGTCGACGGGCTCGGCGCGATCGACGCCTCCTCGACCTCGGCCGACCATGCGGTGTCGATCGACCCGCTGACCGCCGAACGCATCGAAATCCTGCGCGGCCCCTCGGTCCTGCTGTTTTCGAGCCAGGCGGTCGGCGGCGCGGTTAACGTGTTCGACCGGCGCATCCCGCGCGGCATCCCCGAAGCGCCGCTCCATCTCGACGCGCTCGCCAGCTATGGCACCGCCGCCGACGACAAGAGCATCGGCGCGTCGGTCGACGTGCCGCTCGGCGAGCGCTTCGTTGTCCATGCCGACGGCAATTACCGCGATTCGAACAATGTCCGCGTCGGCGGGCTGATCTATGCCCCCGAACTGCGCGCGCATCTGCTCGACCTCGCCGCCGACGCCAGCGCCGATGGCGACGCCGCCGAAGCGACGCGCCTAACCGATGCGGCGAACAGCCGCGGCAAGGTTCCGAACAGCCAGAGCACCAGCAAGAGCGCGGGCGTCGGCGCCGCCTTCATCGACGACGGCGGCTCGCTCGGCATCAGCTTCGGCTACCTCGAGGATGATTATGGCATCCCGCCGCGCGCTGACATCGACGAAGTACCGACAATCAGGGCGCGGCAATATCGCGTCGACCTGCGCGGCGAGGTCGAGCTGGGCGACGGCCTGTTCGAAAAGCTGCGCGTGCGCGGCGCCTATGCCGATTATGCGCACACCGAATTCGACGATGGCGAGCCGGGGACGCGATTCACCAACAAGGGGATCGAGGCGCGCGCCGAGCTGGCGCAGAACGACCGCGGCGGCTGGCGCGGGGCGAGCGGCATCCAGTACAGCTTCCGCGACTTCGCGGCGATCGGCGACGAAGCCTTCCTGCCAGCGAACGAGACGACGCGCATCGCAGCGTTCACCCTGCAGGAACTCGAACGCGGCCCGGTCACACTCGAAGGCGCGCTGCGCTTCGAAAATTCGAAGGTGACCGCCAACAGCATCGGCTTCGACCGCTCGTTCGACAGCTTCTCGGGCGCGGCGGGTCTGTCCTACCAGCTTGCCGACGGGTTGAAGGCAAGCTTCTCGGTCTCGCGCAGCGAGCGCGCGCCGTCGGCGGAAGAGCTGCTGTCCGACGGTCCGCACGCCGCGACGCTGACCTATGAGCGCGGCAACCCGGACTTCGCAAAGGAAACGAGCTGGGGCGGAGAGGCATCGCTGAAATTCAAGCGCGACGGCTGGTCGGCGGGCCTCACCGGCTACGCAAGCTGGTTCGACAATTTCATCTATGAAACCGACACCGGCCTGATCGCCGATGACCTGCCCCTGTTCGAATTCCGCCAGAACAAGGCGCGCGTCTGGGGCTTCGAGTTCGAGGGCGCCGCCCCGATCGCGCAGGTCGGCGGCTTCCACATCGCCGCCGATGCGACCGCCGACATGACGCGCGCGAAGATCGTCGACGGGCCCTATGTGCCGCGCATCCCGCCGCTGCGCATCCGTGGCGGGCTCGAAGCATCGAGCGAACGGATCGACGCGCGCGCCGAGGTCGAATGGACCGACGACCAGACCCGCATCGCGCCGTTCGAGACGGCGACGAAGGGCTTCACGCTCGTCAACGCCTCGCTGACCTGGCGCCCGCTGCCAGACACGAAAAATCTGTCGCTGACGCTCGCCGCCGACAATATCTTCGACGTCGACGCGCGCCGCCACGCGAGCTTCACCAAGGATTATGTGCCGCTCGCCGGCCGCGATATCCGCATCACCGCGCGGGCGAGCTTCTGATCTCCGCTCGTCCGGCGGTGGCCGGGTCCGGCACCGCCGCCGGACCCGGTCCCTGTCGAAGGTTCAGAAAGGCAGGCGCTGGCGCTTGTTCCAATAGATCGAGGTCGCGGCCGCATAGGCCCCGACCTTTTCCCAGACCGACTGGTCGACCTTTTCGATGTCGACCCCGGCGTTGACATAGCCTTGAACGATCAGGACGATCTGATCTTCGGTCATGTCGCCCGACAGGTCGGGGTTCGCGCGGCCCGGCCCGAAATCGAGCGCCTTGTCCACGATTTCCGCCTTCAGGTTCGCCCGGGCAATGGCGCCGATCAGCCATTCGCGCGAAATCCGCGCGAGGCTATAGTCGAAATAATCCGCTTTCTGCGCTTCGGCGACCCCCTGGCTGGCGACGCAGCCATCGACGGTCTTGCGAAGCTGCTCGACCAGCGCGCTTCGCTCGGCCGGATCGCCCTGCCCCACCATCGCCTCGCCGAGCGACGCGCGAAAGGCCGGCGCCGATGCGGCGAACGGGCAGTCGAACTTTGCGCCTTCCTGCGCCGACACCGCTCCCGAGACCGCCGCCAGCACCAAAGCCGCGCTTCCCGCCAAAGTCCTGAACATCAACCTGTTCCTTCCACCCCCACGGATCAATCCGTCAGGAGAGCATGGCCATGCCGCCGTTCACATGCAAGGTCTGGCCGGTAACATAGCCCGCTTCCTTCGACGCGAGATAGACCACGGCGGCGGCAATATCGCTTCCCTCGCCCATCCGGCCCGCGGGGATGCGCTGGTTCAGCGCTTCCTTCTGCGCATCGGGCAGATCGTCGGTCATGGCGGTGGCAATGAAGCCCGGCGCGACGCAGTTCACGGTGATCCCGCGGCTGGCGAGTTCCTGCGCCAGCGCCTTGCTCATGCCGGTCACCCCCGCCTTCGATGCGGCATAATTGGCCTGCCCCGGATTGCCCGTGGCGCCGACGACGCTGGTGATCGAGATGATGCGCCCAAAGCGCGCCTTCATCATCGGCTTGGCAGCAGCGCGCGCCAGGCGGAAATTGGCCTCGAGATTGATGCGGATGACATCCGACCACTCCTCGTCCTTCATCCGCATGATCAGATTGTCGCGCGTGACCCCCGCATTGTTCACGAGGATATCGAGCCGCCCCAGCGCCTCGACCGCCGCGGGGACGAGCGCATCGACCGAGGCGGCGTCGCCGAGGTTGCACGGCAATGCGACATGATCGCCGCCGAGCGTGTCGCGAAACGCGTTCAGCTTGTCGGCATTGGACCCCGAAACCGCAAGCCGCGCGCCCTGCGCCGCAAGCGCCTGCACGATAGCCGAACCGATGCCGCCGCTGGCGCCGGTAACAAGGGCGGTCATGCCAGTGAGATCGAACATTTCGTCATTCCTTCATATTTGCTTCGCCGAACGGAACGTCGGCTCCATGTGAATTTCGCGCAGAGAGCGCGGAGAACGCAGAGTCCTTATGGTCGATGACGAGACGCCTGATCCCTTGTTTGAGAGTCATTTCACCGAAGTTGATCAGCAGCCCGACGGGCATACGCAGCAACCGAAGATAGGTTAGCACCTGCTTCGCATGGACAGGATGCAGTTTCTCGACAGATTTGATTTCTACAACAAGTCTTTCATCGATCAGCAGATCAACCCGGGCCACCTCGGAAAACTCAATTCCATCAAAGACGATGCCGATCGGTCGCTGCCGCTCGACCTTATATCCCATTGTCGCCAAACGACCGGCCAGCAAGGTCTCGTAGACGCTTTCCAACAAGCCAGGACCAATTTCTGTGTGCAGTCTCATGGCCACGCCGATGAGATCATGCGAGATTTGGTCAATATGTCGAGCCATCTCCTCAGCGATCTCTGCGTTCTCTGCGCGAAATATTCTAGAGTGTTTTCAGCAGCGCCTCGATATCGTCCATCGAAATCACGCTGACCGTTTCGACCTCGCCGGACGCGCTGCGCTTGACCATCGGCGAGAGCACCTTGCCGCCGAACTCGACGAACTGGCCGACGCCGATCTCCTCCATCGCGCCGACGCTTTCGCGCCAGCGGACGCGGCCGGTGACCTGTTGCACAAGCAGGTCGCGGATCGTGTCGGCGTCGCTGACCGGGCTGGCGGTGACGTTGGCGACCACGGGCACCAGCGGCGCGGCGGGCGGGCTGGCGCCGAGCGCTTCGGCCATCGCGTCGGCGGCGGGCTGCATCAGCGGGCAATGGAAGGGCGCCGACACCGGCAGCAATACGCCGCGCTTGATGCCATAATCCTTGACCAGCGCGACGGCGCGCTCGACCGCGCCCTTGTGACCCGAGATCACGACCTGCGACGGGTCATTGTCGTTGGCGACGGTGCAGACCTCGCCCTCTGCCGCGGCGTCGGCAAGCTTCTGCGCCGTCTCGATATCGGCGCCGAGCAGCGCCGCCATCGCGCCGACGCCGACCGGCACCGCCGCCTGCATCGCCTGCCCGCGCGTCTTGAGCAGCCGCGCGGTGGTCGCGAGGTCGAAGGCGCCGGCGGCGCAGAGCGCGCTATATTCGCCGAGGCTGTGGCCCGCGACATAATCGGCCTTGGCGGCGAGCGTGACGCCGCCTTCCTTTTCCAGCACGCGCAAGGTCGCGATCGCGTTCGCCATGATCGCGGGCTGGGCATTTTCGGTAAGCGTGAGCTGGTCCTCGGGGCCCTCGCTCATCAGCTTGAAGAGATTCTGGCCGAGCGCCTCGTCGACTTCCTGAAACACCTCGCGGGCGACCGGCGATGCATCGGCAAGCGCCTTGCCCATACCGACCGCCTGGCTGCCCTGACCCGGAAAGATGAATGCGCGCATGAAATTTCCTACTCGTCATCCCGGCGCAAGCCGGGATCGGTTGCGTTATCACTCCAGCGATCCCGGCTTTCGCTGGGATGACGGAAAGAGCAAGCGCCTATTCCTTCACCCCGCGCGATGCAAGCCGAAGGGCACGACCTTGTTCGCTGCGTCGTGGCCGATGTCCGCCCGGCCGAGCCAGGCGATACCGCTCCGCGCGCACCAGTCGCGCGCGATATCCTCCGCCTCCATCCCGAACGGCCGGTCGTTCTCGGGCACGTCGCTGACCCGGCCGAGCCGGATGCCCGCCAGCCCGCGCGGCGCCAGATAGGTCGCGACATGGAAGAAAGCGCGGTCGAAGGCGTAGAGATATTCGCTGACCTCCTCGACGATCAGCACATGGCCGGTCAGGTCGGGTTCGAGCGGAGTGCCGAGCAGCATCGACAGTGTCATCAGGTTGAACGCCGCGTGCCGTGCGCCGTGCGCCAGCCCCGGCTCGCACGCGGCGGGATCGCGCGCGACGAGCCAGTCGAGCGCGCGCGCAACGGCGGCGTCGCCGCCCTCGCGGCGAATGTCGGCCACCATCGGACCGTGCGCGACATGGTCGAAGCCGTCGCGATAGAGCGCGCCGAGCAGGTTCCCCTGATCCGAATAGCCGAGGAACGCCTTTCCGCGCGCCGCCGGAGCCATCGCCGCGACCGCATCCTCGGCGATGCGGCACGCGCCATAGCCGCCGCGCGCGAACCAGACCGCCTCGATATCCGGCCGGTTCGCCATGTCGACGAGCGCCGCAAAGCGATGCCCGTCCTCGCCCGCGAAATGACCGTGGACCGCGAAACATTGCGGGTCGAATTCGAGTTCGACGTCGGGATAACCGATGCTGGCGATCGCGCGCACCGCCTCGGCATCGTCGGGCAGGATGGGCGTTGAAGGGGCGACGATGCCAATACGCATGGACTGAACCAACCCCTCAAACCGTTCGCATCGAGCGAAGTCGAGATGCCCCTCGGCCTCATGCCATCCCGTGGGGTGTCTCGACTTCGCTCGACACGAACGGAAATTGGGGTGAGTGCCGGTTGCATACCCTTCTCTAAAGCCATATCGCCCCGCCATGTCGGAAAACAAATCCTATTTCTTCTGCGGCATCGGCGGGTCGGGCATGTTGCCGCTTGCGATGATCGTCGCGGCGCGCGGCGCCAGGGTCGCAGGGTCGGATCGCAGCCGCGATCAAGGGCGATCGCCGGACAAGTTCGACTGGATCGAACGGCAGGGGATTGCGCTGTTCCCGCAGGACGGGAGCGGGGTCACCGCGGGCCAGATCCTCGTCGCCTCGGCCGCGGTCGAGGACAGCGTGCCCGACATCGCCGCGGCGAACGCGCTCGGCCTGCCCCGCCTGACCCGCGCCGACCTCAACGCCGCGCTGTTCAACGAGGCGGATCGGGGCATCGGCGTCGGCGGCACCAGCGGCAAGTCGACCGTCACCGGCATGATCGGCTGGATCCTCGAAAGCGCGGGCGGCAGACCGACGGTGATGAACGGCGCGGTGATGCGCAATTTCGCCAGCGACACAATGCCATTCGCAAGCGCGCTCGTCGGGGACGCCGCCACCTATGTCAGCGAAGTCGATGAAAGCGACGGATCGATCGCGCTTTACCGGCCCGACGTTGCGGTGGTCACCAACATCAGCCTCGACCACAAGAGCCTCGAAGAGCTCCACCAGCTCTTCGGCGACTTCGCAGGCAAGGCACGGATCGCCGTGGTCAACACCGATGACGCGGAATCGGCGCCGTTGCTCGCGGGCGCCAATGTCGCCACCTTCGGCTTCGCCGAAACGGCGCACGTGCATGGCAGCGACTTCGAAGCGCTTCCCGAGGGGTGCCGCTTTACGGTGACCGTCGAAAACACGGCACACGCCGCCGCCCTGCGGATGCCCGGCCGCCACAATGCCGCCAATGCCCTCGCCGCGATCGCCGCGACCCGCGCGGCGGGCGTTCCCGTCGCAGAGGCGGTGGCGGCGCTCGCAAGCTTCGCGGGCCTCGCGCGTCGCTATGAGGTGCTGGGGCAGGCGAACGACGTCACTGTGATCGACGATTTCGCGCACAATCCCGACAAGGTGGCCGCGACCCTCGCCGCGGTCGCCGAACTGCCCGGCCGCGCCCTGCTCTTCTTCCAGCCGCATGGCTATGGCCCGCTCCGCCAGATGGGCGCCGAACTCGCGGCGAGCTTTGCGACAGGGATGCGGAGCGGCGACAAGCTCTACGTCAGCGATCCCGTCTATTTCGGCGGCACCGTCGACCGCAGCGTCGGCAGCGAAAAGCTCGTCGCCGATATCGTCGCAGGCGGCGGCGATGCGGTGCATCTCGCCACCCGCGCCGAATGCGGCGCGGCGATGCTGGATGAAGCAAAGCCCGGCGACCGCATCCTGATCCTCGGCGCGCGCGACGACACGCTGACCGAATTCGGGCGCGAGTTGCTGGAAAAGCTCGGCCAAGCTTGATTTCCGCGCGCGAATCTGTATAGGCGCGCTCATCCGGGGCGAGGCCACGTTGCCATCGCCCCGTTTGCTTTGCACCAATACGCAAAGCCGGACGACAGCCGGAGGGGTTTCGCGATTGGCGCGGAATCAGCGATCGGCCAAATCGAAGGACGCAAACCATGCCGTTTTACGAGCATGTCTTTATCGCGCGTCAGGACCTGAGCCAGGCTCAGGTCGATGCGCTCGCCGAAGGTGTCGCGGGCATCGTGACCGAATATAAGGGTCAGGTCCACAAGACCGAAACCTGGGGTCTCAAGCAGCTCGCGTACAAGATCGCGAAGAACCGCAAGGGTCATTATGTGATGGTGTCGGCCGAAGTGTCGGGCGAAGCCATCGCCGAGATCGAGCGTCAGGCGTCGATCAACGAAGATATCATCCGCTGGCTCACCATCAAGGTCGACGAACTCGAAAAGGGTCCGTCGGTGATGATGCGCAAGCAGGAACGCCGCGGCGGCCGTGGCCGTGACCGCGACGGCGAAGAATAAGGATAACGACAATGGCACGACCCTTTTTCCGCCGCCGCAAGACCTGCCCCTTCAGCGCGAAGGACGCACCGGTCATCGATTTCAAGGACGTCCGCCTGCTCCAGGGTTACCTGTCGGAGCGCGGCAAGATCGTCCCGTCGCGGATCACCGCGGTGTCCACCAAGAAGCAGCGCGAGCTGGCGAAGGCGATCAAGCGCGCCCGCCACATCGGCCTGCTCCCCTACATTGTGAAGTAAGGAGCGCGGACCGATGGAAATCATCCTGCTCGAACGTATCGAGAAACTGGGCGGTATCGGCGATGTCGTCACCGTCAAGAACGGCTTTGCCCGCAACTTCCTGTTGCCCAACAACAAGGCGCTGCGCGCAAACGAAGCCAACCGCAAGCTGTTCGAAGCGAACCGCTCGAAGATCGAGGCCGACAACGCCGAACGCCGCACCGCCGCCGAAGGCCATGCCAAGGATGTCGACGGCAAGCAGGTCGTCCTGATCCGTCAGGCGTCGAACACCGGCCAGCTCTATGGCTCGGTTTCGGTGCGCGACATCGTCGACGCGCTGGTCGAGGACGGCGCCGCGACCATCACCAAGGCGATGGTCGAGCTCGAACGCCCGATCAAGTCGCTCGGCCTGTTCGACGTCAAGGTGAAGCTGCACCCCGAAGTCGTCGTGACCGTTCAGGTCAACGTCGCGCGCTCGCCGGACGAGGCCGAGATGCAGAAGCAGGGCATCGACGTGATCGCCGCCATGTTCGAGGAAGAACAGGCCGAAGCGGTCGCCTCGGCCCTCGAGCCCGACAGCGAAGACGAGTTCCAGGACGCCACGCCCCCGTCGGAGCTGGCTGCCGAAGCGCCCGCCGCGGGCGAAGGCGAGGAAGCCTGAGCCTCCCTCGCCTCTCGCAAGAGACAGGAAAGGCCTCGGGACAAGGTTCCGGGGCCTTTTTCTTTGCCGGCAGAACCGGGCTGGGCCGAACCCCGCCCCCTGCCTAAAGCAAAGCCTCGATCGCTTCGGCCAGCGCGACGTCCCGTTCCGACAGTCCTTCTGCGTCATGCGTCGTCAGCAATATGTCGACCCGATTATAGACGTTCGACCATTCGGGATGATGGTCCATTTTCTCGGCGATGATCGCGACGCTCGCCATGAAGCCGAACGCCTGCGCGAAATCGTCGAACCTGAACCGGCGGGTGATGCCGTCGCGCACCGGCTCGTGGGTCCATTCGGGAAAGCGCGCGAACAGCGCCGCGCGCTGCGCATCGTCGAGTTTCCGTACCATCGCATTTTCTCCCGCTGGTAAAGGCCGAGCCGCCGCCATAAGGAAGGGCGCGATGAGCGACAAGAGTGCCACGACCCGACTTCCGCCCGGCTGGACCGGAACCGCTCCCGACGCCGATGCGATCTTCGCGATGGCCGAGGCGGCGCTCGAGACCTTGCCCGCCGTCTTCAAGCCGCACATCCGCGACGTCGTGATCGAGATTGCGGAATTCGCCGACGACGAGACGCTCGCCTCGCTCGATATCGAGCATCCCTATGACCTCACCGGCCTTTACGAAGGTCGCCCGCTGACCGAGCGCAGCATCGACCACAGCGGCGGGATGCCCGACCGGGTGACGCTCTATCGCATCCCCATTCTCGTCGAATGGATCGAGGGCGGCGAGCGCCTCGACTGGCTGGTGCGCCATGTGCTGATCCACGAGATCGGCCATCATTTCGGCTTTTCCGACGACGATATGCACGCGCTGGAAGACATGGCGTGACGGAGCTTTTGCGGCTCGACGGCGTGGCGTGCATCCGCGGCGACCGGCTAGTGTTCGAGGGGCTGTCGCTGGCGCTGGGCCGCGGCGAAGCGCTGTGGCTGCGCGGACCGAACGGCGCCGGCAAGTCGAGCCTGATCCGGCTCGCCGCGGGGCTGCTGCGGCCCGCTGCCGGCACGGTGACACGCCGCGAGCGCATCGCGCTGATCGACGAGGCCGCAGCGCTCGATACCGAGCTGCCGCTGCGCAAGGCGCTCGATTTCTGGGCGCGGGTCGATACCGTCGACGGTCCTGCCGTGACGCGCGCGATGGACGACATGGCGCTGGCTTCGCTCGCCGAAGTGCCGGTCTCGATGCTCTCGACCGGCCAGCGCAAACGCGCCGCGATGGCGCGGGTCATCGCCAGCTGCGCGCCGATCTGGCTGCTCGACGAACCCGCCAACGGCATGGACGATGCCGCGCAGGCGCGGTTGGTCGCGGGAATCGCGAAGCATCGCGCCAACGGGGGCGCGGTGTTGCTCGCCTCGCACTTCGCCCTCGGCATTTCCGATCTGGCCGAAATCGACATGGGCGCGTTCGTATGACGGCGCTCATCGCCCTGTTCTGGCGCGACCTGCGCCGCGCGTGGGGCAGCGGGGCGTTGTGGCTGCCGGTCGTCTTCTTTCTGCTCGTCGCGACCGCCTTTCCCTTTGCGGTCGGGCCCGACGCGCCGCTGCTCGCACGGACCGGCGGCGGGATGATGTGGGTCGCGGCGCTGCTCGCCGCGCTGCTCCCGATCGACCGGCTCGTGCGCCCCGATCGCGAGGCGGGGGTGCTCGACCAGCTGGCGGTGCGCGGCTTCGCCGACGAGGCGGTCGCGGCGGTGAAGATTGCCGCCCACGCCATCGGCTTCGGCCTGCCCTTACTCGTCGCGCTGCTGCCCGCCGCCGCGCTGCTGGCGCAGGATGCGACGCGGGTGCAGACGCTCGCCACGGGCCTTGCCGTCGCGATCCCGGCGCTCGCCTCGCTCGCGGTGCTCAGCGCAGCGCTGACCGCCAACCTCAAGGGCGGCAGCGCGATCGGCGGCCTGCTCGTTCTGCCGCTGGCGGTACCGATGCTGATCTTCGGCGCGGGGATGCTCGACCCCTCGGGGCGCGGCGCGATGAAGCTGCTTGGCGCGGCGAGCCTGCTGCTGACAGTGATCGGCCCCTTCGCGGCGGGCGCGGCGCTCAGGGGTTTGCGCGAATAGCGCCGACGATCAATATCCCATCAGCGCGAGCACTTCCTTGCGGCTGCGCTCGTCGTCGAGGAAGCAGCCGAGCAGGCGGCTGGTGACCATTCCCACGCCCGGCGTGCGGACGCCGCGCCCGGTCATGCAGCCATGCTGCGCATCGATCACCACCGCAACGCCGTGCGGATGCAAATTGTCCCAGATGCATTTGGCGACCTCGGCGGTCAGCCGCTCCTGCACCTGCAGGCGCCGCGCGAAGCCGTTGAGCACGCGCGCGAGCTTCGAAATGCCGACGACCCGGTCGCGCGGCAGATAGGCGATCGACGCCTTGCCGGTGATCGGCGCCATATGGTGTTCGCAATGCGACTGGAACGGAATGTCGCGCAGCATCACGATCTCGTCATAGCCGCCGACCTCCTCGAAGGTGCGCGACAGATGGATCGCCGGATCTTCGGCATAGCCCTGGCAATATTCGAGCCACGCGCGCGCCACGCGCCGCGGCGTGTCAACCAGGCCTTCGCGGGTCGGGTCGTCGCCGGCCCATTCGATCAGCGTGCGCACCGCCCCCAGCACCTCGTCCGGGACCACGGGCTTGCCGTCGGCGCCCAGTTCCACCTTTGCCATCCACCCTGCCTTCACTGTTGCATCAATGCCGCACATTTCGGCGCGAAGCGCGCGATGCGCAACCCCGGCACGGCAATAATTTGTCGACCCCGGCCAAGTTTACGTTGCGGAATCTGCGCTTTTTCCATTTCGGGACTCGCCTGAATTTCTGCCAATTTTTCCGCGAACAAGTGACTTGACGCTTTCGTCAACTCGGCGCACCTTCGAGGCATTACAGAGTTCGCTCAAGCGGGCCGTAATCCGGAGATGCCGGCGTACTTCCCCGACGCCGGTGGGAGAGGACGATGACCAGCCTTGCTGGCAAAGCGGGATACACGCAGGCACTTGGCCTTTCAGGCCCGGTGCCTTTTGCATGTCTGGTCTCAGCCCCTCCCCTTTAAGCACAATTGAGTTTGGGCGGCCCGCCAGCGCGGGCTCGAAAAAGGGAGGATGTTGATGAAGTTCAAGGCACTGATCGGTTCGTCGGTCCTTGCGATGGCGGTGGCGACACCGGCCCATGCGCAAAACGCGGACAACGAAAGCAGCAATGCTTACGGGAGCGAGATCGTCGTCACGGCGCAGCGCCAGGCCGAACGCCTGCAGGACGTGCCGATCGCGGTCAGCGCCTTTTCGGCCGAAGCGCTGGAAGCGCAGCAGATCGAGAATGCGTCCGACCTTCAGCTCACCCTGCCCAACGTCACCTTTTCCAAGGGCAACTTCACCGGATCGAGCTTTACCATTCGCGGCATCGGCGACCTTTGCGTGGGCTTCAGCTGCGACAGCGCGACCGCGATCCATGTGAACGGGTCGCCGCTGTTCGGCACCCGCCTGTTCGAGACCGAATATTTCGACCTCGAGCGCATCGAGGTGCTGCGCGGCCCGCAGGGCACGCTGTTCGGCCGCAACGCGACGTCGGGCGTCGTCAACTTCGTCACCGCCAAGCCCAAGCCCGGTGAATTCCAGGCGTCGGTCGACGGCGAATATGGCAATTTCGATGCGTGGAAAGTCAAGGGGATGGTCAACGTCCCGCTGGGCGACACCCTCGCCGTCCGTGCCGCGGGCTTCTACCTGAAGCGCGGCGGCTACACGAAGAACCTGTTCGACAACAGCCACATCGACGGTCGCGAAATGTACGCGATCCGTGGTTCGCTGCGCTGGGAGCCGGGCCCGGACACGACGCTGGACCTGATGGGCTATTATTTCCGCGAAAAGGATGACCGCCTGCGCATCCAGAAGCAGCTTTGCCAGCGCGACCCGACCGGCGTTCTCGGCTGCCTCAACAACCGCCGCGAATATGGCAAGGTCAACGGCAACGCGACCTTCCCCAGCGTGCTGGGCTCGCGCGAAGTGTTCGGCCTCAACGGCATTTCGCCCGCGCTCGGGCTTGGAACCGGCAGCCTCTATGGCGCCGACATCAACGCGACCTCGGTCGAGCCGGCCGATGTGCGGACGGTCAACACCGACTTCACGCCCGAATATTTCACCGACGAAATCCAGGCGCAGGCGCACCTCGATCACAGCTTCGGCACGATCAACCTCGGCCTGACGGGTATCTATCAACGCACCCGCGTCGATTCGCGCCAGGATTACAACCTCGACGTCGCGAGCCGCGCCCCGCTGCAACAGGGCCTGAACTCGCTGGCCTTCCTCGCGGCCAATGGCATCCCCGGCCTGCCCGGCACGAACGCCTATTTCGCGCCGATCGCGGCTGCGCTGATCCCGAACGGACCGGCGGGCAATGTCTGCACGTCGAACACCAATCCGAACGGGCTCGGCGTCTTCGGCGGCGACGGCGTCTGCGCGGCAACGCCGCTCGCGTTCGACCGCTCGGTCGCGAAGAACGAAAGCTGGGCGGGTGAAGCCATCATCACCAGCGACTTCGACGGACCGTTCAACTTCCTGCTCGGCGGCATCTATTCGCAGTCGAAGACGACCAACGGCGACTATTATATCAACGCCTTCTCGATCGACTATTTCGCATCGCTGTTCGGTACCTTCACCGCACTGTCGCGGGGTCTGCCGCCCTCATACCTCGGCTCGCCCTACTTCCGTAACCATGACGAGATGTTCAAGCTGACCTCCTACGGGATTTTCGGCGAGGCCTATTTCGAGGCGAGCGACCGGCTGAAGTTCACCGTCGGGTTGCGCTACAACAACGACAAGAAGCACGACATCTCGAACTCGACGCTCGCGAACTTCCTGGTGCCGTACACCACGACCGGCGACATCTTCCAGTCGCCCTATTCGGGAACGTTCGACGCCGACACGGGCGCGACCGGACTGCCGGGACCGCAGCGGTTCCGCGACCGCACCTTCAAGTTCGACGAATTCACGGGCCGCGCGGTCGTCGACTTCAAGATCACCGACGACAATCTCCTCTATGCGTCCTACTCGCGCGGCTACAAGTCGGGCGGCATCAATCCGGCACTGCAGGTGATCATTCCCGGCGTGACCGAATCCTTCGATTCCGAAATCGTCGACGCGTTCGAGGTCGGGTCGAAGAACACCTTCGGCGGCGGCCAGTTGCAGCTGAACCTGACGGGCTTCTACTATAAGTACAAGGGCCTCCAGCTCAGCCGCATCGTCGCGCGCACCTCGCTCAACGACAATGTCGACGCCGACATCTGGGGCTTCGAGGCCGAAGGCATCATTCGCCCCGATCCGGACTGGCTGATCAACCTCGGCTTCAGCTACCTCAACACGAAGGTTACCGACGACACGCTGTTCATCAACCAGCGCGACCCGTCGGGTGGCCTGCCGAATTCGGTGATCATCAAGGATATCGGCCAGGCGTTCAACTGCGCGATCGTCGCCAATGTCGGCGGCCAGGCGGCGGCCGATGCCTTCGTCACCGCGGTCAACAACGGCATCAACGCCAGCCGCGGGCTGACCGCCGCCAACGGTCTGCGCGGACCGACCGCCTTCCCGTCGGACTCGGGGCTGGGTGCCGGCAGCGGGGCCTTCTCGAGCTGCGACGCGCTCGTTGCGGCGGCGGCGGGGACCGGGGGCGCGATCACCGCTTATGGCGGCGGCGTGCCGATCAGCATCAAGGGCAACAAGCTGCCGCAGGCGCCGAACGTCAAATTCTCGGCCGGTGTCCAGCACACGATCAACTTCGACAGCGGCATGTCGCTCGTCCCGCGCATGGATCTCACCTACACCGGCGACAGCTATGGCAATATTTTCAACGGCCGGGTGAACAAGGTGAAGGGATATGCGCAAGCCAATGCCCAGATCCAGCTCAACGGCAGGGACGACCGCTGGTATGTCCGTGGTTTCGTGCAGAATATCTTCGACAGCAACGCAACGACGGGTCTGTACCTGACCGACCAGTCGTCGGGTCTGTTCACGAACATCTTCACGCTCGAACCGCGCCGTTACGGCATCGGCGCCGGGGTCAAATTCTGACCCTGCGCACCGCGTAAACAAAAAGGCCCGGCCTCTCCATCGAGAGGCCGGGCTTTCTTTTGCCCCGGCAAGAAGCCAAAAAGGGCGCGCCCGACGGACGCGCCCTTTCCGTTATGCGTCGCCTAGAAGGAAGCGCGAAGCTTCACCCCGTAGAAGCGCGGCGGTGCGGGATAGACCGCAAAGCTCGTGCCCTGCTCCGGAACCGGGAACGACGTGATATTATAATATTTGTTGAACAGATTCTCGACATAGGCCTCGATGCCGAACTTGTTGTCGTTGAAATTCAGGCCGACGCGCGCGTTGACGATCGAATAGCCGTCATTCTTCGTGAACGGCACGCCGAGCGGCGAGTTGAGCGTGTTCGAGTCGCTGTTCGTGCGGGCATCGATGTGGACGAGACCGCCGACCGAGCTGCTGATCTGCGGCGTCCAGGTCATTGCCGAGGTAATGACATGGCGCGGCGAATTGGTCAGCGGTTTGCCGTTGTCGCTGCCCGCCAGCGGATCCTTCACCTCGGTATCGAGGTAGGTGTAGCCGAACTGGAAGGTCAGGTCGCTCACCGGCCGGATGATCGTGTCGAGCTCGACGCCCTGCGAGATCACCTTGTCGAAGTTGCGGACCACGAAGCGCGTCCCTTCGAACGCGTTGTTCTGATAGCCCTTGAACGTCGAGTGGAACAGCGAGGCGTTGACCTGGAAGGCGTGGCCGAAGTTGCTCTTCACGCCGACTTCGAAAACGTCGGCGGTTTCGTTGCCGAATTCGAGGTCGGTGATCTGCGCACCGTTGCCGCCGAGCAGAACGCTGTCGAACGAGCCGCGGTCGAGGTTGTAACCGCCCGACTTGTAGCCACGGTCGTAGCCGCCATAGAGCAGGACATCGTCCGTAACCTTGAACGACAGCTTCGCCGTGCCGGTGAACTCGTTCTCGCTGCGGTCGCCGGTGTAGTTGCCGTTGAACTCCGAATTGACGGTCGGGTTGCAGGCATAGAGATAGACCAGCGGGAAGCGCGCACCGAGACCGGCGCGATAGGCGGCGGCGCCTGGGCTCTGCAGGAAGGAGCAGGCCGGAACAACCGAGTTCAGGTTGGCCTTGATGTCCTTGTTCTCGTGGTTGTAGCGCAGGCCGAGCGTCAGCGAGAGCTGGTCGGTGAAGTTGACGATATTATGCGTGAAGAGCGCAAAGGCTTCGGTCTTGACGCTATATTGGTCGGCAACCTGACCACCACCGTTGGGGGTGCGCGGAAGCGGCACACCGCCATAGACCGGCACCAGCGGCCCGAGCGTGCCGTAAAGCTGCAGGCCTTGCGCCGGCAGGCCCGGCTGACCGGCGGTCAGCGCGTTGAAGATGCCGTCGACGAACTGGTCGGCCTGGGTGCCGAAGCGCACCCGGTCGGTGAGCGTCGTCTTTTCATTCAGGTAGAAGCCGCCGACCAGCCAGTCGAGACCGCCGTCGAACGCCGAACCGTTGAACCGGATTTCCTGCGTGAAGTCGGTCAGACCGGTGCGATAGCCGTCGCGGTAGGCGCGATCGAGACCCGAGAAGTCGATATCCTGGTTACGCAGCGCCTTCCAGTCGCGGTAGGCGGTGATCGAGGTGAGCGTCACATCGCCCAGATTCCAGTTCAACTCGCCGGAAACGCCCCATTCCTTGACCTTTTCGGACAGGTCGCGGTTCGGCGACGTCGCCATCGTGCGCGACTTGGCGTCGAACGGCCGGACGATCCCGATGCGACCGACGGCGCCGCCGAGCAGCGGGTTGGCCGAAAAGGCCTGGATGACGTTGCTGGCCGCAAAGCCGAGCACGGTGTTGATGTCGGCCGGGTTCGGAGCGATCAGGAAGCCCGAATTGGTATTGATCGCGCCGCAGCACTGTTCGTCGGTCTTGGCATAGTCGCCGATGATGCGAAGGCTGACGTCATCCTTTTCGAACAGCGCCTGACCGCGGACGAACCAGCGGTCGACATCGTTGAAGCGGCGATCCGAATTGGCGTCTTTGATATAGCCGTCGCGCTTGTGGTAGCCACCGTCGAGCCGGAGCGCGACCGCCTCGGAAAGACCGCCGGTGATGCCTGCCTTGGCCTCGATCTCGTCATAATTGCCATAGCTGAGCTCGGCATAGCCACCGAGGTCGAACGAGGGTTTCTGGGTGATGATGTTGAGCGCACCGGCCGACGTATTGCGGCCGAACAAAGTGCCCTGCGGACCGCGCAGCACTTCGACGCGATCGATCGGGGGCAGGTCGGCCAACGCGACACCGGCACGCGCCCGCAGCACGCCGTCGATGAACACGCCCACGGCCGGCTCGAACCCGGGGTTGTCGCCCGCGGTGCCGATGCCGCGGATGCGCAGCACGACGCCGGTCGCCGACGACTGACCGGTCGTCACCTGAAGGCTCGGCGCCACCTGACGCAGTCCGCGAATGTCCGAGATGCCGGCGTTCGCAAGCTGCTCGCCGCCGACGACGCTCAGGGCAATCGGCACATCCTGTGCGATCTGCGAACGGCCGGTGGCGGTAACGATGATCTCGTTGCCATATTCGGCGTCGTCATTGGTGGTCGCGGTGTCGGCAGACGCGTCGGCGTCCTGGGCAAAGGCGTAGGCAGGGGTGGTCGCGGCGCACAGCATGGTGGCGCCCAACAGGATGTTGCGCAAAGTCATGATGTCTCTCTCTCTCCAAACCGCCGGACGCAGCCCAAAGGCCTAAGTGGGAGATGCCCGGCAGCAACGTGTCGCTGTAGCGACCGCAATCGGCGCGTCAACGCGCGCGCGCGAAAATTGGCAATATTTCATGGATTCGTGGCCGAATAGCAACAGTTTACGTTACGGAAGCGAGCGCCGCTTGCTATTTCCGGCGCCGCGCGAGCTGATAATCGTAGAGCGACGGCGCGCCTGCCACGGCCTCGCCGGTGCCCTCGATATAAGGTGCCGGATCATAGTGGACGCTGATCCGGCGGTTGGCGTGAAGCCCGACGATCCGTTCGCCCGGCCCCTCGAGCCCGCTGGTGATCGCGACCGTCGCGTCGACCGGCACGCTCTCCGGAATCACCAGCCGCGCGTTCCACAGCGTGTTGTAGAGCCCGTGCCCCGGCTTCCAATAGGGCGCGCCGCCACCGACCCACAACCGATAGACCCAGCCGTCCTTCCCCTGCTCGGGGTCGATATGAAGCGTGACCTGATCGAAGAGATTCTGGTGGTTGGACCCGCTATGCTGGTCGAGCACCGCCCCGGCCGCGACGTCGGCGCGCAAAAAGACCGAGCGCGTCGAGCGCGTGTTGACGCTGAGCGGATGGATGACCGGATTTTCGACCTTCAGATCCCGGACCAGCACATTGTGCACCGCGCCGACATGCACCGAATAATGCGCGCGCCGCGCCCCCGTCGTCGTGACATTCGCAATCGTCAGGCTCGCGGCATTGTCGGTCAGGATGCCGCTGTCGGACTGGTCGATGACGAGGTTGCGAAACCAGCCGTCGAACACCCCGGTCATGTAGATGCCGTTATAGCCCTGCTCGAGATGATGTCCGAAAGCGGGCGCGTCGGGAAACTGGAAGCGCAAATTCTGGATGCCGACGTTCGTGAGGTGCCGCCACTCGGCAAGCACCGCGGGCTGGTCGGCGCGCACGTCGTGAAGCAACGGATCGCCCAGCGTCACCGTCCTGCCGGTGACCGCCGTCACGCGTGTCGCCTGCACCACGACCGGCCGGTCGGGCGAGGTCCAGTGGTGCGATCCGATCGGCAGGTCGGTGTCGCCATAGAGTGATTTCAGGATCGCGCTCTTCGGCCCATCGACCGAAAACCACTGGAGCTGGACAACATCGCCGACGCGCAGCCTGGTCGCGCTGTCGACTGTCAGGGTGCGGGCGAATTGCTTGCCCGCGACGCCCTTCGCAAGCACCGGGTCGCGGACATCCTTCGCCGCGTCATAGGATACGGGCCGACTTCCTTCGGGCGCGACGAAGATCATCCCGCCCGCCCAGCTATATTCGGTGAAGAGATAGTCGATATTATGCTCGGGCTCGACCTGCTGCTTCTTCTCGCGGACGAGATAGTCGCGCAGCTCGTCATAATCATGGCTCTTGTCGATCAGCTTCAGCGGCCGCGGGAACCAGAGCTCGCTGCCCCCCGCCCCCGCACCGGCGCCGTCGAGCGTGATGTCGCTGCGCGTGATCCGCAGCACCTCGGTGATCTGCGTGCGTCCCCTGGGAAAGCGCAGCGTCACCTTGCCCTTGACGGCATTCGCGGCGGCCAGCGCGCGCAGCACCGCCTTCGTGTCGTCGAGCCCGTCGTCGGGGATCGCGCCGAAGCCGGTCACGTCAACGACCGTCCCGTCATCCCCGGGGATCGGCTGCGTCCCGAAACCATAACCCGCGTAGGAGAAATCGGGCAGCGGGTTCGCGGCCATCGTCGCGCGGTCGGTGAGTATCCTTGGCAGATCGCCCGGCCGAGCCTGAGCCATCGTCCCGCACGCTGCCGCAGCCGACAGGAACAGGGCGAGACGGAGGGGGCGTCCGGCCCGGTCAGGCAATCGCATATCATTCATTCCCATATCGTCCGTGGACAGCGCGGCGCTTGTGGACGGGCGCCGCGCCGTTCTCAAGGAATCAGAATTTGGCGCGGAGCCCGACCGAAAAGCGCCGCTCCGACAGAGCATAGCTGTTCAGGGCGACTTCGTTCACACTATATTCCTTCGTCGCCGATTTCTTCGGCATCAGATTCTGCGCCTGCAGCGACAGGGCGAAATTCCTGTTGATGTCGAATCCGACCTGCGCGTCGAGCTGCGAGCGCGAGCCGATGAAGCTCGGCCGCCCTTCGGAAAATTCGAACACCGCCTCGTCGCGATAATTGTACGCCAGGCGAGCCGAGAACGGTCCCTTCTCGTACAGGCCGACGAGGTTATAGCTGTTCTTCGACACCGCAACGAGCGGGAAGCCCGACTGGTCTTCGGAGTCCGAATAGGTGTAGTTCGCGATGATGCCGAGGCCGTCGAGCGGCGACGGCAGGAAATCGGCGAACTGCTGGATGCCGATTTCAAAACCCTTGATCTTCGCGCTCGCCAGATTCTCCGGACGCGAGAATACGAGCACCCGACCCTGCGGATCGAGGTTGGTGTCGACCCCCGAGGTCACGAAACTGGCAATGAAATCCTTGACGTCCTTATAGAAGACGGCGCCAGAGATCAGCGAGCTCTTGCCGGTGTAATATTCAAAGCTGACGTCGGCCTGCGTCGAGATCGGCGGCTTCAGGTTCACGTTGCCGCCGGTAACCGACAGGTTCGTCGCGTTGAAGAAGGTCGATGGCGCGAGGTCGGCGATCGACGCGCGCTGCATCGTCTGCGATCCCGACACGCGGACGAGGAAATTGTCGGTGACGTTGAACGCGATGTTCGCGCTCGGCAGCACGGTGGTGTAGCGGTTCTTGTCGTTGCGCAGCGTGCTGACCGCCCCGACGTTGACATAGCTGTCAACCGACAGGCGCGTCGCCGCGATGCGGACGCCGCCATTCGCCTTGTACGGCACGCCGAGAATCTCGCCCTCGCCCGACACCATCAGATAGCCCGCGATCGTCTTTTCGCTGAGATCATAGTCGCGCTGCAGATTGGGAAGCAGCGTCGAACGGCCATTCGGATCGGGGTTGGGCTCGGCCGCCTGTGCGCGGTTGAAGACATAGTCGAAAGTCGGCGCGGTGCTGAGGAAGCTGCGCGGAAAGCTGCCCGGGATATCCGCCAGGATGTCGCCAGCATTGATGAGCTTCAGATAGGGCTCGATCTCGGCGCGGGTCGGGGTCACCTGACTACGAAAGGCGTTGGAGCGGGCGTGGAGGTCGGTGTAGCGCACGCCCGCCGAAATGGTGACGCCGCTGTCAGCCTCGTAGCTGACGTCGAGCTTGCCGGTCCATTCCTCGAGCAGGCCGATGAGGCGGTTGCTGCGCACGCCGTTGTTCGCGGGATTGTAGGAGGCATAGTTGGTCGGATTGAAGGTTCCGCCCAGCGTCAGCGACGGGACCGTCTGGTCCCGGAAATCGAACGCGCCGGGGACCGCGGCGGTCGCCTGCAACGTGATGATCTGGATCGTCTGGTCGATCGTGCCCTTGCTGTAATAGCCGTCGGCCTCGACCGTCAGTCCGTCATTCTCGTACTTGCCGTTGAGCCCGTAGAGGAAGCTCTCGGTCGGCTCGTTGCGGATCTGCCCCGCGGTGGTCACCGTGCCGTTGGCGTTGCCCGCGACGACCATGCCGTCCTCGACGACGCGATTGGTGACGGGGTTGCTGCCCGTCGGCAGGCGAAAGGCAAAGAAATCCTGGTGCCGTCCGGTCTTCAGTTTCGAATAGAGCGCGTCGGCGGTGATCGTGAATTCGGGGGTCACCTCGAACTGGATCGCGCCGTTGAGGCCGAGCCGCGAGCGATCGACGACGAACTGTTCATATTGCAGCAGCACCGGAGTCGGGATCGCCCCGCCGCCCGTTCCGGTGTAATTGCGGTTGAGGAAATTGTTGCGCTCGAACGTCTGGGTCGTCGAGGTGCGCTTCTGATATTCGCCGGCGATCATGACGCCGATGCGGCCGTCGGCGAACTTGGTCGTCGCAAAGCCGGTGATCGCGGGTTCGAACTTGTCGGTGTTTTCGGAATAGACGCCCTGCGCGCGCACCGAAATCGTCGGCTCCTTGAACGACAGCGGCTTCGGCGTGACCAGATTGACCGTGCCGCCGAGCCCGCCCTCGGCCTGGCTGGCCAGCGGCGATTTGCGGACTTCGAGGCGGCCGAACAGGCTGGACGGCACCGAATCGAGCCCCGAAGAGCGGCCGAGCTGGTCGTTCTCGGGCGGCGACAGGCGCGCCGACCAGCCGAGCAGGGTGCGGCCGTCGACCTCGACGCGCACCTGCTGCAGGCCGCGCACCGATACCGACTGGCCTTCGCCGAAGACGCGGGTGATCTGAACGCCGGTCACGCGCTGCAACGCTTCGGCAACGTTTGAATCGGGGAGCTTGCCGACGTCCTCCGCCGTGATGACATCCATCACCTGCGGCGCATCGCGCTTGATGTCCGCGGCCTGTTCGAGCGACGCGCGAATGCCCGTGACGATGATTTCCTCGCCGGGCGGATCGGCGGCAGTGCCGCCCGCCTGATCCTGCGCGAGCGCCGGGGTCACCGCCAGCACCGCGAGCGAAGCGCCGCCCACCAGCCGCGCCCACATTCCGACGCCGTATTTCGCCCGATTTGCCATCTGATCCCTCCCACTTTTACAATGCATTCCCGCGCTGACAAGGAATGACACCGGTTACTTTTGCGGACAAATGAAGCGGCGTGCGCTGCTTGTCCTCATTTTCAGGGAATGTCCGGGCGCCCGCAATCGATGCGGCAGGCCGAACGCACCCTCTCCGTTCCTGTCCGGTTCCACTTTTGGTAACCGGTGTCATTAGTGATTGCCCTTTCGCCACATCATGTCAAGAAAAATGTCAGACATCTTTGTCCCGCACCGCGGACGCATCGATGCCTATAGCCAGAGCAAAGGTTGGCGGACCGGGAAATTGCGAACGACTTCGTCAATCCGGGGATCGGGTTCGAGGCGCTGCCACAAAGCGGTCCAGTCGCGGCGGTCGAGCGCGAGTCCGCCAAACAGCAGGCTCGGCTGGCGCACCGGGAAGCCATCCCAATATTCGATGTCGCGCGCGAAGGGCCAGCGCGCCTTGTCGGCGACATAAGGCGCCATGAAGGCAATCGCCTTGGCGATCGAACGCCCGTCGCCGGTTTCCCACGCGACAAGATCGTGACCGCCGAGCAGCCACGCACTCGCGGCAAGCACGTCGAGGTTGAACAGCGAATAGGCATAGGGCTTGGTCCGCGCGAGCTCTAGCGGCTGGCGGCCGTCGGGTGCGATCTGTGTCGGGACGATCACGGTCCTGAGATGCGCCCGCGCCGCCTCCAGCACATCGCCGCGCCCGAGCAGAGCCGCAAAGGCCGAGGCCTGGAGCAGCCAGCAGCTACCGTGATTATTCTTCTCGTCGCGCTCCTGCATCCCGAAGGGCGACGTCGTCAGCCAGTCGAGATAGTCGGCGAACCACCGCTCGACCTCGGCCCGCATCGCCGCATAGCCGGGGGCTTGGCGGCGCGCGAACAGCTCCGCAGCGCGCGCAACCTCGACGATCTGGAGCGTATCGATCACCCCGATCGCGCGCCCGCTGTTCACCCCGATGATCGCCTGCGCATGGTTGAGTTGCGGGTTCATCCGCGTCGCCGGGTCGACGAACCAGGCGCGAAGATGCCGCATTGCCGCCTCGGCGTAGCGTGGATCGCCGGTCAGCTCCCAGACAGCGGCGAGCGCGGGAACGGTACGACCGAAGGCGATCAGCGCGTCGCGGTGCCCGTCAAACTTGTCAGGGTTCGATCGTCCGTCGCGGCGTAGATAAGCACCGCCCGGATGATCAGGATCGGGCCACCAATAGTCGCCCTCGGAATAATAGTCATGCGGTCCCGCGGGGCTGCGCGGCGCGGGGATGGTGGCGATCGTCCGGGGTTCGACCGCCAGCAACGCCGGCCCCTGCGGCAGCAGCCGCTTGCGCTCGATCGCGCGAATGTCGAACGCCCCCGAATTGCGCGCCCATGCCGCCGGCGCTGCCAGCAACAAGGCCAGAAGCAGGGTGCGCCGCGCAATCATGGCACCCGATAGCGGAGTACGAGATCTGCAGGGATGTGCCGCGGATAGGCACCCGGCCCCCACGCCCGGTCGGCGCGCACCAGCAAGCCGTCGAGCCTGTCGGCGGGCCAGTCCTTTTCCTTGTAGGGCCAGTCCGCGGCGCGCCCGCGATAGGCCGCGAGATAGTCGGTCGCCTGGCGGAGCGAGCGCCCCTTTGGCCCCGTTTCCGCGTACAGATCGATGCCGATGCACGCCGCGCTGTCGGCGACCGTATAGGCGGCGTCGAGCGCGTAGAGCGAATAATGGAAGCTGCGGGTGCGGGTCAGCTCGGCGGGCATCGCGCCCGATCCATCGACCTGCCTGTCGATGCGCCCTTCGGTAAAATGCAGCGCAATGTCGCGCACTATATCGGGGCGCCGCGCAAACAGCGCGAAGCGGGCAAGCTGGGCGTCGTACCAAAGGCCGTGATTATTTCCCGCGGCAGCTTCCGCCCTTCCGTTCGCGCTGTTTTGCATCCAGTCGATGTAGCGCGCGAACCAGCTTTCGAGCGCGGCATTTTCGGCGGGCGAGAGCGATCCCGCAGGTGCGATCAGCCCCGCCGCGTCGATCACCCCGATGAACCCTGCACCGTCGAGCACGCCCTCGGCGCGGCCGTTCGCGACCCCCGGCACCGCCTGCGCGAAATCCATGTTCGGGTTCATCGCGGTCGCCGGATCCAGAAACCAGGTCCGGATCGCCCGCGCCGCGCCATCGGCATAGCGGGTGTCGCCGCTGTAATAATAGGCGAGCGCCAACGTCTCCGCCTCGCGCGCCATGCGGGCGAGTGCGATGCGATCGAAGCGGTTCGTCTCGATCTCGGGATTGGTGTCGCCGTCGCGGCGCACATAGGGTCCCTCGGGATCGGCGGGGTCGGGCCACCAATAGCGCGCGAGGCTGACATAATCGTGGCGGTCGCCCGATGGTGGAGCGGCCCGCTTGTCCATCACCGACGCGGGCCTGGCAGCGAGCGCCTTGTCGGCCCGCGCGATCAGGTCGCGATAGGCCGCGGCGACGACCGGGTCGCTCGTCCGCCGCGCCTTGATCGCCTCAAGGTCGGCGGGGTTCAGAGCGAAGGTTCGCCGTCCCCCGAAACTGGCGGCATAGCCCTCGCTGCCTTCGCAGACCGGCTGATCCGATCGAGCAGCAACGGCGGGCGAAGCCAGCGACAGCAACGCCAGCGAGACAGAGGCAAGAATCTTCATTTCATTTTCAGGCGGCGCGTCTCCGCGAGGTCGGCCATCGCCGTCCCCGCGAGCAGAAAAGCCCCGGCGCCGTAGAATTGCGTCTCGTGCGCCGATACGCTGTCGGGCCTGTCGCCGACCTGTTGCACCCAGCCGAGCATCCCGTCGGGCTGCACTGCGCGGACCAGCGCTTGCCACCCGCGCACCGCCCCCGGTTCGTATGTCGCGCGGTCGAGCAGCCCGGCCTCGATCCCCCACGCGAAGGCATAGGTGTAGAAGGCGGTGCCGCTCGTTTCGGGGGGCGTCCCCGCACCCTGGTCGAGCAGCGAAGCGGGCCAATAGCCATCGGGTTTTTGCAGCGTGACGAGCCGTGCCGCCATGTCGCGGAACAGCCGTTCATAATAGCCGCGCTTCGGATCGTCCTTGTCGAGCGTCTTGAGAATACCGACCAGCCCCGCCATCACCCAGCCGTTGCCGCGGCTCCAGAACAGCTTGCGCCCCTGCGCGTCGCGTTGGTCGAAGAAGCGGCTGTCGCGGAAATAGAGCCGCTCCGCCGGATCGTAGAGATAGTCGGTCGTCGACTTGAACTCGGCGTGCGCGAAATCGGCGTAACGCTTGTCGCCGGTCGCCTTCGCGAGCTTCAGCAGCGTCTCGGGAGCCATGAACAGCGCATCGCACCAGCACCAGCGATCGGTGCAGGCGGGATCACCCTGCCCCGCGGCATTGGAAACAAAGGCGAGGCCGGTCGTCGGCTGGTTCGCAAGCACATGGTCAAAATAGGCGCGCGCAGGGGCCAGCGCCTTGTCCCCTTCGCCATTCTTCGCCGCCCAGATCCAGGCGCGCGCGATGAGTTGGTCGTCGGCATGATAGGGCTTGTCGCCGAGCTTCCAGCCAAGCTCGCGCCCCAGCTCGACCAACGGCTTGCGATAGCGCGGATCGCGGTCGGCAAGCGCGGTCAGCGCGACCCAGAAGGTCGCCTGCTGCCAGTCGCGCGGGTTGCGAACGCTCGGCCGCGCCGCCGGCATCGCCCCCCAATTGGTGCGGTTGGCCAGCTGCCAGTCGGCAACCCGCCGCGTCTCGACGAGGATCGCCGTCGCAGTCGGCATCGCCGGATCGGCATCGGCGACCGCTGCGGGCGCGGCGACCAGCATCAGCGGCGCGAAGAAATTCATCGGCATCGCTCTCTCCCGCAAGGTTCGCTCGCCAGTCCTTGTCGCCGGCGACTTCTCTCTTTCCTTTTACGTCGAGCCTGTCAATAAGGTTGTCATACAACTATCGACGAATGGAGAGGCCATGCCCAAGATCGTGTCCGCCCGGGTGATCGTAACGAGCCCCGGACGCAATTTCGTGACGCTGAAGATCGAATGCGACGACGGCACGACCGGCGTCGGCGACGCGACCCTGAACGGGCGCGAGCTTGCGGTCGCGAGCTATCTCGCCGACCATGTCGTCCCCTGTCTGATCGGCCGCGACGCGCACCGGATCGAGGACATCTGGCAGTATCTCTACAAAGGCGCCTATTGGCGGCGCGGTCCGGTGACGATGACTTCGATCGCCGCGGTCGACATGGCGCTGTGGGATATCAAGGGGAAGGTCGCGGGACTGCCCGTCTATCAGCTTCTGGGCGGCGCCTCGCGCGAGGGATGCATGGTCTATGGCCATGCCAACGGCACGACGATCGGGGACACGGTCGCGGCCGCGCTCGATTATCAGCGGCAGGGGTACAGGGCGATCCGCTTGCAATGCGGGGTGCCCGGCATGGCGTCGACCTATGGCGTCAGCGGCGACAAATATTTCTACGAGCCCGCCGACGCCGACCTGCCCACCGAAAATATCTGGTCGACGGCCAGATATCTGCGTGTCGTCCCCGAATTGTTCGCGGCGGCGCGCGAGGCGCTCGGCTGGGATGTCCATCTGCTCCACGACGTCCACCACCGCCTGACCCCGATCGAGGCGGCGCGGCTGGGCAAGGATCTGGAGCCATATCGGCCTTTCTGGATCGAAGACGCGACTCCCGCCGAGGATCAGGAGGCGTTTCGCCTGATCCGCCAGCACACGACGACGCCGCTCGCCGTCGGCGAAATCTTCAGCTCGGTCTGGGACTGCAAGGCGCTGATCGAGAACCGGTTGATCGACTATATCCGCGCGACCGTGCTCCACGCGGGCGGCATCACGCATATGCGCCAGATCGCCTCGCTCGCCGACCTGCACCAGGTCCGCACCGGCTGTCACGGCGCGACCGACCTGTCGCCCGTCACGATGGCGGCGGCGCTGCACCTCGGGCTCGCGATCCCCAATTTCGGCATTCAGGAATATATGCGCCACACCCCCGAGACCGACGCTGTCTTCCCGCACGCCTATCGCTTCGCGGACGGGATGCTCCATCCCGGCGAGGCCCCCGGACTCGGCGTCGACATCGACGAGGCGCTGGCCGCCAACCATCCTTATGCCCGCGCCTATCTGCCGGTGAACCGGCTCGAGGACGGGACGATGTGGAGTTGGTGATGCGCGGCACCCTGCTCGCTGCCCTGTTGATTTCGGCGCCCGCACTCGCGGAGGATCATGAACGGCTGCGTCCCGCCACGCCGGACGAGCAGCAGGCACGAGCCGCGGTCGTGATCGCCGATTATCGTTACGGCGACCTGCTCTGGGAGAATGACCGCATCGCGCACCGGATTTATTCGCGCGCGCTCGAAGCCGCCGAACCGCCATCCTCGTCGGGAATCGACGCATGGGGCAAGCGCGTCCGCTGGCCCTATATGGACCGCCAGCTCCGCACCGGCGATCAGCACGCCGACCATGGCGAGGGACTCGATTTCTATAATGTCGGCACCGGGCGCGGCGCCGGCGGGATCGGCATCTGGTACGACAACAAGCTGTGGACCTCGCGCAACTATGTCCGCCCGCATATCCTGAGCGCCGGACCCGCGGTCGCGGACTTCACGGTCGACTATGATCCGTGGCCGGTCGATACGCTGTACACGGTGCGCGAGACGCGGCGCTTCACCCTGCCCGCAGGTACGAATTTCACGCGGCTGACCTCGACGCTGACGTCGAGCAGCGACGCCGAACTGGTCGTCGGCATCGGCCTCGCGAAGCGCCCGATAAACGGCGGCAAGCTCGGCGAGATAGCCAAGGACGCGGCGAATGCGCGAATGAGCTGGTGGGGACCGCCCGATGGCGACAAGGGCCGCATGGCCGCCGCGGTGATCGTCGATCCCGCCGCGTTCGCGGGCTTTGCCGAAGACGCCGACAATTATCTGATCCTCGTCCGTGTCACGCCGGGCAAGCCCTTCGTCTATTATAGCGGCGCGGCGTGGGACCGCGGCGGCGATTTCGCGACGCGCGAGGCATGGGAAAGCTACGTCGCCGACCAGCACCCCGGCTTCCGGCCCTAGCCAGCGTCGCGGCGCTTTGATAACCCTGCCCGCCATGGCGACCAAGGCAGCGTCGCTGGCCGACGATCTGGTCCAGCGCTTTGAACAACAGATAGAAAAGGGCGACATGCCCCCTGGCGCGCGCTTTCCGACCGAGAAGGCGATCACCGAGGCGTTCGGCGTCAGCCGCACCGTCGTGCGCGAGGCCTATTCGCGCCTCGCCGCGCGCGGCCTGCTGGTGTCGCGGCGCGGCTCGGGCGCCTATGTCCCCGACGGCGCGCAATATCGCGCCTTCCAGATCGCCGCCGACGAGGTCGGCGAGATCGAGGATGTGCTGCGCCTGCTCGAAATGCGCATGGGGTTCGAGGCCGAAATGGCGGACCTCGCGGCGCGGCGCCGCACCGACGCCGACCTCGCCGCGCTGCGCAGCGCACTCGATGCGATGGAGGCGAGCACCGACGTCGACGCGTCGGTCGCCGCCGATACCGCCTTCCACGCCGCGATCGCCGCGGCAACCGGCAATGACTATTTCCTGCGCTTCACCCAGTTCCTCGGCATCCGCCTTGTCCCCTCGCGCAAGCTGTACCTGCAGGGCAGCGACCCGGAGCGGCACCAGCATTATGCGCGCACGATCAATAACGACCACCGCGCGATCTATACCGCTATCGAAGCGCAGGACCCCGCCGCTGCCCGCCGCGCGGCGCGACGTCATATGGAAAAATCGGTCGCGCGATACCGCGCAATCCAGCAGGCGCTGCCGAAGGATTGATCGACGATTCGACGACCGCTCACCGGCCATCCACGGAGAAAAAGATGACGCTGCCACGGCCTTTCGTCCTTTCGCTGATGCTGCTGGGCGGCTCGATGGCGGCGACGCCGCCCGCGGCCGCCAAGGGGGCGAGCCCCGCCTATGACCTGATCATTCGCGGCGGCACGATCTACGACGGGTCGGGCGCGCCGCCCGTCACGGGCGACGTCGCGATCAAGGGCGACCGCATCGTCGCGGTCGGCAAGGTCGACGGCACGGCGAAGCGCGAGGTGCAGGCGCGCGGCATGGCGGTGGCCCCGGGCTTCATCAACATGCTGAGCTGGGCGACCGAATCGCTGATCGCCGATCCGCGCAGCGAAAGCGATATCCGGCAGGGAGTGACGCTGGAGGTGATGGGCGAAGGCTGGTCGATGGGCCCGTATAATGCGACGATGAAGCGGCAGGAAACCGAGCGGCAGGGCGATATCCGCTACACGATCGAATGGACGAGCCTTGGCGACTATCTCGGCTGGCTCGAAAGGCGTGGCATTGCGACGAATGTGGCAAGCTTCGTCGGCGCCGCGACGGTGCGCGTCCACGAGCTCGGCGAGGATGACGTCGACCCGAACCCCGAACAGCTTGCGCGCATGAAACTGCTCGTCCGGCAGGCGATGAACGAGGGCGCGCTCGGCGTCGGCAGCTCGCTCATCTATGCGCCCGGTTCCTATGCCGAGACCGACGAGCTTGCGGCGCTGATGACCGAGGCGGGCAAGTGCGGCGGCATGTACATCAGCCATATGCGGTCGGAGGGCGACCGGCTGGAGCAAGCCGTCGACGAACTGATCGAGATCGCGCGCCGATCGGGTGCGCCCGCCGAAATCTATCATCTCAAGATGGCGGGCCGCGCGAACTGGGGCAAGCTCGACGCGGTCGTGCAGAAGATCGAGGCGGCGCGCGCCGAGGGGCTGCGCATCACCGCCGACATGTACACCTACACCGCCGGGGCGACCGGGCTCGACGCGGCGATGCCGACCTGGGTGCAGGCGGGCGGCCTCGAAGCATGGATCGAACGGCTGAAGGATCCCGCGACGCGCGCGCGCGTTGCCGCCGAGATGCAGAAACCGGGCAGCGACTGGGAAAATCTCTATTTCGGCGCCGGCGCCGACAAGATGATCCTGACCGGGTTCAAGAATGAGGCGCTGAAGCCGCTCACCGGCAAGACGCTCGCCGAGGTCGCGGCGATGCGCGGCAAATCGCCCGAAGAAACCGCAATGGACCTCGTGATCGAGGACGGGTCGCGCGTCGGCACCGTCTATTTCCTGATGTCGGAGGACAATGTCCGGCGACAGGTGCAACTGCCGTGGATGAGCTTCGGGTCCGACGCGGCGTCGCAATCGACCGAGGGCGTGTTCCTGAAATCGGGCGCCCACCCGCGCACCTACGGCAATTTCGCGCGCCTGCTCGGCCGCTATGTCCGCGACGAGAAACTGATCACGCTCGAGGAAGCGGTGCGGCGCCTGACGACCCTGCCCGCGACCAATCTCGGCATCGCCGAACGCGGCGCGCTGAAGCCCGGCTATTACGCCGATGTCGTCGTCTTCGATCCCGCGGCGGTGGCCGATCGCTCGACCTTCGAACAGCCGCATCGCTATGCGGTCGGCATGCGCGACGTCTATGTGAACGGCGTCGCCGTTCTCAAGGACGGGCGGCACAGCGGCGCGACGCCGGGCCGTGCGGTGCGGGGCAGGGGATGGGGGCGCTGCGGCTGATGCCGCTATCGGCGGTCGGCGCTGAGTCCGTGCAGGAACAGGTTCGATACCTCGAATGCAACGCGGATCGGTGACGCGGCCGCCTCTGCGGGAAGCCAGCGCGCGACGAAATTGAAGGTGCCGGCCGAGGCCAGCGCAGTGGGCTCGGCCTCGAAGGGGCGCAACGTGCCGTCGCGGTTGCCGAGTTCCATCGTCGCGATCGATCGGTCGAGCAGATGGTTGGTCTGGACGCTGAACCGCGCCTGCTCCTCGCTCGAAAGCTTGTGATAGGAGGTTGCCGTCAGCGACATCGGCCCCGCCGGATCGAGCTGCGCCTGGACATTGAGCACGATGCCCGCGCGCGCGCGCTCGACCCCGCTCGAATGCCGCTCGCCACGATCCAGCAGCCTGTCGTAAATGGCGAAGGCACGGTCGAGGCATTGTGCGACCAGCGCCGCCTTGCTGTCGAAATGGTGGTAGATCAGGCCCTTCGTCGCCGTCATGGCAGCGGCGATATCGTCGAGCGACACGCCGTCGACGCCCCGCGCGTTGAAGAGTGCCGACGCGGTCGCGACGATTTCGCCGGCGCGGTCGGCGGGCGGCGGCGGCGCAAGCGCCGACCAGTCGTCGATTTCGACCGCCTCGATGCGCGCGGGTGCGGGCCTGGTCGAGACGCCGCTTTCGACGATCCGCGGCAATTCGACCGAAAGCCGCCCGAAGGGATCGCGCTCGGCGCGGCGCGACCAGATGTCGCCCAGCGGCGCCCAGGCGAGAATGCCCCAGATCGTCCGCGCCGCGATCGCGGGATCGTTCGGCCGGATCGACCCATCGCCGATGCCGCGCTCGACAAGCGCCGCCAGCATGTCGAACGCCTCGGTCTGGCGCCGCTCGATCTCGCGTCGGCCGTCGGCCGACAGCGTATCGAGTTCGGACGCGATGATCGCGTGCGACTGATCCCGGTCGCGGGCCTCGACCAGAAAATCGACGATCGCCTGCAGCCCCGACCCGCTCCGCGCCATCGCGCGCGCCAGATCCTGCAACATCGGATCGAGCAGATGCAGATAGCATTGCCGCGCGAGATCATGGCGGTCGGTGCAATAATTATAGAGGCTCGACCGTGTCAGCCCAACCTCGCGCGTGATCAGCGCAAGATCGGCCCCCGCCACGCCGTTGCGGCGGAACTCGCCCGCGGCGCCATCGAGCAGGCGCCCGCGACGCGCGGCGCGCGCCGCGCTGAGCAGCGGCTTGTCGCCGCTCGCCGATACAGCCCGTTCCATCGCGCCTGCCTGCCCTGATACGAAAGAATTGACAAGTCGGTATGTTGAACATACCTGTTTGTCAGAATCATAAACGAACAAGAATGTTCGGGAAAGGGAGAGGCGATGACAAAGATGGCTGGCGGCAGTGCCGCGAGGTCGAAGGTACGGAAATCCGCATTGCTTGTCGGCCTGGCGACGATGATGGAACCGGCCGGCGCCTATGCGCAGGATGCATCCGATGCGGACAACGGCGATATCGTCGTCACCGCGATGAAGCGCGAGGAGCGGTTGCAGGACGTCGGCGCGACGATCCAGGCGCTCTCGGCCGAGGGCATCCGCAATGCCCGCGTCGCCGAAATCAAGGATCTTGCCACCCAAGTGCCGAACGTCGACATCAAGGAAACCGTCCCCGGCGCGTTGCCGACCGTGACGATCCGCGGCATCGGCCTCGACGATTTCAGCACGGTCAGCAGCCCCGCGGCGGGCATCTATGTCGACGACATCCCCCTCGCCTCGCCCGGCCTGATGAGCGGCAATTTCTTCGACCTCGGCCGCATCGAAATTCTCAAGGGTCCGCAAGGCACGCTCTATGGCCGCAACACGACAGCGGGGGCGGTGAACATCGTCTCGGCAACCCCGGGCGACGCCTTCGCCGCCTTTGCCAAGGCGAGCTACGGCAATTTCGACAGCTTCGATGCCGAGGCGACGCTCAACATCCCGCTATCCGAGACCGCACAACTGCGGATCGGCGGCAAGACGATCCAGCAGGGACGCGGCTACTGGACCAGTTCGCTGCAGGAGGATGGCACCCCCGGCCGCCGCGATATCGGGACGCGCGATATCTGGCTGGGGCGCCTGCAACTCGCGCTCCATCCCGCCGAAGGGCTCGATATCCTGCTGAAGGCGGAGGGCGAGCGGTCGCGGTCCGAGATGGGCGTGCCGCAGTTCAACGGCACCTATGGCATCGGCACGCCCTTCGTGCCGTGCGCCGCAGTGCTGCAGGGCCGGCTCGACAATGCGGCCTGCGTCGATGCCTATGGCTACCGGAACACGAACGCCAATCCCTATCATGGCGACTGGGTGGGGCGCTTCCCCTACAACATCGATCAGCTCAATCTGACCGGCAAGGTCAGCTACAACATCGGCACGGTCGATATCACCGCGATCACGGGCTATATCGATTTCTCGCGCCTCTATCATATAGACGTCGACGCGACCCCGCTGCAGCAGTTCGACTATGACGAGGATGAGGATGTCCGCCAGTTCACGCAGGAACTGCGCATCGGCTATCGCAACGATACGATCGATCTCGTCGGCGGCGCCTTCTACTCGTGGGACCGGGTCCAAGGCGACAACACCAACTATGGCGACGCCTGGCCGCTCGTCTTCCTCGGCGCAGCCAGTGGATCGGGCAAGACGAATTACGATCAGGTCACGCGCTCGGCGGCGCTCTATGCCGACGCCACCTGGACGCTTTCCGACAAGGTCGATCTGGTCACCGGGCTCCGCTTCACGCGCGAGCGCCGGCATTATGAGGGCGGCACGACCTTCATCACCCCCTCCCCGCTGGTCGGGGTCAATGACACCTTCATCGACGACACGATCCGCGACAGCAACCTGACCGGGCGCATCGGGCTCAATGTCCGGCCCCGCGACGGCCTGCTGCTCTTCGCGATGGTCTCGCGCGGGCGCAAGAGCGGCGGCTTCTTCAGCGGCTTCACCAACAACGACAGCCAGCTGCTCCCCTATCGCCCCGAAACCCTCACCGCTTACGAGGTCGGCGTGAAGAGCGAGTTCGGGCGTGCGGTGACGCTCAACGTCTCGGCCTTCTATTATGACTACAAGGACCCGCAGACCTTCGTCCGCTTCATCGATCCCGCCACGGGCCTGTCGGTGCAGAAGGTCGGCAATGTCGACAGCGCGCGTGTCTTCGGCGCCGATATCGACCTGATCCTGCGCCCGGTTTCGGGGCTGACGCTCTCGGGCGGGCTGGGCCTGCTCGATACGCATCTTTCCTCGTTCGAAACCGCTGCGGGCACGGTGCCGGCCGGCAACCGCCTCCCCAACGCCCCCGCGACCTCCTTCTCGGGCAAGGCGCGCTACGAGTTCGACCTGTCGTCGCGGCTGACCGCCGCGCTTCAGGGCGACGCGCGCTATGCGTCCTCGGCGTTCAAGGAAGCCTCGAACGATCCGCTGATCGCATCGCGCGCCTATTGGCTGCTCAATGCACGCGTCTCGCTCGGCGATAGCAAGGTGGGCTGGGAGGTCGCACTGTGGGGCCGCAACCTGACGAAGGAAAGCTATGTCGTGCAGGGGGTGAACCTCGCGTCGCTCGGCATCGTCAATCGCATCTACAACGCGCCCCGAACCTATGGCGTCGAACTCAGCTTCCGTTACTGAGGAGAAGGAGCGATGACGACCCACACCCCGATCGCCGGCCGCTGTGATCCCCGTTTTGCGCCCGTTCGCGATGCCTTTTCCGCCAATTTCGCCGAGCGCGGCGATATTGGCGCCGCCGTGTGCCTGGTCGTCGGCGGCGAACCTGTCGTCGACCTCGTCGGCGGCTGGCGCGACGCCGGCCGGACCGAGCGGTGGCAGGACGATACGCTGGTCAATCTCTGGTCGACGACGAAAGGCATCGCTGCGATCGCCTTTGCGATGCTCGTCGATCGCGGGCTCATGGCCTATGACGACCCGGTCGCGCGCCACTGGCCCGAATTCGCCGCCGAAGGCAAGGAGGCCATCACGGTCGGAATGCTGTTGTCGCATCAGGCGGGGATCTGCGGCTTCACCGCGCCCGCGACGGTGGCCGACCTGCTGAGCGGCGCGGCGGCCGCAGACCGGCTGGCCGCGCAGGCGCCGCTGTGGGAGCCCGGCAGCGCGTCGGGCTATCATGCAATCAGCATCGGCATCCTCGCGACCGCGCTGTTCGAACGGATCGAAGGGCGGTCGCTCAAGGCCTTCGTCCGTGACGAGCTCGCGGCGGGGCTCGGCCTCGACCTCTCGATCGGGCTCGACCCGCAACTGCACGGCCGGCGCGCCGAGATGATCGCGCCGCCCGAGCTGAGTTCGGACACGATCGGGAGCCTGACGCCGCCGCAGATTGCGGCGCTCGCCAACCCGCCGCTCGATCCGCTGCTGCCCAACGATTCGCAGTGGCGCGCCGCCGACCTCGCCTCGGCGAACGGACACGCGAACGCCGGGGCGCTCGCGCGGCTCTATGCGCGCTTCGCGGATGGACTCGTCGGCCCTGCGACGCTTGCCGCCGCGACCGCGCCGCGGACCGATGGCATCGACCTCGTGCTCGGGCTGCCCGCGCGTTGGGCGGCGGGCTTCCTGACCAATTCGGACGGCATCTATGGCCCCAATCGCGGGGCGTTCGGCCATTCGGGCTGGGGCGGCTCCTTCGCTTTCGCCGATCCGGACGCGAACCTCTCGCTGAGCTACACGATGAACCGCATGGGAACCCAGCTTCGCGACGACCCGCGCGACGTGGCGCTGATCGAGGCGGTCTATCGCTGTCTGTGAGCGGGCGGGCTAGGGTCAGATTGAAGCGGAATCTAGGCGGCGTCGGGCTGCCGGTCCGGATGCGCTCTCTTGAACGCGTCGAGTTCGGCGCAGCGGGCATCGATCGCGACGAGCGTCGGCATCCCTGCCAGATCGCAGGCGAGTCGGCGCGCGTTGAAGAGTTGCGGAACGAGGACGCAATCGGCCATCGTCGGCGTATCGCCGAACAGGAAGCGCCCGCTCGTCCGTTCCGCCGCGACAAAGGCCTCGAGCCGCACCAGCCCGTCCTCGACCCAGTGCCGGTACCAGCCGTCGATCGCCGCCTGATCGTGTCCGAGATCGCGTTTCAGGTAGCGCAGCACGCGAAGGTTCGCGAGCGGATGGATGTCGCAGGCGACAAGCTGGGCGGCGGCGCGGACATAGGCACGATCCGCGGCACGCTCGGGCAAGAGCGCGGGCTCGGGATGCGTCTCGTCGAGATATTCCATGATCGCAAGCGACTGGACGATCAGCCCGTCGGCGTCGGTGTCGAGCGCGGGCACGAAACCCTGCGGATTGACCGCCTGCCGATAGTCCGGCAGCGGCTCGCGCGCGAGCAGGTTGATCGCAACCTGCTCGGCGTCGATCCCCTTGAGCGCGAGCGCAATCCGCACGCGATAGGCGGCCGATGACCTGAAATAGCTGTAGAGCCGCATCGCCCGTCCCTTCGATCAGTAGCGCCCCGAAAGCAGCGCACCGGCGCCCGGCACCCGCGCTTCGAGGCCGAGCCGCTTGAGCATCTGATGCGCCGTACAGACCGCCGCGGAAACGACCGGTAATCCGATTTCATCCTCGACCTTCTGGATCGCGGGCAGCGAAGGCATCTGGACGCAGGCCGACAGCACCAGCGCATCGATCCCCGAGAGGTCGAGCTTCTTATAGTGGGCAAGAAGGTTCGCGGGATCCTGCGCCGCGACCTCGAGATTGTCGGGAATCTCGAGCGCCAGCGAGTCCTGCACCGCGATCCCTTCCCCCTCGATGTACGAAACGACGAGCTGGGTCAGCGGCTTCACATAGGGCGCGACCACCGCGATTCGCTTCGCGCCGAGGGCGTGCAGGCCATCGACCAGCGCGCCCGCGCTCGTCACGACCGGCGCGGCATGGCCGTTTTCGACGGTCCGCCCGTGAAGCCGCTTTTCCGACACGCGGTGATAGCCGGGGCCCATGCTCATGATCGCAACGAGGCAGGCATAGCCCATCACGTCGACCGCGGCGTCGGACAGCTCGAAGGCGCAACGGTCGGAATCGGCGTCCATCGCCGCCAGTTCCTCCTTCGTCACCTTCTTCATCCGCATCCGCGCGCTGTGGAAGGTGAAACGGTCGGGCAGGATGGCCTCGCGCGCGCGGAGCATCGCGGGGATTTCGGTTTCCATCGTGACATTCGAACTCGGCACAATCTGGCCGACGCGGAAAGGACGGGTCATCGCTTGGTCCTTCAGACGGCGACGATCGGGTTACGCAAGGTGCCGATGCCCTCGACATGGCATTCGACGACGTCGCCCGGCCACATGAACTCCTGCGGGTCGCGGCCCGCGCCGACACCGGCGGGGGTACCGGTGGCGATGATGTCGCCGGGCTCCAGCGTCATCACGCCCGATATGTCGGCGATGAGCTGCGCGACGCTGAACAGCATGAAGCGCGTGTTGCTGTTCTGCTTTTCGACCCCGTTGACCCTGGTCCACATATTAAGGTTCTGCGGATCGGTGATTTCGTCGCGGGTGACGATCGCCGGGCCCATCGGCGCAAAACTGTCCTGCCCCTTCGACACGATCCACTGCCCCGCGCGGCGGCAATCGCGTGCGCTGACATCGTTGATAACGGTGTAGCCGAACACATGACCCAGCGCGTCGGCCTCGGCCACGCGGTGCGCGGTCTGGCCGATCACCACCGCCAGCTCGGTTTCCCAGTCGAGCTGCTGCGTCACCTTGGCATTGTGGCGGATCGGGTCGTTCCACGCGACCACCGCCGTCGGGGGCTTCGAGAAGATCACCGGCTCCTTCGGCAGCGCGTCCGACGTGTCGAGCGCGCGCGCCGATTCGGCGACATGCTCGGTATAGTTCAGGCCGATGCCGAAGATATTCTTGCGCGGGCGCGGGATCGGCGCGAGCAGCGTCACATTGCCCTCGGGCAGCGACGTGCCGACCAGATCGGCGGGGGTCGCGGCCGCGACGGCCTCCTGCAGAAAGCGGAGCGCGATCGGGCCCAGATCGATGAAGTCGAGCATCGTTGCGGGCAGATCATGACCGATCGCGTCGCCGAAATATTCGACGTCGATGACGAGTCCCTGGTGGACGAGGCCGAGGCGCGGCCCGGTTTCGGCCGTGCGATAGGTGACGAAGCGCATGGTTGTTTTCCTGTTGCGGGTTGCGATGAACGTTCAGGCCTGAACCTGCTGACGGCCGTCCTTGTCTTCGAGCGCCTCCTCGATCCGGACGCCGAGCGCCTCCATCACCGGGAAGTCGTTGAACGAGAAGAGGAACGCCTCTTCCGAGGCATCGAGATTGACATGCTCGTGCCAGGCCCAGGCGGGAACGCAGAAAATATCGTGCTCCGCCCAGTCGAAGCGCCGGCCGCCGATCACCGAATAGCCGCGCCCCTGCGCGACATTATAGACGACGTTGCCGGTGTGCCGGTGGGCGCGCGTATGCAGCCCGCCCTTCAGCATCTGCATATGCGCACCCATCGTCTGAAGCGCCCAGCCGCCGGTGCGCGGGTTCGAATAGCGCATGATATGCCCGTCGAAGGGCGAGCCATCGGAAACCTTGGCGAAATTCCAGATCGCGTCGCGCACCTGTTCCCAGCGATAGACCATCGTCGGCGAAAAAGGCCGCGCCCACGCCTCGACCCCGTCGGGTTGCATCGCACCGCCATAGGACAGCGGCAGGTCGTCGGCGGGAAAGCCCGGTGTCTGCGCCGGCGCGTCATAGACCGCATAGAAATTGCTCTCCATGCAGTTCATCAGCGGAATGTCGAGCCCGTCCTGCCAGATCGAAAGCTGGCCGTCGGCGGCGACGCCATGATCGTGCCAGCACCCGTTCGGCGTCAGCACATAATCATTCTTGCCGAGCGTGATGTGATGGCCGTCGACGACGGTATAGGCGCCGCCGCCCTCCATGATGAAGCGGTGCGCAGAGGCGGTATGCTTGTGCGCGGGAGTGATCTCGCCGGGACGCATCGCCTGCAGGCCGCTGAACAGCCAGCCGCAGACCGCGGTATTCGCGCGCCCGGCATCGCTGTCGTTGAGCAAGGTCACGACGCGCCGCCCGGCATCCTCGGGCCGCACCAGTTCGACCGCGCGCAGGCAAAGCTCGCGCATCTCGGCATATTTCCACAGCGTCGGATTGTACCGGCTTTGCGGCTCCCACGGCTCGATCGCGTTGGCGCGGTTCCAGAAGGCGTCGGCATTATGCGCGCCGAGCTCGGCATAGAATTGCCGGAGCTCGTCGGTATCGGTGACACGCGCGCGCCCGAGCTGCGCATCGCGGGGATCGGGTTTTGACACGACGCTGGCCATCTTGCCTCTCCTTGCCAATCTCAAGCCGTGGGCGGCTCCGCACCGTCGTCGTCGGCGGGCGGCACTTCGTGATCGCGCCAGCTCGCGCTGGTGCGCGGGCGCCGGTCGATGCGCAGGTCGAAAATGTCGAAGCGGTTATAGGCGCCGATAATATCGTGCATCTGCTTGGGCTGGATGCAGCGCGCGAGGTCGATCTCGGCATAGACGATGCCCTCGTCGTCGATCAGCGGGTCGCCGACAAGATTGCCGTCGGGGCCGATCACGCCCGAAAAGGCGCTCTGCCGCCGCTCGAGCAGCGCGCGGTTCTCGGGCCGCCCGGCGCTCATCGCCGCGATGATCTCCTCGCTGACGGTCGAGCAGGCGACGATCGTGAACAACTTGCCTTCGAAGCTGTGCGCGGTGGCGCGGATGCGGATCGCGTCAGCCATATTGTACGAGGCCGGCGCGACGGGCAGCGAAATATAATTGGCGACATGGACCAGTTCGCCCGCCGAGAGCAGCGCGAAGCGCGCGAGCGTATTGGTATTCTCGCCGCACGCGAGCGTCCCGAGCGGGCCGACCGGCGTGTCATAGACGCGGAGGCTCGCGCCGTCGCCGCCCGCCCAGGTCAGCTTCTCGGCCCAGGTGGGCACCAGCTTGCGATGCCGGCCGAGCAACGTCCCGTCGGCGCCGATGACAAGGTTGGTGTTGTAGAGCGTACCGAGCGCGCGCGGGTCGCGTTCGTTGACTCCGATGACCACCGTGCAGTCATGCGCACGCGCCGCCGCGCATAATTGCTCGACCTCGGGCCCCGGCACGGTGATCGCGGCGCGGCAGAGCCGTTCGAACCATTCGCTCCCCTCGACCGGCGTCATCAGCCAGTTCCAATAGGGATAGCCCGCGACGAACACCTCGGGAAAGGCAACGAGCTTCGCGCCGTTGCCCGCGGCCTCGGCGATCAGCGCGCATGCCTTGTCGACCGTCGCCGCAGGGTCGAGGAAGACGGGTGCCGTCTGGACCGCCGCGACCTTCGATTTGGGGAGTTCGAGCATCGGCGTCTCCTCAGGTCACGGCCGCGCGGACGCGATATTCGGGCTTGTCCCAAGCGCGCGTCACGCAAATGTCGCGCAGCCGCTCGACCGCCTCGACGACGTCGGCGTAGCGAAGATAGAGCGGCGTCAGCCCGAAGCGCAGCACGTCGGGGGCGCGGAAATCGCCGATCACGTCGCGCTCCTTCAACGCCTGCACCATCTCGTAACCATGGGGGTGCGCATAGGAAATCTGGCTTCCGCGCAGCTCGGGATCGGCGGGGCTCACGAGTGCGAAGCCGAACTCGCCGCAGCGCGCGGTCATCCGCTCGATGAAGAGCTGGCCAAGCCGGACCGACTTCTTGCGCAGCTCGCGCATGTCGGCGCGCGCCATCAGGTCGACGCCGCATTCGAGCGCGGCCAGCCCGAGCACCGGCGGCGTTCCGCAGAGGAAGCGCGTCACGCCCGCGGCGGCGCGATAATCCTCCTCGAAAGTGAAGGGGCTCGCATGGCCGAACCAGCCCGACAGCACGGGCATCGCGTCATGGTGGCGCTCCGCCGCGAAGAGGAAGGCGGGCGCGCCGGGACCGCCGTTCAGAAATTTATAGCCGCAGCCGACCGCGAAGTCGGCGTTCGCACCATTGAGGTCGACCTCGATCGCGCCGGCGCTGTGGCTGAGATCCCAGACGACCAGCACGCCCCTTTCGTGCGCGCGGCGCGTCACCTCGGCCATGTCGCGGATCAGGCCGGACTTGTAATGCACCTGCGTCAGCAGCAGCACCGCGACATCCGCGCCCAGCCGATCGAGCACCGCGTCGGGATCGACCGTCACCGATTTGAGCCGCCCGCCGCTGAACGCCTCGATCCCCTGCATCATATAGACGTCGGTCGGGAAATTGGTCGTCTCCGACAGGATCACCGACCGGTCGGGGCGGAGCGAGGCCGCCGCGGTCACCGCCTTGAAGATGTTCACCGAGGTCGAGTCCGCCGCGATCACCTCGCCGGCCTTCGCGCCGAGCAGCGCCGCGATCTTGTTGCCGATCCGCTGCGGCGCGCCGACCCAGTTGGCGCCGAGCCACGAGGTGATCAGCCCCTCTCCCCATTCCTCGGTCACCGTCGCCGCGAGACGCGCTGCCGTCGCCTTGGGCAGCGCGCCGAGCGAATTGCCGTCGACATAGATCAGCCCGTCGCGCAGCCGGAACTCGTCGCGAAACGGCGCCAGCGGATCGCGCGCGTCGAGATCGGCGACTTCGGCGAGACCATCCTTCACTTCGCAAGCTCCCGCAGGATCGCCCGGACGGGGCTGGCATCGGCGGCCGCGATCTTCAGCGGCAGCGCGATCAGTTCATATTCGCCCGGCGGCACGTCATCGAGCACGAGCCCCTCGAGGATGCGCATGTCGCCCGCGAGGATTTCGTGATGCGCGTCCATCGTCTTCGATGTTTCGGGATCGAGCGACGGCGCGTCGGTCCCGACCAGCCGTACCCCGCCCTCGCGCAGCCTGGCCACGACATCGGGCGCGATCGCGGTGAAATCGCTGTCCCATACCTCGGCGGGAAAGCGATCATAGGTGCGGAAGATCACGCGCTCGGCGCCCGCGACCGCATCCCAGTCGACGTCGCCCATCTCGACCCGCGCCGCCGCGTGGCGCACATCCACGAGCACGCAGCGGCCGATGTACGGCGCCAGGTCGCAATCGGCGCTCGCGGCGCCATCGGGGGCATAATGCAGCGGCGCATCGGCATGGGTGCCGGCGTGGAGCGGCGCATCGATCTCGCCGACGTTGACCGGGCAGCCGTCACCGATCTCGACGTTGCGCATCACGCGGACCGGCGGCTCGCCCGGCCAGACCGGCATGTCGGGTCGCACCACCTGCGAGATATCCCAGATCCTCACGGCGCGCCTCCGTCGGCATAGTTGCCGCCGGCCTTCGGCGCGACCATGCGCGTTCGCATCGCCCAGAGTTCGGGGAAAAAGCTGAGGTTCAGCGCCTTGACCAGATAATTGACCCCGGCCGATCCGCCGGTGCCCTGTTTCTGCCCGATCACCCGCGCGACGGTCTTCATGTGCTTGAAGCGCCATTCCTGGAAATAATATTCGAGTGCGGTGACCTTTTCGGCCAGCATGTAGAGATCCCAATATTGCTCGACGTCCGAATAGACGGCGAGCCAGGCATCCTCGACCGCCTCGGACGCCTCATAAGGCCGGCTCCAGTCGCGTTCGAGATGCGAGGCGGGGATCGCGAAGCCGCGTCGCGCAAGCAGTTTCAGCACCTCGTCATAGAAGGACGGCGCGTGCAGCACCGCGCTCAGCCGTGCGTGCGTCTCGGCATCGTCGGCGTGGACAAGGAGCAGATCCTCGCGCTTGTTGCCGAGCAGATATTCGAGCTCGCGATACTGGTGCGACTGGAACCCCGACGCTTTGCGCAGATAGCCGCGAAAGGTCAGGAAATCATGCGGGGTCAGCGTCGCCAGCACTTCCCAGCTATGGATCATGTGGCGCTGGATCGTCGCGATGCGGTCGAGCGTCTTGCCCGCATGGCCGAGGTCGTCGGCCTGGATCGCGGCAACCGCGATCCGCGCCTCGTGCAGCACCAGCTTCAGCCACAGCTCCATCGTCTGGTGCATGATGACGAACAGCATCTCGTCGGGCTTGTCGGTCACCGGAACCTGCGCCGAGAGCAGCTTTTCGGTCTGCAGATGCCGGGCGTAGGACAATCCCTTGTCCCACTGGATCATTTCGCCGTCGATCTCGGCCTCGAAGCTCTCGACTCCGTCCTCGACAAATCGCCTGATGCTCAAGCCGTCCTCCCCGCGCGCGTCACGCCCGCGCTCCTTCCGAGGCCCATGGTGTCAGGGGCGCATGTTGTTTGATGGTCTTGAGGCACACGGTCGTCGACAGCCGGTGGACGCCCGGAAGCTTCGACAGGTCGTTGCGCAGCAGCTCGTCCAGATGCTCGACCGAGCGCGCGTAGATGCGCAGCAGATAATCGCTGTCGCCCGCGGTGGTGTGGCATTCGATGATCGCCGGATGCGCGAGCGCCGCCGCCTCGAACGCCGCATGGCCGTCGAACTTGATCCGCACATCGGCATAGCATTGGACGGCGAGCCCCAGCGCCGCGGGGCTGATCCGCGCATGATAACCGCTTATCACGCCATCGGCCTCCAGATCGCGCACGCGCGACCAGCAGGGCGATTTGGAAAGCCCCACGCGTTCGCTGAGGTCGGCGAACGACAAGCGTCCGTCGCCCTCGAGCTCGGTCAGGATTTTCCAGTCGATCTTGTCCATCTTCCCTGCTCCGGCTGTTCACCGGCCAGTCCGCCCGCCGCAGGAAAACAACCAAGTTTCCCGCGAAAGGTCAGAACAGCCTTTTTTGTACTTCAAACCGGACAGAACATTGTTCTGAAATGCGCGCAAGATCAATGCGGGTTCGGGACAATGTTCGCCGCTTCGCGCGCTATCCTGCACAGCCGAAACGCAAGGGAGCCCGGCGATGGCCGCAACGCATGTTTTCGAAGCGCCGCCCGCGGGCGTGGCGGCCGACTGGACGATGCCGCAGAACTGGAGCCAGTTCAGCGCCGACGACCATCGCACCTGGGACCAGCTCGTCGCGCGCCAGTCGCAGGCATTGGGCGGATTCGCCTCGCAGGCCTTTCTCGACGGGCTCGACATATTGCACCTCGCGGGGCCCGGAATTCCCGACCTCGCCGACCTCAACCCGCGGCTCAAGGCGACGACGGGGTGGGAGATCGTGCCGGTCCCGGGCGTGATCCCGAACGAGCCCTTTTTCCGGCACCTCGCCGCACGCCGCTTCCCCGCCGCCAACTTCCTGCGCGGCCCGGATTCGCTCGATTACAGCGAGGAACCCGACATGTTCCACGACCTGTTCGGGCATTTGCCGATGCTCACCAACCCGGTCTTCGCCGACTTCCTCGTCGCCTATGGCAAGGCGGGGCTGCGCGCCGAAACGCTGGGCGCCGCCGACTATCTGGGACGTCTCTACCTCCACACCGTCGAGTTCGGGCTGGTGCGCGAGGCGGGCGGGATTCGCGCCTATGGCGCCGGGCTGCTGTCGAGCATCGCCGAAACCGTCCATGCGGTGACGTCTCCCGGCGCGCGGCGGCTGCGATTCGACCTCGCGCGCGTGATGCGAAGCGACTATCTCTTCGACGACTTCCAGCCGACCTATTTCGTGATCGAGAGTTTCGAGCATCTGCTGAAGGAAACCGACGAGACCGATTTCACCCCGATCTATGCGCGGTTGAAAGAGCTGCCGCTGCTCGCGCCCGGCGAAACGGCTGAAGGCGATAGTCCCTTCACCCTTTGACCGCACAACGGAAAAGGCCGGCCCGCGCAAGAAGCGGACCGGCCTTTCGGACGGAACAGGATCGGCCGGTTTACTTGGCCTTCTTGTCGGTCTTTTTCGCGGCGTGCATCGTGGCCTTCTTCACCGGGGCCTTGACCGCCTTGTGCGACTGCGCCGGCGTGGCGGCCGGGGTCGCGGCAAAGGCGGATCCGCTGATCATCGCCAGCGACAGGGCGCCGGCAGCAACGAGCTTCGCATAGTTACGCATGATTGGACTCCTCAGACTGTTGATCCACCCTTCCGGGGGCGTGTCAGGGGGAGCCGGTCCATTGCCAGGGTCAGGGGGATGGAGCGGACCGGCTCAACCCGACGCCCGAGGAATAGACGCCCGCCCCTGCCCGCCCGATGACCGCCGGATTACGGATTCGTCATCTTGACCGGCCGCGGCCACCGGGGCGCCAACGGCGACGGAACGCCCTGCGGCGCGCGCCGGTTCGGTCGATCGCGCTCAGGCTTCGATATCCCGCCTGTATGTTTCGGGCAGGAAGAAAATCCCGACGACTGCGGTGATCGCGGCGATCGTCACCGCATACCACAGCCCCTGGTAGATATTCCCCGTCGCCGCGACCATCGCAAAGCCGATGGTCGGCATGAAGCCGCCGATCCAGCCGTTGCCGATATGATAGGGCAGCGACAGCGACGTGTAACGGATGCGCGCCGGGAAGAGTTCGACGAGCAGCGCAGCGAGCGGACCATAGACCATCGTCGCCAGCACGCCGAACGCGCAGAGGATCAGGATCACCTTGGGCTTGTCCACCCTTGCCGGATCGGCCCTGTCGGGATAGCCCGCATCATCCAGCGCCGCCTTTGCCGCGGCGCCGAACGCAGCGACCGCAGCGGCGCCCGCCTCCTTGTCCAGACCCGCCGGGTCGGGGACTGCGATCACCCGTTCGCCGACCCGCACCGACGCCGCCGTTCCGGCCGACGCCACGATATTGGCGTAGTTGATCCCGTTCTTCGCCAGATAGGATTTGGCGATATCGCAGCTTGTGGTGTCGAAGCTGTTCTTGCCGATCGGATCGAACTGGAACGAACATTCGCCCGCGTGCGCGAAGACCGTCACCGGCGCCCGCTCGACCGCCGCGGCCATCGCCGGGTTCGCCGCAACGACGAGTGCCTTGTACAGCGGGAAATAGACGAAGACCGCGACGACGCACGCGGTCATCATGATCGGCTTGCGCCCGATCCGGTCGCTCAGCCAGCCGAAGAAGACGAAGCTGGGGATGATGATCGTCAGCGCCGCGGCAACCAGGAAGTTCGCGGTCGCGCCGTCGACGCGAGCGATCCGCTCGAGATAGAAGAGCGGATAGAGATGCGCGGCAAAGCCGATGACCGCCTGCCCCGCGACCGCACCGAACAGCGCGATCAGGACGATCTTCAAATTCTTCCACTCGCCGAACGCTTCCTTGAGCGGCGCCTTCGACGTCGCGCCTGCTTCCTTCATACGCTGAAAGACCGGACTTTCCTCCAGTTGCAGACGGATCCACATCGCGATCCCGAGCAGGACGATCGAAAAGATGAAAGGCAGGCGCCAACCCCATTCGCCGAAGCTGGCCTCGTCCATGAACAGCCGCAACGACACGACGAAGGTCGAGGCGAGGATCAGCCCGATCATCGCGGTGGTCTGAATGAAGCTGGTGTAGAAACCGCGCTTTCCGGGCGGGGCGTGCTCGGCGATATAGACGGCGGCGCCGCCATATTCGCCGCCGATCGCCAGCCCCTGCAGCAGGCGGAGCAACATCAGGATGATCGGCGCGGCGACCCCGATCGTCTCGTAATTCGGCAGGAAACCGACCGCGAAGGTCGACAGCCCCATGATCGCCATGGTGACGAGAAAGGTGTTCTTGCGCCCGACGATATCGCCGACGCGCCCGAAGACGAGCGCGCCGAACGGCCGCACCGCGAAGCCCGCGGCGAAGGCCATCAGCGCGAGGATGAACCCCGTCGTCTCGTTCACGCCCGAAAAGAAATGGTGCGACAGCGCGCTGGCCAGCAGCCCGTAGAGGTAGAAATCATACCATTCGAACACCGTCCCCAGCGACGATGCGGTGATGACGAGCGTTTCGTTCTGGCCCTTTGCCCCCTTTTCGGCGGGCAAGGCTTCGCTGTCGGTTGCCATATCCTTCTCCCTTTCGACCCGGCAGCGGCGGCGGGCTCTTGTCCGTCCCGTCCGTCCCGCCACCCGTGGAATATCAGCGGCAGGCCGCCATCCTCGACGCGGTGAAGCCCGCGCTCGCGCCTTGTCGTGCCGGCGGCGATGCGGCCAGTCGTCCCGATCCGCCGTCGGCGCCCGTCACACGGGCAACCCGTCCCGCCAGATCCATTCCCGCAACTCCCCTGCCTTGCATATCAATAACTCACCGGTGAGTGAATGAATTGAAGAGATCGAGTCATCGCCAGCCGCCCCGGGTTCAGTCCTCGCGTTCGAGCCGTCGCTGGTTGCAGATATCGCGGAATCCCGCGGCCATGAAGCGCGCCATGCGGGCCTTCACCGCCTCATAATCGTCCGACCGGCAAAGCCCGTGCGACAATTTGTCGATGCGCCCGGTCCGCGCGAGCGTCAGCATCAGCGCGCCGGTGACGAAATGATAGCCCCAGAAGATATCTTCCTCGGCGGCGTCGGGAAGCGCCTTTTTGAGCAGGTCGATCAATCGCAGGACGACCGGATCGAAATATTTGTCCATGAATTCGGCGCCCTCGGGGCTGTTCGACGCCTGCGCGCCGAACGCGCCGTAATTTTTCCAGCCCTCGCCCCCCTGAATATAGAGGTCGAGGTCGGTGTCGAGGAAGGCGTGGAGCGCGCCCTCGACCGTCGGCTTGCCGCGCGCTGCGCGATCATAATCGTCGAGCGCCTTCATCCGCTTCTCGATCGTCACCACCGCGCGCCGCGCGAACACCGCGTCGAACAGCGTCCGCTTGTCGTCGAAATAATAGTTGAGCAGCGTGTGGTGGACTCCGATCTGCTTCGCGACATCCTTCAGGGTCACGCCGTGGAAGCCATGCTTCGAGAACAGAAGCTCGGCCGTGTCGAGAATCTGCTCCATCATCTCGGCACGCTTTTCCGCCTTGGTGGGCCGCTTCACCGCAATCTTTGCGTTCGACGCCAAATTCGCTTCCTTCCGCACCCTTTGGTCCTGAGCCGCGACCCCGGCCGGGCCTACACCTGTCCGTATTCGGCCCGCAATCGCATTTTGTCGATCTTGCCCGTCGGCGCCAGCGGCATCGTTTCGAGGCGGATCACCGCATCGGGGACCCACCAGGAGGCGACGCGCCCGCCAAGCGGGGCGAGCAGATCCTCGTCGCTCACCGACGCCTCGCAGGTCTCGACCAGCAGGATCGGCCGCTCGCCCCATTTGGGGTCGGATCGCCCGATCACCGCCGCGAGCGAAACCTGCGGCAGCGCGCCGACGATCGCTTCGATCTCCGCGGGATTGATCCATTCGCCACCCGATTTGATCAGGTCTTTCGCGCGGCCGGTGATCGTCAGATTGCCCGCGGCGTCGATCCGCGCGAGGTCGCCGGTGTCGAACCAGCCGTCGGCATCGGTCGCGGGCGCGTCCTGGCCGAAATAGCGCTCGACCACCGACCCGCCGCGCACCCGCAAATGCCCTTCCCCGCCGCGCTGTTCGGCCAGCGCCAAACCGTCGGCATCGGTCAGCAGCAGGTCGATCCCCATCGCGGGACGGCCCGACAGCGCGGCGCGGCGTCCCGGATCGCCGGGCAACGCCGCGGTGCCCAGCGGCGACAGCTCGGTCATTCCCCAGCTCGTCTGCACCTCGACCTCCAGCCGCTGTTCGATGCGGTCCATCAGTGCGGGCGGCATCGGCGATCCGCCAACCAATATGCGTTCGAGCGTCGGCACCTCGCCGCCCTCGGCCTCCAGATGCTCGACCAGCCCCAGCCACACGGTCGGGACGCCGACCGCCGCCGTGACACCTTCCGACCGGATCAACCGCGCCAGATGCGCACCGTCGCTATGGCGCCCCGGCAGCACCAGCTTTGCGCCGACCGCCGGCGCGGTGAAAGGAATGCCCCACGCATTGGCATGGAACATCGGCACGACCGGCATCACCGCATCGCGCGCGGTGATACCGAGGACGTCGGCCTGAAGCTGCCGCATCGTGTGCAGGAAACAGCCGCGATGCGTGTAGGTAACCCCCTTGGGTGCGCCCGTGCTGCCCGAGGTGAAGCAGAGCCCCGAGGGGCTGGTCTCGTCGAACCCGCCCCAGACGATATCGGGGTCGGCCGCCGCGATCAGCGGTTCGAGCGCCCGCTCCCCTCCGTCCGTATCGAGCAGCAGCATGTGCCGCACCGTGCCGACGCCCCGGGCCGCATCCTCGGCGAGGGACAGCAGATCGGGGCTCGCCAACAGCACCGAAGCTTCGGACTGCGCGAGCATGGATCCCAGTTGCGCGGGCGTCAGCCGCGGGTTGAGCGTGTGGCAGATGGCGCCCATGCCCATGATTCCGTACCACGCCTCGACATGGCCCTGCGTATTCCACGCCAGCGTCGCGACGCGGTCGCCCGTGGCGATCCCCAGACGCGACAGCGCCCCCGAGACGCGCAGCGCGCGATCGCGAAGCGCGGCGTAGCCGATGCGCGCGATCCCGCCATCCGCCCCCGCCGACACCACTTCCGCGCCGGGATGCCATTTTGCGGCGTGGGAGAGGAACTTGTCGAGCGTCAACGCATAGGTCTGCATCGATCCGTCGATCATTGGCACCCCGCGGCCTTTGGGGGCAGCGGCGGCGCGATCACCCCGACGTTCCAGTTCCATGGTATGTCGCCCGCGGCGCGGCGACGGCACACGACCGCCTCGTGCAGCGCCGCGACGCCCGGAAACAGATTATGGCCCGCTTTCGGAACGTCGGCGAAATGCATGAAGCCCCGCTTGTCGCCATAGTCGGGCCAGTCGGGATAGCCCCTGGCGCGCGGCGCGCCGGTTGCTGCGAAGCTCGCCCAATAGTCGGTCATCGCATCCGACAGTTTCCGTTCGGCGAGCGTGTCGGGAATCTTCGGCCAGAGCGGCGGTGTGCGGGTCGCGGTTCCGAAGACATAGGGCAACTCGGCCGCGTGGAAGGCATGGAGATTCCATTCCTGCGTCGCCGGATAGCCATGATCGAACAGATAGTAATAGGATCGCTGACCGATCGCCGACTGGTTCGACACCAGCCGCTCCGACGTCCAGCCGTACATCGCGTCGCGGGTCGCGGCGAGCATGCTTTCATCGATGGTTTTCGCCGGATAGCGCGCGAGAAAGAGGGGAGCCAACTCGCCGTAGCCCGCGCGGACCGCCGCCTCATATGCGGCTGCATCGGCCGGCGCCTTGGGCAAAAGGACGCGCAACGACCTGATCTCGCCGCTGTTGAATCCGGCGAGGATCGGCACCGGCGCCTGCTCGCCCCTGTCGAACGTCTCCACCAACTGACGCGGCACGACCTTGCCGTCGACATTCGGAAAGGGGAAATAGCCCGTCGTCGGCGCCTTGGAGGCGATCTCCTCCGCCGGCAACGCCCGCAGCGCGGCCAGGTCGGCGGCGCCCAGCTTCGCCGCCAGATCCCTGCCCTGCTCCTCGGCCGGAACCATCCCGTTGATCGCAGCCTTCAGCCCGGGGGCCGACACCATATAGGCGCTTTGCGCCACCGCCTTGTGGAACAATCCGCGCGCGGCGGGGGCCGCCATCAGATACATGACGCTGAGCCCGCCCGCCGACTCCCCGGCGATCGTGACATTGCCCCCGTCTCCCCCGAACGCGTCGATGTTGCGCTTCACCCATTCGAGCGCGGCGATCTGGTCGAGCAGTCCGTAATTGCCCGACACATGGTCGGGCGACTCCGCGCTCAGTTCGGGATGCGCGAGATAGCCGAGCGCGCCGAGCCGATAGTTGATCGAGACGACAACCAGCCCGCGCTTCGCGAGCGCGCTGCCGTCATAGATCGCCTCGCTGCTCGCCCCCGAAGTCAGCGCGCCGCCGTGGATCCACACGAACACCGGCGCGCCGCGCGCATTCTTGGGCGTCCAGATGTTGAGCGACAGGCAATCCTCGCTCGTCGCCGGAAGGTCCCCCGCATAGATGCTGGGGCCGCGCGGCTTCGGCTGCGGGCACGCCGCGCCGAACTTCGTCGCATCGCGCACCCCTTCCCAGGCCGCGAGCGATACCGGCGGACGCCAGCGGCGTTCACCAACCGGCGGCGCCGCATAGGGAATGCCCTTGAAGACCCGTATGCCGCGCTCTTCGCTGCCCTGCACGCTGCCCGCCGGGGCCGCGACGACGGCATCGTCGGCGGCGACCACGGGGGTCGGCGCGAGCAGCGCAATCGCGAACAGCCAATTACCCCAACCTCGAGTCATCGCCGCGTCCTTTTGCCCATGCCCGCAATCAGAAGCGATAATTGGCGCGGACGCCGACCGTGCGCGGGCGCATTCGCGCATAGCGACCGTCGAGAAACGCCTCGGGGTGGACATAGGTGATCGACTTGTCGTCGAAGAGATTCTCGACATAGGCGGTGAGGTCGAGCCCGCCGAACTTCGCCCCGGCATACAGGTTCACATTGGTCCATGCCTCGGTGAAGTCGTAGGTCGGGCTGGCCGCATTGGGATTACCCGGAACATTGGGGAACTGGTTCGGGAAGGATCCGGCGTGCGATACATTGACCGCCGCGAAGGCGGTATCGCCCCCGCCGATCCCGAAATCATAACGCAGCGTCCCCGACCCCTGGAAACGCGGCGATGCCAGCCGCGCACCGGGCACGGCGCCGGAGACCGCCGCTTCGACCGGCGTGAGGTCGGTGACCTTGGCGCGGTTGAACGATCCGTTCAGCGCGATGCTCAATCCCCGCACCGGCCGCGCGACGATCTCATATTCGAGGCCATAGCTTTCGGCGCCGCCGATGTTGGTCGCGAACTGGACCGAGTCCGACACGCGGTTCGCCTGGACCTGGATATCCTTCCAGTCGATATAATAGGCGGCGATGTTGGCGGTCAGGTCGCCGTTCAGCCAGCGACCCTTCAGGCCGATTTCATAGTTGGTGACGCTGTCCGATTTCGCCCCGTCGGGAATGACGAGGTCGTTGGGATTGATGGTGCTGACCCGCCCCGCAAACGCGTTGACCACCGGCGTCCGAAAGCCGGTCGAGATGGTCGCATAGGTCGTCAGGCTGTCGCTCGGCTTCCACGAGACGCTGCCCTTCCACGACAGCCGGTCGTCCTTGACCTTGAGCCCCGCCGCATAATTGATCGGCGTGACCGTCAGCGCAAAATTCTGAAGATTGAAGAATGCGGCGGTCAGATAATTGCTGTTGTACCCGCCGCCGCGCGTAAAGCTTTGCACTTCGGTGCTGCCATAGCGCAGGCCGCCGGTGATCCAGAAGCGGTCGTTGAAGCGGAATGTCGCCTCGCCGAACCCCGCAATCTCGGTCTGGTCGCTGTAACTGTTGAAGCGCTGATAATATTCGTCGGGCAGGCCGGTGAGCCGGCGCGCGGCCAGATATTCGGGCGTCGAACGATAGGCGAAATCGACCGTGCGGCGCTTGTCGTAGTAGAAGAAGCCCGCGACCCATTCGAACGGCCCGTCGTGGCGCGACACCAGCCGCGTTTCCTGGACGAACAGATCATCATAGCCATAGGCATCGAGCGCGAAGGGAAAGGCCTGCGCAAATGTTCCGGCGAGGTCGACATAGAAGGATGCGTCATAGTCCGACAGCGTCGTCGAACTGATGAGTTCGGCAAAGTCGAACTCGTAATTGACGGTGACATTATAGTTGGTGAGCTTGCCCTGGAACAGGTCGGGCCGGTCGGAGCGCCGCACGAAATCGCCGAGCAGCGGGTTGGTCAGGGCGGAATCGGCGGGCTTGCTGTTCTCATAGGAGGCGAGCAGCTTGACCTTCATCCGGTCGCTCGGCTGAAGCAGCAGGATCGCGCGTCCGCCATAGGCCTCGAGGCTGTTCGCATCCTCGACCCCGGTGCCGATATTGTCGATCCAGCCGTCCTCGTCGCGATAATAGCCGGTGACGCGAAGCGCGATCCCGTCCTTCATGATCGGGACATTGACCATCGCATTATAGCGCTGGCGCACCGAATTCGACCCGGTCAGGCCAAGGTCGACGCTCGCCGAGGCTTCGAAATCGTCGAGATCGGGGCTCTTGGTGATGATCCGCATCGCCCCCGCAAGCGAGTTCGACCCGAACAGCGTGCCCTGCGGCCCGCGCAGGAATTCGACGCGCTCGACGTCATAGAGGTTGGGATCGAGGATCGTCGAATTGCCGTTCGCGGAGATCGGCAGTTCGTCGATATAGATGGCGACCGCGCTCTGCAGCCCGGCCGAATAGCCATTGGTGTTGATGCCGCGCGCGGTGAAATTGTTGAAATTCTGCGTCGGCCGGTTGATGACGATGCCCGGCGTATTCTGCGCGATGCCTTCATAGCCGACGATGCCGAGTTCATCGAGCTGTTCCTGGCCGAACGCCGTCACGCTGAGCGGCACGTCCTGCAGCCTTTCGCTGCGCCGGGTGGCGGTGACGATGATGTCTTCGCTGTTCCGGGCCCCTTCCTCGGTCGGCGGCGGCGTGTCGGACGACTGGGCATGGACGGAAACGGGTAGCGCGAACAGGGCGACCGCCGAGGCGGACACAAGCCATTGTGCCTTCATGAAAACTCTCCCTCCTGGGCGGCATTATCGGGGCCGCCTCGTGCGAAACTTATGCCGTCGGATTAGGGTGGTGTCAATATTCACTCACGCGAGCGTGAATAAAATAGCGATGGTCTTTCCGGCCTCGCTGCGGCGGCGCAGGGCAGAAGCGCATCCACCGCCCGGCAGGGTTGCGATGATCGGCCCCGGCGCCAAGAGCAGCGACGCCGCCATGGCCGCCCTCCGGTTCCGCTTCGCTCCACCTGCGGCCGACCATGGCGCCGGTGGCAACAATGCACGAACAGTCAATATGGACCACTCAGCGGGGGCCGGTCACAGCCCTTCCTGTCGGCGCTCGCGCTGTTCGGGCTCTGTCTTGTCGGGCCGGGAGGTTCGAGACGCCCTTCTCCCTTCCCTCTCGCGGCAGGGGCAATCCGTCCATGACCTCGCCGACCGCTCCCCACGCCATTCGGGCGATTGAGGCCGACGACGACCCCTGCAGCGACCGACTACCCGCAATATTGTCTTTCGGATCACTTAAGTGCTTCCGGGCGCGTATTTTTCCGGATTGCTGCCCCCCACAATCCCGATTAGACATCGCTTCGCCGCCGGGCGCGAGGCACCTGCGGAACGGGGGTTGCATCATATGATTGCTTTGTTCGCCCGCGCGGGGCTTGCTGCGCTTGCGCTCGGCGTCGCCGGGCCCGCCCATGCAGGCGTATCGGAAGATTTCTCCGAATGCGACGGGCTCAAGAAGCCCAAGAGCAGCGACGACGGGATGCGGGGCGAGGCGACCTTCCCCTCCTACCGCTTCGGCGGCCGCGATGCGCCCAGCCAGACGCTGGCCGCGTGCAACCGCGTGCTGGAGAGCGGGAAACTTCTGCCCGAGCAGACTCTGCGCCGCGCCCATGTGATGCGCGCCCGCGCTGCAGCGAAGCTGGAACTCGGGGATGCGGCCGGTGCGCTCGCGGATCTCGATGCTGCTCAAGAGGCTGGGAAAGATTACGCCGGCGACTTCTTCTACGATCGCAGCATGGGCGTCTCGCTCGATCTGCTGCGCGCCCTTGCCTTGAACGAGACGGGCGACCGCAAGGCGGCGCTGGCGCTGGCCGAAGCGGCGGCGGCCAAGCGACCCTATGCGCTCGAGGTGCAGCGGGTCGCAGGCATGCTCCGGGCCGCCAATGGCGACAATCCGGCCGATCCGGCGATATGGCAAGGCCTGGCCCGGGTTGATCCAGCCACCAGGGGCATAGTCTCGCAGCTCGCACCCCAGTCCGGCGATCTCGCGACACTGGCAGCCTCCGCTGGAACGCCCTCGGTCACCCTGCCGGAGGCGCCTTCGATCAAGGCGATTATGGCCAATGGTGGGGATATTGCGCCGCTACTGTCCGAGTGGTCCTCCCCCGTCAGAGGGGCCATGACCAAGGCCTATGCGCTCGCCGCCCATGGCCAGCCCGCAGCCGCCCGCGCCTGGGTTGAAGCGACCCGCGCCGCGCTCGACGCCCCCGGTCGAGCCGGGAGTTCCCAGGGTGAGGAAGGCAAACAGCCTCCTGCGGATATCGTCACCCTCCTGGTCAAACTGGCGCGCACCGAACATTTCGAACCGTTGGCCGATCTTGTCGAAGGCCGCATTGCCATCGCCGAGGGGCGACTCGCCGATGCCGCCGCCGCTCTTCATGGCAAACAATGGCGCACGACCCCGGTGACGGAAGAGTTCCACGCTGCTTATGCCGCCGCGCGTGCGTCGGGCACCGTCGGCGCACCCGATCTGCCTGCACTGGCCCCCGCTGCCAAACGCGGTCCGGCGCGCCTTTCGGGAATGGCAGACAATCTGCTCATCCGCCCCGAGTCCAAACGCAAGCTGATCGACTACGAAAAATCGCGCCCGAATATTCTCGGCGCGCTGGTAGGCGCGGCGTTTTCGATGGGCACGACGCTGCTCGGCGGGATCGACCGCACGGCGGGGTTTCGCTCGACCCCAAACGAGGACGGTTCGATCAAGGTCGAATATACCGGTAATACCACCTCCGGACCGGTGGTTCAGGAAATGACTTTGCTACGGGCTTCCGAACTCGCGCGCGAGGCGGGCAAGACACATTTTCACGTCGTCGGGCGGAACGATTACCAGCGTTATCTCACGCAGACGATGAACGGCGTGCCGATGAACCGGACGCTGACCGGCTATAAAACCGAACTGACCATCCGTCTGGTGGGCGAAGGCGAAGCCGACGCGCTCGACGCAGTCGCTGTAATCGACGCGCTGGGACCGATCTATTATGAGAGCTGAGCATGGGCGCAGGACCGGGCTCAGCCGCGCAGACGTAAGCAGCACAATGGATCCGGCTTCCTGAACGGAGAGCAATGCTGGCGGCGATCGCCGGGCGGACCCTCCTACCGGCGTATCAATCGGCGAGGATCGACCCGCTCCCGCTCGATCCCGATGGCGCGTTTGCCTCTGTCGATTGCGCTGCGAAAGTCGAGGACGCTCTGGTCAATCCAGCCGGGCGGAGACAGCTGCCGCGCGAGGAAGCCGAGCGCATCGGCCATCCGCGGCAGGAGCGACGGACCGACGTGATCGGCGCCATGGACCAACCGGTACTCATGCGCGACGCCGGCGTCGAAGAGGATGCGGTGCAGATGTTCCGCCCCTTCGTAAAGATAGAGGGCGTCCTGGTCGCCCGCCTCGAGATAGATGCGAAGATCGAGCAACCGTTCGGGCGCCGCGCTCGCGATCGTCGCGGGATTATTCGCTGCCCAATAGTCCGGATCGACGGGCTCGCCAAACATCGGATAGAGGGCAGGCTCCGGCCGCCAGAAGCGCGTCCCGGGCCCCACCCCTTTCCATTCCAGCGCGGCTTCGATCGCGGGTTCGAGCGCGATCACGCCCGCAAACGGTTCGGGATGTTTGAACGCGATCCGCAGGCTGCCGAGGCCGCCCATCGACACGCCGCCGATAAAGGTCCGTTCGCGTGATGCGTCGACATGCGCCGACCGGCGGACGAAAGGCAGCACATCGGAGAGGATATAGCGTTCCCAGCGCTCGCGCCCGTCGCGGAAGTCCATATAGAGCGAGCGGCGTCCGCTCGGCGTCGCGATGACGAGCGGCGGGACGCGGCCGGAGGCGATTTCGCGGTCGAAGACGCGCTTGAAGAAGAGCAGATCCTTCTCGCTGCCATTTCCGCCGTGAAGGAAAAGCAAAAACGGGTACGCCTCCGCGCGTGCGGCGTCATAGCCCGGTGGCTCGTAGATCGCGACGCCGACCTCGCCCGGCACGTTGGACGACGGCAAGCTGTGAAATCCGATCGTGCCTTCGGCCGCCGGCACGGAAGCCGAAGCTGGCCCGGCCACCGAGGCCGCCGCGCCCGCGACCGCGAGTCCCGAAAATGCCCTGCGGCTCAGCATCCGCCCCTCACCGCCCGTCCGTCGCGACGCAGCTGAAGCTGCTCGCCGACGCCGTCGAACCCCATCCGCGATAGACCGCCTTCTTCGGATAGGCGCAGAGCGGCCGCTGCATTTCCACTTTACCTGCATCGTCGACCGCGAACTTTGTCGCGATGATGCTCTCGGGCGCCTTGCCCCCATCGGCCCAGTCGATCAGCGCCGAGAAAATGTCGTGCTTCGCATCATAGCTGGGCGGCTGCGGCGGAATACCAAGCGTAGCGTTGAACGCATCGGGACCGGCGCCGCCGCCGCAATGCATCATGCCGGGCGCGAGGAACAGGCGCGTGCTGTCGGCGAGCTTGTCCATGCCGCCGAAGTCGTTCGCATGCCGCTCGTAGAAGGCGACCGACTGCCCCGGCGCGACGAGCGTATCGGCGAGCCCATGATAGACGATGAGCTTGCCGCCGCGGGCGGCGAAGGCCTTGAGGCTACCCCGCGTCGCATCATTGACGATGGCGTCCAACCGCCGATCGACCAGCGGCATGTCGCGGTCGAAGTCGAAGCTCTTCCAGTCCCAGTCCGCGCCGAACACCCACTTGAACAGGGCGCTGAACGGCGGCTCGTCGTTGATCGGCTTCTGGAGAAAGGCCCAGCCAAAGGTATCGGGCATCTCGCTTCCGGGCAGCCAGCCGAAATAGCTTGCCTTGCCTTCCGCAGTCGTCGGCCCCGAATAGAAGGCGCGGGCGGTCTCGACCTCGTCCGGGGTGAGACAGGCGTCGGATGCCCCGCCCTTGCAGGCGAGAACCGCAGGGTCGAATTTGCAGCTCATCGGATCCGTGATGAATCGGTCGCCCGCGAGGCCGTGCCCCTGTTTCCAGCAGGTCGTGACCGCGGCGCGGTTGAGCAGCTTGAGCTTGGCGTCCGCCAACAGGCTCCCCGGCGTGCGATGGGCGGCGGCATAGTCCCACAGAACGGCGGCGTGACCCCAGGTCCGGTTCATGACCGGCGCACCCACCAGAATCCCGTCATAATCGTCGGGATAATAGAGCGACTCGATGAGCCCTTGCTGGCCGCCAGTCGAGCAACCGGTGTAATAGGAGCGCTTTGCCGGCCGGCCGTAGAAGGCTCTTGTGATCGCCTTGCCGGTGGTGGTCATGACATGGGTCGAGAGCCGTCCCCAGTCGCGCCATTTACGGTCCTGGCCAATGAGCGGATCGCCGTCGAGCGGGGTCGCAGGTGCGGTGCCTGCATCGGTCGTCGCAGTTGCAAAGCCGCGCCGCAGACCATCCGCCATGCCCGAATAACCGCCCGCGAGAATGCCGGCGAAGCCCCCGTTGCCGTTGCCGTGAAATACGCCGGCCCATCCTTCAACCGGCAACCAGATTTCGACGCCGATATCGGAGCCCGGCGCCGCGCGGACATGCGCGACGACGCGGCAGAAGCTGCGATAGCCCGCCGTTTCGCCGACGATCGACCTCTCGGCCGCCTTGCCCGGCACAAGGACCGCGCTCGTTATGCTCGTGTCGGCGAGCTTGAGCCCGGAGAGGCTCGCACAGCGCGCCGCGGACGCGACGGGCGCGGAGGCTGGCTTCGCAGTGGGCGCTTTCGCCTCACCGCTCGCCGAAGCCAGCGCTCCTGCCGCAACGCTCGCCAGAATGGCGATGCCAGATATCCGCTTCATCATTGTCTCCCGAGGGTTGATGCGTCCGCCCGGCCGATCTCCGATTTATGGATCAACCGGGCGAGCCAGACGAACAGCAGCGCCGCGACGAGATACATCGGCGCCAGCGCATAATAGGCCATCTGCAGCGCATGCTCGCCATGCTCCGGCCGGAAATAGTCGCTCGCCATGCCGACGAAAGTCGGACCGAGGCCAAGGCCGACCAGGTTCATGACGAGAAGCAGCAGGGCGCCCGATATCACCCGCGCGCCCGGATCGACTTCGCCCTGGACGAAGGTGACGGTCGCAGGAAGGAAGAAGGAATTGAGGAAGAGCGGAACGAACAGCAACGCAAGAGCGATCTCCCAGCGATCGACCATCGCAAAACCCAGAAAGAAGGGCAAGGCGAGGAGCAGCGAGAGCGCCGGAATGCTGGCATAGGCGGCCTTGTTCTTCACGGCGAAGCGGTCGATCAGGCGGCCGGCAACGAAGATGCCGGCGCCCATCCCCAGCCCGACCGCCAGCGCATACCAGATCGCGACATCTTCGAGCGTCATTCCCTTTTCGCGCATCAGGAAGAGGGTGGCGAAATTGCTGAGGCCGTAGGTGATGAAATTGGCGGCGCCGCTTGCCAGTGCAGCGACCGCCAGAACCCGATTACCGAAGAAGGCACGGATCGCCGATCCGAAACTTTGCGTGGGAGTGGCGGCCGATGTCGGCACCGGATCAAACCGGCCGCGTTCGGGCTCGGGAATAACGAGATAGACGATGATCGCGGTGAGCACGCCGACCGCGCCCACGACATGAAAGGGGATGCGCCAGTCATAGGCGGCCGCCAGCGAAGCGCCAAAGGCGACCCCGAGCGCGGAACCCAACGGCGGTCCGAGATTGAATATGCCCATCGCCGTGCCGCGTTGTTCGCGTGGATAGGTATCAGAAATGATGGCATAGGATGGCGGCACACCGCCCGCCTCCCCGATTCCCACCGTCATGCGGGCGACGACAAGCTGACCATAATTCGCCGCCATGCCGCAGGCGGCGGTCGCGGCGCTCCACAGGCCACAAGCCATCGACAGGACCTTCACGCGGTTCGTGCGGTCCGCAAGCCAGCCGACCGGGATGGCGATGAAGCAATAGAAGAGCGCGAAATAGAAGCCGGTGATCCGGCCGAGCTGGCTGTCGCTGATCCGAAGGCTGTCCTGGATCGGCTTTGCGAGGATCGACACGAGCTGCCGGTCGAGGAAGTTCAGCACATAGACGAAGCAGAGCATGCCCAGCACCAGACCCCGCTTGTCCCGGCCGGTCGTATGGGACGCGGCCGGGCGGTCCTGCAATCCGTTCAAATCCATATGCGTCCCTCCGCCATCATGTGCTGTGCTTATCGATCGGCTTTTACATCCGATGCGCCCCCGGCCTTTGCCTTGCTGCTCTGCCAGCGCCTGGCCTGTTCGATATACCAAGGGAGAATTTCAGGCGTGGCCGTCGCATCGGCGTTGATGACCTTGGCGACCGGCCAGCCGGCAAAGAGTCGTTTGATCGGAAGCTCCTGCTTCTTGCCCGACAGCGTAAGGGGAATCGCCGGCGCCGCAATCAGCCGATCCGGCACGAAGCGGGGCGAGAGCCCGGTGCGGATGGCCGATGCGATCGCCGCTTCGGCCTCGGCATGAAGTTCGTTCCCCTCGTCGGGAACCACGAACATGATGAGCTCGCTGCCCCCGGCGCCATCCTCCACGTCGATGACCATCGCCTCGGCAACGCCCGGCAGGCCCTCGACCGCCGCATAGAGTTCGGCGGTGCCCATGCGCAGCCCGTGCCGGTTGATCGTCGCGTCGCTGCGGCCCGAGATCGTGCAGCCGCCATCGGCACCGACCGTCAGCCAGTCGCCGTGGCGCCAGATCCCCGGCCATTCGGAGAAGTAGGAGTCGCGGTAGCGGCTGCCGTCTTCGTCGCCCCAGAAATAGAGCGGCATGCTGGGAAAAGGGCGGGTGCAGACGAGCTCGCCGACCTCATCGATCACCGGCCGGCCGTTCTCGTCCCACGCCTCGATCGCGGCGCCGAGATGGCGGCATTGCAGTCTGCCGGGGGTGTCGGGCAATTCGGGATTGCCGGCCATGAAGGCGGCGGCGATTTCGGTCCCGCCGCTGACATTGCACCACCAGATGCCGGGCCGCCCGGCGGCTTCGAACTCGGCCGAGCCCCAGCGCTGCACATCGGGGGGAAGCGGCGAACCGGTGCTGCCGAGCGCGCGGATGGCGTCGAGCCCCCCAAGACCTTTCAGATCTAGGCCCGCCTTGCGGCAGCTTGCGAAAAAAGCCGCGCCGGCGCCGAACCAGGTCACGCCGGTGCGCGCGGCGAAATCCCAGAGCCGACTCCAGTCAGTATCCGTCTTCGTGCCACTCGGCGAGCCGTCGAAAAGACAGATGGTCGTGCCACTGAGCAGTCCGCCGACCTGAATATTCCACATGACCCAGCCGGTGGCGCTGAACCAGTGAAAGCGATCACCGAAATTGTTTGCGGAATAGCTCGGCCCGAGATCGAAATGGAGCCGTCCGGCTGCGGTCGCCAGCAGCACGCCGCCGTGCCCATGCACGATCGCCTTGGGAAGCCCGGTCGTCCCGCTCGAATAGAGAATCCACAGCGGGTGATCGAAGGGCAGCCACTCGGGCTCGAACGCCTCGACCGCAGCATCGTCGCGGCCGACCGCCTCGGCGAAGTCGAGCGCCCCCGGCACCGCCGCCTCGCCATGTCCGCTGGTGATAAGGAACAATTGCTCGATGCAGGGCAACTGTGCGCATATCTCGGCGACCGCGGCGCTGCGGTCCATCGCCTTGCCCGCATAAAAGACCCCGTCGACTGCGATCAAGGCCTTGGGCCCTGTCTGCCGCAACCGGTCGAGCACCGCGCTCGTCCCCATGTCCGGCGAACAGAGCGTCCAGATCGCACCGAGGCTGGCAGAGGCCAGCAGCCCCACGACCGCGGCCGGAATATTGGGCAGGTACGCAGCGACGCGGTCCCCCTTCCCGATCCCGTTCCGGCGCAGCTCAAGCGCCAGCGACGCCGCCTGCCGGCGAAGCTCGGCCCAGCTCATTTCAACGGTGTCGCCGCGCTCGTTCATCGCGACGATCGCCGGTTGGCCGGCTTCGTCGGCGGCAACAGCGTGCCGGAACACATGCCGCGCATAGCTGACCTCGGCGCCCTCGAACCAGCGCACATGCGGCATCGTGCCCGTGCTCAGAACTGCGGTGAACGGCGTCGGAGATTCGATTTCGTCATAGTCCCAGATGCTGCGCCAGAAGGCGTCGAGATCCTCTACCGACCAGCGCCGCAAATCCTCGAAGCCTGCGAACTCAAGGCCGTGCTTCGCCTCGAGCCATTCCGAATAGAGACGCATCTGCGGGACCGGGGTCGAGACATTTGCGCTGATGCTGGAATGGGTCATCGAGGGGCGAAACCTTGTTCAGATCGCAGGGAGATCGAGGATTGGTTCGGCGTCGCATCGGGGGAGGCTCCCCGCTGCGGCGGCGAAGAGGGGCGGCATCTCTACCCTGAGCGCCGCCCGAGGCGTCAGAAGGCGGTCCGCAGGCTCATGGCTGCATAGCGCCCGATCGCATTATAGGTCCCGCCAATGCCGTCGGTTCCCGGGAAATAGGGCGGCGTCTTGTCGAACAGATCGTTGATCTGAAGGCCGATCTCGGTTCCCTTCATGAAGCCCGTGTCGGGCAATTTTACCGAAAGACGCAAGTCCGCCGTCGTATAGCCCTTCGACTTGTAAAGGCTCGTTCCGGTCGGAGTGGCGAAGGACGCGGTAATGCCGCTGCGGTGGTTGACGAAATTGACGAACGTCACCGGTCCCGCCGTGAAACCAAGCGTCGTGCGCAGGGTTGTCCTGGGGATGCCGGCATCGAGCGAGTTGCTGACCGCAGAAGTCGGCGACAATTGGGTCCGGTATTTCAGGATATAATTGCCGGCGATCCCGCCGAAGAGCGTCCCGACGCCGGCGTCATGCCGATACCGCACATCGAAATCGATTCCGTTGGTTTTGCGGATGCCGAAATTGCCTTGGCGAAGGTCGAGAATGTTGCCGATCGCCGGCACCGCGGAGAAGGTGTAGAAAAAGGGCACGGTATTGGCGATCGCATCGCTGAGCTGCGCCGCGCTCGGATTGCGGATCACCCGCGACGCGAAGGTCGGATCGCTGAACAGGAGGGCACCGAGCCCCGAGGGCGTCCCGATGACATCATCATATTTGATATCATAGAAGGTCGCTGCGGCGGTCAGATTCGGTGCAAATCGTGGCCGCAGGTCCACACCGAAGGAGAAGGTTCGGGCTTTCTCGGGCTTCAGCGCCTGATTCCCCCCGAAGAGAAGGATGGTGTTCACCTGCGCCGCGCCGCGCGACGGGTCACGCGCGCCAAACGCGTCGACGAGCGCCGCGGCGGCATAATAGGAACCGACCGTCGAGCCGAGATCGCGCAGTCCGGGCGCGCGGAAGGACCGGCCGTAACTGCCGCGGAAGTTGACGCCCTCGACGGGTTCCCAGGTGATGCCGACCTTCGGATTGGTCGTCGAACCGAAGTCGCTGTAATGATCGTAGCGCCCCGACAGGGACAGGGCGAGGCTATGAACCATTGGCCCGGCATTGCCCTCGCCGAAAATCGGCACGAACAGCTCGCCATAGACCGATGCGATGTTGCGGCTCAGATCCTCGGGAAAGCCCACGCCGCCGCTCGATCCGCGCTGCATATAGGTTTCGCGGCGATATTCGCCGCCGAGCGCAACCTTGAGCTCTCCGCCCGGCAGGCTGGCCAGCGGTCCGTCGACCTTCACCGCACCGATCCGGGTGCGCTGGCGGTTGGTAAAGTCGGTGGGATTGTCGAGAATGGCGGCGACGACCGCCGGATTGGTGCGCGTTCCGAACGGATCGAGCGCGGTCGCGGTGGTCGTGCCGGCGGCCGCAGCGGTCAGGGCCGTCGTGTTGATCCCCGGCTGGAACGTGTCGTTCCGCGACCAGTTGAAGGTGCCATACACGCTCGCCTTGAAGTCGCCGGGGAGCTTGACGTCGACCCCGGCGGTCGCATTGCCGCTCCTGACGCGGAACGTCTGGTCGAAATGATCGGCGCCGACCAGATTGTCGGGCCGGAAATCGACGAATTCGAACGTCGCCCCGGTACCGGGCGGCGCCTGGAAAAAGGGATTGGCCGCGGTGATCAGGACAAAGGTCTGCCCGGGCAGTGCGGCCTGAACCACGTCCCTGCGGTCCGAGTAGAGCAGATCGCCCCACAGGGTTACCGCCGACGACAGCTCCTGTTGCGCCGAGACGAACACGGCATGGGTGCGGTTTTCGGGCACGAGATCGACGGGCCCGCGGGGATCGCAGGTGTTGAGCCCCGGCGCCAGGCTGGGCGCGGCATAGATCGTGCCGGTGAACAGGTTGACGTTGGCGTTGGGGCACACAGCCGAGCGCGTATCGACGCCGCCGGCGGCGCGGAAGTCGAGCGAGCGATAGCGCCGGTCGGCGCCGGTGATGTTGCTGTTCTCGGAATATTGATAGGCCGCGACGAAGGAGCCGCTTCCCCAGTCGTGGCCGAAGATGCCGCCCGCGTTGAAGGCGTGATAATCGTCGGCGAACCCGTAGCGGACATTCGCCTCGACCCCCGCGACGCGCTTGCGCGTGATGAAGTTGACCACGCCTGCGACAGCATCCGACCCGTAAATCGCCGAGGCGCCGTCGGCGACGATCTCGACCCGCTCGATCGCGAGCTCGGGCAGAAAGGGATAGTCGGGGTTGGTCTGCTGCGTGCTCCCCGAGATCAGGCGATGGCCGTTCATCAGCGGCAGGGTGGCTGCGGGGGGGAGGCCGCGAAGGCCCGGCGCAAAGGAACCAAGCCCGCCATTGCTGGTGCGCGGCGCGGTGTTGAAGCTGTTGAGCTGCGGCACCGTTGCGAGGAGTTCGGGCGTGCTCGCGGCCCCGATCAATTTCGCATCCTCGCGCGTCACGCCGATCAGGCCCGATCCCGTCGGCGGGATACCCCGGATGCTCGTACCCGTGACGACGATTTCGGCGTCGGCGTCGCTGTCCGCGCTCGCCCGACCGGTTTCGTCCGCCGACTGAGCCCGTGCGGCAGCGGGTACAAGAAACGCCGCCGCGATCGCCGAGCCCGATAGCAGACACGCTCGGCGAGCCATGAATAGAATATTGTTCGACATGATGGTCCTCTCCCTCGCTTATCGAATGCGGCCTTGGCCGCGGCCGGGCTTTGCCGACTTGATGCCCTGCTTATGGTCTGACAGAGATGTTTGTAAGCGCCCCGGCGGACATCAATGTGTCTTTGGCGGACATGGTGGAGGAGATGAAAATGTCCCTTGGCGATCTGCAAGCTGGCGGTGTGAACAGCCGCAGTCGTGTCGGCTTTCCGTCACTCAACCAGCGAATCTTCGCGCCGTTCAAGCTGGCGACGGTGATCGACGCCGTCGCCGCCCGCGGCATCGGGCCGGAAACGGTGCTGGATCGCACCGGTTTGACACCGACCGAAGTCCGCGATCCGCATACGCTGACCTCGATCGGCCAGTATCTGGTCGCGTGCGAGAATATCGTCGCCGCCGGCGCCACCTTCTCCGACGCTTTCGAGATCGGCTCGCGCCTCCACCTTTCGGCCTATGGCATGTATGGCTACGCCCTGATGTGCTCGCCGACGATGCGCGAGTTCTTCGATTTCGCCGTGCGATACCAGCCGCTCGCCACGCCGACCGTAAGGCTCGGTTGGCGAACCGAAGGCGCGTTCGCAATCTGGCGATTCGAGGAGATCTATCGCGACGTGATGAGCAACGAGGTCCGGACCTTCCTCGTTCGTCAGCAGATGAAGATGACCTACACGCATATCAGGGACACTGCCGGAGCGGACAATCTGCCGATACGCGCTATATTCGCCTTGCCCGAAGACGGACAGGCATCGGCCGACGAGCAGGCCCTGTCCTGCCCCTGCTCCTATGGACAAGAGGGCAACGAGCTTCACTATCCGATCGGGATCCTCGACCAGACGCCCGAACTGGGGAACCGGCTGACGCGGACGATGCTCGAAGAGACCTGCGAACGGCTGATCGGGCAATCACGAATCTCGTCGGGGCTTTCCGGCGAAGTCTATCAGCTCCTGCTTCTCGCGCCCAACCGATCGGCCTCGATGACGTCGATCGCCGAGCAACTCGGGTTGCAGGAGCGCACCTTGCGCCGCCGGCTCGCCGCCGAGGACACGAGCTATGGCGAGATCGTCGACGATGTCCGCCGCAAGCTCGCGATCGAGTATCTGCAGACGACCCGGATGAGCGTCGACGATGTCGCCTGGAAAGTCGGCTTCAGCGACAGCGCTAACCTGCGCCGTGCCGTCAGACGGTGGACGGGGAAGACCATCGGCGAAGTCCGTGCGGAGCGCTAGAACTCCCAAAGCTTGCGGAGGTGAACCGGATTTCCCCTCTCCTGAACAGCCTCTCGCCGATGTCGCCGAACAGCCGCGACGCCCGTCTGGCCCCACGTCGAAACGCTATCCCTTATCAAGCCGGAATCTGCCCTTCTGCGCGCAATCCATCAGGGGAAGCCGAAGCCGGTAGCCGGTGTGCGGATCGAATGGCCGCCTGCGGCCGGAGGCCAATCGCGATTGCAGCGGCCGACGTCGGGCGCAAAGCGGCCTCTCGGCTGTGCCCGCCGACAGCATTGCTGATGGCGATGGGCCGGGCATCCCCCACGATCATCCCGATGCCGCCGCACAGCTACGCGATGAGACTGCGGGTGTCGTCGCGGCAGCAAAATCGCACCCGCAAAGCGCGCCAAACGCGCGGCCCCGCACCCTGCTCGTCACTCTTCGCGGATTATATCGACTACTTTACGTGCATGGTGCGCCCGACAGGATTCGAACCTGTGGCCCCCAGATTAGGAATCTGATGCTCTATCCTGCTGAGCTACGGGCGCGCCGGGGTCCGTCTAGCGGTGTCGGGCGGCCAGCGTCAATCGGCGGATCAATTCGCCGCTTCGGGCGGAACGAAGGGAACAAGCAGGGGCATTGCCGCGATGCCGTCGTCGCGAAGCGCCTGCGCCTCTTCGGGAGAGGCTTGGCCGTGGATCAGATCCTCGGCCGCGCGGCCTTCGTGCATCGCGCGCGCCGCGTCGGCGAACTCGCGGCCGACCCAGCGCGACCGGGGCAGCATCTCGGCCTGTTTCGCGGCAAGGTCCGCCAGCAGCTTACGGACGATTTCCGGTCCGGGGCCGCTGTCGTCGGCGACCGGTGCCGGCGCCCGCGCGCCGCTCGTCATCTGGTTCGACTTCGCACCGACGCGCGGCGCCATCACCGCCTTGCGGACATCGGCGTCGCCGCAGACAGGGCACGCGATCAGGCCGCGCTCCTGCTGGTCGGCAAAGCTCTCGCTGCTCGCAAACCACGCCTCGAAGCGGTGATCGCCCGCGGAACAGCAAAGGTCGAAGACGATCATTCTCACCCCGTGCCCAGCAACGCGTCGAGCTCGCCCTTCGCTTCCAGTTCCGCAAGATCGTCGCTGCCGCCGATATGCTTTCCGTCGATGAAGATCTGCGGGACGGTCCGGCGACCATGCGCGCGATCGACCATCGCTTCGAAGCCGGCGCGGTCCATCGTCACGTCGATTTCCTGAAAACCGGCGCCCTTGCGATCGAGCAACGCCTTCGCGCGCGAGCAGAATCCACAAAAGGCCTTCGTATAGATTTCGATCTTCGCCATTCGGCTATCCTGTCATTTCTTCGCCACCATATCGGAATCAACGTCCGCAAAGTCAAATATGTTGCCCGTCATCAGCGCATCGGGAACGACCCGCGCCCAGGTCAGCGCCGAAACCTGCGCCGCCCCGCTGCGTTTGAGCGCCTTCGCCGCCGACCGGAGCGTCGCGCCGCTGGCATGGACATCGTCGATCAGGACAAGATGGCGCCCCGCGACACGCGCCCTGGCATCGGCCGCCAAACCGAACGCGCCGGCAACGATCTTCTCACGCTCGTGCCGCCCTTTGCCGCGCAGCGCGACCGTCGACTTTTTGCGCAGCAGCAAATGATGATCGCGCGGCACGCCGGTCTGCCGCGCCAGCGCGTCGGCGATCATCGCCGCCTGGTTGAAGCCGCGCGACCAGAGCCGCCAGCGGTGCAGCGGCACCGGGATCAGCAGCATGTCGGCGGGATCGCCGAGCGCGAGCAGCTTGCGCGCCATCAGCCCTGCCATCAGCCGTGCATGGCCGGTGCGCCGACCATATTTGAGCCTGAGCGCCACGGTGCGCGCGACGGGGCCATAGGCAACGGCCGCGGGAGCCCCCGCCAAGGACGGCGGATCGGCCATGCACGCACCGCATTCGACGCCCGTACCGGCCACGGCGGTCGGCAAGGGGATCGAACAGCGCGCGCAAACCGCGCCGTCGAGAAAATCGAGCGAGGACCAGCAATCAAGGCAGAATTGCCGGTCGCCGTCGACGATCGTCCCGCACCCGGGACAGCGCGGCGGCAGCGCATAGTCGACGACCGCCCGCCCGACCGTCCGCAACAGCTGGAGCGGCGCAATACCGCCGTCGGCTCGCCCGTCGATCCCTGTGTCGTCCGAAGCCGCGTCCATGACGGACTTGTGCCGCATCGCCCGGGACGGCACAAGCGCGCCCATGTCGACCCCCGCGATGCTCTTTTCCCCCGCCCGCCACGCCGCCCAGCGCGACCGCATGGGACGATTGCCGGCCGATGCAAATTTCCTGGCCCCGATCATCGCCGACACGCTGCTCGACCGCCTGGCGATGGTCACCCGCGAATTCGAACGCGTGCTGCTCATCGGCGCGCACGACGCATCGCTCGCCGGCGCCCTGCGGGCGCGGGGCAGCACCGTGACCATCGTCGAAGCCGGGCCGAAACTCGCCGCTGCATCGGGCGCGATCGTCGGCGAGGCCGACGCGATCGACCTGCCGTTCGCCAGTTTCGACCTGATCGTCTGGCCCGGCGGGCTCGACGCGGTGAACGATGTTCCGGGCGCGCTCGTCCGGCTGCGCGCCCTGCTCGCTCCCGACGGGCTCCTCCTCGGCGCCTTCGTCGGCGACGGCAGCCTGCCGCGCCAGCGCCGCGCGGTGATGAGCGACGGCGTGCGTCCGATCGCGCGGCTGCATCCGCAAATCGACCTCGCCGCGATGGGCAATTTGCTCCAGCGCACCGGTTTCACCCTGCCCGTGGTCGATGTCGACGCGCTGACCGTCCGCTACGGCGACTGGTTCGCGCTCGTCCGCGATTTGCGCGCGGCGGGGCTGTCGAGCCGGCTGACCCCCACCCCGGCGCCGCTGACGCGCGAGGAAGCGGCGCGCATCGCCGCCGCCTTCGCCGCGCAGGCCGATCCCGACGGGCGTGTGGCCGAATATTTTCGCATCATCCACTTCAGCGGCTGGGCCCCGCACCCGGACCAGCCGAAGCCCGCGCGGCGCGGCAGCGCTGCAGCTTCGCTCGCCGATGCGCTGAAACCGCAAGGCTGATCAGACGAGCGCCTCGAGCAGGCCGATCAGCGGCTTGTCGGCGGGCGGCATCGCGAGCCCGTGAAGCTCGACCGGCCGCACCCAGCGCAGCGCGCTCGCGTGCCGCGCCACCGGCGTTCCGCGCCACTTGCGGCAGACATAGAGCAAGAGCAGCAGGTGCCGGTCGCCGATCCGGTCGCTCGCGAAACAGGCGGGGGCGAGGCACGCCTCCTCGACGTCGATCGCCAGTTCCTCGGCCAGCTCGCGGATCAGCGCCTGTTCCGGCGTCTCGCCGGGCTCCAGCTTTCCGCCCGGGAATTCCCACAGCCCGGCCATGGCCCCGCCTTCGGGGCGTTGCTGGACGAGCAGCCGACCGTCGCGATCGACCAATGCGGCCGCCACTACGAACAGGCCCGGCATTGCCGATTTCATCGGATCGGACACGGACAATTTGTTAACCTTCCTGTGCGACGCTCGCCATCCTCGGGAACTATAACTTCAGTAGGGGCGGAACAATGAACAAGTTTCAGGGGCTGCTGCGGTCGACCAGGGCCGCCACAGCCGTCGAATACGGGCTTCTCTTGGCCCTGATATTCCTTGCCGCGCTCGGCGCGATGAGCGCGGTCGGAACATCGACCATCAATATGTGGAATGACGTGTCCTCGTCTGCGGTCGCGGTGCTTTAAAGCCTTCAGGTTGTTCGAATTCGGGACTCGATCAAGGCGTTTTACAGGGTTTCGGCATTAAGATTTTCAAAACCTATTTCACCTAAACCCGTCAACGTTGACCCAGACCAGACCGTCAACAGGGTAAGTGAAGCATCAGGAGACCAGTCATGAAGTTCATCAAGAAATTCTTCCGCGATACCAAGGCTGCCACCGCCATCGAATATGGCCTTATCGCCGCCCTCATCGCCGTGGCCGGCATCGCCGCAATGGGCGCGGTTGGTAACAGCGTCACCAACACCTTCAACAAGGTCGATAAGGGTCTGAAGCAGAGCTAATCGACCTTTCTGCCCGGTGCGCCGGGCGGAACAGAGAAAGGGCGGCCCTCAAGGCCGCCCTTTTTTGTTCAACGATTCGCGTAAACGACGATCTTGACCTTCCGCCCCGGCGTCAGCCGGCTCGTTGCGGTCAGGCGGTTGAGCACCTGGAAGCGTTCGGTCTGCAGGTCGGTATAGGCCATGCGCCGCGCCAGCGTCGCCACCGTGTCGCCGCGCGCGACTGTCACGACATCGACCCGCCGCGGCCGGATCGCCGCCGCCTCGCTCGCAGTCAGCCGCCGGACGCTCTGGAACATCGGGTTGAACACGCCCGCCCCGCCCGCCTGCGTCAGCGCGACGAAGTGGAACGCGCTGGTCCGCGAAAATTCATAGGCGAAGACGGTGACGTCGACCTGCCCCGACTGGGTATTGGCGCGCGCGACCGAATAATAGGCCGGGATGCCGTTCACCGTCGTGCGCTGGATGGAACCCGGCGACAGGTTCGCATTCCCACCTATCTCCTTGAAAATCGATGCGATATAGGCGTTCATATCGCTATTATAGGCGGCGGTGGAGAATTGCGCCTGCCCGCCATTGCCGCTGACGAGTACCGCGCTCGTCCCGTTCTGCATGCCATAGCCGTTCGGCACGGTGAACTTCAGCCGCAGGTCTGGGTGCATGAAGTCGCGGCCCTCGACGACGCCCTGCGCGGGGTCGTCGCCATAGAGCACGCCATCGACCGAGGCGAGGAAGGCGTCGGCGTTGCGCACGCCACCGGTGCCGACCTTGGATGCGAGGCTCTGCGCATTGCGGACGCGCGACGCCGGGTCGGGGTGAGTGCTCGCCCATTCGGGGATCGAGCGCGCGTCGCCGCCCGACAGCCGCGCCTCGAGACTGGTCTGATTGGCAAGGCTCGCGAGCATCGTCGACAGCGCAAGCGGATCGTAGCCCGCCTTTTTCAGATATTGCACGCCGAGCTGGTCGGCCTCCAATTCCTGACTGCGCGAGAATCCCAGCGTCGCAAGCTGCGCGACCTTCATCGCGTTGTTCTGGAGCAGGCCACCGAGCCCCCCGAGCAGCCCGCCATTGTCGCCGATCGCGCCGCCAAGCACCGCGCCGAGCACACCAAGGATCGTGTTGCGCGTCGCCGCCGACTGGCGCTTCTTGCTGTGCTGCGCCGCGACATGCCCGACCTCGTGGCCCAGCACGCCCGCGAGTTCGGCCTCGTCGTTCATCAGCGCCATCAACTGGCGCGTCACATAGACATAGCCGCCGGGGATCGCGAAGGCGTTGTTCACCGGCGAGTTGAGCAGGGTGACGGTGAAATCGCTCGGGCTCCGCGAGAGGCCCGACTGGACGGCGATATTCTGCCCGATGCGGTTCACATAGGCGGCCTGCGGCCCGGCATAGGCGCCGCCGAACTCCTGCAAAAGCTGCGGATGCGCCTCGTCGCCCTGCTTGCGCTCGGCCGGCGTGATCGCGGTCTGGGTCCGGATCGCCTTGAGCTGCGCGTCCGCCACGCCCGTCAGCGCCACGCTGGCCGCGAACATGATCGCCAGCCTGCTTGCCGTCTTTCGCTTCATCGATTGCCTCCCACTTATGCGCCTGTCGGGGATAAACCCGAAACGGGACAAGGCAAGCCGTCTGGTGGACGACTGGCCGGACCAGGTGGAATTTCAACGCGATGAGGTCGCTTCAGGTTCCGGCGACTATGCTCGCCCCATGGCGAGAAACTTTTCCTCGCGCTCGGTGAGCAGCGCTTCGGACGGCAGCTTCGCCAGCGCATCCAGTTCCTGCGCAATCGCATCGCCGAGCGCCTTGATCGCAAGCTCGGGGGCGCGATGCGCGCCGCCAACCGGCTCCGGAACGATGCGATCGATGATCTTCAGGCCAAGAAGATCCTGCGCCGACATCTTCATCGCGGTCGCGGCATCGGCCGCCTTGTCGGCGGTGCGCCACAGGATCGACGCGCATCCTTCGGGCGAGATCACCGAATAGACGGCATGTTCGAACATCAGCACGCGGTTCGCCGCGGCCAGCGCGATTGCGCCGCCCGAGCCGCCCTCGCCGACGATCGCCGCGACCATCGGCACGCCGAGCGCGAGACATTGCTCGGTCGAGCGCGCGATTGCCTCGGCCTGCCCGCGCTCCTCGGCCTGGATGCCGGGAAAGGCGCCCGAGGTGTCGACCAGTGTCACCACCGGCAGCCCGAACCGGTCGGCGAGTTGCATCAGGCGGATCGCCTTGCGATAGCCCTCGGGCTTCGCCATCCCGAAATTATGCTTCATGCGCGACGGAATATCGTCGCCCTTTTCATGGCCGATCACCATCACGCGGCGGCCGCGAAAGCGCGCGAGGCCGCCCAGGATCGCCTGATCGTCGCCGAAATTGCGGTCGCCCGCCAGCGGCATCCAGTCGTCGAACAGCCCCGCGACATAATGTTTGAAATGCGGGCGGTCGGGATGGCGCGCGACCTGCGTCTTTTGCCAGGGGGTCAATTTGCCATAGATATCGCGCAGCAATTTCGAGGACTTATCCTCAAGCCGGGCAATGTCGCCCTCGATATTGAGCGAGGGGTCTCCCCCCATTTCGCGCAGTTCGGCGATCTGCCGATCCAGCGCCGCGACCGGTTTTTCAAAGTCCAGAAAGGCTGTCATGCGCAGTCGCTAGGACGATGATGCCGCAACGTCAACGGTCGCGGCGCCAAGCTCCATTTGCGCGAGCGGGTGGCGCCTGTTCACCAGCTCGACGAGGCGGCGGCTATCGACATGGGTGTAAATCTCGGTCGTCGCGATATCGGCATGGCCGAGCATCAGTTGCAGCGCGCGCAGATCGGCGCCGCCTTCGAGCAGATGCGTCGCAAAGGCGTGGCGCAGGACGTGCGGGCTGATCGCGGTGGGGTCGATCCCCGCCCGCGCCGCCAGCTCGCGCAGCATCTGGAACAGCCGCACCCGCGTAAGGTGCGCCTTGCCCGACGGAAAGAGCCATGGCGATCCATCGGCGAGCAGCGGCAGCCAGCGGTCGAGCGCCGCGCGCGCGCGGTCCGACAGGGGCACCAGCCGTTCCTTGTCGCCCTTGCCCCGGATGATCAGAAACTCGCGGCCGCCCGCCACCGCGCGGCGCGGCAGGGATACGAGTTCGCTCGCGCGCAGACCCGAACCGTAGAGCAGTTCGAGCAGCAACAGCATCCGCACCGCATTCGCGGGCGGCGCCTCGCCCGCCGCCGCCTCCCCGGCCTGCGCGAACAGGCGTTCGACATCGTCATGGGTCAGGATGCGCGGCAACGGCCGCCGCGTGGCCGGGCGCGCAATGTCGAGCGCGGGATTGTCGCCACGTTCGCCCTCGTCGAGCAGGAAGGCAAAGAATTGCCGCAGCGCGGACAGCTTGCGCGCCGCGCTGCTCGCCGCAAGCGAGCGATATTCGGCCATCAAAGCCCGCAGATCGTCGGCGCCCGCCCGTTCCAGCGATCCGCGCACCAGTTCGGCCGCCTGGACCAGATCGCGGCGATAGGCCGCCAGCGTGTTGCGCGATGCGCCGCGCTCGGCGGCCATCATTTCCAGAAAGCGGTCGATCAGCGGCCCGTCAGACATCGTCCGACAAATCCCGCCCGTCAGACATAGTCCGACAAATCTCGAACGTCAGACACGGACCAGCGCCTCGGCGGCGATCATCCGCGCTTCGGCATCGAGGCCGACCTCGCGCAGCGCGCGGACGATATAATAGAGATGATAGGGCGGGACCTTCGACCATTCGCCCTGCATCCCCGCGGCCGCGATCAGCGCGACCATTCCCGGCTCGCGCCGTTCGGCGGCGGCCATGATCGCGCGCGACCAGCGCGTCTGTTTGCCGAGGTCGAGGTCGAGATCGCCGGCCGCCGATGCGGCCTGCTCCGAACTGAGTCGCCCAAGCCCCGCGAGCCCGGCGACGAGGAATTTCGAGCGCAGATAACCGGTGCTGTCGTCGTTGCCCGCGAAGCTGCCGACGCTTCCGGCGCTGACGCCCGCCAGCGGCCGCGGCGAGCCCACCGCCATCACGCCCCACGCGCGGCTTCCCGAATTGAGCTGCGACGCCCAGTCCATCGCGTTGCGATCGTAGCCGCCGGCGAACATCGAGCCCAGAAGCTGCCACGGATCGTCGCCAACCTTGGTCGAAGTCGGCAGTCCCGCCGCGGCGCGGGCCGTTGCGACCAACGCGGCATAGCTTTGCACCGGATTGTCTCCCGCGCCCCACAAAGCCTGCATCGCCGTATAGCGATCGGCGCCGCTCGCCGCGCCAAAGGCATTGCGCAGCTCGTCGATCTGGGCGGCGAGCGCCTCGGGCGGTTCTTCCTCGCCCGATGCGGCGCTGAGCAGCGAGACATAGGCCTCGCTCGACAGCACGCCGCGCGCCGCCGCATCGGGCGCCGCGGCGACGCGATCGGCCATCTCGGTCATCGGCGCAAGCACGGTCCATCCGCGCATATAGGCGGGTTCGGTGCTGCGCAGTTCGGCGGGAATGGCGATCGCGGTCGCCGTCGCCATGCCGAAGCGCCAGCTCGTCAGCGTGTCGACCTTGTCCCATTCGATCGTGGTCGAGCGGCGCCCGGCGCCGGTCGCGCCGAGCACCCGCTCGGTCAGCAGGATGTCGAAATTGTCGATGCGGCCGCTCGACCGGACGCGGCCGATCGCCCAGCCTGCGGGGCCGGCATCGCCCGACAGACCCGAACAGATCGCCGAGGCGAGCCGCCACGATTGTTCCTCGCCATGCGCGAGGCCCGCCGGGACATAGGGACAGAGCCCCGCAGGATCGGCGGTGGCGAGGAACGTCTGCTGCGCGACCTGCAGCATCCGCGGGCTCGCGCGGTCATAGTCGACCGATTGGACGATCCAGCGCGCCGCGGTCGATTCGCCCATCCTCAGGAGCAGGCCCGCGCGATCGGCGGCGAGGTCTGCGCCATTGATCGTCTCGGGCGTATCGATCGCCGACGACAGCGCGCGGCGCAGCAGGATCTGGCCCCAGCGCGAGGCAAGCGCACCGTTGGTCTTGCGCATGATCGCAGCCGCATATTGGCCGCGCACCCCGAACGCATCGGGGGCGAGCCCGCCGGTCTCGGGCGTCAGCGGCCCGATCCGCGTCAGCAGGCGGCGCGCGCCCGGTGGCAGGTCATATTTGAGACCGCCCGCGGTCTGCTCCTCACCCTCGGCAGCGTCCTCGCCTTCCTCTTCGCTGGCCGCGCTCGTAGTCGGCACGGCCGACGGCGGCGTCACGCCGGGCAAAGAGGATGATGACGAGGGCGACGGCGTCGGCGCGGAGGTCGGTGACGGTGTCGGCGACGATTTGGGCGCCGGCGTTTCGGCAGGGTTACCGAAGCCTTCGGGTAACAGCGATTCCTGTGCGAGCGCGGGCAGCACCAGCGCCGCGGCCATCGCGGTGCCCGACAGGCCCAGCGTCAAGGTCAGCCATTTCCTCGTCATCGTTCGTCTCGGGGTCCGTCCCTGGTAGCCGTGGTTTCGGCAAGCTTGTCGGTCACATCCACCTCAATCGTCCGGGGCTCGACCGGTCGGCCCAGATAGAAGAGCCACAGCAGGAAAGCCAGCAGCGCGAGCAGCAGCCAGGCGAGCCGCCGCCGCCATCGGCCTTTTCCCGATCTGCCCGTTTCGCGCAATATCCAATGCCCGCCGTTCGTCCCATAAATGCGCGGCGAAAACCATTGTCCCGCGCAGCCTGCGCGGTATAGCCGCGCGCACCATGTCGCGAAACCCGAAAAGCCCGGCACCCGCCGCCCCTGCGACGCTTCCTGCGTCGATCCGCGAGCGCTCGATCGTGCTCGTCGGCCTGATGGGATCGGGCAAGTCGACGATCGGTCGCCGCCTCGCGCAGCGGCTCGGCATGGCCTTTGCCGACGCCGACGACGAGATCGAGCGCGCCGCGGGGATGACCATCTCCGACATTTTCGCCAAGTTCGGCGAGGCGCATTTCCGCGACGGCGAGCGCCGCGTGATCGCGCGCCTGCTCGCGGGAAAGCCGCACGTCCTCGCAACCGGCGGCGGCGCCTTCATCAACGAAGAGACGCGCGCGCTGATCCTCAAGGACAGTCTTTGCATCTGGCTCGACGCCGATATCGCGACGCTGGTCGAGCGCACCGCCCGACGCAGCCACCGCCCGCTGCTCAAGGGTCGCGACGCCGACGCGGTGCTGCGCGAACTCGCCGAGGTGCGCAATCCGATCTATGCCAAGGCGCACATCCGCGTCAGTTCGGCGTCGAGCCCGCACGAGCATACGGTGCGCGCCATCATGGAGGAATTGTCGCAGTGGAACGCCTGACCGTCGACCTCGGCAGCCGCAGCTATCCGATCCTGATCGGCGACGGGCTGATCCGCGATATCGGCGCGCACGTCGCGCCGCTGCTCCGCCGCCCGCGCACGATGATCGTCACCGACAGCAACGTCGCGCCGCACTATCTGGTCGGGGTCGGCGCGTCGCTGGCGAACGACAATATCTCCTTTTCCTCGCTCGTCCTGCCCGCCGGCGAGGGGACGAAGAGCTGGGAGGGGCTGGCGCGCCTCACCGAATGGCTGATCGGCGAAGGGATCGAGCGCAGCGACCATGTCATCGCGCTCGGCGGCGGCGTCATCGGCGACCTCGTCGGCTTTGCGTGCAGCATCGTCAAGCGCGGCTGCCATTTCATCCAGGTGCCGACCACCTTGCTCGCGCAGGTCGACAGCAGCGTCGGCGGCAAGACCGCGATCAACGTCGCCGCGGGCAAGAATCTGATCGGCGCCTTCCACCAACCGGCGCTGGTCGTGATCGATCCGACGACGCTTGCCACGCTGCCGCGGCGCGAACTGGGCGCGGGCTATGCCGAGGTCGTCAAATATGGCCTGATCGACGACGCAGCGTTTTTCGACTGGTGCGAGGCGAATGGCGCTGCGCTGCTCGCGGGCGATGCGGGAGCGCGGCACCAGGCAATCGCCCACAGCGTCGCCGCCAAGGCGCGCATCGTCGCCGCCGACGAGCGCGAGACGCAGGACATCCGCGCGCTGCTCAACCTCGGCCACAGCTTCGGCCACGCGCTCGAGGCCGAAACCGGCTATTCGGACCGCCTGCTCCATGGCGAAGCCGTCGCGGCGGGGATGGTGCTCGCGCATCAATTTTCCGCAGCGAACGGCCTGTGCCCCCCCGCCGACGCCGACCGCGTCCGCAACCATCTGGCCAGCGTCGACCTGCCGCACAGTCTCGCCAGCGCCGGGGTCAACACAGGCGGCGCCGCGCTTGCCGCCCATATGGCGCACGACAAGAAGGTCCGCGGCGGCAAGCTGCCGCTGATCCTCACGCGCGGTATCGGACAAAGCTTCGTCACCGAAGACTATGGACTGGACGCCGTGGCGGCGTTCCTCGATCGTTGAGGACGGCGGTTAGCGACCGGAGGTTGCCGTTTGGTTCCTCCCCGTGGCGAAGCCATGGGGAGGTGGCAGCGCGAAGCGCTGACGGAGGGGCAAATGGCGCGAGGTCGCGGCCC
>NZ_JAFMTR010000116.1 GCF_018682675.1 Sphingopyxis soli
CTTCATCCCCGGACGTATCACGCTCGCCCCTCGCCGACCCCATCCGCGCGATCGCCGTCGTCGCGGCGACGTCCATTGTCACATTGCCGACGGTGCGGACGAGGTCGGGGATCATCTCGACCGCGATCAGCAAAGCGAGCGGCTCGATCGGGATGCCCATGGCGACGCAGATCGGCGCGATCGAGGTCAGGAAGCTGACCTGGCCGGGCAGGCTCACCGAGCCGATCGTCGTGATCGCGGCGACCGCGGCACCCGCCATGATGGCCGGGGGCGCGAGCGCAATGTCGAGCCAGTGGGCAACATAAATGGCGACAGCGAGGTTCATGGCCGGACTCGTCACCCGGAAAATGGCGACCGCGACCGGAAGCGACACGCGCGCGACCGAGCGCTCGACCCCGAGATCGGCCGATGCCTTGAGCATCGGCGGCAGCGAGGCCAGCGAGGACTGGGTGCTGAGCGCGACCGCCTGTGCGGGCGCGACCGCCTTCGCGAACGCGAGGAGCCGCACCCGGCCGCCGAAGACCGCGACCGGATAGGCAAGCGCCCAGGCCGCGAGGCCGGCACTCGAGACGATCACGACATAATGGGCGAGCGCACCGATCGCCGAGGTTCCGGCGCGCGCTCCGACCCCGAAGGCCAGCGCGAGCACGCCAATCGGCGCGAGTGCCAGCACCCAGCCGACGATAAGGAGGACGGCGCTCGCGATCGTGTCGAAAAAGGCGGTGACGGGTTCGCGCTGCATCGCGGGGAGCCGCGCGAGCGCCACCGCGAACACCGCGGTGAAGAGGATGAGCGGCAGTAGCGCGTCATTGGCCGCCGCGGCAATCGGGTTGGTGGGCACGATCGATCGCAGGAACGCCCCGATCCCGACCGTCGGCGCATCGACAGGCGTTCCGGTCGAAAGGCTCGCCGCGAGAGAACGAGCGGCATCGGCGGGCATTGGAAAGAGTCCGAGCAGCGCCGGTACGAGGACCGCGGCGATCGCCGTCGACAGCCAGAGCAGCGCGATGAAGGTAACGACCGAGCGCATCGCCACGCGGTCGCCGCGGGCACTGTCGACGGTCTTCGCGATCCCGGTAATCAGAAGCGAGACGACAAGCGGAATGATCGTCATGCGAAGGCCGTCGAGCCAGACGCCGCCGACGCTGTCGGCAATCGCGACCGCATCCTCGAGGCCCCCGAGCTCCAGCCGCGTCCATCCGACGCCTAGCGCCAAACCCGCGACCAGCGCCGACAATATGAGCCAGGTTCTCGCCATGCGACCACTCCTCCTGCCTCCTCTACGCGGGAGGCCCCTTGGCTTTGACGCGGCGCACACCGATTACCCCATCGTCGAAAGCATGATTTCCCGAGGAAGTTTCCCGCCTCTGACCGCTTGTTGCACTTCAATGGCAGATTCGGGACTACCGATTCGACCGAACGGCCGGCGTTAATGCACGAGTTCGTTCGTTTGATCGACATATTAGACAAATTTGGGATAATTCATCCCAATATTCGCGAAATTCCTCTCAAAGTCGGTAATGAAATCACCCTGGGACCCGTGTCATAAAATGTCGCCATAAGGGGACTCACGATGACATTCAGCGCCTATGGGGCCGATTACGGGACTGAAAACGTCGCGATTGACGATGCCTGGCAGGCGTTCGAACCGAGCGCGCCGCCCGCTGGGAAGCCGCCAGTCGAGGCCGCCCCGGCTTCGGGCGAGCCTGCCCACGATCTCGTCGAGGCCTTCTGGCCGCACCTCCCGCTCCTCCGAAAATATCTCCGCCGCCGCGTGCCGCTCTCCGATCTCGACGACGTCTTGCAGGATGTCCTCCTCAGCCTCGTCCGCCGCGCCGATGCCGCCGCCGTCGCTCATCCCAAATGCTATCTTTTCCAGGCGGCCCAAGCGACGCTGATCGACCGCCATCGCCGGCAGACGACGCGTCGCACCGACTGCCATTGCCAGCTCGACGAGCCCGACCATCCGGTCGACGAGATGTCGCCGCTGCGGATACTCCTCGCGAAGGACGAAATCCGCGCGGTCGAGGCCACCCTCGGGCGGCTTCCCGAGCGCACGCAGGAAATCCTTGTCGCGATCCGCGTCGAGGGCTCGAGCCTCAAGAGTCTCGCGAGCCAGTATAATGTGTCGACGAGCGCGATCGAAAAACATGTGACGAAGGCGGCGAAAGCCCTCTCGCGCGTCCGCCGCAGCGACCTCGTCGCCGCGAACCGCAACGGCGTCTCGCCGCAGCGGCAGAAACTCCTCTCCGGTTCCATTTGAGAAAGAGAATTAAATGACGCTTGGCAGCACGGTTCACGAGCAGACGCGGCTCATCCACGGCGATACGCCGTGCGACGCGCTTCAGCGGACGCCGGGTCCTCCCATCCAGCGCGGCTCGACGGTGCTGCTGCCGACCTGCGAAGCGCTCTACGACGGCGGCAAGGTGACCTACGGCCGCGTCGGCCTCTCGACCCAGCGCATCCTGCGCGACGCGCTTCGCGACCTCGAGAACGCCGACGAAGCCTTCATCTATCCCTCGGGCCTCACCGCTATCACCGGCACCCTGCTCGCCCTGCTTTCGGCGGGCGACGAGGTTCTCGCCTGCGACACCGTGTACAACCCGACCCGCCGCTTCCTCGCCGGCACGCTCGCGCGCTACGGCGTCAAGGCGCGCTACTTCGATCCCGCCGACGATGCCGAGACGATCCGGTCGATGATCACCCCGGCGACGCGCGTGATCTTCCTTGAATCGCCGGGATCGCTCTCGTTCGAGATGCAGGACATTCCCGCGATCGCCGCGATGGCGAAGGAAGCCGGCGTCATGACCGTCATCGACAATACATGGGCGGCGGGCGTGCTGTTCAAGCCGCTCGACCATGGCGTCGATGTCAGCATCCAGTCGCTCACCAAATATGTCTGCGGCCATTCCGACGTCTTCATGGGTCTCGCTGCCGCAAAGGGTGTCGCCGCCGAAATGCTCGCGGGCTCGAGCTACGAGGTCGGCTGGGCGGTTTCGCCCGACGACGCCTATATGGCGATCCGCGGCCTGAGGACGCTTCGCACACGGCTCGCGCAGCATGGCGCCGCCGCCCTCGAGGTCGCCAAGTGGCTCGCCGCGCAGCCCGAAGTGCAATCGGTGTTGTGTCCCGCACTCCCGACCGATCCGGGTCACGCGATCTGGAAGCGCGACTTCACCGGCATGTGCGGACTGATCGGCGCGGTCCTCGCACCCGTCTCCGACGAAGCGGTCGCCGCGATGGTCGAACGGCTCGAACTCTTCGGTCTGGGCTTCAGTTGGGGCGGTTACGAGAGCCTCGCAATCCCGGTCGATCCGCAGCTCGCCGCGCGCACGCACAAGCGCAGCTATCCCGGACCGTTGCTAAGATTGCACATCGGGCTCGAAAGTGTGGATGACCTCATCGCCGATTTGCGGCAAGGGCTCGACACTCTTTCGCAGGACACGGCGGCACCGCAGGCCAAATTGCGGGCCGCAGGATAAGCGCCGGAAACGGCGGGAACGAGAATATAGCAGGTTCACCAGGGGGAACGAATTTCCGTGTTCAGGAGCAAGACCATGAAAACATATACACGACTGCTGATCGGGGCGTCCTGCGTCGTCGGCGCCATGTCGGCACCCGCCTTCGCGCAGGATGTAGCCGCTGACGATGCCGGCGAGTCGGCATCGGCATCCGAAATCATCGTCACCGGTACGCGCGGCCAGGCGCGAACCGTCATTTCCAGCCCGACCCCGATCGACGTGATCGGCGGCGAGGACCTCGAAAAGCTCGGCGGCGGCATGCAGCTTCGCGATGCGCTGACCCAGCTCGTCCCGTCCTTCCAGTCGACCACCGTCGGCAGTTCGTCGTTCAACAGCCTGACGCGCCCCGCCGGCCTTCGCGGCCTGTCGGGCGTCCATGTCCTGGTGCTGGTCAACGGCAAACGCCGCCACAACAGCTCGATCATCGACTTCAACTCGGGCGCCACCTCGCAGGGCGGTAACCCGGTCGATCTCGACCTCATCCCGGCGAGCGCGATCGAGCGCATCGAAGTGCTGCGCGACGGCGCCTCGGCGCAATATGGCTCCGATGCGATCGCGGGCGTAATCAACGTCATCCTCAAGACCAACGACAGCGGCGGCCGGGCCACGCTCGAAGCGGGCCAGCGCTACGGCCGCGACGGCAGCGGCAGCGACGGCGAGACCATCTCGGGCAGCGTGACGCACGGTTTCACGCTCGGCGACGGCGGCTCGTTCACCCTGTCGGTCGAGGGCAAGAAAGCCAATGCCGCGATCCGCAACACCGACGTCACCGGCGCGCTCTACTTCCCGCTTCCCGGCGGGGCGCCCGATCCGCGCGAGCTCACGGCGGACCGCCGCACTTACAAGGGCGGTCTTCCCGAAGTGAACGACATCAAGGTCGCGCAGACGCTCGTGCTGCCGCTCGGCAATGTGACTTTCTACTCGGACGGCACCTTTGGCTATCGCGACGCGCGCGTCGGCCAGGCCGGTCGCCGCCCGAACAGCAACCAGAATATCGTCGAAATCTACCCCGACGGCTTCACGCCCTACTACACGCTGAAAGAGACCGACTTCCAGCTCACCGGCGGACTGCGCGGCGAAACGGGCGGCTGGAATATCGACCTCAGCAGTACTTATGGGCGCAACTATGCCAAAAATGGCGCCGACAATACGCTCAACGCCTCGCTCGGCCCGTCGAGTCCGACCGAGTTCAAGACCTTCAGCTCCGCGTTCGACCAGTGGACGAACAATCTCGATCTCACCCGCCGCGTCGAGCTCGGCGGCGAGATGGCGCTCCAGGTCTCGCTCGGCGCCGAATATCGTTACGAATCCTATGTCACGAAGCCGCTCGACGTCGACAGCTACCGCGCCGGCGGTTACTTCTATCCGTCGGGGCCGCTCGCCGGTCGTCCGGCGCAGGTCGGCGCGCAGGGCGCGATTGTCGTCACCCCCGAAGATGCCGCGAACATCAATCGCAACATCTGGGCTGGTTATGTCGATCTCGCGCTCGATGTGAGCCCGCGTTTTCTCGTGACAGCGGCGGGCCGCTTCGAGCATTTTGACGATAGCTCGGGCAGCGTCTTCAGCGGCAAGGTCAGCGCTCGCTACGAGCTGACCGACTGGCTCGCCGTCCGCGGGGCATTCAGCAACGGCTTCCGCGCCCCGTCGCTCGCGCAGCAGGACTTTGCGCAGACTTCGACCTCGATCAATCTCGTCGGCGGCGTCTACATTCCCGTGCTTACCAAAATAGTGAAGACGAACTCGGCGGTCGCGCAGGCGCTTGGCGCCCAGCCGCTCAAGCCGGAAAAGTCGAAGAACTACAGCCTGGGCTTTACGCTGACGCCTGCGGCGGGCCTGTCGCTCTCGGTCGACGCCTATCAAATCGACCTCGACAACCGGATCACGCTCACCGGGCTTCTCTCGGGAACCGGCGTCCGCAACATCCTGATCGCGAACGGCTTCTCGGGCGACCAGTCGGTGCGTTTCTTCACCAACGCCGTCGACACCCGCACGCGCGGCGTCGACGTGGTCGGAACCTACACTTTCGACGTGGGCAGCGCCGGGCGTCTGCGCACGAGCGTCGGTTTCAACTATAACGATACCGACATTCGCAAGATCGCCGCGAATCCGCCCGAACTCGCCGGGCTCAACCTGACCCTGTTCGATCGCCGCACGCAGGGCTGGTTCACCTCGGCTCCGAAGACCAAGCTGATCCTCGGTGCCAATTTTGAATCGGGTCCGTTCGCGATCAACATCAAGGAAACGCGCTACGACAAGTTCAAGTCGCTCGACAATCTGGTCGGCGGCCTGCCGGTCAACGACCAGAGCTTCGGCGCCAAGTGGATCACCGATCTCGAAGTGTCCTACGGGGTGACCGAGAAATTGCGGGTCGCGGCCGGTGCCTATAATATCTTCGACGTCTATCCCGACCGCACGACCGTCGCCAACACCATCGGGCTCGCGCCCTATGGCGCCGGACCGTTCGGTCAATATGGCGGATATTATTATGGCCGGATTTCGCTCGATTTCTGATCCCGACCATCCCCTGGAGTCCGCATCATGCGCGATGAACTGATGCGGACCCTGTCCTGGGTCGTCCTGTCGCTCGGCTTTGCCGGCGGCGGGGCGGCCCAGACGCCTTTCCCCGCCTTTTCGCCGGTCCAGTCGGCGGACTTCGCACTCCCCGGCTCGCTCTCGAACAGTTGGGCCGATTATGACCGCGATGGCGACCTCGACCTTGCCGTATCGCTCAAAAGCGGCGAAATCCGGCTCTATCGCAACGATCGCGGAACATTCGTGAGCGTCGGCGCTGCAATGGGCCTGCCCGTCTCGGGCGCCGAAATGCGCGGTCTTGCCTGGGGCGACTATGACGGCGACGGCTGGCCCGATCTGTTCGGCGGCGCCACGGAGGAGGCGGCCGGCAATCTGCTCTTCCGCAATGAAGGCGGTCGCCGCTTCGCCGCGCAAGCCGTCGATCCCGTTACCGCCGGACGCTCGGCCCGCCAGTCGAGCTGGGTCGATTACGACAATGACGGCGACCTCGATCTCTTCGCGGCCAACCGGAGCGGTCCCAACGCGCTGTTCCGCCAGGACGCAGGGCGCTTCGTGCGCGTTGCCGCCGAACAGGCGGGCGACGACGCACGGCCCACAGTCGGCGCCTGCTGGTTCGATTACGACCGCGACGGCGACCTCGATCTATTCCTCGCCAACCAGGCGGGCGCAACCGACGCGCTGTGGCGCAACGACGGCGACCGGTTCACCGACGTCGCCCCGGCGCTCGGCATGGACCGCCCGGGCCGTCCGCGCACCGAGGGCAGCGTCGGGTGCGCGGTCGGCGACTATGACAATGACGGCGAACTGGACCTGTTCGTGGCGAGCTACGGCGTCAACATCCTCTATCGAAACAAGGGTGACGGCAGTTTCGAGAATGTCGCGCCGCGCCTCGGCCTCGCCGAGAACAATCACGCGGTCGGCGCCGCATGGGGCGATTATGACAATGACGGCTGGCTCGACCTGTTCGTCGCCGCCTACACCGGCAAATCGGGCGCCCAGCAGCCCGCCAACCGCCTTTACCGCAATCTCGGCGGCAACGGGTTCGCCAATGTCCTGCCGCCCGGCTCTGCGCTCAACGTCGCCGATCACGGCGTCCAGTGGATCGATTACGACCGTGACGGTGCGCTCGATCTCTCGGTGACGCGCGGCTACACCGCCAGCGGCGGTCATTTCCTCTTCCACAACGATCTCGACAAGGCCGCCGCGCAGCGAAGCCTTGCCGTTCGCGTCGTCGACAGAGCGGGACGCTTCACGCGAATGGGTGCCGAAGTGCGCCTCACCGACGCCAGCGGTAAGATCATCGCGACGCGCCAGGTATCGACCGGCGAAGGCTATAACTCGCAAGGAACGCAGCCCCTCCACTTCGGGCTTGCCTCGATGGCGCCGGTGACAGTCGAGGTGACCTTCATGGACAAGACCGGCCGAAGGACGCAGCGGATCAAGCACGTTCGCGCGGCTGACTATGCCCGGACCGAACTGGTTATCCGTCAGCGCTAGCTTGCTGACGACATCCACCGATAGTCAAGTTGTCCCGATACGTCTGTTCAACCCTGAGCGATTGCAGCCAACTGGGCTTTGGCGATCGAACGCGACGCGCGGACATAGCTGCGCCAACCATCGTAAATAGCCGATGCAATTTGACAGCAAGATTTCCATCGGATAATTCCGATGCATGATAGCTGATTCTGCCCTGCCCATTCTCGCCGCCTTGGCGCATCCCACCCGCCTCGATGCTTTTCGGCTGCTTGTTCAGAACGAGCCGGATGGCCTCTCTACCGGACAGCTTGTCGAAGCCTCGGGGCTCACGCAGAGCACCTTCTCGACGCATCTTGCCGTCTTGGCGAAAGCGAATCTCGTGAAATCCGAAAAGCGCGGCCGTCAGATCATCCAGCGTGCCGATATCGATACGCTCCGCGGCCTGATGCTCTTCCTTGCGAAAGATTGCTGCCAGGGGCGAGCGGAGCTTTGCGAGCCACTGCTCGCCGAACTCGCATGCTGCTGAGCGCGCGCCGCCAACGCCGATAATCGTCCACCCTCATTTCAGAGCTTGCGCCTTGTCGGCGCAGCGATTCGGGAGACAATCATGACCGACAAGACCTACAATGTGCTGTTCCTTTGCACGGGCAATAGCGCGCGCTCGATCCTCGCCGAAGCGTTGATGAGCCGAATGGGGGAAGAACGCTTCAGAGCCTATAGCGCCGGCAGCTTTCCCAAGGGCGAGGTCCATCCCCAAGCCCTGTCGCTGCTCGAAGAACTTGGCTTCGAGACGAATGGCCTGCGCTCGAAAAGCTGGGACAAATTCTCGCAGCCCGGCGCACCCACTTTCGATTTCATCTTCACCGTCTGCGACAGTGCCGCAGGGGAAACCTGCCCGATCTGGCCGGGCAAGCCGATGAGCGCGCATTGGGGGATCGAAGACCCCGCTGCGGTGGAAGGCCCCGGCCAGCGCGAGGCCTTCGAGCGAGCGCTCAACTATCTCTCAAACCGCATCGCGCTGTTCCTCGCGCTGCCGCACGACAGCATTGGCGAAATGGCGATGGAGCGCAAACTCAAGGAAATCGGGCGCACCGAAGGTTCGACCGCGCGAGCGGAGTCGGCCGAATGACCGCCGACATCATCATCTACCACAATCCCGAATGCGGCACGTCGCGTAATACGCTGGCGATGATCCGCAATGCCGGAATCGAGCCCCACGTCATCGAATATCTGAAGACGCCGCCGTCGCGCGCGCTGCTTGCGCAGTTGATCGAACGCGCCGGCATAACCCCTCGCGCCCTCCTCCGCGAAAAGGGAACGCCCTTTGCCGATCTCGGCCTCGGCGACGAGAGCCTCGACGACGATGCGCTCATCGACGCGATGATGGCGCATCCGGTCCTCATCAACCGGCCGCTCGTCGTCTCGCCGCTCGGCGTGAAACTCTGCCGTCCGTCGGAGGAGGTGCTCGACCTCCTTCCATCGCGCCAGCGCGGTGCCTTCGCCAAGGAAGATGGCGAACAGGTCGTCGATGACACCGGCCGTCGCGTCGGCGCCCGAGGAGAGATTCGATGACGCAACCAAAGCGCGAACGGCTGGCGTTCCTCGACCGCTATCTGACCTTGTGGATCTTCCTCGCGATGGCGCTGGGCGTGCTGCTGGGCTCGACATTCACCGGACTTCCCGCCGCGATCGACAGCCTCTCGTGGGGCTCGACGAACATCCCGATCGCCATCGGCCTGATCCTGATGATGTATCCGCCGCTCGCGCGCGTCCGCTACGAGGAACTGCCGCGGGTGTTCGAGGACAAGCGCGTGCTCGCGATCTCGCTGATCCAGAACTGGATCATCGGCCCGGTGCTGATGTTCGCGCTCGCCGTGGCCTTCCTCTCCGACAAGCCCCAATATATGACCGGCCTCATCCTGATCGGGCTCGCGCGCTGCATTGCGATGGTCATCGTGTGGAACCAGCTCGCCAAGGGCGACAATCAATATGTCGCCGCGCTCGTCGCCTTCAACTCGATCTTCCAGATCCTCTTCTTCAGCATATATGCCTGGTTCTTCCTGACCGTTCTGCCACCGCTGTTCGGGCTCGAAGGCAGCGTCATCGATGTCAGTTTCTGGACGGTCGCCGAAGCGGTGCTGATCTATCTCGGCATTCCGTTCCTCGCCGGCTTCCTGACCCGCAAATGGCTCGCCGGAGCCAAGGGCAATGCATGGTACGAGACGCGCTTTCTGCCTAAAATCGCGCCGATCACGCTCGTCGCCCTGCTCTTCACGATCGTCGCGATGTTCAGCCTCAAGGGCGGCGAGATTGTCACAATTCCCGGTGATGTGGTGCGGATCGCGATCCCGCTTACCATCTATTTCGTGGTCCAGTTCGTCATCAGCTTCTGGATGGGGAAACTCATCGAGGCCGATTATCCGCGCACCACGGCGGTCGCCTTCACCGCCGCGGGCAATAATTTCGAACTCGCTATCGCGGTCGCGATCGCCGCTTTCGGCCTCGCCTCCCCCATCGCCTTCGCCGCCGTCATCGGCCCGCTCGTAGAGGTGCCCGTCCTGATCCTCCTCGTCAACGTCGCCTTCTGGTTCGGGCGCCGTTGGTTTCCGGCATCCGCCCCCGCGAAAGGCTGATTGTAATGACCGCCGAGACCTTCTCCCGCCTGCGCACGCTCGTCGACCCCGACCATCTCCCGGCGCTGAGCCCCGAATATACTCGCTCGCAGCCGGCGCTCGGCCTCGGTCCGCTCGATCCGGCTCCGCGCATTCTCCTCCTTTATGGCAGCCTCCGCGAGCGCTCCTACTCGCGACTCGTCGTCGAGGAGACCGCGCGCCTGCTCCAGCTTTTCGGATGCGAGACGCGCATCTTCGATCCGTCCGACTTACCGCTGCCCGATCAGATAGCGGGCGACGACCATCCGGCGGTCGAGGAACTGAGGCAGCATTCGCTGTGGTCCGAAGGCCAGGTCTGGTGCAGTCCCGAACGCCACGGCCAGATCACCGGGATCATGAAGGCGCAAATCGACCACCTGCCGCTCGCCTACAAAGGGCTCCGGCCGACGCAGGGGCGCACGCTCGCGGTGATGCAGGTATCGGCGGGCTCGCAATCGTTCAACAGCGTCAACACGCTGCGCATCCTCGGCCGATGGATGCGGATGATCACCATTCCCAACCAGTCGAGCGTCGCCAAAGCCTACGCCGAGTTCGACGAAGAGGGGCGCATGCTGCCCTCAAGTTATTACGACCGTATCGTCGATGTCGCCGAAGAGCTGGTCCGCTTCACCGTCCTGACGCGTGGC
>NZ_JAFMTR010000002.1 GCF_018682675.1 Sphingopyxis soli
TCCCACGCTGCGTCGAAGGAAACGGCAGACCATGGATCCTGAAACAAGTTCAGGATGACGATGGTAGAGATGTCGTGCTTCCAGTCGCTTTCTGCCAATCCTCCCTGTCGCGCAGCGATGGGGAGGGGAACCGTTCGCGAAGCGAATGGTGGAGGGGCCGCAACGTTGCGCCATAGCCCCTCCGTCAGCGCGTCGCGCTGCCACCTCCCCATGGCTTCGCCACAGGGAGGATTGATGTCCGCAACCGCCCGACACCGGGCATTCGCCCCCGCCGCGCCAGAACGCTTGGCGGATGGCCCGTGCGTCCCTACATGGGGCGACCATGCCGCCCGATACCGCCACCTCCGCCGACCGCAACCGCGAACCGCCCGCGCTTGCGACACTGGGGCGTTTCCTGCCCTATTTGTGGCCTGCGGGGCAGACCGAGCACAAGGCGCGTATCGTCCTGGCCGCGCTGATCGTGCTCGCGTCGAAGGGCGTGCAGCTGTCGATGGGTTTCCTTTATGGCGCCGCGATCGACCGGATGGCGCCGGGGATGGAAGACGGCGTCGCGCTCGCGATCGGGCTGGTGCTGGCTTATGCCGGCGCGCGCTTCGCCGGGGTGCTGTTCGACAACCTCCGCAATGTGGTGTTCGAGCGCGTCGGGCAGGATGCGACGCGCGAACTGGCGATCGCCACCTTCACCCATTTGCACGCGCTGTCGCTGCGTTTCCATCTTGCGCGGCGGACGGGCGAGGTCACCAAGGTGATCGAGCGCGGCACCAAGAGCATCGATACGATGCTTTATTTCCTGCTGTTCAACATTGCGCCGACGATCATCGAGCTCGCCGCGGTGCTCATCATCTTCTGGACCAAATTCAGCTTCGGCCTCGCCAGTGCGACCGCGCTGATGGTTGTCGTCTATATCATCTTCACGCGGCGGGTGACCGACTGGCGCAACGCGCTGCGCACGCGGATGAACGACCTCGACACGCTGACGATCGGGCGCAGCGTCGACAGCCTGCTCAATTACGAGACGGTGAAATATTTCGGCGCCGAGGAACGCGAGGCTGCGCGCTACCGCGACGTGGCCGACCAATATGCCCGCGCCGCGGTAAAGAGCGAGAACAGCCTCGCCTGGCTCAACATCGGGCAGAGCTTCATCACCAACGCCGCGATGGCGGGGACGATGGCCTATACCGTCTGGGGCTGGTCGGTCGGCGCGTACAAGGTCGGCGACGTCGTGCTGGTGAACACCTTGCTCGCGCAGCTCTTTCGCCCGCTCGACCTGCTCGGCATGGTGTACCGGACGATCCGCCAGGGTCTGATCGACATGGAGGCGATGTTCCGTCTGATCGACACCCCGCCCGAGATCAGCGACGCGCCGGGCGCGCCCGCGCTCGTCGTCAATGGCGGCGCGGTGAGTTTCGAGGATGTCGTCTTCGGTTACGAGGCCGACCGGACGATCCTGAACGGCGTCAGCTTCGCGGTCGGGGCGGGGGAGACGCTGGCGATCGTCGGGCCGTCGGGCGCGGGCAAGTCGACGATCGCGCGGCTGCTCTACCGTTTCTATGACCCGCAGGGCGGGCGCGTGACCATCGACGGGCAGGACATCAAGGCGGTGACGCAGCGAAGCCTGCGCGCCGCGATCGGTATCGTCCCGCAGGATACGGTGCTGTTCAACGATTCGATCGGCTATAACATCGCCTATGGCCGCGCCGACGCCAGCGTCGAGGAAATCGCCGCGGCAGCGCAGGGCGCGGCGATCGACGGCTTCATCGCGCTGCTCCCGCAGGGTTATGAGACCGAGGTCGGCGAGCGCGGGCTGAAGCTGTCGGGGGGCGAGAAGCAGCGGGTCGCGATCGCGCGCACCCTGCTCAAGAACCCGCCGGTCCTGATCCTCGACGAGGCGACGAGCGCGCTCGACAGCCGCACCGAGGCGGCGATCCAGGACACGCTAGAACGCATCGCCGAGCGGCGGACGACGCTGGTGATCGCGCACCGCCTGTCGACCGTGGTGAATGCCGACCGGATCGTCGTCCTCGAGAAGGGCCGAGTCGCCGAGACCGGAACGCACGACCAACTGCTCGCGATGCGCGGGCTCTACGCCGACATGTGGGCGCGGCAGCAGGCCGAGCGCGAAGAGGGAACGGTCTAGTCCGAGGCCGCGCAGGAAAAGTCGTGATGACGGTTTCCGGGCGATGGGGAACGTCCGCTCCCCGCCCGCAACGGCGCCTTCCGCCCGCTTTACCGCTTGCGCCCGAAATGCCCGGGCAGCGACGTCGCGCGGGTCAGGCCGGGCCGCCAGGTATCGAGCTTGGGCGCCGGCACGATCTGGAAGTCGGCGATGCTGTCGGCGGTGCGCAGGTCGTCGCCATGCGATGCGCGCAGCCGCATCGTTTCGACCGGCTTGTCGGTTTCCAGCCCGAAGCGGTTGCCCGACACCCAGCGTACCGTGCCGAGCATCGGTTCGTGGCCGGGCAGAAACACCGTCATCCGCTCGCCGATATTAAGGCTGTGCGGGCCTTGCCCGCCGATTCCGGTTTCGGAGACATTGCGGATGGTGACGTCGAACCGCCCGAGTCGCTGGCAGCCGAGCGACCCCTTTACCAGGCGCGACTGCCGCGGCTGGCGCTTTTCATCCGGCGCTGATGAGGCCGTAGGGGCCTCTGGACTCGACATAGGCGACCAACATTCTTCACCGCCCGTCACCCACGCCAGGCGGTCATTTTGGTCCCATCGCTGCCATAACGCGCGAAGGTAAATTTTCGTTTGTGCTGTTTTCTAATTATTTCGCGGGCGGCAAACCGCCGAAAGTAACCAGGCTTTCGTGCCCTTCGGCCGAAATAGCGGAAACGCCGAAGAAATTATCGTCGACGATGATAGCAGGCAAAATCAATTCGTTAGCGGCGTCCGACGGAACGACGCGCGAATCCGACCAGTCGTTGCGATCGGCGCGGCGCCAGTGGACGCGATAGGCCGCGGCGTCCTTAACGGGCGTCCAGCGAACGACGGTGTCGGAGCTCACCGCGCCGTCGATGCTGACGCGTTCGGGCGCGGCCGGCGCGTCGGCGAGTTCGCGGGCGAGGGCGACGTTGAGCGCAGTGACGCGCGCCAGATAGGGGAAGTCCATCTCGTCGACCGTGTCGCCATATTTGCGGCCGTTTTCGGCCCGCAGATCCTGATGCTGGTGGTCATAATTCTCGATCCCGACGGTAAAGCGGATCGCGGGATAGCCGAGCTCGAGCGAGGGAAGATGGTCGCCGCCGCGACGGAAGCGGTCGGGCCGGCGCACCGCGAGGACGTCGAGCCCGATTGCCGGATTGGCCGCCGCCGCACGTACCGCCGCCTTGGCGAGCGCGCGCGACGGCCCGTCATCCTCGCCGCCGATGCCGCGCCGCGCGAGTTGCGCGGCAAGATCCTCGGAGGCGCGAATGCCCTCGCTGAACACGCGGACCCGGTCCGCAACGACGGTGCCGTCGGTGCCGCGGGTGCCGCCGACGATGTCGTTGTTGAGCATCGCCGTGACCTGCCAGCCCTTTTCCTTCGCATGGGCAGCGAGCAGCTTGCCGCCCCACAGCCCCTGCTCCTCGCCCGAGAGCAGCGCATAGACGATCGTCGCGCGATGCTTGTCCTTCGAGAGCAGCCGCGCCGCCTCGAGGACCAGCGCGGTGCCCGAGCCGTCGTCGTTCGCGCCGGGGGCGTCGGCGGTGAAATCCATCGGGTCGCTGACGCGGCTGTCGATATGGCCGGCGATCATGATCACGCGGTCGGGATCGCTGCCCTTCTGGATCGCGAGGACATTCTGCACGATCACGCCCGACGGCGCGCGCGGTCCTTCGAAGCGGTCGCTGATCCGTTCGATGGTCAGGCAGCCGCCGCACGCCTTTGAAATACGCTGGAATTCGGCGGCGCCCCAATTGCGCGCAGCGCCGATGCCGCGCTTGGGATCGGTCGTCGACGACAAGGTGTGGCGGGTGCCGAAGGACACGAGCTTCTCGACCAGCGCCTTCAGGCGCGCGGGATCGGGGGCGGGCGCGGTATCCCCGGCATAAGCGGCGACGGGCACGGCGAGGAGCAGCGCGGCGGCGAAGGTGGCTCTGAGCATGATGCTTCATGCGGCCTGCCCCGCGCCGACGCAAGAGGGCCCGCCGACACCCGGGTGCCGGCGGGCCAGTCGGCGCTCGTCCAAAGTCCGGGCTTAACCGAGGCCCGAATAGTCGACGTCGACGACGCGGCCATAGCGGACGTCGCAGCTGAACTTGCCCTTGTCGTAAGCGCCGCCGCGACCCCAGCGGCCGCCATAGCCGTCGCGGACGACGACGCGGCCCTTGACGCGATAACCGTCGCGCTTGCGGTCGATGCTCGTCACCTGTGTGACGTCGGTGCGGCCATAGCGGCTCGTCCCGCGCTCGACAGCATTCACGCACTGGCTGACGGCGCTGCGGCTGTTGCCATAGCGGTTATAGTCATAACCATAGCCGTAGCGGGGATCGTTGCCGTAGCGCCCGCGGTCGTAGCGATCGTCGTAACGGCCATAACGGTCGTCGTAGCGGTCGTAACGGTCGCGATCGTTGTTCGATGACAGGATCGCCGCGAGCCCGCCGAGAACGACGGCGCCCGCGATGACTTCGCCGGCGCTGATGCCGTCGCGGTCGTAGCGGTCGCGCGCGGCGGCGGGGGCGGCGCTCGCCAGCATCGCGCCGGCGGTGGCCGCACCAATCGCGGCCTTGGTCCAAGATGTATTTACAGCCATGGTTCGGTCTCCAGATAGCGCAGGCGGCACCCGTGCGGCCTGTTGTCATCCTTCTACCGAGTCGGCCGTGACGCCGTCCTGAACCCGGCGCTTATCTGGCGTTAAGCCTTGGTTTTGCTGACGTTCATATGCGAAAGGGCTCCGCGCCGCCGACGCAGAGCCCTTTTCCCCGGCCCGATCGGTTCAGCCGAAGCTGACGTCGACGACGCGGCCACTCCGATAGCTGCAGCCGAAGCTGCGCACTTCGCCGCCGAGGCGCGAAGCGGTGCCGGTGACGTACCAGCCGCCATTGTTCGGCTCGGTCTTGGTGATGCTGTCGACGCGGGCGTCGTCGCCCATCTCGCCCTCGACAGCCCAGCTGCAGGCGTCGGCGGCGCGGGCTTCGGCCTCGCCATTGCCATAGGGGCGGACTTCGGTCGTGCCGTCGCCATACGGACGTGCATCATCGACGGGCGGGTCGTAGTTGGGCGCATCCTGCCGCGGCTCGCGATAGGGCGGGTCATATCGGTCTTCGCGGTCGCGGCGTTCGGCTATCCCTTTGCTCGCGGCGCTGGCGATCGCGGCGATGGTGCCGATGATCAGGAGGCCGCCGATGACGTCGCCGGCGTCGATATTGTCGCGGTGACGGTGGCCCCAGCCATAGCCGTGGCCATAGCGGTCGCGGGCCTCGGCAGGGGCGGCGCTGACGCCGACCGAAGTGATGACGATCGCGGTCGCGGTGGCGAGGCCGGTGAACTTGCGCATGGGCGGGACACTCCGCAGGCGCGGGCAAGGGACGCTCCCACCCGCAACAGGATCCGCTGTTACGCCCGCCATGCTTTCGCGCCGCTGAACCGTGGCGCGCCCGCGACCAAAGGAAAGGCCCGCCTTCCGGACGGAGGGCGGGCCTGACGGGACCTCGTTACGGTGACCAGACCAGTCGGGGTCGCTCAGCAGACGCAGCGCGGCTTGGGTTTCGGCTTCCACTTCTTCTTCGGCGCATAGCGCTTCCGCACCGGCGCATTTTCATAATAGGTCTTGGTCGTGGTCTCGACCGTCTCGGTGACCAGCGGCGCGCCGTTGACGATCGTCGTGACGACGACGCCCGGCGTGTACCAGCCGTAGCCGTAACCGTAGCTGCTGTACGAGTAGGCGCCGGGATAGGTGCCGCCATGATGCCAGGCATAGCCGCCCTGATGATGGCGGCCGCGGCTCTCCCACCATTCGTCGCACTTCTTCTTGTCGGCTTCGTTGCCGATCGCGGCGCCGGCCAGCGCACCGACACCGCCGCCGATCAGCGTGCCCGCGGTGCGGTCGCCATGCCCGGCGACGCGGTTGCCGACGACGCCCCCCACGACGCCTCCGACAACCGCTCCGGTCGCTGCGCCCCCCCGGCCGCAGCGACGCGCCATCTCCGCATCCTCGGGATCGGGATGGCCGCCGTAATAGGGATCATAATAGGGCGGCGGCGGATAGCCCGCGCCGTGGCCCTCGACCGTGCCCTCGTAAGTGCCTTCGTAGCGACGACCGTCGGGCGCGTCATAGGTGCCGGTCCAGCTTCCGGTCCAGCGGCCCTCGGCATCGTAACCGCCGTCGACGTGGCGATAGTCGGCCTCGCCGGGCACGCGGTCGGGATAGCCGGTATAGACGCGGACGTCGGGGGCCGCGGGAGCGTCATAGTCGAGCTTCGGCGCGGGATCCGCGGCACGGGCCGCGCCGCTCGTCAGCAACACCGTTCCGACGGCCGCCCCCAGAAGCAAGATCGTGCGCATGTTAAACTCCCTGTTACCCTGGCCGCGCCGTGCCCATCGATGCTTCGGCAAGCGACTGGTTAACAGTTTGTTATCAAATCAAGGCGATTCTCGCGAATCTGTTAACCCTGAGTTTTGCGTCCCGATTTGGGTCAGGCCGATTTGGGTCAGGCCGATTTGGGTCAGTGTGCCAATGCGGCGGCGATGCGCGCGACGAGACTTTCGGCGCCCGACTGATCCTCTGCGGTGAAGCGCGCCGGCGACGGGCTGTCGAGGTCGAGGACGCCGATCAGTCGCCCGTCGGCGACGATCGGGACGACCAGCTCGCTGCGGCTGTCGGCGTCGCAGGCGATATGGCCCGGAAAAGCGTGGACATCCTCGACGCGCTGCGTCTCGCGAAGGCGCGCCGCGGCGCCGCACACGCCCTTGTCGAGCGGAATGCGGATGCACGCGGCCTTGCCCTGGAACGGGCCGAGGACAAGTTCGGTCCCGTCGAAGCGGTAGAAGCCGGCCCAGTTGAGGTCGGGAATCGCCTGCCAGACCAGCGCGGCGACATTCGCCATATTGGCGATGCCGTCGGGCTCGCCCGCGACGAGCGCCTCGGCCGCGTCCGCCGCCTCGGCCCAGAGCGTCGCGGGATGGGTTGCCGAAAAGGACAGGGCGTAGGACATGGCGCTCCCTATTCGACCTTCAGCCCGGTCCATTTGGCGGCGAAGGCATATTTGTCGGCCGCCTCGGCGATGATCTTGTCGACCGGCTTGCCCGACCCGTGACCGGCGCGCGTTTCGACGCGGATCAGGTGCGGTTTGGGGCCGATCTCGCTATGCTGTAGCTCGGCGGTATATTTGAAGCTGTGCCCCGGCACGACGCGGTCGTCGGTGTCGGCGGTGGTGACGAGGATCGCGGGATAGGCCGCGCCGTCCCTGATATTGTGATAGGGCGAATAGGCGAGGAGGTTCCGGAAATCGGCTTCCTTCGACGGATAGCCATAATCGTCGGTCCAATAGCGGCCGGCGGTGAAGCGGTCGAAGCGCAGCATGTCCATCACGCCGACCGCGGGCAGCGCCGCAGCGAACAGGTCGGGGCGCTGGTTGGTCACGGCGCCGACCAACAGCCCGCCGTTCGATCCGCCCTCGATGACGAGCTGGCCCTTGCCGGCGATCCCTTCCGCGATCAGATATTCGCCCGCGGCGATGAAATCGTCGAAGACATTCTGCTTCTTGTCGAGCCGGCCGGCGTCGTGCCACGCCTTGCCATATTCGCCGCCGCCGCGCAGGTTGGCGACCGCGAACACGCCACCCTTGTCCATCCACGCGAGCTTGGTGGGCGAAAAGGCGGGGGTCATCGACACGTTGAAGCCGCCATAGCCATAGAGGAGGGTGGGCGAGCCCTTGCTGCGGTCGAGCCCCTTCTTCATGACGACGAACATCGGCACCTCGGTGCCGTCCTTCGATTTATAGAAGCGCTGCTCGACCGAAAATTGCTTCGGGTCGAAGGTCAGCTTGGGCGCGGCGAACACCTCGCTCTTGCCGGTCACCGTATCGAGGCGGAAGATCGTCGTCGGCGTCGCGTAGCTCGAAAATTCATAGAAGGTTTCCGCATCCTGCGGATTGCCGCCAAAGCCCTTCGCCGACCCGATATCGGCCAGACGGATCGCCGAGATCGGCTTGCCGTCGAGCCCGATCATCACCGCCTGCGACTTGGCGTCGCCGAGATAGGACAGGATGATGCGGTTGCCGACGCGCGAGGCGCCGACGAGCGTCGACCGGCTCTCCGGGACCAGTTCTGTGATTTCGCCGGGCTTGCGGATGTCGAGCGACACAAGGCGCGCGCGCGGCGCCCCCTTGTTGGTCAGGAAGGTGAAACGGCTTCCCGCGTTGGTCACATATTCCCAATTGTTTGCATAGTCGCCGACGAGCGGGATCGCCGCGCCGCCCTTCGCCGGATGCAGCGTCAGGCCATAGCGTTCGTCGGTCCCTTCGGACGAGACGACGAGGACATATTTGCCGTCGTCGGTGACGACCGCGCTGTGGTTGAGCTTCGGCTTGTCGGGGGTGGCGTGGATCAGCACGTCCTCGCTCTGCGGCGTGCCGAGCTTGTGGAAATAGACGGCATGATTTTCGTTGAGCGACTGGAAGGCCTGACCCTCCCTGGGCTCCGGGAACCGCGAATAGTAAAAACCGCTGCCGTCCTTCGCCCAGTCGAGCGCCGAGAATTTGACCCAGCGGATCTCGTCGCCGGTGTCCTGCCCCGTCGCGACATCCTTGACGCGGACGATGCGCCAGTCGGTGCCGCCGTCCTGCACCGAATAGAGAAGATATTTGCCGTCTTCCGATGGGTTCCATTCGCCGAGCGCGGTCGCGCCGTCCTTTGCCCAACTGTTGGGGTCGATCAGCACGCGGCCCTCGCCCTTCAGCCCGTCGCGGACATACAGCACCGACTGCGGCTGCAGCCCGTCGTTGCGCGTGTAGAAATAGTGCGTCCCGGCCTTGGTCGGCAGGCCAAAGCGTTCGTAATTATAGAGTTCGGTCATCCGCTTGCGGAACGCCTCGCGGCCGGGAAGCGTCGCAAGATAGGCGTCGGTGACCTTGTTCTGCTCGGCAACCCACGCCGCGACCTTCGGATTGACGCGAACATCGTCCTCCAGCCAGCGATAGGGATCGGCGACGTCGACGCCGAATTGCCGATCGACCGTCGAGCCGCGTTCGGTCGCCGGATAGGCGAGCGCCGGGGCAGGGGCCGCGGCGGAATCGGTGGCGCTTGCTGCGGTCGGCGCAGCGGCGGGCGTCATCATCAGCGCGGCCAGCGCAAGCGGCGCGCGCATATCTTTACGGGGCATGGCAAGGCGATCCTCATCGTCGGAGCAACAATCGTGCGCCATTATGTAAGGATAGAAAGAGGCCGGGCAAGCGGATTTGGGCATCCATCGCGGCGTCGGCCATATTTTCGGCGGCCTGCCGGCGGGGCCGCTACAGAACGCTCGGCAGCCGGGCGCGGGCTGCGATCGTCGGCAAAAGGATCGCCGCAAATCAGCATGTATCAGTTCGGCACATCTTCCGGGCCGCCCTACTTTCATGGTTTCCGAAATGCTAAGCCTCCGAGTCGCCGGGCGTGAGGGACCGAATGAAGGGTGCGCCGGGCGTGGGGGATAAAGACATGAAGAAACCGCTTGCCGCTATGGCCCTGCTCCTTGCATCCGCGCTTCCCGTCGCGGCGCAGGCGGCCGTGACGATCAGCTTCGACGACAAGGTGACGATTTCGAGCAGCAATGATTTCAAGTCGCAGCTGAACGCGCTGGGCCTCACGAAATATTCGGCGGACGACGTTTCGCTGGTCCTCACCGAAAATTCGATCATCACCTTCTATCTGCTCGGGTCGGAAAGCGGCTTCAACGACAGTTTCGCGACGATTTCGACCCCCAATCTGATCAAGGGCGAGAACACCCCCTTCCAGAACAATTTCGGCGCGCCGATTTCGATCGGCAGCGGCGCGTTCAATGCCGGCAGTCTCGCCGGCCGCCTGAATTTCTCGAGCGTCGGCGGGAAGTCGGCGACGGTCGGGGACGACGGCTTCGGCATCTTCCTGACCAAAATGCAGAAGAGCGGCAGTTCCGTTTCGACCTTCTATTTCGGTTATGACGACCAGATCCAGGGCGCCGACAATGATTATGACGATCTGATCATCAAGGCCGTCGTGACCTCGGCGGTGCCCGAGCCCGCGACCTGGGCGATGTTCCTGATCGGCTTTGCTGCGGTCGGCGGCGCGATGCGGGCGCGGCGTCGCAAGCAGACGCTTTCCGTTTCCTATAGCTGAGGTTCGTCGGCGGCTTCGGCGCGAGCCGGACCCACGACCTCCTTGTCGGCATGAAAAAGGGCGGCAGTCCTCGCGGACGCCGCCCTTGATCCATTCGCTGGAAGCCGAAGCTTACGCGTCTTCGTATTCGTCCTCGGTCAGCACCGGGCCCGAATCCTGACCCTTCGCATCGACGTCGCGGTCGACGAATTCGATGATCGCGATCGGTGCGGCGTCCGAGGCGCGGATGCCGGCCTTGATGATCCGGGTATAACCACCGTTGCGGTCCTTGTAGCGCTCGGCGAGGACGTCGAACAGCTTCACCAACTGCGTCTCGTCCATCAGGCGGCTCATCGCAAGGCGACGGTTGGCGAGGCCGCCACGCTTCGCGAGCGTAATCAGCTTTTCGACATAGGGACGCAGTTCCTTCGCCTTGGCGACGGTCGTCGTGATCTGCTCATGCTTGATGAGCGAGGCCGACATGTTGCGGAACATCGCGATGCGATGCGCGCCGGTGCGCTGCAGCTTCCGGCCACCCGATTTATGACGCATAATCCATTCCTTCGTTCGTTAAGGGCCCGTGTGAGGTAGCCCAGACCAGGTCGATTATCGGGCCGACCCATTCCCGTTGTGGGACCCGGCTTTCGCCGGGCCGCAAGATCAGCCGAGAAGCTCCTGTTCGAGCTTCTTGGCCATTTCCTCGATATTTTCCGGCGGCCAGCCGGGGATGTCCATGCCGAGGCGCAGGCCCATCGACGACAGCACTTCCTTGATTTCGTTCAAGGACTTGCGGCCGAAGTTCGGCGTGCGGAGCATTTCGGCTTCGGTCTTCTGAACGAGATCACCGATGTAGATGATATTGTCGTTCTTGAGGCAGTTCGCCGAGCGGACCGACAGTTCGAGCTCGTCGACCTTCTTGAGAAGGAAGCGGTTGAGCTGGTTGACGTCCGATTCCTCGGTCGCGGCCGAGGGCGCCGCCATGCCGATCAGGCCGCTGTCGTTCATCGCTTCTTCGAAGTGGACGAAGACCTGCAGCTGGTCCTGGAGGATGCGCGCCGCATAGGCGACAGCGTCTTCCGGGGTGACCGTACCGTCGGTTTCGACGGTCAGGCTCAGCTTGTCGAAGTCCAGCTCCTGGCCGATACGCGCATTGTCGACCTTGTAGGCGACCTGGCGGACGGGCGAGTAGAGCGAGTCGACCGGGATCAGGCCGATCGGCGCGTCGGCCGGGCGGTTCGCGGTCGCGGGGACGTAACCCTTGCCGGTGTCGGCGACGAGTTCCATGTTCAGCGTCGCGCCGTCGTCGAGGTGGCAGATGACATGGTTCGGGTTCATCACCTTGATGTCGCCCGACACCATGATGTCGCCCGCCTTGACGGTCGCGGGACCGGTCGCCGAAAGCTGAAGCCGCTTCGGGCCTTCGCCTTCCATCTTGAGCGCGATCTGCTTCACGTTGAGGACGATGTCGGTGACATCTTCGCGCACGCCGGCGAGGCTCGAGAATTCGTGCAGAACATTCTCGATCTTGATCGACGTAATGGCCGCACCCTGGAGCGACGACAGCAGCACGCGGCGCAGCGCGTTGCCGAGCGTCAGACCGAAACCGCGCTCAAGCGGTTCGGCGACGAAGGTCGCCTTGCGCTTGCCGTCGCCGCCGGCCTTGATTTCCAGGTTGCTGGGCTTCTTCAATTCCTGCCAGTTCCGGATATTGACAGTCATGGACTTCCCTTTGCTAGTGGCGGAACGGCTGGGGTCGGCAGCGGTCCCGCGGAGGTATTGCGGCGGCGCGGCGGCCCGAAGGCCGCCGTTCCGGTAATCGGCGTCAGACGCGGCGGCGCTTGGCCGGGCGGACACCATTGTGCGGGATGGGCGTCACGTCGCGGATCGACGTGATGTGGAACCCGACGGCCTGCAGCGCGCGGAGAGCCGATTCACGGCCCGCGCCGGGGCCCTTGACTTCGACTTCGAGGGTGCGGACGCCATGTTCGGCCGCCTTCTTGCCCGCGTCTTCAGCGCACACCTGCGCGGCATAGGGCGTCGACTTGCGGCTGCCCTTGAAGCCCATCATGCCGGCGCTCGACCAGGCAATCGCATTGCCCTGCGCGTCGGTGATGGTGATCATCGTGTTGTTGAAGGTCGCGTTGACGTGGGCCACACCCGACGAGATATTCTTGCGTTCGCGCCGACGAAGGCGCTGCGGTTCACGAGCCATGATGAAATCCTAACCTAAATCCGTAAAGCGGGCCGGGGCGCAGCCGCTTGCGGGCGGCCACCGGCGCGAAAAACCGGCTTACTTCTTCTTGCCGGCGATCGGCTTCGCCTTGCCCTTGCGGGTGCGCGCATTGGTGTGCGTGCGCTGGCCGCGGACGGGAAGGCCCTTGCGATGACGCAGGCCGCGATAGCAGGCGAGGTCCATCAGGCGCTTGATGTTCATCGCCGTGTTGCGGCGAAGGTCACCCTCGACCGTATGGTCGGCGTCGAGCGTTTCGCGGATCTGCAGGATCTCGGCGTCGCTGAGGTCCTGGACGCGGCGGCTGTGGTCGATGCCCAGCTTGTCGGCGATGTCGACGGCGGTCTTGCGACCGATGCCGTGGATGTAGGTGAGCGCGATGATGACGCGCTTGTTGGTGGGCAGGTTGACGCCCGCGATACGTGCCATTGGTAACTTTCTCCTGCTCCACAGGGTCGCTGGCAACGACCCCATCTCAAAGCGTCTGATTTCCAACGCAAAAAACGGACCACGAACACGCTTGCAGCGTTTCGCCGTCCGGTCAGGCTGTCGGAATGGTGCGCAGGTAAGGCGAGTCGGGCGGAAAGTCAAGCCGACTGCGGCGGTTTGACACGGCTTTCGCGGGTCAGGAGCGCGAGGTAAGCTCGACCGCCCGGTCGCGCAAGCGCCCCACGACGGCCCGGTGGATCCCCGGGGCGCTGGCGATGACGCCGAAGGCTTGCGCACGAGGTGTGTTGAAGACGAGCGGTTCGCCGAAGGCGTCGGTGACGGTCGCGCCCGCCTCGGTCGCGATCAGCGCCGCGGCGGCGACGTCCCATTCGAACCCCCAGCGCAAGGTCGCGACCAGGTCGGCGCGGTCGTCGGCGACGAGCGCCATGCGCAGCGCGATGCTGTTCGGCTTCGTCACCATGATCAGGTCGCGGTCGATCTTGGGCAGGCTGTCGGCGGGGACGCGCGATCCGTCGAAGATCATCCGGCGGCTCGCGCGCAGCGCATCGCCATTCAGGGTCGCGCCCTTGCCCCTTTCGGCGACCCACAGTTCGTCGAGCGCGGGGGCGTAGAGCACCCCCAGCTCTGGCGTGCCATCGACGACGAGGGCGACCGACACGCACCAGCCGGGACGGCCGCGGATGAAATCGCGCGTGCCGTCGATCGGGTCGACGCACCACATGGCGCGGCACGCCAAACGGTCCTCATTGTCGGCGGTCTCTTCGGAGAGCCAGCCGGCTTCGGGCACCATCGCGCCGAGCACCGCCTTCAGTCGCGCATCGACCGCCAGGTCGACGTCGCTGACCGGATTGTCATGCGACTTGTTCCAGACGTTGACCGCCTTGCCCTCGCCGCGCCAGCGCGCCATCGCCATATCGCCGACCTCGCGCGTCGCGGCGATTACGGCTTCAAGGTTGCGACCCGGCACGGCGGAGCGCCCTAGGCGCTCGCGACGGTCATGCCGTCGATGCGGAGGGTAGGGACGTTGGTGGCGTGCCGGAATTCGAGGTCGTTCGCCGGGACCAGCGCGGCGAACATGTCGACCAGATTGCCCGCGATGGTGAATTCGGCGATCGGACCGGCGATTGCGCCGTCGCGGATGACGAAGCCCGAAGCGCCGCGGCTGTAATCGCCGGTGACGGGATTGACCCCCTGGCCGATGAGTTCGGTGACGTAGATGCCTTCCTTGATGTCGGCCATCAGCGCCACGGGGCTCACGCTGCCCGCGGCGAGGTGAAGGTTGCTCGCGCTCACCCCCGATGCACCGCCGCCGCGGCTCGCGTGGCCGGTGGGCGAAAGGCCGAGCTGCTTCGCCGAGGCGGTATCGAGCAGCCAGCCGGTGATCTTGCCGCCGGTCACGATGTCGCGCGCTGCGGTCGGGAGGCCTTCGCCGTCGAACGCGCGGCTGCGCAGGCCGCGGGGGCGGTGCGGCTCGTCGCGGATCAGGATGCTGCTGTCGAAGAGCGCCTGCTCCTCCTTGCCGAGCAGGAAGCTGGTGCCGCGCGCGATCGAGGGGCCTGCGATCGCGCCGAGCAGATGGCCGACGATGCTGCCGCCGACGCGCGGATCGATGACGACGGGAAGTTTGCCGACCGGCGCCTTGCCGGGATTGAGGCGGGCGACCGCGCGTGTCCCGGCGCGCGCGCCGATCTCCGCGGTGCTTTCAAGGTCGGCAAGGTGGTGCGCGCTGTGCCAGCCATAGTCGCGCTGCATCGACGCGCCCTCGCCGGCGATAACGCTCGCCGACACGCTATGCCCGCTTGACCCATAGCCGCCGGCAAAGCCGTGGCTCGTGGCGAGCGCGAAGCGCGTCCGGCTGTGGCTCGCGCTGCCGCCTTCGCTGTTGGTCACGCCGGCGATCGCGCGCGCGGCTTCCTCGACCGCGAGGGCGGCTTCGCGCAGCGCCTGCGGGTCGGCCTCGCTGCCGTCGTCGAGATCGAGATCGGGGACGGGGCCCTTGAACAGCAAGTCCTGCGGAGCGAGACCGGCATAGGGATCTTCGGGTGCCTCGCGCGCCATCGCCACGCAGCGCTCGACGAGCTTGGCGAGTTCGCCTGCGTCCATGTCGGCGGTCGAGACGCTGGCGCTCCGCTGCCCGACGAAGACCCGCAGGCTGATATCCTGTCCTTCGGAGCGCTCGACATCCTCCAATGCGCCAAGGCGCATCGAGACCGAGGTCGCGGCATTGCAATAATAGAGCGCGTCGGCGGCGTCGGCGCCAGCTTTGGTCGCGGCGTCGCACAGCATCTGCGCACGGTCGAGGGCTTCGGCAACGGTCAGCATGCGCGCGCCCTATACGGCGCGCGGGTCAGCGTCAAAAATTAAAGTCGATGAATTAGTGCGCGATCGCAGCGATGGCGTCGGTCGCCGCCATCGCGCCGCTGACCCAGAGGAAGGGCAGGATCAGTGCGGCCGCCCACAGCCGACGCGTGTCGCGGCGGAAGCGCTGATGAAGCCCGCGGCTCGCCAGCGCCTGGCGGCTGAGGTGATACCAGTGGCGTTCGGTCATCCGGGCGATCGGCAACGCCAGCGCGACGAGCATGATCAGCGCAACGATGATGAGCGCCGAAGGGGCACCGGCCGAAACGGCGCTGGCGACGAGCCAGACCTGAAGCGCGGCGAAGGCGATGAGGGCGGCGGCGGCGTGAACGGTCATGCGGCGGCCAAGGCTGCGTGCCGGCGGTACGCTTGCAGTCGATCGGCGCCAGAGGCGCGGTCCGAACGTCGATGCCATGTTTTTCAGCCTCCCCGGCCGGCGATTCCCAGAAACCGCACGATTTGCCCCAAAAATTCCCAAGTCAAGACACTCTGCCCGCGATTCGTTAAAAAATGCATTCGATTCGTCCCGGATTCGCAACGAAATCGCGCCTGAGTGCCCAAATCGCTGCAAAAACGGCGATAATTGGCCCGATTTTTGCGCCAGGCGGGCTGCAGGCGGTCGAGCGCGGAGCGCCGTTGGTCGAAGCCCTGCATCCATCGGCGGGGGTCGTGCCGTCTAAGTTGCGTCCACTCGCATCAAGCAACTGGGGAAATATCATGCGTCATCTCGCCATTCTGGCCGCCCTCGCTCTTCCGCTTGCACCGGCACTCGCCGCGGAGGGCGACGCGCCGGCAATCGAGCCCAAGCCCGCGGCGCTGATCGCCGACGGCGTTCCCGAGGTTCCGGCTGCTCTGACCGTCGCGACGCGGCCCTATATGGAAAATCGCAGCGCCAGCTTCGTCGGCTGGAACCAGATCGATCGGTCGATGCTGATCGCGACGCGTTTCGGCAACACTGCGCAGATCCACCGTGTCGCGGCGCCGATGGGCGCACGCCAGCAACTGACATTCGAGGCCGAGCCCGTCGGTTCGGGCGCCTGGTCGCCGAAGACGGCCGACATCATGGTCGTCCAGAAGGACGTCGGCGGAAACGAATTCTTCCAGCTCTATGCGATCAAGGACGGGCGGCTCGAGCTGCTGACCGACGGAAAGAGCCGCAACGGTTATAATGCATGGAGCAAGGACGGCTCGACGCTCGCCTACACATCGACGCGTCGCAACGGCCGCGACAGCGACATCTACCTTATCGACCCGCGCGATCGCGCATCGAACCGGATGATCGCGCAGGTCGCGGGGGGCGGCTGGGCGGTCAGCGATTTCTCGCCCGACAAGAGTTGGGCAATCGTTTCGCAATATGTGTCGGTCGAAAAGTCGGACCTGTTCCGGCTCGACCTTGCGACCGGCGCGCTGACGCCGATCGGCGACCATAAGAAGGTGATCGCGCAGCGAGGCGCCGAATTCGCCCCCGACGGCACGGTCTGGATCACCAGCGACGAAGCATCCGATTTCCAGCGGCTTGGCACGCTCGATCCCGCGACGGGCAAGTTCACCCCCCGGGGACCGGCCGAAAAGTGGGATGTGACCAGCTTCAACATCGCCGACGACGGCAGTTTCATCGCCTATGTCGTCAACGAAGCGGGCATGTCGAAGCTGCGGCTGCTCGATCCGAAAAGCGGAGCCGTACGCACGGTGGAACTGCCGGCGGGTGTCATCGGCGGGGTGAGCATCGCGCCATGGGGCGAGGTTGGCTTCAGCTTCACCTCGGCGCGCAGCGCGACCGATGCGTATAGCGTCGACCCGAAAACGCTGAAGGTCACGCGATGGACGCAGAGCGAGACCGGCGGCCTCGACGTCACGCGGAATGTCGAGCCCGAGCTGGTCAAGGTAAAGAGTTTCGACGGGCTGGAAGTGTCGGGTTTCCTCTACCGTCCCGACCCCGCGAAATTCCCCGGCAAGCGTCCTCTGATCATGAGCGTCCACGGCGGACCTGAAAGCCAGTCGCGTCCGGGCTTCATGGGTCGCAACAATTATCTGCTCAACGAAATGGGGGTGGCGCTCTTCTATCCCAATGTTCGCGGTTCGACAGGCTATGGCAAGACCTTCGTCGGGCTCGACAACGGTCCGTTCAAACGCGAGGACAGCGTCAAGGACATGGGCGCCTTTCTGGACAGCCTCGCGAAGGACAAGGGGCTCGATGCGAGCCGTTTCGGCCTGACCGGCGGCAGCTATGGCGGCTATATGTGCTATGCCGCCGCGACCCATTTTGCCGACAGGCTGCGCGCGAACCTGTGCATCGTCGCGATCTCCAATTTCGTGACCTTCCTCGAGAATACGCAGGAATATCGCCGCGACCTGCGCCGCGTCGAATATGGCGACGAGCGCGTGCCTGCGCAGCGCAAGAAGCTGATGGAAATCTCGCCGCTGACCCGCGTTTCGGCGATCAGCAAGCCGATGTTCGTCGTCACGGGCGCGAACGACCCCCGCGTACCGGCGTCGGAGGCCGATCAGATCGTCGCGGCAGTGCGCGGCAAGGGCGGCACGGCGTGGCACCTCGTCGGCACCAACGAGGGACATGGCTTCGCGAAGAAGGAAAATGCCGATTATCAGTTCTGGACGTCGCTGATCTTCTGGCAGAAATATCTGCTCGATTGACGGTCATGCCTTGACCCGGCGCGGGGCCGACGCATAGCGCTCTCGGCGGACTTCAGCCGAAGGAGATGCGATGCGCCGGCCCAAGCTGCTGGATACGATGCGCGACTACAGCTGGCCGCTGTTTCGCGCCGACGCCCTCGCCGGGATCAGCGTCGCGCTCGTCGCCTTGCCGCTGTGCATCGCGATCGCCATCGCTTCGGGCAGCACGCCGTTCGTCGGGCTGGTCACCGCGATCATCGGCGGCTTCATCATCTCCGCGACCAGCGGCAGCAAGGTCCAGATCGGCGGGCCTACCGGCGCCTTCATCGTCGTCGTTTATGGGGTGATCCAGAGCCACGGCATGGACGGGCTGATCGTCGCGACGATCATGGCCGGGATCATCCTGGTGATCGCGGGCTTCTTTCGCGCCGGACGGCTGATCGCACTGGTCCCGGAGCCGGTGATCGACGGCTTTACCATCGGGATTGCGGCGATCATCGCGGTCAGCCAGTTTCAGGATGCGCTTGGCCTTTCGGCGGGCAAGGTTCCGGCCGACATGATTCCGAAGCTGGAGGCGCTGTGGGCGGCGCGCGCGACCCTGAGCCCCGCTGCGTTCGGCATCACCGCCGCGACGATCGCCGCCATCCTGCTGCTGCGCCGCTGGCGGCCGCGCTGGCCGGTGCTGGTGATCGCGGTCGGGTTCGCGTCGCTCGCGGTGCTGTGGTTGCATCTTCCCGTCGACACGGTCGGGTCGCGCTTCGGCGCACTGCCGACCGGCCTGCCGGCGCCGCACTGGCCGCAGCTGACGCCCGATCGGATCATCGCGCTGCTGCCCTCGGCATTCACCATCGCCTTTCTCGCCGGCGTCGAGTCCCTGCTCTCGGCGATCGTCGCCGACCGTATGTTCGGCGGTCGTCACCGGCCGAGTGCCGAGCTGCTGGCGCAGGGCTATGCCAATATCGTCACGCCGCTGTTCGGCGGGCTGCCGGTAACCGGCGCGATCGCGCGCACCGCGACCAATGTCCGCGCGGGCGGACGGTCGCCGATTGCTGGGATGGTTCACGCGCTGGTGATTCTGGCGGTGGTGCTCGTCGCGGGAAATCTGGCGGGCGCGCTGGCGCTGCCCGCGCTCGCGGCGGTGTTGCTCGTCACAGCGCTCAATATGGCCGAGCCCGGGAAATGGCGCGAACATCTGGCGCTCCCGAAGGACGAGCTGCTGCTGCTCGTGCTGACCTTTGTGCTGACCGTCTTCGCCGACCTGACGATCGCGATCGGCGTCGGGGTCGCGCTCGGGCTGCTGTTGCGGTGGTGGAAAGGGCGCGGGTCGGCGCTCTGGACGCCGCGCGACCGCTGACGGTTCAATTCTTCGGCGGAACCGGCAGCTCGCCCGCGTCGACATCGGGCGTAGCGGGGGCAGGGGCCTGACCGCTCGCCTGACGCTCGAGTTCTGCCGCCGCCTTCTGCCGTTCGGCGAGCGCCTTTTCCTCGGCGGTCACCGCCGCCTCGACCTCGGCCGCCGCCGCGTCGATGCCCGCGAGGCGTTTCGCACGCTCGTCGGCGATCATCGCCTGCCAGTCGGTCTTGTCCGCCGCTTTCTGCTCGGCCTTCGCGCCCGCGACGAGCTGCTGGGTACAGCCGGTGAAGCCGCCGAGGCCGACGGGCGAGCAGCTGTCGGTGCCGAAACGGCCGACGCGCTCCATCGAGGTCACGCGATTGAGCCACGCCTGGTTCCGCGGGTCGAGCGGGTCGCCGCCGCGAAAGATCTGCGGCACGCGATAACGATCCTGTTCGGGCAGGCGGTTACAGACGACGATTTCGTCCGGGCTCGACGCCTCGCACTTGTCCTGACCGTACACGATGACCTGGTTGATCTTCTCGGCATTCGTCGTGTCGGCGTCCTGCGCGGCAGCAGGAAGCGCGGCGAAGCTGCTGGCAAGAAAGAGCGCGGCGAGCGGCAGGCGGGTCATCACTTTATCCTTCATCCTGTTTGGGCGGGCTTGGCACCCTAAGCCTGCATCCGTGCTGAACGGGCAGGATCGTTCGAATTCCATCCGATACGCTTCGCCATCATATACGTTTTGAAAGCGCGATGGCTGCGCGGCAACCCGCGCGGATCGCGAGGCTGAGCAGCGGATAGCCGGGCGCGCTTTCGGCACCGGCCGCAAGCGCCGCTTGCTTATGCTCCAGCTCCTCGGCGCGGAAATCCTCGACCGCGGCGCTGAGTTCGGGGTCGCTGTCGCCGAGTTCTTCGAGCTGGTGCCGATAATGGCGGTCGATTTCGGTCTCGACCGCAGCGGTGCACGCCATCGCGGCGCGCGGACCCATCGCGGCAGTGACCGCGCCGAGCGCGAAGCCCGCGACGTTCCACACCGGCTGCAGCGCGGTCGGGCGCACGCCGCGCCGCGCGACCATCGCGTCGAAGAATTTGCGGTGCCGCTCTTCCTGTTCGGCCATGTGCGCGATCTCGCGTGCCATCGGATGACGGTCGCCCATCACCGCGAGCTGGCCGGCGTAGATGCGCGTCGCGCCATATTCGCCCGCCTGATCGACACGGATCATCGATGCGTTTTTCGTCGGCTTGCTCATGCTGTCGATGTGCGCCCGCGGCGAAGCAAGGTCAAGACGAGCGCGGCGGCGGCGAGCGAGAAGATGGCATTGAAACCCGCGAGCGAGACGCCTGCAAAGGTCCACTGCGGAACGTCGCAGCGCGTGATCGGCGCCGCCATGATGCTGTCGAGCGTGATCGGGCCGGTCTGCGTCGTGCTGCACGTCGTCAGCCCTTCCCAGAAGCCATATTCGACCCCGGCGTGAAAGACTCCGATTGCGCCGCTGATCGCGATCGCGACCGCGGCGAGCAGGGTCAGCGTGCGCATCGCGGCGTCATTCCTGCGCAGCAGCAGCGCGAGCAGCGCGAGCACGATCGCCGCCTGGTGCGGCCAGCGCTGCCAATAGCACATCTCGCACGGATGAAGGCCGAAGCCGAACTGCGAGACGAGCGCGCCGCCATACAGGAGCAACGGCGCGGCGAGCGCGACGAACGGCGCGGCGAGACGCGATTTCAACATGACGACCCCTCGAAACGATCAGTTGCGCGCGGTCGGCTTGGCGGCCGGTTTCACCGGCGGCTTGCCGCCCTGTGCCATGCGCGGCGCGTTCGGGCCGATCCGCCCGATCGTCTGCAGCGCATAGTAGAGCTGATAGTCGTCGATACCCTTCGCCTTCAGGTCGGCGGCGCTGGCGGTAAAGCGCGGATCGTCCTTCTCGTCCTTTTCGAGCAGGCTGTTGTCGACCTTTTTCTCGTTGATCAGGTGGCGGCGCAGGTCGCTCTCGCGGAAGCGCGGGCGGTTCTTGTAATCGGGGTCCGAAAGCTGCGGCACACGGATGTCGGGCTCGATCCCGCCTTCCTGCACGCTGCGGCCCGACGGGGTGTAGTAGCGCGCGGTGGTAAGGCGGAGCGCGGTGGTGTCGGTCAGCGGCAGCACCGTCTGCACCGATCCCTTGCCGAAGCTGCGTTCGCCCATGATCACCGCGCGATGCTGGTCCTGCAGCGCACCTGCGACGATTTCGGAGGCCGAGGCAGAGCCGGCGTCGATCAGCACAATCACCGGCGCGCCGCCGGTCATGTCGCCCGTTTCGGCAAAATAGCGTTCGATGTCGCCCTTCTTGCGCCCGCGCTGCGACACGATCTCGCCGCGGTCGAGGAACAGGTCGCTGACGCCGACCGCTTCGTCGAGCAGCCCACCAGGGTTCGACCGGAGATCGAGCACCCAGCCGCGCGGTTTGCGGCCCAGCGATTTTTCGACCGAGACCATGGCCGATTTGAGGTCGCGCGTCGCGTCGGCGGAGAAGCTGGTGATCGTCAGCACGCCAACATCGTCCTTCACTTCCCACTTCACCGGCTTCACGTCGATGATTTCGCGCGTCAGCGACATTTCGATCGGTTTGTCCTGACCTTCGCGCACGACGGTAATGTCGATCTTCGTCCCCGGACGCCCGCGCATCTGCTCGACCGCCTCGTCGAGCGTGAGCCCGAAAATCAGTTCCTTGTTGATGTGGGTGATATAGTCGCCCGCCTTGATGCCCGCGCGTTCGGCCGGGGTGTCGGCGGTCGGGGCGATCACCTTGACGACGCCGTCCTCCATGGTGACCGACAGGCCGAGCCCGCCATATTCGCCGTCGGTCTGGGTGCGCAGGTTCGAATAGTCGCGCGCGTCGAGATAGCCCGAATGCGGGTCGAGGCTGGCGAGCATCCCGTTGATCGCGCCCTCGATCAGCTTGTCGTCGCTGACGGGTTCGACATAGTTGGATTTGACCTCGAGAAAGACGTCCATGAAGCGCGAGATTTCTTCCTGCGTCGATGCGTCGACCGTCGCCATCGCACCGGTCGCGAGCGGGACGAGCGCCAGGGTCGAGAAAGCGGCGGCGCCCTGCCACAGCGCGAAGCGACGCTTGGGGGAGGCGGGGGTCTTGGTCGATTCGGTCATGGTCGTCTTTCAATCCGCGAGGACGCACCTCGCTTTATAAATCCCGGCCGTCCATCGTCCTATGGATTTATGAGGGCGTCAAGCGCTCATCCCGATACGGGGCAGGCCCCGAACGGATGATTAACGGGAGCCTCAGCCCAGCATCGCCACGATATCCACCGGCCGCCCGGCGCGGCGCAATTCGACCGTGATGCGGCTGTCCTGCGATCCCGCGCGCCCGACCGGGGTCCCGGCGTCGAGCGTATCGCCGACCCCGACCGACAGCGCGATCATTCCGGTGACGAGCGAGGTCCAGCCCCCGCCATGGTCGATGATCACGATCTTGCCATAACCGCGATAATCGCCCGCAAAGCTGACCCGGCCGGGAGCGGGCGCGACCACCTGCCCGCCGGGGCGCGCGGCGATGGTGATACCGCGCGATCGGACCCCGCTTTCATTGACCTCGCCAAGTCCGGCGACAATGCGCCCCACGACGGGCAGGCGGTAAGCGCCGCGAGCAAGCTCGGCTTCGGCCGGAGCGGGCGGCGCGGCGATCATCGCCGCGCTCGTCGGATCGCGCGGACGGGGCAGGGGGCCGGCGAGTTCGGCAAGTTCGCCGCGCGTCGCGCTGTCGATCTCCAGCGTGTCCATCAGGTCGACGATGTCGCGCGCCTTTTCGCCGAGCCCGAGCGCGCGGTCGGCCTCGAGCTGCGCGCTGCTCATCAGCTCGCGCGACCGGAGGCGGCCTTCATTCTCGAGCCGCGTCAGCGCGTCGCGGCGCCGGGCGAGCTGGGTCTTGCTCGCGGCAAGAGCCTTCAGGGCGATCGCCTGCTGGGTTTTCGTCGCGCGCAATTGGACGAGTTCGCGGCGGACCCCGGCGGTGCGCTGCGCGATCACCGGCATTGCGGCGTCGAGCACCGCGCGCGCATGGACCATGTCGGCGAGCGAGCCCGGCTGCGCGAGGACGCTGACCGGCGGCTGACGCGACAGTTGCTGGAGCGCCGCGGTGAGTTCGAGCAAAGGCTGGCGCTGTTCGGCAAGACGCGCCTCCTGCGCTGCGACGCGGCGGCCCACCAGCGCGACCCGCGCTTCGCCCGCGTTGATGTCGGCCTCCGCCGACTGGATGCGCGCGGCGAGCGCGGCGCTGCGTTTCTTCAGCCGGTCGGCGTCATCGCGCGCGGCAGTCGCCTGCGCCTCCAGCGCGGCGCTGCGTTGCATAGCCTCGGCCGATTGCTGCTTGGCGGTCAGGAGTTGCCGGCGCTCGTTCGCGGCGATCGCGTCGGGATCGAAAACGTCGCTTTGTGCGATGGCGAGTGCCCCGCCCGCGACCGTCACGGCCAGCGCGAGCGTCGCCAGCGCGCGCCTCATTGCCGGCCCTCGCGGTGATAGGGGTGCCCGGCGACGATGCTGGTCGCGCGCCACAATTGTTCGGCGAGCATTGCGCGCGCCATCAGGTGCGGCCAGGTCGCGCGGCCGAAGGCAATCACCTTGTCGGCGCCTTCGCGTTCGTCCGGTGTGAAGCCATCGGCGGCACCCAGGCAGAAGCGCGCTTCGCGCACGCCGCCATCGCGCCATTTTTCCAGCAATTTGGCAAATTCCAGCGATGAGAGCTGCTCGCCGCCCTCGTCGAGCAATATGGTGCGGCTGTTCTCTGCCGCAGCGGGCGCACGACCGCCAGTGTCGGGAAGCTCCGAAATCTTCTGCGCCCAGGTCACGCGCTTCATATAGCGCTCGACCAGCTCGGCCTCGGGCCCCCGCCCGATACGCCCGCGCGCGATGATGTGCAGCAACATGGAATATTTGTTCCTGGCGGAAGCGGCACCAGCCCGCTCCCCCACCGCCCGGAGACGACGCGTGGCGTCGAAGGGCCTCCCAAACCAGTTTACCCTGTGGGTGGCCGGGTGGGGGAGCGGGCTGGTGCCGCTTGCGTTCGGACGTTAGCCCGAACAAAATGGCACCGTCAATTTACCGCGGTAACCGGCGGCGCGTCGCCGAACGACCACATGCGTTCGAGGTTGTAGAAGCTGCGCACTTCGGGACGGAACAGGTGGACGATGACGTCGCCTGCGTCGATCAGCACCCAGTCGGCGTTGGGCAAGCCCTCGACGCGGACATGGCGGCCCGCTTCCTGCTTGATGCGCTGCGCCAGCTTTTCGGCGATCGCCGAGACGTGGCGCGTCGACCGGCCGCTGGCGATCACCATATGATCGGCGATGCTGCTCTTGCCGGCAAGCGGGATGGAGATGGTTTCCTGGGCCTGATCCTCGTCGAGCTGGTGGAGGATCAGCGCGTGGAGTGCTTCCACGCTGTCGTCCGAAGACGCGGGGGCGGTTGCGGCGGCGGGCGCGGCATCCTTACTGGCGGCTATCAAGCTATTTCGTTCCTTTCATCCATGGCCAGCCGCGAATGCGTGACGGGGTCGCGCATGGCGCGGCCTGCATAGCTCTCGAACCAGCGGGGGTTGGCCTGCCGTATTGCAGTTGCGGATCGCACATCGGGCGAAAAACGCAGGAACACGAGGGCAGGCGGTCTCCAGTCCGTCCATCGACATTTCTGGTCCGCGGGCCGGACAAAGCGCCGCAGCCATCCCATCGCCTTCGCAGCGTGGGTCCGGCCATTATAGCCCGGACGCGCGACAATCGCAATCGGCATGAGTCGGGCAATTCCCCGCCAGTCGCGCCATCGGGGCAACTGGACCAGATTGTCGGCGCCCATGATCCAGATGAACTGGCGATTGGGGTAGCGGCGAACGAGCTTTTTCAACGTATCGACGGTATAGCGTGTGCCGAGTTCGACCTCGATCGCGGTTGCCCGGACCGGCGAGCGGCGCGCGGCTTGCTGAGCCGATCCGAGCCGCGCGGGCAGCGGGGCCATGCCTTTCGCCGGCTTCAGCGGATTGCCCGGGGACACCAGCCACCACAGTTCGTCGAGTCCCAGCGCGTCGATCGCGTTGAGGCTGATCGCGCGATGGCCCCCGTGCGCGGGGTTGAAACTGCCGCCGAGGAGGCCGGTGGTGATCATCGGTCAGATTGCCAGTCTTCGCGGGCATGACGCACGCGAAGGATGCGAATTGTGCCTTTTTCTGGTCGATAGATCAGCAAGAAGGGAGTCTCCGGCACGTGCCATTTCCGATAGGCGGTGCCATCGATCTTCGGTCCCGCGTGCGGATTCGCCTGAAGAAACTTCGCCGCCGCAACTGCATTGCGGGCTGTGCGATTGGCGAATTCGAGATCTAGTTCACTATAGTAGAGATCGATGCGTGCAAGGTCGGACCGGGCGCTCGGAGCCCAGACTATTCCAGATGTCACGATCGGCGTTCTTCTTTCCCGGCTCGTTTGGAAATGCGGTCCTCTATCCACGCTTCCATTTCGCCTTGGGTATGAAAATCGCCGTTCTCGATTTCGTTTTCGCCAACTTTGACGAATTCCAGAAACTCGGTTTCGCGTTTCACATATTCGCTAACCGCTTGCGCGACCAACCATGATCGCGATCGGTCGAGCTCTTCGGCCAGCCGGTCCAGGTCTTTCAGGGTCGTCTCATCGACGCGCGCTGAAATGGGCGAGGTCGTATTCATCAAGACTCTGTATCACTTGTATACAAATGATTCAAGGTCGAACTTGCCCCGTGCCGCGCACCAGCCATTTGTACGTTGTCAGCCCTTCGAGCGCGACCGGGCCGCGCGCATGGAGGCGGCCGGTCGCGATGCCGATTTCGGCGCCGAGGCCGAATTCGCCGCCATCGGCGAACTGCGTCGAGGCGTTGTGCATGACGATCGCGCTGTCCACTTCAGCGAGGAAACGCTCGGCCGTCTCGTTGTCCTCGGTGACGATCGCGTCGGTATGGCGGCTCGAATGCGCGTCGATATGCGCGAGCGCGCCATCGAGGCCGTCGACGAGCGCAATCGAGACGATCGCATCGAGATATTCGGTGTCCCAGTCGCCCGCCGCTGCGGTCTCGACATGCGCGCTCAGCGCCGCGACGCCCTTGTCGCCGCGCACTTCGCAGCCCGCCGCGATCAGCGCGTCGACGATCGCGAGCGGGGCGGGGTAGGCGCGATCGATCAGGATCGTCTCGGTCGCGCCGCAGACGCCGGTGCGGCGCATCTTGGCGTTGACCGCAAGTTCGACCGCCTTCGCCGGATCGGCGGCGCCGTCGATATAGAGATGGTTGATTCCGTCGAGGTGCGCGAGCACGGGCACGCGCGCCTCGTCCTGCACGCGCGCGACCAGCCCTTTGCCGCCGCGCGGAATGATGATGTCGACCAGCCCCTGCGCGCGGAGCAGTGCGCCGACCGCCGCGCGGTCCTGCACGGGCACGAGTTGCACGGCGTCGGCGGGCAGGCCGCTTGCCTCCAGCCCCGCCGCCATCGCGGCATGGATGGCGCGGTTGCTGTTCACCGCCTCGCTGCCGCCGCGCAGGATCACGGCATTGCCCGACATCAGGCCGAGCGCCGCGGCGTCGGCGGTCACATTGGGGCGGCTTTCATAGATGATGCCGACGACGCCGAGCGGGACGCGCACGCGGCTGAGTTCCATGCCGTTGGGCCGGGTGGCACGGTCAATCTCGCGCCCGACCGGGTCGGCAAGACCCGCCACATCCTCGACCGCGTCGGCGATTGCCGCGAGGCGCCCCTCGTCGAGCCGCAGCCGGTCGAGCATCGCCGACGACAGGCCGGCGGTCTTTCCCGCGTCCATATCCCGCGCATTGGCCGCGAGAATCGCCGGTGCCTGTGCGCGCAATTCGGCTGCGGCGGCGCGCAGTGCGGCCGCTTTTGCGCCGGTCGGCGCGACGGCCATGATCTTTGCGGCGACGCGCGCGCGCGCGCCCATTTCGGCGATCAGCGCATCGGCTTCGATAAGGCGCGGCGTGGCAAGGGCTTCGGCGGTCATGACGCCGCCCCTATCATGTTTTGGCCGGAGCCCGAAAGCCCCGTTGCGTGCCGCCGCGCGCGCCACTAGTCAGGGCGCATGAGCGGGGATATCGAGAGCATCGGGGCGGCGATCACGGCCGGGCTGGCGGGCGCGGCGGTCGAGCCGAAACATGGTGGCGCGGTGGGGCATGAGGGACTCCGCTGCCTCAACTGCGGGACCAGCCTCGTCGGCTCGCACTGTCATCGCTGCGGGCAGCGGGCCGATGTCCATCGCAGCTTCGGGGCGATCGGGCACGATCTTGTTCATGCGATCTTCCATTTCGAGGGCAAGCTGTGGAACACGCTGCCGCTGCTGACATGGCGCCCGGGCGACCTGACGCGCCGCTATATCCACGGCGAACGCGCGCGTTTCATCTCGCCGCTGGCGCTGTTCCTCTTTGCGGTATTCCTGACCTACGCGGTGCTGGCGATGGTCGGCAGCGGCGGGGTCAGCGAGGGGCTCAGCAAGGCGGCCGCCGAACAGACCCGTACCACCGCGATCAAGGACAGTATGCAGGCGGAAGTCGACCGGATCGACGCCGAGCTTGCAAAAGCCGACCTGCCGCGCGCGGATCGCCGGAAGCTGGAGCAGGAACGCGAAATCCTTCAGAAAAGTGCCGATTATCTGGGCATCTCGCGCAGCCGCAGCGAAGCCGAACGGGACGCCGAGCGCGCCGCGGGGCAGCCGGTGCTGAACGATCCGGAGCAGCAGGTCGCCACTGGCGCCGACTTCATCACGCGCAACAAGGTCAACACCGGTGTGCCCTTTATCGATCACGGTCTGGAGAAGGCTTTCGCCAACCCGGCGCTAATTCTCTACAAGCTTCAGGCGAACGCCTATAAATTCGCCTGGGCGCTGATCCCGCTGTCGCTGCCTTTCATGTGGCTGCTCTATCCGTTCAGCCGCCGCTTCCACACCTATGACCATTTCGTCTTTGTCACTTACTCGATCAGCTTCATGCTGCTGTTGTTCGTCGCGGTGCGGCTCCTGAACCTCACGATCTTCGGCGGTGTCGCGACCTTCCTCGCGATGTTCTATGTCCCGTTCCATATGTACCGGCAGCTTCGCGGCGCCTATCGGTCGTCGCGGTTCGGGTCGCTGGCGCGCGCGACCCTCCTGCTTTTTTTCAGTCTGTTTTCGGTGATCATGTTCATGCTGCTGCTGCTCGCGCTCGGGATCAGCGGCTAGTCGGCAGTCCGGGCGCCAAGCTGTAACAAAAGCCGGGCAAAGACCCGGCGAATCCGGGAGACTATGTCATGCACCAGCTTTGGGGCGAAATGGACCGCCGCCTGCTTATCAAACTCGGCACCGCGGGGCTCGCCGCGCTTGCGCTGCCCGGCGCCGCGCGTGCCGCGATGGCGCAGGGGTTCACGCACAATGTCGCGAGCGGCGAACCCGGTCCGACGAGCATTCTGCTCTGGACGCGCTATGCCGCGCCGTCGAGCGCGCGGTTGACCGCCGAAGTCGCCGAGACGGCCGATTTTGCACGCGTTGTCGGGGGCGGCAGCGCCGATGCCGACGGCGGGAATGACCATACGGTAAAGCTGCGCGTCGACGGGCTCGAGCCGGGCCGCTGGTATTTCTATCGCTTCGTCGCCCCCGACGGCACCACGTCGCCGGTCGGCCGCACGCGCACCCTGCCGCAGGGGCCGACAAGCGCCTTCAATATCGCGCTCTTTTCCTGCTCGAACCTGCCCTTCGGCTGGTTCAATGCCTATGCCCACGCGGCGGCGCGCGGCGACATCGATCTGGTCGCGCATGTCGGCGACTATCTTTATGAGTATCGCGTCGGCGAATATCCCTCGCTCGACGAAGCGCTTCCCGGCCGATCGATCCAGCCGCCGCACGAAATCGTGGCGCTCGCCGACTATCGCCTGCGCTATGCCGCCTATCGCAGCGACCCCGACCTGCAGCGGCTGCACCAGCTGTTCCCGATGATCGCACAGTGGGACGATCATGAATTCGCGAACGATGCGTGGCGGGACGGCGCCGAGAACCACAATGAAGGCGAGGGAGCATGGGCGGAACGCAAGGCTGCGGCCGAGCGCGCCTATCGCGAATGGATGCCTGTCGACGACAGCCGCTGGCGCCAATATGAGGTCGGCGATCTCGCGACGATCTTCCTCCCCGAAACGCGGATCACCGGCCGCGATCGCCCGTTCGATGTCGATGCGATCGTGGCGGGCGGCGGCGATGCTGCGGCGAAACTGCGGCAGTTTGCCGAAACGGCCTATCGCGACCCCCCGCGTCAGATGCTCGGGGTCGAGCAGGAGAAATGGCTGACCGACGCTATCGCCAAATCCGCAAAATCGGGCACACGCTGGCAGATCTGCGCCCAGCAGGTTCTGATGGGCAGCCTCTTCACGCCGCCCGACGTGGCGAACTGGTTCGGGCCCGATATGTCCCCCGCGGTGCGCCGCCGCGTCGAGACGGGGCAGCTTGTCGCAAAGGCCGGGCTTCCGCTTAGTTTCGATACGTGGGACGGTTATCCTGCGGCGCGCGCGCGCCTGCTCGCCGCGGCGCAGGCGGCCGACGCCGATTTCGTCAGTCTTGCGGGCGATTCGCACAACGCATGGGCCTTTGACCTCGCCGAAGGCGGGCGTCCCGCCGGGATCGAGATCGGTGGCCACAGCGTCACTTCGCCGGGCTATGAACATTATACGCCGGGCATTTCGGACGCGCAGCGCGTCGGCGGCCTGCTGGGGTCGTCGCCCGAACTCAAATGGGCGAATACCGAGGATCGCGGATATGTCACGGTCCAGCTGACGCGCGACGCGGTGACCGCGAACTGGCACAGCGTCGAGACGATCCGCAGCCATACGCCCGCGCTCAAATCGACGCACAGCATGACGGCGCGGCGCGGGCGGCGGATGTTCGACGCGGCTTAGCTGTAGGGCGGCGATTCTTCGAACTCGTCGAACCAGGGATAATCGTTCGCCACGCTCGCGGTGAAGTTGGGCGGGCGCTTTTCGAGGAAGCTCGTCACGCCCTCGGCCGCGTCGGGGCTGCGCCCGCGTGAGAAGATTACGCGGCTGTCCCAGCGATGGGCCTGGATCGGGTGGGGGGCGCCCATCATCCGCCAGAGCATGTGGCGGGTCAGCGCGACCGAGACGGGCGCGCTGTCGGCGGTCATCTCGCGCGCCTTCGCTATTGCCGCATCGATCAGCGCGCCGGGCGCATGGACCGACTGGACGAGGCCTTTGTCCCGCGCCTCCTCGGCCGAGATCAGGCGGCCGGAATAACAGAGGTCGACCGCGTTCGCGATGCCGACGAGGCGCGGCAGGAACCAGCTCGACGCGGCTTCGGGAACGATGCCGCGCCGCGCGAAGACGAAGCCGTAACGCGCGGTCTCGCTCGCCAGGCGCGCGTCCATCGGCAGCGTCATCGTCGCGCCGATGCCGACCGCCGCACCGTTGATTGCGCCCAGCACCGGCTTCTTCGCCTCGAAAATGCGGAGCGACAGCCGCCCGCCCGAGTCGCGCACCAGCGGGTGCGACCAGTCGATGCTGCTATCGGCGCGGATCGGGCTCGCCGAAGCGCCGTCGGGCAGCGTCGCCAGCTTGTCGGTGCGCTTGTCATAATCGAAGGTCGAGGCACCCGAACCCAGATCGGCTCCGGCGCAGAAGGCGCGATCGCCCGATCCGGTGAAGATGACCGCGCGCACGGCGTCGTCGGCGTCGCATTCGTCGAGCGCGGCAACGGCTTCGAGCATCATCCCGGTGGTGAAGGCGTTCATCCGGTCGGGACGGTGCAGGGTCAGGAGCGCGATGCCCTCATGCTTGTCGAGGCGAATCTGGTCGAAACTCATTTCACTCTCCTTCGATTTTCGGACATGGTTGCAAGCGGCGCGCGCCAAGGCAAGGTCTAGTTTACGTAAGCGTAAAGATCGCCGGGGATGACGGGCGGTTTCTTTGCCGCTATAGGGCGCGCGACCGCCCCGGCGCCGCGCCTCTTTCCTGAGTCGCCATCGCCGGGGCCATTCATTTGGTTCCGACAGAAAGTACCCGCCCATGGCCCGCCGCCGCCAGATTTACGAAGGCAAAGCCAAGATCCTCTACGAGGGGCCAGAGCCCGGCACGCTGATCCAGTATTTCAAGGACGACGCGACCGCGTTCAACGCGCAGAAGCGCGGGACGATCAACGGCAAGGGCGTGCTGAACAACCGGATTTCGGAGCATGTCTTCACATTGCTCGGCCAGATTGGCGTTCCCACGCACTTCATCCGCCGCCTCAACATGCGCGAGCAGTTGATCCGCCAGGTCGAGATCGTGCCGATCGAGGTCGTCGTGCGCAACGTCGCGGCGGGCTCGCTGTCGAAGCGCCTCGGGATCGAGGAGGGGACGCAGCTTCCCCGCACGTTGATCGAATATTGCTACAAGGACGACGCACTCGGCGATCCGCTCGTCGCCGAAGAGCATATCGCCTGCTTCAACTGGTGCAGCCAGGAAGAATTGCACGACATTCAGGATATGGCGATCCGCATCAACGACTTCATGTCGGGGATGTTCGCTGCGGTCGGCATTCGCCTGATCGACTTCAAGCTCGAGTTCGGGCGCTTGTGGGACGGCGATTATAGTCGCATCATCCTGGCCGACGAGATCAGTCCCGATGGGTGCCGCCTGTGGGACATGGTTTCGGGCGAGAAGCTCGACAAGGACCGCTTCCGCCGTGACCTTGGCGGCGAGGTCGAAGCCTATCAGGAAGTCGCCCGTCGGCTCGGGCTGCTGCCCGAGGGCGGCGAGAACGCCGTGCTCGACCTCGAAAGCCATCGCAAAAAGAAGGGCTGAGCGCTCGGCTTTTCCTTCGCTCCTTCCGCTTTGGGGTTGGAAGCGGTCGCCCCAAGCTCGTCATGCTGGCTGCGGCGATGCTATTAATGTCGTGCTTCGGCCGTTTTCAGACCTTCGTCATTCCGGACTCGATCCGGAATCCATTTTTCCAGCGCTGCG
>NZ_JAFMTR010000014.1 GCF_018682675.1 Sphingopyxis soli
CTGACGGTATCTCGACATGGCATCACCTGTGTGAGGTGTTGCACTTCGTTTGTGAACTCAAGGACAATGTTGGGAAAAATTCCGTGGGGGCTCGCACAGCGGTCGCGGTCAAGATCGCATCGGCGAATCCCGGCTCGCAACAAAATGGCAAGGGACGGTCTTTGAGAATGGACTAGCTCAGCCAGCAAGAGGCGGGCGCGAACCGCGCCGTGAAGGCGCAAGGCCGTGGCGGCGGCGCCGAAGGCGGGTTAATCTAATCCGGCGCGGCATTCAGGCCGCGCGCGGGCGCATCGAGACCTTCGGGAGCCTTCGGCCGACGGGCGCCAACAGACGCGAGTCGGCGCGGGAGACGGCGCGATCGACGAGCGCGATCGCGCCTCTTGTATCAGCCCGGAAGGAGGACGCCGTCGATCACGTGGATCACGCCGTTCGACTGGAGCACATCTGCGGGGCCGATCTTTGCCTTGCCGCCCTTGGCATCGCCGACATACCAGGCGCCGTCCTGCTGCCAGATGGTGAGCTTTCCGCCTTGGACGGTGGTCAGGACGGCCTTTCCGCCATTGGCTTGCGCCCGTGCAGCAAGGTCCGCGGCGGTAAGACGGCCGGGAACGACATGATAGGTGAGCACGCCGGTCAGGGCTGCCTTGTTCTCGGGCTTCAGCAAGCTATCGACCGTGCCGGCCGGCAACTTTTCAAAAGCGGCGTTGGTCGGCGCGAATACCGTGAAGGGGCCCGGCGACGCGAGCGTGTCGACAAGGCCGGCCGCCTTCACGGCGGCGACGAGCGTCGTGTGGTCCTTCGAGGCGGAGGCATTCTCCACGATATTCTTCGTCTCGTACATGGCCGCGCCGCCGACTGCGGGGTTCTTGGCGGCGGCGGTACCCGCGGCGATGGTCATGCTCGCAGCCGCGATCGAAAGTGCAATGCGGGAAATGGACATAGGTCGTTCCTTTGCAAACCGTCCCTGGGGGAAGGGGACCAACCCTGTCTACGTTCCCCTTGCTGTGGCGGCGACATGTCCTTTCGGGCGGGGGATGCATCAAAGGGCAGATTGCGCCAGGATAGGGCAGGCGGAATAATCCAATGATGGCCGAGCCTATTCTCTCCATCTCCCGGATGCAGGAAACGCTCGGCTACGCCGGGCTGCTTCCCCCCGCCGCATGCCTGCTGTTGCCGCTCGCGTGCGGTCCGGATTATTACTGGACCGCGCTCGCTCTTCTCTATTTCTATCTCGCCTCGATCCTCTCCTTTCTCGGCGGCCTCTGGTGGGGTTTGGCATCGTCCCGGCCGTCGACGCCGCGCTGGACCCCCGTGGCGGCGGTGCTGCCCCCGCTTGCGGTTTCGGCGAGTTTCGTGCCCTGGCTTGTCGGCTGGTCGTGGCCGAAGCCCTCGCTCGCGGTGCTGTCGCTTGCCCTCATCCTGTCGCCGCTGGTCGATCGGGCCATCGTCGGCGGGCATGCCGGTGCGACCGATTGGAACAGGTTGCGACGCCGCCTTTCGATCGGCCTTGGTGTTTCGGGGCTCGCCTTCGCCTTTATCTAGGGTCAGGATCTGCCATCGTTCTTGGGAACCGCAATTCTCTGGCGGGAGAGGCTCGCATTGGCGGCGCGCGTCCAGGATGCGAGTGGGCCGGGGCCCATCAGCGCGGCAACGGCGCGGCGCATCTCCGGATCGTCCCGGAAGCGGCCGAGCATGATGCGTGTGGTCACCGCGAGGTCGGTCGCGGGCATACCGGTGACCAGATCGACATGCGCGGTTTCGATGATCACCGCGACACCCTTTGGCGACAGCCGGTCCCAAATCGCTTCCGCGAAGTCAGCGGTGAGTCGCTCCTGCGTCTGAAGGCGCCGGGCAAGAATGGTCAGAGCGTGCCGGAGCGCGGAGGCTTCTGCGACCATGGCATCGGGCAGGTAGGCGACTGTCGCCATACCGGTCACCCGGGCAAGATCGGTTTCCCGGATCATGTCGAACGGTGCGTTTCGCAAGACTATCGTCTCCGGGCCCCCCCACTCCCTGCCTGCTCTTGGCCTGACATCGAACATCACGCCTTCCCGGTGTCCCGAGAGGGCTGAGCGCAAGGCCCGAGCGACCGTGCCCGGCGTCTCGCGCAAGCCCTCCCGGTCGGGGTCCTCGCCGATCCAGCGCAGCATGGTCCGAATGGCTTCGACGACATCGGCGGGAACGGTGCCGGAGCCCTCGCCGGCCGGCGTCTCGCTTGGGAATTTGGCTGACATGGGCTTGCGTGCCGTCGGCGCTTCCTGGGGATCGGGGCAGAATAGCCCCGCCGCAACCGTCTCTCGCGTGGAAGCCCGGGCAACAATATGCCTCTTAGGGCAGCCCGCGATGCCGTCGGCGAACGCGGCGGTCGGTGCGATCCGTCCGCGGTTCCGACTTACTGCAATGCGTCCAGGAAATTGCGCGCGCTGGCGCGCACATTTTTCCGCTCGGCGTCGCTGAAACGCATCCAACTGTCTGCGGCCATTCGCATGCGCGGGTTGGCGCGGAGCATCGTCGCATGACGGGCGATGAAGTCCCAGTAGAGGAAGTTGAACGGACAGGCATTGGCGCCGGTTCGGCTCTTCACATCATATCGGCAGCCGCGGCAGTAATCCGACATCCTGTTGATATAGGCGCCGCTTGCAGCATAGGGCTTGGAGGCGAGCAGGCCGCCGTCGGCAAACTGGCTCATCCCGATGGTGTTCGGCAATTCGACCCACTCATAGGCGTCGGCGTACACGGCGAGGTACCAGCGGTGCAAGTCGGCGGGGTCGACGCCGACCAGCAGCGCAAAATTACCCGTCACCATCAGCCGCTGGATATGGTGGGCGTAGGCTTCCTCGCGGGTTTGCGCGACGCAGGACGCAAGGCAGGTCATATCGGTGTCGCCGGTCCAATAGAGCGCGGGGAGCGGCCTCGACGCGCCGAGCGCATTTTCGTCCGCATAACCCGGCATCCGCCACCAATAGATGCCGCGAACATATTCGCGCCAGCCAAGAATCTGCCGAATGAAGCCCTCGGCGGCGTTTATCGGTATCTTTCCGGTGCGAAACGCGCTGTCGACGACCCAGCACAGACGGCGTGCGTCGAGCAGGCCGGCATTCAGATAGTGGGCGATCGCCGCGTGGTAGAGAAATTTCTCGCCGACCAGCATCGCGTCCTGATAGTCGCCGAAGCGCGCAAGACGCGTGCTCACGAAATCCTCGAACGCGGCCCTCGCGTCGCTGCGGGTGACCGCGAACCAGAAAGGCTCGAGCGTCCCGAAATTGTCGGGGAAGTTTTCCGTCACCATGGCAAGGACCTCGCGCGTCACGCCGTCCGGCGCAAATTGCAGGGGCCGGGTCATCATGAGATCGCGCGTTGCGGCGTTGCGGTTGTCGCTATCGAAATTCCACTTGCCGCCCAGCGGCTTGTCGCCGTCCATGAGAAGGCCGGTGCGCCGCCGCATCATCCGGTAGAAATGTTCCATGCGAAGCTGCGAGCGCCCTTCGGCCCACGCGGCGAATTCGCCGGAACTGATGAAAAAGCGATCGTCGGGGACGATTGTCACGTCGGCGACCGATCGCAGGATTTCGGCGACGCGATGTTCGCCGGCTTCGGTCACGCGAAGCGGCAATTGGCCATAACGGCGTCTGAACCGTTCGATCTCTGATGCGAGCGAGCCGCTATTTCCGACATCGTCGAGCCGCACATACTCGACGTCCCACCCGTCGGTACGCAGTTCGGCAGCGAAGTGACGCATGGCGGAGAAGACGAAGGCGAGCTTTTTGCGATGATGCGCGACATAGCCGGCCTCGGCTGCGACCTCGACCATGAGGACACGCGTCCTGGCCGGATCGAGCCCGCGCAGCGACGAAATGGCCGGGGTAAGCTGGTCGCCGAGGATAAGGACGAGCTGGTTTTTCAATCCCGCTTTCCTCGTGCTGCGGTCATCCGGCGATCATGCGCATCGATCTGGCGGCCACGGCATATCCGGGCGATGATTTTCCCGATGGCCATCCGAATGGCCTTGAGCGCTTTCGAGCGGCGCCGACAGCTGGACTTTCGGGCAAACCGCGCCGCAGGGGCTTCGGCGCGACCTTCGTCAGGCGCGCAGCGACTCCCACGCCGCAAGCGCTCGGCTCCGGGCCTCCTGGTGGCCGACGAGCGGCGCCGGATAGCCGCCAATGCCGGTCCCGCCGCCATGCATTGCGGCAATCTCGCTGTCGCCGAGCCGCGAGAGTTCGGGCACGAACGCGCGGACATAGTCGCCCATCGCAAACTTCTCGCACTGCAGGAGCGGCGACATGATCCGCGAAAAGACCGGCGCATCGACGCCCGTGCCCGCGACATATTGCCAGTTCATCGCATTTGAACCGAAATCGGCGTCGAGCAATGTGTCCCAGAACCAACGCTCGCCGCGCCGCCAGTCGATGAGGAGATGCTTGACGAGGAAGGAAGCGGTTATCATCCGGACGCGGTTGTGCATCCATCCGGTGCTCCAGAGTTCGCGCATACCGGCATCGACGACAGGATATCCTGTCCGCCCTCGGCACCATGCGCGAAAGTCCCGATCCGCCGCCGCGCCCGTTCGCCACGGGAAGCGGTCGAAGGGAGCGCGGCCGTTCCGTTCGCCATAATCGGGCATTTGATCGACGAGATTGAGACCATGTTCGCGCCAGCCGATTTCGGATCGAAAGGCTTCGGCGCCGGGATCGTCGCGGTCGCCGAGCGCATGCCAAAGCGTTCGCGGACTGATTTCGCCGAAGTGGAGATGGGGGGACAGCCGCGATGTCGCGGGCCGAGCCGGAAAGTCGCGGTCGGTCTTGTATTCCCCAGCGGCCGGGAGCCAGTCGCGAAGTGCGCGAAAGGCTCCCTTCTCGCCGGGCAGCCACGCGCCGAAGCCCGAGGCCCAATCGGGCCCGGTCGGCGTCAGGCGCCACGTTGCAAGCCTTTCCGACGCCGGCCACTGCTCGGGGCCAGCAATGCGGTCCGGGGCCGGTAGCGGCAGCGCGGGCGGCATCCGCTCCAGCAGCCGTCGATACCATGGGGTGAAGACGCGGTAACGCTCGCCGCTCATGTTCGTGATGGCCGACGGCGGGGCGAGATAATTGCCGTCGTGCAGCACGAGGTCTGCGCGGGCCGACAGGGCCGCGTCGATCCGCTTCCACCATGGCTCGTAACAGCGCGTCGCCAAGACATGGCGCGTGCCGGTTTCGATCATGATCTTCTCCAGCTCGGCCGCCGCTGGGCCGCGCCGCAAAACCAGCCTGCTGCCGCGCTTGCGGAGGCTGCCGTCGAGGGCCGTGAGGCTGTGGTGAAGCCACCATCTTTGCGCTCCGCCGATCGACCAATCCCCGGGCGCCTGATCGTCCAATATATAGACCGGCACGACCGCGCCCTCGGCTATCGCCGCGGTCAGCGCGGGATGGTCGGTGAGCCGGAGGTCCTGCCGGAACCACAAGATCGAAGGTCTGGTCATGCGGTTCCCCGATCCGTGCTCCCGTCGTCGGCCAGGGTTTCGGGCGGTGCGGCGCAGCGCCGCACCGCCCGGCGATGACTATCCATCGCCCCCCACCGCGGCAAGGGAAAGGTCGCAAGGGCCCCGCCGCCGGTGGAACCGTCAATGCCCGCGATCGCCAGAGCGAGACCCCCGAAGTCCGCGCCGATAACCACGGCGGCGGTCATCGGTTTGCTCCCGCCGCGATCGCCGCGCCCAGCACATGGCCGGACAACCAGGCATATTCGGCAAAGCCATGATACAGCCAGTCACCGCAGGCGCCGAGCCCGATCGCATCGTTCCAGAGTGTCGTGAGGTCCCGGCCCGAGGGCTGGGCAAACAGCCAACGGTGTGCGGCCGAATGGAAAGGGCGCGGCAGGGGGCGGCCGGCGACATCCGCGAGAGCGGCAAGAAGTGCCTCCGCCACATCGGCGCTGTCGTGGCCCAGATTCGCCTCCGACCATGTCCAGTCGGCCTGCACGACCCACCGTTCTCCGGGCGTGCGTCCCGGCTTGGCGCTGTCGCGAGCGGCGGTCACGATGGGGCCGGCGCCGCGCAGGAAATCGGGAAGATCGGCAATGTGCTCGCGAAAGGCGAACATCGCGCTCCACGATGGATAGGATCGCACCGACATGGCGGCGCGCGCCATCTCGAAGTCGTGAAGCGACAGGAGCGGCGCCGCCTGCTCGGAGGGGATCGCGACCACCGCCGCATCGAAATCGCCGAGGCGGACCGCTTCGCTGTGCAGTGTCCAGCCTTCGCCCGATCGGGTCAGGGCGGTAACCGGGGTCGAGAGGCTGACATCGATGCCCGAGGCGAGCGCCTTTATCGGGGCCGTCATCGTCGGCGTCCCGACCCAGCTGTCGGCGCCGGCGGCAGGCCAGCGCGCGGCAAGCCCCGCAGCCTCCCACTGGCCAACGAGGCGCCTGAAGCCGTCCGACCGGGCCGTGAAATGGGTTGCGCCGTGGTCGAAGCCGACCGCCCGGCCCCTGAGCTCGGACCGCCGCGTTGCAAGCCGCCCCCCGACGCCGCGAGCCTTGTCGAAAACGGAAACGGCAATGCCCGCGTCCCGCAGCCGGTGGGCGCAGGCGAGGCCCGAGATTCCCGCGCCCACGATCGCTACATGCATGGAGGGCACCGGACCATAGCGTCGATCGACAACGGAATGCAGGAGGCGGAGGTATAGCGAACCGCACCGCGGCCCCGGTCATCATGGATCATCTGGGTTTTTCTCGTCCCGCCGCATTCCGGCGCCGACGAGGCTTGCATGAGAGGGGGCAAGTGTCGCAACATGTCCCTTGGGGCATGAGGCGAGGAGCAGACAGGAAGCTATGTCATTGAAGACGATGATCGCGGCGAGCCCGATCGCTGCGGTGATCAGCGACCCGCGGTTGCCCGACAATCCGATCGTCGAATGCAATGCGGCGTTCGCGGCGCTGACGGGATATGCGCGCGAGGAGATTATCGGGCGGAATTGCCGTTTCCTAACCGGCCCCGGCACCGAGCCTGAACTGACCGAGACGCTGCGCGCCTCAATCCGCGCGCGTCGGCCCGCGCTCGTCGACATCCTGAACTATCGCAAGGACGGCTCGCCGTTCCGCAACGCCGTCCTCGTCGCGCCGATATTCGGGGTCACCGGAAAGCTCGAATATTTCCTTGGCTCCCAGATGGAAGTAGGGGGCGTCGACGATGCGGCTGCCCAGCGCACCGCAAGGGCGCGCCAATTGATCGATGCGCTTTCGCCGCGGCAGCGCGAGGTATTGAAGCATATGGCGAGCGGACAGCTCAACAAGCAGATCGCATTCGCACTGTCGTTGTCGGAGCGCACGGTGAAGATGCACCGGTCGGCCCTTTTGCGGGCGCTCGGCGTCGAGACCACCGCCGATGCCATCCGGTTGGCGGTCGAAGCCGGTTACTGACGGCCGCCGAACGCGGCCCTTGCAGGCGCTTCGGATCGGGAGCCAGCCTTTGTCTCTGCTGCGCAGGCTGTGTTGCCGTTTCTGCCATTTTGGCGGTGCGGGTCGGGTAGATCGGCCGTAATCGGCTGGCTGTTTGCCACGTCGCGCCGCGACGCATGGGCAGGAAGCGCAGCCTTGCGCTTCAAGAGTTTTGGCCAATTTCTGGCGCTCACGGCGGGATAAGCAAAGCCCCTTTTTCACGGCCTCAGCCCCCTTGACTCGACTCGCTTGCTTCCCAAAATCTGTTCCCGCGGCCTGTTGCCGCACGACGAGAAAGGAATGGCGACAAGGAAGGAGGCACGATCATGTCCGAGCCATTTTCCCGTTTTCTTCATCCCTTTGACGTGGCGCGTCACCCGAGCCTGGAGCCCGAGGTCAAGCGCGCCCTCCTCGCATCCTGGGCATCGGACCGCTCGGCGGTCCGCAACCGGCCGGCGCTCCGCAAGCCGCCGGGCGTGCGGCGCGCGGTGCCGGTCGACGATGTACTCGCTGCGCTCCGGTCGCTCGACGGCGGCGAAGCGCGCGCACCATGACCGAGCAGGCGCTGATCGCACGGTATGCCTACCTCGATATAGTCGGCCAGCTGGAAGCGCCGTTCGAATTCCCGGCGCGCCATGCCGCGGTAGAGACAGGCGTTCGATGGCGACTGCGTCGATCAGCCCGAGGCGGTCGGGGTTTCGCACATGATCGAGAGCGGGCGCGCCCGTCAGCCCGCACCGACGACTATCCTCGCGATCGCGGGCGGGCCGATCCGGATCGCGGTCCGATCGGCGGCGTCAGCCCCCCAGCCAAGCTGCGACATCGACCGCGACCTTGTTCGCCGCGCGCGCCAGCGCTTCGCCCGCGGGCTTGGCCTCGATCTTGGCAGCCAGGGGTTCGCGGACCTCGAAGCGGCGCTGCGTGACGGTCTTGCCGCCCGCCGAGACCAGCATTGCCTGATAAACGACGACCGCCTCGTCCGAGCGCGCGTCGATGCCGAACTCCATGAGCTGCCCCGCGAGTTGTTCGCCGGGTGCGGTCAGATATTGCCCCTCGTCGAGGACGACGCGGGCGGTGCGCGCGGCGACGGTTTCGGACACCAGCCGCTGGAACAGCCGCTGCGGCGCCTCGACCCATTGCGCGTCCTTCACATAGGTGACGCTGCTGTCGTCCTGCTGCACCGGAATGCGGGTCGTGCGCAGCTTTTGCGGCGCGGTCGGGATCAGGATCGTCAGGGTCGCGGCTTCGGCGGCGGTACGGGCCTCGCCCGACGTCGGCGCAGCGTCGGCGTCGAGCGTCAGCAGGAAGGGCGGCGTCTTGCCGCCGAGCCCGATGCAGCCGGTGAGGCAAACAGCAACCACGGAAGCGAGCAGGGCGGTGCGGGTGGTTCGCATCATGGACATCCTCATCATTGCTTGTAATCGGGCAGCTTGCTGCCGCCGAGGACCGCGCCCGCGCCCTGCTGGTCCAGCTTGTCGGTCAGGCTGGACAGCGAGGCGGAGGTGCGGCGGAGATCGCGGATCAGCGCATTGGCTTCGGGGATCGTCGTGTCGCTGAAGGTCTTGAGGCCAGGCCGCGCGTCGGCGATCGCCGATTCGAGCGTTTTCATCGATGCGTTGGCGGACTTCAGCGTATCGCGCAGATTTGCCATCGCCGGGTCGACGTTGCGGTCGATCGTCCCTTGTGCCGAGGCGGCGAGATTGCCGACCTGCTCGGCGGCGTTGCCCGCCTGCTGGATCGCAATGCGCGCGTCGGCGAGCGCCCTTTCGAGCGCCGGGCCGTTGCGCGCGAGCGTCGCGGTGGTCGCCTCCACATTGTCGAGGATGTTGGCGAAGCTTTCCTGATTCTTGTCGTCGGCGAGTTCGGCGAGGCGCTCGGTCAGTGTCGAGAGGCGTTGCAGCAATTGCGGCGCCGTGTTGAGCAGTTCGCCGAGACCGCCGACGCGCGTCGGGATGACGGGCTTGCCGGCGGGCCCCTTGTCGGTGATCGGTGGTGCGCCCTTTACCGCGCCGTCGAGCGAGATCTGCGAGACGCCGGTGAAGCCGACGCCTTCCAGTGCGGCGGTGGTGCCTTGCAGGATCGGCACGCCCTCGTTCACCTCGATGCGGACGCGGACGAATTGCGGATCGTCGGGCCACAGCGCGATTGCCCGCACCTGGCCCGCGGGGACGCCCGAGAATTGCACCTGCGCGCCCTTGTTAAGGCCATCGACCGACTGCTTGAAGAAGATGTCATATTCGCGCTTGGCGCCGCCGCTGTCGTTGGCGAGCCAGACGACGAAGCCGGCGAGGGCGAGCGTGAAGAGCAGGACGAAGGCCCCGACCAGCACATTGTTCGACCGCGTTTCCATCAGCTCTTCCTATCCTGGGTCTGGTTGCAGCTCGAGGCGGCGCGGCCGCGCGGGCCGTTGAAATATTCCTGTATCCACGGATGCTCGGTGGCAAGCAGTTCGGGAATCGTGCCGACTGCGATGACGCGTTTTTCGGCGAGCACCGCGACGCGGTCGCACGTCGCATAGAGCGTATCCAGGTCGTGGGTGATGAGGAAGACGGTGAGGCCCATCGTGTCGGCAAGGCCGCGGATGAGTTCGTCGAACTTGGCGGCGCCGATCGGGTCGAGACCGGCGGTGGGCTCGTCGAGAAAGAGCAGGGCCGGATCGAGCGCGAGCGCGCGGGCGAGGCCGGCGCGCTTCACCATCCCGCCCGACAGCTCCGCGGGAAATTTGGGGCCGGCGTCGGGGGGCAAGCCGACCATCGCGACCTTGTATGCGGCGATCTCGTCGAGCAGTTTCTGGTCGAGGCGCGGATAATATTCGCGCAGCGGCACCTGGATATTCTCGGCGACGCTGAGCGTCGAGAAGAGCGCGCCGCCCTGGAACATCACGCCCCAGCGGCGGCGAAGGTCGCGCGATTCCTCTTCGTCGGCGATCGTGTCGAGCGTCTTGCCATAGACTTCGATCTCGCCCTCGGCGGGAATCTGGAGCCCGACGATCGAACGCAGCAGCACCGACTTGCCGGTGCCCGACCCGCCGACGACGCCCAGTATCTCGCCCGAGCGGACGTCGAGGTCGAGATTGTCGTGGATCACCGCGTCGCCGAACTGGTTCCGGAGGCCGCGGATGCGGATCGCAAATTCGAACGTTTCGGGGCGCACCGCCTCGGCGGCGGCAAGCTCTTCCCGGATCTCGGCCTGAACCTCTTCGCTCATCAATTCCACCCCAGCGAGGAGAAGAAGACGGCGAAAAAGGCATCGAGAACGATGACGAGGAAAATGGCGGCGACGACCGCCGATGTGGTGCGGCGGCCGACCTCCTCGGCATTCTGGCGCACCTGCATACCTTCGTAACAGCCGGTGACACCGATCAGGATGCCGAACACCGGCGCCTTGATCAGCATGATGTAGAAATCGTGCATCGGGATGATCTCGCGCAGCCGCTGCACATAAGTCAGCGGCGGGATTTCCAGCCCGACCCAGCAGAAGACGCCGCCGCCGATGATCGCGCAGATGCTGGCGTAGAAGCCGAGCAGCGGCATGGTGATCGTCGACGCCGCGACGCGCGGCAGCACGATCGCCTCCATCGGCGAGACGCCGATGGTGCGCATCGCGTCGACCTCTTCGGTCAGTTTCATCGTGCCGATCTGGGCGGCGAAGGCCGACCCCGAGCGGCCGGCGACCATGATCGCGGTCATCAAGAGGCCAAGTTCGCGGAGCGAGGCGCGCCCGACGAGGTTGATCGTGAACACCTCCAGCCCGAATTGTTCGAGTTGCACCGCGCCCTGCTGCGCGATGACGATACCGATCAGGAAGCTCATCAGCCCGATGATCGGCAGCGCGTCGACGCCGACGGCCTGAAAGCGTGTGACGACGGCATTCCACCGCAGGCGGCGGCGGGCGCGGATCTGGATGCCGAGCGCGATGATCATCGCGCCGAAGAAGCCGACGATGCCGAGCAGTTCGTGCCAGATGGCAAGGGTGGCCGTGCCGACCTGTTCGAGCATCCGCTCGATCGGCGAACGGCGGTCGCGGTGGACGGCATATTCGCTCTTGTCCTCGCGCAGCGCTTCCAGCAGCCGGTGCGCTTCGGGGCTCGCCCCGATGACCTTCGCGCCATGTTCGTTGACGGTGCGGGTGACGATCCATGCGCCGACGGTGTCGATTCGTTCGATTGCGGAGAGGTCGATCGTCGCGATCGGGCCGAGTTCGTCGAGGCGCGCGGGGACATCGCCAAGGCGCGCCAGCGTCAGCCGACCCGTGAAGCGGACCGCAGCGCCATCGGCGCCGTCGTCATGTTCGAAGTCCGCCCTGGCCACCATCTCGCGGGGGACATTGTCTTATTTGCCCCGCGACGGCAAGCGAATCCGATGCCGCTTGGCCGTCGGCGCGCGGCGTCCTATGGACCGGGCATGGATGTTCCGACGCCGCCCGTTCCGACCGATTACCGCCATCGCGTGGCGATGTACGACATGGACCGAACGATAACGCGTTCAGGGACTTACAGCGGATTCCTGATGCATGTTGTGCGCCGGCGCCAACAGTGGCGCCTGCTGCTGCTGCCGCTGGTCGCGCTGGCGGGCGCGGCCTATTCGCTGCGGCTGATCGACCGGTCGCGGCTGAAGGCGATCAACCTGCGCCTGCTCGTCGGCAAGCGGTTCAGCCGTGACGAGATCGCCCCGCTCGCCGAAAGCTATGCCGATCAGGTGATCGGGCGAGGGGTGCACGCGGCGGCGCTCGAGCAGATCGCCGCCGACCGCGAGGAGGGATACCGGCTGCTGCTCGCGACGGCGTCGTTCCATCTCTATGTCGACGCCATCGCGCGGCGGCTGGGGATCGACGATGTGCTCGCGACGCGGCTCGACGAGCCCGATGGCGCCGATCATATCCATGCGCGGCTTGCGGGCGACAATTGCTATGGCGACGCGAAATTTGCGCGCATTTCGGATTGGCTCGCCGACAATGACATCACGCGCGATCAGGCACATATCCGCGCCTATTCGGATCATGTCTCCGATCATCCGATGCTGCATTTCGCCGACGAGGCGGTCGCGACGACGCCGTCGCGCAAGCTGAAGCTGCTCGCGCCGAAAATGGGGTGGCAGGTGGTCGACTGGCGCGCGCGGCGCGATCGTTAGACCGCGTCCAGCGCCTGCGCGAAGTCGGCGATCAGGTCTTCGGCGTCCTCGATGCCGATCGACACGCGCACCAGATTATCGGTGATGCCCAGCGCCTTCTTGCGCTCGTCGGGAACCGACAGGTGCGTCATGGCCGCGGGGTGGCTCGCCAGCGTCTCGGTGCCGCCGAGGCTGACCGCGAGCTTCGCGATCTTGAGCGCGTCGAGAAAGCGGAAGCTCTCGGCTTCGCCGCCCTTGATGAAGAGCGAGAAGGTCGACCCCGCGCCCGAACAGTGGCGGTCGTAAATATCCTTCTGCCGCGCATCGCTGATGAAGCCGAGATAGCCGAGCCCCTCGACCTTCGGATGATCGCGGAGGAAGGTGCAGACCTTCAGCGCATTCTCGCCCGCGCGGCTCATGCGGAGTTCGAGCGTTTCGAGGCTGCGGAGCAGCATCCACGCGGTGTTGGGGTCGCAGATCGTGCCGATCGTGTTGCGCATCGGGCGGATCGCGTTGATCAGATGCTGGTCGCCCGAGACGCCGCCCGCGACGAGGTCCGAATGGCCGCCGGCATATTTGGTGAGGCTGTAAACGACCAGTTCTGCGCCCTGCTTCAGCGGCTGCTGCCACAGCGGGCCGAGGAAGGTGTTGTCGATCGCGATCGCGGGCTTATGCTCGCCGGGGAAAGCGGCGTCGCGCGCGGCGCGGACGGCCTCGACATCGACGAGCGCGTTGGTCGGGTTCGCCGGGCTTTCGAGATAGACGAGCGCGACCTTGCCGCCCTTTTCGGTGGCGAGCGCCTTCGCGCGGTCGAGGATCGCGTCGATCTCTTCGCGGGTCGCGCCGGCCGGGAAATCGAGGAAGCTGACGCCGAAGCGCGACAGGATGCGCGCGATCAGCGTTTCGGTCGCAGCATAGAGCGGACCCGAATGGACGATCACGTCATTCTGGTTCACGAGCGCGAGGAGCAGGGTCGCGATCGCCGACATGCCGCTGGAAAAGACGAGGCTGTCGTCGGCACCGTCCCAGACCGCGAGGCGGTCCTCGAGAATTTCCTGGTTGGGGCCGTTGAAGCGCGAATAGACGAGGCCGTCGGCCGGGCCTTCGCGCTTGCCGGTGATATGTTCGAAGAAGCGCTTGCCCGCGGCGGCGCTTTCGAAGGCGAAGGTCGAGGTCAGGAAAATCGGCGGCTTCAGCGAGCCTTCGGAGAGCACGGGGTCATAGCCGAGTCCCATCATCAGCGTTGCCGGGCTCAGCTCCTTGTCGCCGATTTTCTTGCTGTTCGTCTTGGGTGTGCCGCGCATGGCCATGGGATGCTCCTTTGAGATTGCCCCGCCTATAGCAGCGCCGGTTTCATTTGAAACTATATTGCGCCGGTCGTTCGTCCCTTTTCCGTCAATCCTCGACGATCAGGCTGCGCTCTTTCGTTTCGGGAAGCAACAGCGTCGCGACGCCGGCCATGCCGATGACTGCTGCGACATAGAAATAGAACGCCCATTCGATCCCCGCGCCTTTCAGCGCGAGCGCGATCATTTCGACGGTGCCGCCGAAGATCGCGTTGCCGATCGCATAGGGCAGCGCGACGCCAAGGCCGCGGATATGCGCCGGAAACAGCTCGGCCTTCACCAGCGCGTTGTTCGCGGTGTAGCCCGCCTGGAAGGTCAGGGGGATGAGGATCAGCAATGTCGCAACGACGGGCGAGGCGACGGTTTCGAGCGTCAGGAAGGTCGGCGCCGCGACGATCGCGCCGCCGATCCCGAAGAGGAGCAGCATCGGCTTGCGCCCGAAGCGATCGGCGAGCGCGCCGAAGACGGGCTGCATCAGCGTGAACCAGATCAGCGCGACCGCGATGATATAGGTCGCGGTCGCCTTGTCGAAGCCGACGGTGTTGAACAGATATTTCTGCATATAGCTGGTGTAGGTATAGGCCGCGAGCCCGCCGCCCGCCGACAACATGCCGACGAGGATGCTTTCGCGCCGATGCTCCTTCCACAGCAGCTTCGCGGTCGAGACGGGGCGGTCGGCCGCCTGATTTTCGAACGACGGCGTCTCGGCGAGGTTGCGGCGCAGGAGATACACCGCGAGCGCGAGGAAAGCGCCGATCACGAAGGGGATGCGCCATCCCCATGCGGTGAGTTCGGCTTCGGTCAGAAAGGCCTGCAAGATCACCGCGACGAAGATCGCGCTGAGCTGGCCGCCGATCAGCGTCATATATTGGAAGCTCGCCCAGAAGCCGCGGTGATCCTTGGGCGCCATTTCGGAGAGATAGGTCGCGCTGGCGCCATATTCGCCGCCGAGCGACAGGCCCTGCAGCATTCGCGCGACGAGCAACGTCGTCGGGCCGAGCAGGCCGGCGGCGGCATAGGTCGGCGCGACGGCGATCAGCATCGAGCCGCTGAACATCAGCGCGACCGACAATGACAGCCCCGCCTTGCGCCCGCGCGTGTCGGCGAAGCGCCCCATCACCCACGCGCCGATCGGGCGCATGACGAAGCCGACCGCAAAGATCGCGGCGGTGCTGAGGAGCTGCGCGGTCGGGTCGGCCTTCGGGAAGAAGACGGGGGCGAAATAGATGGCGAAGGCGGCGTAGGCGAACCAGTCGTACCATTCGACGAGATTCCCTGCCGATCCGCCGATGATCGATACGAGCCGTTTGCGCGGGATCGCCAAGGCCTTCATCCGTCTTGTCTCCCGCCATCCTTCGTTCGTCATGCCGGACTTGATCCGGCACCCCCCGTCTTCGATGAAGCTGGACCCCGGATCAAGTCCGGGGTGACGAAGAATTACCTCAAGCCGATCAGCGATATCTGGCGGCCGTAGCTGTTTTCGCCTCGATGGCACGCGCGGCGATAGCTGAAATAATCCGCCTCTTCGGCGTAGGTATCCTGCCCGCCGATGGCAATTCGGCTGACCCCCGCCGCAGCCAGGCGCGCAGCGACATAGGCGGCGATGTCGAACATCGCATGGCCGGGCTTTCCCGCAGCAAAGAAGCGTTCGTTCGCGGGGTCGTCGGCGAGAAAGCGCTGCACGAAGCCCTCGTCGACCTCGTAGGAGGCGCGTCCGATGCAGGGGCCGATCGCGACCGCGATGTTCGCGCGGCTCGCGCCGAGGCCTTCCATCGCGGCGAGCGTCGCATCGCTCACCCCGGCGATCGCGCCCTTCCACCCCGCGTGCGCCGCACCGATGACCCCGGCCTCGGTGTCGGCGAAGAGGACGGGGACGCAATCGGCGGTCAATATGCCGAGGAGGATACCGGGGGTTCGCGTCGCGAGTGCGTCGGCCTCGGGCCGCGCGGCAAGGTCGGTGCTGTCGTCGACGATGACGCAGCGGTTGCCATGGACCTGATAGAGGCCGGCGAGCGCCGCGCCGGGCAGCACCGCTTCGGCGGCGCGATGGCGGTTCTCGGCGATCAGCGCCGGGTCGTCGCCCGAGCCGAGGCCGCAATTGAGCGAGGCGAGATCGCCCGACGATACGCCGCCCCGCCGCCCGAAGAAGCCGTGCGGCACATTCGCGAGCATCGGCGCGGCGACGAAGGGCGCGCTCACAGGTCGAGCCTGAAGAAGCGATCTTCGTCGATATGGTTGCCGACGCGGAAGGCGTTCCGCCCGACGTCGTAGAAGCCGTAGCGACGGTAAAAGGCCTGCGCGCGGTGATTCTCGGTGAACACGGAGAGATAGAGGATCGACGCACGCTCGCGCGCCCAGGCGATGCCCCATTCCATCAGCGCCGCCGCGACGCCGGTGCCCTTCGCGGCTTCGGCGACGTAAAGCTGGTGGAGTTCGACGGCGTCGTCGGTCGGCTGCTCGGGCGGCAGATCGAATTCGACCGGGCCCATCTTGATAAAGCCGAGGATTGCGCCCGCATCGTCGCGCACCAGCGCGATGCCGTGCCCGGCATCCCCGATCTGCGCGCGGACGCGCTCCGGAGGATTCCAATCGGCAAGGAAGGCCGACAGGTCGGCGGGGTCGTAGATATGCCCGAAGGTATCGGTAAAGGAGCCGTTCGCGAACATGGCGATCGCTTCGGCGTCCTCGGGTTTCGCCAGGGCGATGGCGGTCATACGGGGTCTCCTGAAAATCCTGCGGGTGCGGGCCAGCCGGGCGCGGTGATCGCGATCAGCTTGAAGAGTTCGCCCATTTCGCCGGGCTCGACAAGGCGGTCGCGCTGGCTTTCGAGTTCGGCGGCGCGGTCGGGGGCGGCCGCGGTGAGCGACGTCAGCCGCGCGTCGATGCCGAGACGCCTCAGCCAGTCGCCCTGCGTCGCAAGGCGGCTGATTGTGACGCCCGCCGGTCGTGCTGCGTCGGCAAGGGTGGTGAAATCGACATGCGCGGTGAGGTCGGCCTCGCCGGGATCGACGAAGGGATCGGCAAATTTGTGGGCCTTCACCGCCTGCAGCGTGTCGCCCGCGGCGGGGCCGGCATAGCCATAGTCGATCGCAAGCATCGCGCCGCCCCGTCGCGCGATGCGGTAGGCGCAGCGCTGCATGATCGCCGCCGAGACCGGCGCCGTCTCGACGATCGTCCCCTCGGGCCGGTCACGCAGGACGGCGGGAATCGCGTCGCCGGCCGGGGTTTCGCCGGCTCTCGGCGCGAGCCTGCCATCGCGCCGCCCGACCATTCGCTCGCGCCAGCCGTCGGCGGTCCGCACATATTGGTGGATCGGCAGCGCATCGAAAAATTCGTTGGCGACGATGACCAGCGGCGCGTCGTCGGGGAGCGCGTCTATTTCGTCATGATGCTCGGCTTGCGGGAGGCGTGCCGATTGTGCCGCGCGCAGCGTCGGGCTGGTTTCGACGAGATCGACGCCCACCGGCACGCAGCCGAAACGCGACGCCGCCCGGAGCGCATCGGCGGCGAGCGTACCGCGGCCGGGGCCGAGTTCGACATATCGGAAGGGTGGGCCACCCGCGCGGCTCCACAGGTCGGCGATCCAGATACCGACCAGCTCGCCGAACATCTGGCTGATTTCGGGCGCGGTGGTGAAATCGCCCGTTCGCCCGAGCGGATCGCGCGTCGCATAATAATGCGCGTTGGCGGCCGCCATAAAGTCGGCGATCGTCATCGGCCGCGCGGCGGCGATATCCTTTAGCAATTGGTCGGGAGCGGGCGGGCCGTCAGGCAACGGCATCGGGTCCGGCGACCGGCTCGACCCGCTGGCGCCGGCGCTTCGCGGTCGCGATGAGCCAGAGCCCGATCACGATCATCGGCACCGTCAGCCACTGGCCCATCGACAGGCCGGTCGCATCGACCACCCACTGGCGCTGGACGTCGGGTTCGCGGAAAAATTCGACCGTGAAGCGGCTGAGGCCGTAGATGAGCGAGGCGAGGCCGACAAGGAACCCCGGCTTGTACCGCGCGTCGGTGCGCCAGAAGAAGAAGGCGAGGACCGCCATCATCACGATCCCCTCGAGTCCCGCTTCATAGAGCTGGCTCGGGTGGCGCGGTTCAAGGCCGCCGCGCGGAAAGATAATCGCCCATGGCACCGCCGTCACGCGGCCCCACAGCTCCCCATTCACGAAATTGGCGAGGCGGCCGAGGAAGAGGCCGAAGGGAATGACGCAAGCGATATAGTCGCAGAAGCGCAGGAAGCTGAGCTTTTCCTTACGCGTCACATACCAGATCGCAGCAAGTACGCCGAGCACGCCGCCGTGCAGCGACATGCCGCCGTCCCACAATTTGAAGATCTCGACCGGTTGTTTCAGATAGGATTCGAGATTGTAGAACAGCACATAGCCGAGGCGGCCGCCAAGGATGATCCCGAGCATGGCATAGAAGATCATGTCGTCGGCGTGGCGCCGCGCCATCGGGGCGCCCGGCTGCGCGATCAGCTTCAGCAGATACCAATAGCCGAGGAAAATGCCCGCCAGATAGGCGAGCGCGTACCAGCGGATCGGCCATCCGAAGACGCTGAAAGCGACCTCGCTATGCTCGCCCATCAGGTCATGGAAGTTAAGATATTGCGTCGCTTCGGCTAAGGTTGCAAAAAGAAACATATAGTCGCGCTGTCCTTCCCCAGGAGAGGCCTTCCCCATAGGGGGTAAGGCGAGCGAGACCAAGAGGAGAGATGCCCCATGCCTTCCGCGCTCGATCTGCGCCTGGAATCCGCGTATAATCTGATCACGGGGCCGGGCGGTCCGATCCAGGTGGGTTCCGTCGAACGCTTCGGCCGCCAGCTGCCGTTCATCACCAACGCGCCGACGAACCTTGCCGATTATGTCGCCTATTTCAGCGCGATGCACGGCGATGCGACCTTTCTGGTAGAGGGCGACGAGCGGCTGAGCTTCAAGCAGGTCTATGCCGCGGCGCGCAAGGTCGCGGCTGGCCTGATCGACGGCCACGGCGTCCAGCGTGGCGACCGCGTCGGCCTTGCCATGCGCAACGCCAACGCGTGGTGCGTCGCCTATATCGGCATCCTGCTCGCGGGCGGCTGTGCGACCCTGCTCAACGGCTGGTGGCAGGGCGGCGAGCTCGCGGCGGGAATCGACGATGCCGAGGCGAAGCTCGTGATCGCCGACGCGCAGCGCGCCGCGCGACTCGCCGAGCCGGGCGTCAGCCATGGCGCCAAGGTCGTTGCGCTCGACATCACGAAGCCGATCGACGAAGCGATCGCGCCGCTGGCAGCGGGCGGCAGCGCCGAGACCGCGCTGCCGGTGCTGACCGGGCAGGAGCTGGCGACGATCCTCTTTACCTCGGGCTCGACCGGCCAGTCGAAGGGCGCCTATTCACGCCACGAGGCGGTGGTGCAGGCGATCTTCAACTATGTGACGCAGACCGCGAGCATCGTGCACCTGCTGACCGAGGACGGGCAGATGTCGGATATCCAGCCCGCCACCCTGATCTGCACGCCGCTGTTCCACGTCACCGCCGAAATCCCGGTGTTCCTCCAGAGTTTCGCGCTCGGGCGCAAACTGGTGCTCATGCCGAAGTGGAACGCCGACGAGGCGATGCGGCTGATCCAGGACGAGAAATGCAATTATTTCGTCGGTGTGCCGCTGATGAGCTATGAAATTCTCGTCAGTCCGAACCGCAAGAATTACGACCTGTCGACCTGCAAGAGCTATGCCGGCGGCGGCGCGCCGCGCCCGCCCGAGCATGTCCGCCGACTCGCGTCGGAGATGGGCGATGCCAAGCCGCTGCTCGGCTATGGCCTGACCGAAACCAATGCCGTCGGTTGCGGCATCATCAACGAGAATTATGTCGAAAAACCGCTGTCGACCGGCCCGGCGTCGAAGCCGCTCGTCGATCTGGCGATCCTCGACGAGCTGGGGAACGAACTGCCGCAGGGTAGCGTCGGCGAGGTTTGCATGCGATCGGTGTGCAACTTCGAGGGCTATTGGAACAATGAGGCCGCGACGAAGGCGGCCTTCTTCGACAATGGCTATTTCCGTTCGGGCGACCTCGGTTACCTCGACGAGGATGGCTATCTGTTCATCGTCGACCGCAAGAAGGACATCATCATCCGCGGCGGCGAGAATATCAGCTGCCAGGAGGTCGAAGCCGCAATCTACGAACATGCCGAGGTCAATGAATGCGCGGTTTTCGGTTTGCCCGACGAGCGGCTCGGCGAATGCGTCGGCGCGGTCGTTTGGACGAAGCCCGGCAGCGAATTGACCGCCGACGCGTTGACCGCGTTCCTCAATGCGCGCCTCGCCCCGTACAAGGTGCCGTGCCGGATCTGGATGTCGAACGAGGCTTTGCCGAAGCTTGGCAGCGAAAAGATCGACAAAGTGACTTTGCGCAATCGCTATCGCGAGGAATATAAGGCGGAGGCGACCGCGTAACCGAACCGGGCGAAGGAGCGAAAGAGGGATATGGCCGAAGCTGACTCCCCCGACGTTCCCCCGGCGCCGGTCCCGGAAAAGCCCGCGCCGGTGCGCGTCTATCGCCACCGGCTGCCGACGCGCATCTGGCATTGGGTGAATGCGGTGACTCTGCTCGTCATGCTGATGAGCGGGCTGATGATCTTCAACGCGCATCCACGGCTTTACTGGGGGCAATATGGCGCGAACCCCGATCGGGCGTGGTTCGCGATCGGGGCGACCGCCGACACCGGCTATGTCCGCTTCGGCGAGACGCGGATCGAGACGACCGGCGTGCTCGGCCGCTGGACCGATGCCGAAGGCGAGGAAAAGACGTGGGCTTTTCCGGGCTGGGCCACGATCCCCACCAGCTACGACCTCGCGGCCGGAAGGCGCTGGCACCTGTTCTTCGCTTGGGTGCTATCGGCCGGTCTGGCGCTCTACATGGTCTGGAGCCTGCTTGGCGGGCACGTCCGAAGAGATTTGCACGTCCGCCGCGCCGAATGGTCGCCGCGGCACATCTGGGACGACATCAAGGATCATGCGCGGCTGCGCTTTCCGCGGGGCGAGGCGGCGGCGCGATACAATATCCTGCAAAAGCTCAGTTATATCGGGGTGATTTTCGGCCTGTTGCCGCTGATGATCTTCACCGGGCTCACCATGTCGCCGGGAATGGATGCGGCATGGCCATGGCTGCTCGACCTGTTCGGCGGGCGCCAGTCGGCGCGTTCGATCCATTTCATTGCGGCGTGGTTGCTCGTCCTCTTCTTTCTCGTGCATATCCTGATGGTGATCCTCGCGGGGCCGATCAACGAGGTGCGCTCGATGATCGGTGGCTGGTTCACGCTGCCGCCCGAGAGGGAGAGCGAGGCATGAGCGGCGTCCTGCTGCCGCGCCGCCAGCTGATCGCACGCGCGGGCGGGCTCGTCGCGGCGGCGGGCGCGTTGCCGCTGCTGTCGGGTTGCGACGCGATCAGCGAGGCGCCGGCGGTGCGCAAGATATTGTCGATGGGCGAGGAGATGAACCGCGCCAGCCAGCGTGCGCTGATGGACCGCGATGCGCTGGCGCGCGAATTCACCCGCGCCGACCTGTCGCCGGTGTTCCGCTCGAACGGCACGAAGCTGCCGGATGGCGCAGCCTATGCCGCCCACGCCGCGACCCGCTTCGCCGATTGGCGCATTGCCGTGTCGGGCCTCGTCGCGCGGCCGCTGTCGCTGTCGATGGCCGACATCCGCGCGATGCCGCAGCGCACGCAGATCACCCGCCACGACTGCGTCGAGGGGTGGAGCGCGATCGGCGAGTGGACGGGGCCGCAGCTCCGCCGCATCCTTGAGGCGGCGGGGGTGAAGGACCGCGCGCGTTACATCGTGTTCCGCTGCGCCGACCGGATCGACGACGCGCTTTATTATGAAAGCTGCGACATGGTCGATGCGCTCCACCCGCAGACGATCCTGGCCTGGGCGATGAACGGCGCGGTGCTGCCGATCGCCAACGGCGCGCCGCTGCGCCTCAGGATCGAACGGCAGCTCGGCTACAAGCATGCGAAATATCTGACCGGGATCGAAGCGGTCGCCAGTCTCGACCATATCGGGGCGGGCAAGGGCGGTTTCTGGGAAGATCGCATTGATTATGAATGGTATGCCGGTATCTAGGGGATAGCGGGGCGGCAGATGCAATGATGATGAGGTCGCACTTTTGTCCATACTCAGCCCGTTTCTTTCGCGCGTTATCCATCGCGGCAGGCTGACCGTCATCGACCCCGACGGCGGGGCCGAGACCTTCGGCGCGCCCGCGCCGGGCTTTCCCGAAGTCAGCGTCCGCTTTGCGACGCGCCGCGCGATGCGGCGCGTGATCCTCGACCCGCGGCTCGGCGCGGGCGAGGCCTTCATGGACGGCGAAATGGAAATTGCCGAGGGCGACATCATGGGCCTGATCGGCCTGCTCCGCATGAACACGCCATGGGATCGCGGCGCGAAGCTCAAGGACAAGACGCGCCTCGGCCAATGGGGCGACTGGGTGAAGACGCGGCTCGGCTCGATCAACCGGCAGCGCCAGTCGCGCGCGAATGTCGCGCATCATTACGACATCGGCAACGATCTCTACCGCCTCTTCCTCGACCGCGACATGCAATATAGCTGCGCCTATTGGCCGCGCGAGGGCATGACGCTCGACGAGGCGCAGGAGGCCAAGAAGGCACATATCGCTGCGAAACTCGCGCTGCGGCCGGGCCAGCGGATCCTCGACATCGGCTGCGGCTGGGGCGGGATGGCGATCACGCTCGCGAAATTGGAAGCGGTCGAGATACTGGGGATCACCCTGTCGACCGAACAGCTCGAGCTCGCGCGGCAGCGCGCCGAAGAGGCGGGGGTTGCCGACCGGGTTCGCTTCGAGTTGATCGATTATCGCGACCTTGCGGCGCGCGAGACCGGCGGGTTCGACCGCATCGTTTCGGTCGGCATGTTCGAGCATGTCGGCGCGGCAAATTTCGCCACCTTCTTTCGCGCCTGCGCAAACCTGCTCACCGCCGACGGCGTGATGCTGCTCCACACGATCGGGCGGTTTGGAAAGCCGGGCGCCACCGACGCCTTCACGCGCAAATATATCTTCCCCGGCGGTTATATCCCCGCGCTCAGCGAGACGCTCGCGGCGAGCGAGAAAAGTCGGCTGATCGCGACCGACATCGAAACGCTGCGGCTGCATTATGCGCTGACCCTGCGCCAATGGTACGCCAACACGCTGGCGCACGAGGCCGCGATCGTGGCGATGATGGGCGCGCGCTTTTTCCGCATGTGGTGCTTCTATCTCGCCGGCGCGACCGCGGCGTTCGAAAGCGGCGGCATGGGCAATTACCAGATACAATTCGCGCGCAGCCGCCACGCGCTGCCGCTGACGCGCGACTATATGGGCGAGGCGGAAGGGCGCTACGTCGGATAGCGCTCGTTCATTACGTCCCAGCTCAACTCGACGAGCCGTTCGAGAACCGCCGGATCAACGTCGGCGAGCTTGTTGATGTAGAGACAGACCTTGCTGGTCTTGTGCTTGCCGAGCGCCGCGAACAGCGCGTCGGCTTCGGCCTGCCGGTCGCCGTAATCTTCCATCAGATAGAGCGTGATCGCGGCCTTACGCGGCGAAAAGCCGGCGCGGCACATCGTCCCCGAATGGCCGCTGTCATATTGATAGTCGTAGCTGCCATAGCCGATGATCGACGGCCCCCACATCTTCGGGTCGAGACCCGTCACGAGGCGGTACATCGCGTCGACGACCGGCGCCTCTTCGCGGCGCCGCGCGTCGGGGAGCGCGGCAATGAAGTCGGCTACGCTGATCTCGGTGGCTTTGGTCTTGATCTCGGTCTTGCCCATTGCTCCTCTCCCTTTGCGAGAGCCTATTCTGTTCGTCCGCGGCCGCCAAGCCGGTTGCGCCTTCGGCGGCGTACTGCTAGCCGCGCCCGCGTCTTTCCCTCGCCAAAGGTGCCATCATGTCCGAGTCCTTCAAGCGCGTCGTCCTCGCCTATTCGGGCGGCCTCGATACCAGCGTGATCCTGAAGTGGCTGCAGGTCACCTATGGCTGCGAGGTGGTGACCTTCACCGCCGACCTCGGGCAGGGCGAGGAGCTGGAGCCCGCGCGCGCCAAGGCCGAGCTGATGGGGATCAGGCCCGAGCATATCTTCATCGACGACCTGCGCGAAGAGTTCGTCCGCGACTTCGTCTTTCCGATGATGCGCGCCAACGCCCGCTATGAAGGCGATTATCTGCTCGGCACCTCGATCGCGCGCCCGCTGATTTCGAAGCGGCTGGTCGAGATCGCGAAGGAAGTCGGCGCCGACGCGGTCGCGCACGGCGCGACGGGCAAGGGCAACGACCAGGTGCGCTTCGAGCTGAGCGCTTATGCGCTCAACCCCGATATCAAGGTGATCGCGCCGTGGCGCGAATGGGACCTGACCAGCCGTACCGCGCTGATCGACTTTGCCGAGAAGAACCAGATTCCGGTGCCCAAGGACAAGCGCGGCGAAAGCCCGTTCTCGACCGACGCGAACCTGCTGCACACCTCGTCGGAGGGCAAAGTGCTCGAAAACCCGTGGGACGAGACCCCCGATTATGTCTATTCGCGCACCGTCAATCCCGAGGATGCGCCCGACACGCCCGAATATATCACGATCGATTTCGAGCGCGGTGACGGCGTCGCGCTCAACGGGCAGGCGATGTCGCCCGCGACGCTGCTGGCCGCGCTCAACGATCTTGGCCGCAAGCACGGCATCGGCCGTCTCGACCTTGTCGAGAACCGCTTCGTCGGCATGAAGTCGCGCGGCATGTACGAGACCCCGGGCGGCGAAATTTATGCGCGTGCCCACCGCGGCATCGAAAGCATCACGCTCGACCGCGGCGCGGCGCACCTCAAGGACGAGCTGATGCCGAAATATGCCGAGCTCATCTACAACGGCTTCTGGTTCGCGCCCGAGCGCGAGATGCTCCAGGCGGCGATCGACCTCAGCCAGGAAAAGGTCAGCGGCACCGTGCGCCTGAAGCTCTACAAGGGCAACGCCAGCGTCGTCGGCCGCAAGTCGCCGAACAGCCTCTACAGCGAACGCCATGTGACCTTCGAGGACGATGCCGGCGCCTATGACCAGAAGGATGCGGCGGGCTTCATCAAATTGAACGCGCTGCGCCTGAAGCTGCTGGCGAAACGCGACCGCTGATCCTTCTGCGAGCCGCGCGGCAAAGCGCACCTCGGCCGACTCCACCGCTTATGCGGAACATCGGCGCGACGGTCGAATGCGGGAAGTGGGAGGACGATCCGCTCGATCCGGCGGACGAGCCCCAAAATATTAACGCGTTAGCGCGATCGCGATTCCTGCGCTAAGGGCGCGGCATGACCGCGCTCCGCTTCTTTTCCGACAATGCCGCCACCGTCCACCCCGCGGTGATGGAGGCTCTGGCCGCCGCCAATCATGTCGACACCGCCTATGACGGCGATGCGCTCAGCCAGTCGCTCGATGCGGCCTTTTCCGACCTGTTCGAAACCGACTGCGAGGTCGTATGGATCGCGACCGGGACGGCCGCGAACAGCATCATCCTGGCGCATTTCGTGCGGCCTTGGCAGGGTATCCTCTGTTACGAGGAAGCGCATATCGAGGTCGACGAGTGCGGCGCTCCGACTTTCTATTCGGGCGGTGCGCAGTTGATGACGCTGCCCGGCGCGGGAGCGAAGATCGATGCCGAGGCGCTGAGGAAACGGATCGCGGGTATCCGCAAAGACGTCCATCAGGTTCAGCCCGCCGCGATCAGCATCACCAACGCGACCGAATATGGCCTCGCCTGGCGTGCGAGCGAAATCGGCGCGATCAGCGAGGTCGCCAGGGCGAGCGGGATGAAGCTGCACATGGATGGTGCGCGCTTCGCCAATGCGGTGGCGTTCCTCGGCTGCTCGCCCGCCGACGTCACCTGGCGCGCGGGGGTCGATGCGCTGTCGTTCGGCTTCACCAAAAATGGCGCGATGATGGCCGAGGCGCTGGTCTTCTTCGGCGGCAGCGGCGGCGCAGGGGTGCGCGAACTCAAGAAACGCGGCGGACATCTGTTGAGCAAGGGCCGTTTCGTCGCGGCGCAGATCCGCGCGATGCTGAAGGACGATCTCTGGCTTGCCAACGCGCGCGCCGCGAACGCCGGCGCGGCCGCGCTCGCGGCGGCGTGCGGTCCTCGGCTGATGCATCCGGTCGAGGCGAACGAGCTGTTCGTGCGGATCAGCGCCGAAGAGGCGGCGGACCTTCGCGCGCAGGGTTTCGATTTCTATGACTGGGGCGACGGCGCGATCCGCCTTGTCGTGAGCTGGGATCAGGATGCCGCTGCGGTCGCGCCGCTGGCGGCAGCCATCGCCGGGCTATGAGCGCGCAGCCGACGACGCTGCTTTCGCCACGCGTCTTTCTGCCCTTCGCGCTGGTCACATTGATCTGGGGATCGACGTGGATCGTGATCAAGGGGCAGTTGGGAGTCGTGCCGCCGAGCTGGTCGGTGACCTATCGCTTCGCGGTCGCCGGGGCGGCGATGTTCGCCTTTGCGGCGATGCGGCGCGAGCCAGTGTGGCTGGAGCCGCGTGCGATGGCCTTTGCCGCGGTCCTCGGGCTGGCGCAATTCGCCTTCAACTTCAACTTCGTCTATCGCGCCGAACAGCATATCACCTCGGGGCTGGTCGCAGTGCTGTTCGCGCTGCTGATCGTGCCGAACACCTTGCTCGGGCGCTTGTTTCTGAAGACGCCGCTCGAACGCCGCTTCCTTGCCGGTGCGGGGATTGCGATCGTCGGCGTCGCGCTGATGATCCTGCACGAATATCGCGCCGCGGCTTTGGGGGCGGACGAGGTGATCATGGGGACGCTGCTGACGCTGGCCGGTGTGATGAGCGCGTCGACCGCCAATGTGATGCAGGGGACCGGCATCGCACGGGCGCAATCGATGGTCGTGATGATTGCATGGGCGATGCTTTTCGGGGCGCTCGCCGACGGCAGCTATGCGTGGATCACGACCGGGCCGCCGGTCGTCGAGAAGACGGGCGTCTATCTGGGCGGCATACTCTATCTGGGCATCATTGCCAGCGCGGTGACTTTTCCTCTCTATTTCAACGTCATCCGTGCGGTCGGGCCGGGGCAGGCCGCGTGGTCGAGCGTGCTGATCCCGATCATCGCGATGGGGTTTTCGACGGTGTTCGAGGGCTATCGCTGGGCACCGCTGTCGATCGCGGGCGGCGTCGTGGCGTTGATCGGCCTGGTGATTGCGGTCGCGAAACGGCCCCAGCGGCCGTCAGTCAGCGGCAACATGGTGTCGGTGCCCGTCGACGCGGATTAGCCCGCGCTGATCCGTTCGATATCGGCGCCGACCGCCTGCAGCTTCTCCTCGAGCCGCTCATAGCCGCGGTCGAGGTGATAGACGCGGTTGACCTCGGTCTGGCCCTCGGCCGCGAGACCCGCGATGATCAGGCTCATCGAGGCGCGGAGGTCGGTCGCCATCACCGGCGCGCCGATCAGACGATCGACGCCGCGGACGATCGCGGTGCGGCCCTTGACCTGGATGTCGCAGCCCATGCGCGCCAGCTCCGGAACATGCATGTAGCGGTTCTCGAAAATGGTCTCGGTGAACAGCGATGCGCCGGTGCCGAGCGTCGCCATCGCCATGAACTGCGCCTGCATGTCGGTCGCGAAGCCGGGGTAGGGTGCGGTCGACAGCGTGACCGGTTCGGCGCGGCCGTCCATCGCGACGCGGATCCCGCCCTTGGTCGCCTCGACCGTCGCGCCCGCTTCGCGGAGCGCGGTGAGCGTGGCTTCCATCTCGTCCGCCTTCGCGCCGACCAGCTCGACATCGCCCTGCGTGATGACGGCGGCGCAGGCATAGCTGCCCGCCTCGATGCGGTCGGCCATCACGCGGTAGGTCGCGCCGTGGAGGCGGTCGACGCCCTCGATCGTCAACGTCTCGGTACCGATGCCGTCGATATGCGCGCCCATCGCGACAAGGCAGTTGCAGAGGTCGACGATCTCGGGCTCGCGCGCCGCATTTTCGAGGACGCAGGTGCCGTCGGCGAGCACCGCCGCCATGACGGCATTTTCGGTTGCGCCGACCGACACGACGGGGAAGGTGAACTTGCCGCCCTTGAGCCGTCCGCCGGGCGCGACGGCCTTTACATAGCCGGAGGCAAGCTCGATCTCGGCGCCGAAGGCTTCGAGGGCTTTCAGATGCAGGTCGATCGGGCGGTTGCCGATCGCGCAGCCGCCGGGAAGCGACACCGTTGCCTCGCCCGCGCGCGCGAGCAACGGCCCCAGCACGAGGATCGACGCGCGCATCTTGCGGACGATGTCATACGGGGCGACGGTCGAGGTCAGGGTGGTCGCGCGCGCCGTCATTACGCGGCCGAAATCTTCGGGCCGCGAGCCCTCGATCGTCGTCGAGCAACCAAGCTGGTTGAGCAGGTGGCCGAAGCCGTCGACGTCGGCGAGGCGCGGCAGGTTGCGCAAGGTCAGCGGCTCGTCGGTGAGCAACGCGCAGGGTAGCAAGGTCAGGGCGGCATTCTTGGCGCCGGAGATGGGGATACGGCCCTTGAGTCGCTGGCCACCGCGAATGACGATTTGATCCATGCGCGGTCTTTAGCGGATGCGCGGGGGTGTGCAAGCGGGGCGGTGGGGGCGGGGCCGAGGAATGTCGGCTTTCGACCGGTTGTTGCCCCAAGATCCTCCCCGCTTGCGGGGAGGGGGACCGCCGAAGGCGGT
>NZ_JAFMTR010000015.1 GCF_018682675.1 Sphingopyxis soli
CGTAAACCGACAGCGGCCCCCGCCTGCGCGGGGGCGACGGCTTATTTCGGTCGAAACGCGTCATCGGCGAAAGCCGTCCCGCACCTCTTGGCAATCTGCTTTACGTTCACGTAAAGTGATTGCGCGCGCGCCGTGAACGCGATACGCCTGCGCTCATGCTTCTGGGCTTCCTCGACGAACTTCGGGCCGCGGGCATTCCCGCCAGCCTGAAAGAGCATCTGCTGCTGCTGGAGGCGCTCGACCGCGAGGTGATCGACCGGACGCCCGAGCAGTTCTATTATCTCAGCCGCTCGATCTATGTGAAGGACGAGGGGCAGCTCGACCGCTTCGATCAGGTCTTCAACAAGGTCTTCAAGGGCCTGCTCACCGATTATGGCCAGAACCCCGTCGATGTGCCCGAGGAATGGCTGAAGGCGGTCGCCGAGAAATATCTGACGCCCGAGGAAATGGAGGCGATCAAGTCGCTCGGCGACTGGGACGAGATCATGGAGACGCTGAAGAAGCGGCTCGAGGAACAGCAGAAGCGCCATCAAGGCGGCAACAAGTGGATCGGCACCGGCGGCACCAGCCCCTATGGCAATTCGGGCTATAACCCCGAGGGTGTGCGGATCGGCGGCGAGAGCAAGCACAAGCGTGCGCTCAAGGTCTGGGAGAAGCGCGAGTTCCAGAATCTCGACAACACCAAGGAACTCGGCACCCGCAACATCAAGATCGCGCTCCGCCGCCTGCGCAAATTCGCGCGCGAGGGCGCCGCCGACGAACTCGACATTCCGGGCACGATCGACGGGACCGCGCGCCAGGGCTGGCTCGATATCCGGATGCGTCCCGAGCGGCGCAATGCGGTGAAGCTGCTGCTGTTTCTCGACGTCGGCGGGTCGATGGACCCGTTCGTCAAGCTGTGCGAGGAACTGTTCAGCGCCGCGACGAGCGAATTCAAGAATCTCGAGTTCTTCTATTTCCACAACTGCCCCTATGAAGGCGTGTGGAAGGACAACAAGCGCCGCTGGTCCGAGCGCCACCAGATGTGGGACATCCTCCACAAATATGGCCACGACTATAAGCTGATTTTCGTCGGCGACGCGTCGATGAGCGCCTATGAAATCACCCACCCGGGCGGCAGCGTCGAACATTTCAACGAGGAATCGGGCGCGGTCTGGATCCAGCGTCTGACGCATGTCTATCCGGCCGCGGTGTGGCTCAACCCGGTGCCCGAGGCGCATTGGGGTTACACCCAGTCGGTGAAGTTGATCAAACAGCTGATGAACGACCGCATGTACCCGCTGACCCTCGCGGGCCTCGACGATGCGATGCGCGAGTTGACGCGCAAGCATTGACGGCGCGGCCAACTTTGGCCGTGACGATTGCAAACCGATCCCCTATTTCCGTTCGTGTCGAGCGAAGTCGAGACACCCGGAAGGCGTGCGCTGACGATGGGCATCTCGACTTCGCTCGATGCGAACGGATTATCTAAAGTCCGCGGAATTAGGCCCCCCATGATCGACCTCCCCCTCGTCACCATCCTGCTGCTGACCGGCTTCATCAACCTGATCGGCGCGCTCGCCTATGCCGCGCGCATCGCCGGCGTCCGTACGCGGCGCATCGCGATGTCGTTCGCGCTGTTCAACATCCTCGTGCTATTCTCGCGCACCTCGAACAGCTTTTTGGGTCCGTTCCTCGCAAAGCGGATCGAAACGCGCATCCACGCGGGCAGCGGCGCCTCGCTGTTCGTCGACATGCAACTGGTTCTGGCCGCCGCGAGCGTCGCGACCTTGATCGGTATCCTGCTGGTTCCCACCGGCCAGCGCATGTTCGCGGCGGCGATCGGCTGGTACCAGAACAACCGATCGACGACGAAGCTCGCGATGAAGGCGATCAGCCCGGGCGGTCTTCGCACCCTCCGCCAGTCGCTGACCATTCCCAGCCTGTCGCACCTGAAAGCGTGGACGATGCCGAAGGGGATCGGTTGGGGCGTGCTGATCGCCAACTGCCTGGCGCAATCGCTGATCGCGGTCGGCGTCGTGGCCTCGCTCTATGCCGGCTATCTCGCCCCCGAATTCCGCGTCACCGCCTCGCAACTGTCGGCGCTGATCAACGGCTTCGCGACCATCCTTCTGTTCGCGTTCATCGACCCGCAGCTATCGGTGATGACCGACGACGCGGTCGAGGGGAAGGTCGACGAGGCCGATTTCCGCCGCGCGATCACCTTCATCTCGCTGAGCCGCCTCGCGGGCACGGTGCTGGCACAGGCGCTGCTTATCCCGGCTGCTACCTTGATCGCGTGGGTCTCGGTCCACGTCTAAGCGAAGGGCCGATCGATCGAGGACGGCGGCTCGCTGAACCATTTGGGGCCGCCGTCGGTCATGTAGAAACAATCCTCGAGGCGGATGCCGAATTCGCCCGGAATGTAGATCCCCGGCTCGTTCGAGAAGCACATGCCCGGCGCCAGCTTCGTCGTTTCGCCAGGGACGAGGTTGACCGGCTCGTGCCCGTCGAGCCCGATGCCGTGGCCCGTCCGATGCGACGTGCCGGGCAGCTTGTACCCCGGACCCCAGCCAAGGCTTTGATAATAGGCGCGCACCGCGTCGTCGACTGCGCCCGCCGGCGTGCCGAGCTTCGCCGCGGCGAAGGCGACGTCCTGCCCCTTGCGCATCTGGTCCCATACCTGACGCTGGCGCGCGTTCGCCCTGTCATAGACGAAGGTGCGCGAAATATCGGATTGATAGCCGTGCACCGTCGCGCCGCAGTCCATCAGCACGACCTCGCCGTCCTTCACCGCCTGCGGCTTGCCCGACCCGTGCGGATAGGCGCTCGCCTCGCCAAGCAGGATCAGCTCGAATTCGCTGCGTCCGCCGAGCGCCGTGGTCGCAGCCTTCATGATCGCGCCGATGTCGGCGGGGGTCATCCCCGCCTCGATCCGCGGCGCGGTGTGGCGATAGGCGGCGACGGTGATGTCGGCGGCGATCTGCATCAGCGCGATCTCGGCGGCCGACTTGTGCATCCGGCACCCGCGCACGACCGGCGCGCCGTTGACGATCCGCGCGCCCGGCATCGCGCTTTGCAGGCCGTCGACGGCGAAATAGCGCACCGTCTCCTCGACCGCGATCCGCCCCTTCGCGAGCCCGCGCTTGCCCAGCCATCCGGCGACGGCAGCGAGCGGATTCTCGTCCTCGTTCCACGTCAGCACCTCGGCCTCGATGCCCAGGCTCTCGCGCACCGACGGCTCCTCGAAGAAAGGCGTGACGATCGCCACCTCGCCCTCGCGCGTCAGCACCGCGGCGGTCAGCCGCTCGCTCCGCCACCATTCGACCCCGGTGAAATAGACAAGGCTCGATCCGGGCTCGATCAGCAGCGCGCCGACGTCGTGGGTGCGCATCAATTCTTTCGCCTTGGCGATCCGCGCCCTGCGCTCGGCGTTGCCGATGGGCACGGCTTTCGCGGCGAGATTGGGAAGGCCTGCGGTATCGGCTGCGAACGCCGATGCGGGCAATCCCGCCGCCAACCCGCCGAGCGCCGCCGCCCCCAGAAATTGCCGCCGGTGCATAGCCATTCCCCTATCGGTAGATGAGCAGGTCCGCGATCTCATCGCGCCACCCCGCCTCGTCGGGCAGCGCGAGCGCGTCCAGATCGCCCGGCGCCGCGCCCGCGTCGTCGACCCATAAGCGCAGGCCCGGCCCGCCGTTGATCACGTCGATCGCGAGCACATCGTCGGTATATTCATATTTGAAATCCTTGCCGCGCCAGATCGGATAGTCGGGGTAAAGCGAACGGATCGCCTTGAAGCCCAGCGCCTGCACGCGCCACGGCCGGAACGCCGCATGATCGTACCACGCACCCTCGGCATGGATGTGAATGCCGTTGTTGAGCTGCTTCATATGCTTGTGAAAGGTCGGCTCGAACCAGATATCGCGCAGCTTGCAGCCAGCGAGCCATTGAGGCGCGAGGCGGTGCATTTCGGCGATCACCGCCTTGGCATCGATATCGGGCGCCCCGAACAGTTCGAGCGGGCGCGTCGTGCCGCGGCCTTCGCTGAGCGTCGCGCCCTCGACCATCACCGTGCCCGCATAGGCGCGCGCCATGTTGAGGTTCGCCGCGTTCGGACTCGGGTTGATCCACACCCGCTCCGCCGGCCAGCCGAAGCCCGGCCCTTCGGGTTCCCAGCCCGTCATCTCGATCACGCGATAGTCGACGTCGAGGTTGAAGTGGCGGATGAACCATCGGCCCATCTCGCCCATCGTGAGCCCGTGGCGCATCACCATCGGCCCGGCACCGACGAAGCTCTCCCAGCCTTCGCGCAGCCGCGTGCCCTCGACGGGACGGCCAGCCGGGTTGGGCCGGTCGAGCACCCATACCGCCTTGCCATGCTCGGCGGCGGCTTCGAGGACGTAGAGCAGGGTCGTCACATAGGTGTAGATGCGGCAGCCCAGATCCTGCAGGTCGACGAGCATCACGTCGAAGGTGTGCATCGACTGCCCCGACGGCCGCCGCACCTCGCCATAGAGGCTGAACACCGGCATGCCGTAAGTCGGATCGGTGAAGTCGGGCGACTCCATCATATTGTCCTGAAGGTCGCCGCGCACGCCATGCTGCGGCCCGAACACCGCGGTGACGTCGATTCCCGCCGCGACGAGGGCGTCAACGCTGTGGGTGAGGTCGGCGGTGACCGAGGCGGGATGCGCGAGCAGCGCAACGCGCTTGCCCTGGAGCGGCGCGCGAAGCGCGGGGGCGGCGAGCAGGCGGTCGATGCCGAAGAGGGTCGTCATGCCCGCCCGCGTGCCTCAAGCGTCAGCGCAAAGCAATCGGGATGATGGAAGTCGGGCTTTCCCGGCGGATGCCGGAGCGCCCAATAGCTTTTGGTGCCGTCGACTTCCTCGATCACCGCGGCGAGCGCGAGCTTCGATCCGGTGTCGGGAAAGATGCCGGGCTCGACGCGCAGGGTATAGCGGCCGACCTCGCGCTCGACTTCCATCATCCACGGCGCGAGATCGTCGGCGCGCAGCAGCGAGCGATAATCGTCGAACTGGTAACAGGCCCAGCGTCCGTCGGGAGCATAGTTGAACTCGGTATAGTCGGGCTGCCCCTCCTCGGTCAGGAAAGCCTCGAAGCAGGTGCCCTGCCACAGGCCGTCGGTGCCGCTGTCGGCGATCACCAACTCGCCCTCGCCCTGCGGCAGCACGATCGCCCCGATCTCGCCCTCGACGATGAAGCGCAGGGCAAAGCCCTCCTCGAACGACAGGTCGACCTCGACCGCGATCGAACGCACCGCCCGGGCCGGCGTGTCGGGGTGGCAAATCAGTTCGCGCTGTTCGCTGGAATAGCCCGACATTCAACCCTTCTCCGTTCATCCCGAGCTTGCCGAAAGCAATCCCTCTTCGTCACCCCGGACTTGATCCGGGGGCCATTCACCCTTCTTTAGGAAGCGGGACCCCGGATCAAGTCCGGGGTGACGATAATGGAAACATGAACCAGTTGGGTTTGCCGCAACGCCATGCTAAGCGCCCGCCCACCATGACGAACTACAAATCCGACCTGCTGCGCCTGCTCGACGAGCGGGGCTATATCCACCAGATGACCGACGCCGAAGGGCTCGACGCCCTTGCCGCGAAGCAGATCGTCCCCGGATATATCGGCTTCGACGCGACCGCGCCCAGCCTGCATGTCGGCAGCCTCGTCCAGATCATGATGCTGCGCCGCCTGCAGCAGACCGGGCACAAGCCCGTCGTGCTGATGGGCGGCGGCACCACGCGCATCGGCGACCCCACGGGCCGCGACGAGAGCCGCAAGATGCTGTCGGACGAGACGATCGCCGCGAACATCGCTTCGATCTTCGGCATCTTCCAGCAGTTCCTGACCTTCGGCGACGGACCGACCGACGCGGTGATGGTCGACAATCAGGACTGGCTCGGCAAGCTGGGCTATATCGAATTGCTGCGCGAAGTGGGCACGCATTTCACGATCAACCGGATGCTGACCTTCGATTCGGTCAAGCTGCGGCTGGACCGCGAACAGCCGATGACCTTCCTCGAATTCAACTATATGATCCTGCAGGGCTACGACTTCCGGCACCTGGCGAAGGAACGCGGCGTGCGGCTCCAGATGGGCGGGTCGGACCAGTGGGGGAATATCGTCAACGGCATGGAACTCGGCCGCCGCATGGATGGCGCCGAGCTTTATGGTTTGACGACTCCGCTGCTCACGACCGCCGCGGGGACCAAAATGGGCAAAACTGCTTCGGGTGCCGTGTGGCTCAATATGGGACAGCTGCCCCATTTCGATTACTGGCAATATTGGCGCAATTGCGACGACCGCGACGTGGGTCGGTTCCTGAAGCTGTTCACCGACCTGCCGCTCGACGAGATCGCGCGGCTGGAAGCGCTCGAGGGTGCCGAAATCAACGAGGCGAAGAAGATCCTCGCGAACGAAGCGACGGCGATGTGCCGCGGCGCGGAGGCGGCGCGCGTTGCCGCCGAAACGGCGACGCAAACCTTTGAAAAGGGCCATATTGGTGGCGATCTGCCGCAGGTCGTGGCCCCCGCCGACGGCATCACCATCGTCGACGCGCTGCGCGAGTTGGGCTTCGCGGTTTCGAACAAGGAAGCCCGGCGCAAACTCGACGAGGGCGCGGTCAAGGTCGACGGGGTCGTGGTCCGCGATCCGCATCACCGGATCGAGCCCGCAAACGACCCGGTTCCACTGAGCCTCGGTGCCAAGAAACACGGGCTGGTGACGCGATGACCGCGCCGATGTCGTTTACCGATTCTTCAGCATTCGCGTAGAACGTCCATGGCAAACCACAAAGGTCCGGGACGTATGCGTAAGATCGATACCAGCAAGGCCCACTATGTCGGCCTCGACCAGCGGATTGCGCCGCGTAGCGACGTCTATTGCCGCCTTCCCTTCGTGCTGCCCGACGGGCGGCAGGAAATGTGCACCTGCGTCAACATCAGCGCCGACGGTTTGCTGATGCGTTTCGAACGCGGGCTCGAACCCGGCGACCTCGTCGTGTACCGGATGCCGATCATCGGCCGCGTCGCGGCGAAGGTCATCTGGTCGCTCGGCGGCAAGGCCGGTGTGCAGTTCGAAAAATCGATCGCCGCCGAGGATTATCTGCCGATGATCCGCGCCATGGGTGCGCGCGGCGACGTCAACTAGCCACTCCTGAGCAGCGGCACCGCGGCGTCGCGCTCGAACAGATAGAGGCAGAGGCGCACCGCCTCGCCTCTTGCCCCCTCGATGCCGCCGTCGCGCTCGACGAACAGCCGCGCATCGTCGTGCGCCACCGGCAGCAGCCGCACCAGTTGTTCGGGGGTCGCCACGCGATAGTCGGCATCGCCCGACTGCTTGAGACCCAGCAGTTCGCCGCCGCCGCGCAGTTCCAGATCCTTCTCGGCGATGACGAAGCCGTCGTTCGTATCGCGCATCAGCGCGAGCCGCTCGCGCGCGGTTTCCGAGAGATTTTGCGAGCGCAGCAGCAGGCACACCGACTTCGCCGCGCCGCGCCCGACGCGGCCGCGCAACTGGTGGAGCTGGGCCAGCCCGAAATTCTCCGCATGTTCGACGATCATCAGGCTGGCGGCGGGCACATCGACCCCGACCTCGATCACCGTCGTCGCGACCAGAACGCCGATCTCGCCCGCCTGGAAGCGCGCCATGACGTCATCCTTCTCTGGCCCTTTCATCCGCCCGTGGACCAGCCCGACGCGCTGGTCGCCGAGCCGCGCGCGGAGCAGCGCGGCACGCTCCTCGGCCGCTGCCAGCTCGCTTCCCTCGCTTTCGGCGACGAGCGGGCAGACCCAATAGGCCTGCGCGCCGGTCGCAAGGTGCCGGTCGAGGCCGTCGATGACATCGTCGAGCCGGTCGAGCGAGATGACGCGCGTATCGACCGGGGTGCGTCCGGGCGGCATCTCGTCGATCTGCGACACGTCCATCTCGCCATGATTGGCGAGTTGCAGCGTCCGCGGGATCGGGGTGGCGGTCATCACCAGCAAGTGCGGCGGCCGCGCCGCCTTTTGGGTCAGCATCAGCCGCTGCGCGACGCCGAAGCGATGCTGTTCGTCGACCACGACAAGGGCCAGATCCTTGTAGGTCACCGCCTGCTGGAAGATCGCGTGGGTGCCGACGAGGATGTCGATGCTGCCGTCGGCCAGCCCCATCAGCGTCGATTCGCGCACCCTGCCCTTGTCGCGCCCGGTCAGGATCGCGAGGTTCACCGGCAGCCCGCCGAGCATCCGCTGCAAGGTCGAATAATGCTGGCGCGCGAGGATTTCGGTCGGGGCGAGCAGCGCCGCCTGCGTCCCCGCCTCGACCGCCGCCAGCATCGCGCGCAGCGCGACGAGCGTCTTGCCCGATCCGACATCGCCCTGCAGCATCCGCAGCATCGGCGTGTCCTGCGCCATGTCGCTGGCGATCTCGCGCCCGACGCGCTCCTGCGCCCCGGTCAGCCCGAACGGCAGCTGCAGGGCATCGGTCAGCCGGCCATCGCCGCGTATCGCCCTGCCCCGCCGGTTCCGGAGCCCATGCCGGATCAGCATCAGCGCGACCTGGCTCGCGAAAATCTCGTCATAGGCCAGGCGGTCGCGCGCCGCTTCGTCGCGCGGGCTCGCGTGCGCGCGCTCGATCGCTTCGCGCCAGGCGGGCCAGCTTCGGTTCGCGAGCAGCGGCGCGTCGATCCATTCGGCGAGCTCGGGTCGTCGTTCGAGCGCCACCGCGGCGAGCTGCGACAGCCGCGCGTTGGTCAGCCCCTCGGTCAGCGGATAGACGGGCTCATGGACCGCGATCCCTGCCTCGCCGCCGGGCTCGGCGACATGGTCGGGATGCACGATCTGGCGCATGTCGCCATAAAGATCGAGCCGCCCCGACACGCGGCGCTTCTCGCCGAGCGGGAACAATTTCCGTGCCAGCCCCGACGTCCGCCCGAAATAGACGAGCCGCACATGATCGCCAGCGCTGTCGAACGCCTCGACCCCGAAGGGCGCGCGCGGGGACCGGCCGGGCCGATAATCTTGCGCGGTCAGTTCGACGATGATCGTCTGCCCCGCCTGCGCCTGATCGAGCCGGTCGACCGGCAAGCGCGAGATCAGCCCGGTCGGCAGATGGAACAGCACATCGACCACGCGTTCGAGCCCGAGCCGCGTCAGCGGCTTGGCAAGCTGCGGCCCGACGCCCTTGAGGTCGGTCAGCGCGGCAAAGAGCGGATTGAGTATCTCGGGTCGCATGGATCATCATGTCTAACGTTGACAGCGCAAAGTTACACCCCCTCTCCCCTTGCGGGAGAGGGCAGCGAGACTTACGAGCTTGCTCGTTAGTCGCAGCGGGAGAGGGGTAGCGCTTGCAAAGCAAGCGCGCGCTCGCCATGCGAGCGCTCACCCTCATCCAACTTCGCCTAGGCGCTTTGCGCCAAGGCTTCGTATCCTTCTCCCGTCAAGGGAGAAGGGAAAGAGAAATAGATGACCGACCGCCTGAAACGCCTGAAATTCCGCGCCTGGCATCGCGGCACGCGCGAGGCCGACTATATGATCGGCGGCTTTTTCGACCGCTATTCGCCAGCATGGGGCGAAACCGAACTCGCATGGTTCGAGCTGGTGGTCGAAGAGGACGATGTCGATATCATGGCTTGGGCGCTCGGCACCGCCGCGCCGCCCGCGCATCTCGACAAGCCCGATCTGATCGCGGCGATGCGGCGGCTGGACTATATCCCGCTGCCATGACCATCGCTGCCGCCGACATTTTTGCCGCGATCGCGCGCGCCGAGGCGCCGTTGACGCTCGCGCGCGCGGCCGACGGCTTCCTGCCGCTGCTGCTCGCCGACCTCGCGCGCGCCAGCGACAAGCGGCTCGTCTATGTCGCGACCGACGATGCCGCGATGCAGGCGGTCGCCGATGCGGCGCCTTTCTTTGCGCCCGACCTGATCGTCCATCGCTTTCCAGCATGGGACTGCCTGCCCTACGACCGCGCCGGACCGTCGATGCGGGTCAGCGCCGACCGGCTCGCGACGCTTTCCGCCCTGCAGGCGGCGCCGAAGCGCGGCGAGTTGATCCTGACCACCGTCGCCGCACTCACCCAGCGCACGCTCACCCCCTTCCGCATCCGCCAGCTCGCGACGACGCTCGCCGCAGGACAGCGGATCGACCGCGATGCGCTTGCCGAGCTGCTCGTCTCGAACGGTTTCAACCGCGTCGATACCGTCGCCGATCAGGGCGAGTTTGCCGTGCGCGGCAGCCTGCTCGACCTGTTCCCGGCGGGCGAGGAGACCGGCCTTCGCGTCGATTTCTTCGGCGACGAGATCGAAAGCATCCGCCGCTTTGACCCCGCCGACCAGCGCAGCCTGGGTCCCGCCAAGGCGCTGCAACTGCTCCCTGCCGCCGAGACCCTGCTCGACGAGAGTACGATCAAGCGCTTCCGCTCGAGCTACCGCGAAATTTTCGGCGCGCAGGCGACCGGCGATCCGCTCTATCAGGCGGTCAGCGAAGGCCGCCGACAGGCGGGCATGGACCATTGGCTGCCGCTGTTCGAAGAGCGGCTGGCAACCCTGTTCGACCATATCGATCCTGCGACCCCGGTGCTGCGCGGCCACCGCACCGACGCGACCGCCGAGACGCGCTTCGACGCGATCACCGACTATCATGCGAACCGCGTCGCCGCCGAGCGCGAACAGGCCGGAAGCTATCGCCCGCTCGCGCCCGAAACGCTCTACCTGACCTCGAACGAGTGGGCCGCAGCCGAGCGCGCGCGGCCGATCCATGTCGTCTCGCCCTTCGACGTCCCGCCGTCGGCGTCGGTGATCGACCTCGAAACCTTTGCGGCGCGCGACTTCACCCCCGAGCGCACCGCCGATCTCAACGTCTATGACAAGGTCGCCGACCATCTGTCGGACGAGCGCCGTAAGGGCCGCAGGACGATCATCGCCAGCTATTCGGGCGGTGCGCGCGAGCGATTGTCGGGGCTGCTCCGCGACCATGGGGTGACCGGACTGGTTCAGGCCGAGACGTGGCAGGAAGCGCTGGGCCTGGCTTCTCCCCTCCCGCAGGCGGAAGGGGCCGGGGGTGGGCCTGGCGACATCAATGAGCTCGCTGCGCTCGCGCCCACCCCTAACCCCTCCCGCCTGCGGGAGGGGAACAATGTCGCACTCATCGTCCTGCCGCTCGATCATGGGTTCGCGAGCGACGCGATCAGCCTGCTCACCGAGCAGGATATCCTCGGCGAGCGCCTCGTCCGCCGTCAGAAACGCCGCAAGAGCGCCGACGCCTTCCTCGCCGAGCTCGCGACGCTCAGCGTCGGCGACCTCGTCGTCCATCTCGACCATGGCATCGGGCGCTACGAGGGACTGACCTCGATCCCGGTCGGCAACAGCCCGCACGACTGCGTCGCGCTGACTTACGCGGGCGGCGACAAGCTCTACGTTCCGGTCGAGAATCTCGACGTCCTCTCGCGCTACGGCGGCGAGAGCGACGGTGTCGCGCTCGACAAGCTCGGCGGCGAGGCCTGGCAACGCCGCAAGGCGAGGATGAAGGAGCGCATCCGCGAGATCGCGGGCGAACTGCTCGCGACCGCGGCGCAGCGCGCGCTCCGGCCCGGCGAAGTGCTGGCGCAGGATGCCGCCTACCCTGCCTTCGCCGACCGCTTCCCCTATCAGGAAACCGACGATCAGGACCGCGCGATCGGCGACGTGCTGGAGGATATGGCGTCGGGCCGCCCGATGGACCGGCTCGTCTGCGGCGACGTCGGTTTCGGCAAGACCGAGGTTGCGCTCCGCGCCGCCTTCGTCGCGGCGATGGCGGGCGTGCAGGTCGCGGTGGTCGTGCCGACGACGCTGCTCGCGCGCCAGCATTACACGAACTTCGTCGAGCGCTTCAAAGGCTTCCCGGTCAACATCGGCCGCCTGTCGCGGCTGGTCCCGGCGGGCGAGGCGCAGAAGACGCGCGACGGCCTCGCCAGCGGGCAAATCGACATCGTCGTCGGCACCCATGCGGTCATCGCGAAATCGGTCGAGTTCAGGAACCTCGGCCTCGTCATCGTCGACGAGGAACAGCGTTTCGGCGTCGTCCACAAGGAACGGCTGAAGCAACTCAAGGCCGACGTCCACGTCCTGACGCTGACCGCGACGCCGATCCCGCGCACGCTCCAGATGGCGATGTCGGGTCTCCGCGAACTCAGCGTGATCCAGACGCCTCCCGTGGACCGTCTCGCGGTCCGCACCTATGTCGCTCCGTGGGATCCGGTCGTGATGCGCGAGGCGCTGCTGCGCGAACATGATCGCGGCGGCCAGAGCTTCTTTGTCGTCCCGCGGATCAAGGACCTGCCCGATATCGAGGAATTCCTGCGCAACCGCGTACCCGAAATCAAATATGTCGTCGCGCACGGCCAGATGACGCCGACCGAGGTCGAGGATCGCATGAGCGCCTTCTATGACCGCAAATATGATGTCCTGCTGTCGACCACGATCGTCGAGAGCGGCCTCGACATCCCGAGCGCCAACACGTTGATCGTCCATCGCGCCGACCGCTTCGGGCTTGCGCAGCTCTATCAGCTCCGCGGCCGTGTCGGGCGCTCGAAGACGCGCGCTTATGCCTATTTGACGACGCCCGAGGGCGGCGCGATCACCGACACCGCCGAAAAGCGGCTCAAGCTGCTCGGCGATCTCGATACGCTGGGCGCGGGTTTCCAGCTGGCGAGCCACGACCTCGACATCCGCGGCGCGGGCAACCTCGTCGGCGACGAGCAGTCGGGACATATCCGCGAAGTCGGCTTCGAGCTGTATCAGTCGATGCTCGAGGAGGCCATTTTGGTCGCCAAGGCCGAGGGCATGGGCGCCGCGCCGCCACGCGAGGCGCTGTCGCCCGTCATCACGGTCGATGCGCCGATCCTGATCCCCGAGGATTATGTCCCCGACCTGCCGCTGCGCATGGCGCTCTATCGCCGCCTCAACGAAGCCGAGGACCGCCCGGCGCTCGACGCCTTCGCGGCCGAGATGATCGACCGCTTCGGCCCGCTGCCGCCCGAGACGGCGAACCTGATCCAGCTGATGGAGATCAAGGCGAACGCCAAGGCAGCGGGCATCGCCAAGCTCGACGTCGGCACCAAGGGCGCGCTCGTCAGCTTCCACGGCGACGCTTTCGCGAACGTCCCCGGCCTTATCGCCTATGTCGAGCGGCTGAAGGGCCGCGCGCGCATCCGCCCCGACAACAAATTGTCGATCAGCGGCGATTGGGCGAGCACGGGCGCGCGGCTCAACGGGGCGCTTCAGCTGTCGAAGGGATTGGGGAAGCTCGCGAAACAGGCCGCCTAGAGTGCGTTCGGTTTTGATTGAATCAAAACCGGCACTCCAGATTCTTGTTTTGCCGTGT
>NZ_JAFMTR010000016.1 GCF_018682675.1 Sphingopyxis soli
GGGGGCTGGTACCCCGGCGGCCGATCTCGGCCGGCGAGCCGAAGCCCGCCGTCCCCCCACCGTTCGGTTATCTTACTGATAGTTGGCGGTGACGGTGAACGTGCCCGTATAGCTGCCCGCCGCCTGGTTGGCGCCAACGCTCAGCGTGCCGCCGACCTGGAAGCTGCCGCCGCTCGCGCCGAGCGCCAGGCTGCTCGCCGACGAAGCGAGCGTCGCGGTCATGCTGTTCGCGCCCGAGGTCAGGTTCACCGAACCCGGCACGCTGATCGTCACATTGGCGCCGCTCGTGCCGCCGAGGTTGAAATTCGCCGCCGAGGTCGTGCCGAGGCAGGTCAGGCCGGTGCCGCAGCTGACCGCGCCCGCCGACGACACCGCGACGGTCGACGCGCCGGTGCCGCTGACGATCGTCCCGAAATCGAGGTCGCTGGTGTTGGCGATGGTGAGCGGCGCGAGGATACGCGCCTTCGCCGTCGCCGTGGTGGTCGCCGCCTGCGCCGCCGAAGCGTTGAAAGCGAGGGCAGCAATCGCGGCGCCGACGAGGGCGCGCTTCATTTCAGTGGTGCGCATATGATTTGGTCCCTTGAACTATGACGTGCAGTCGAAAACTCGAATGGAAATCCCACCCCATTCGAGGGTCCGTCTAACGCGCCACCCGTTCAGGCTTTGCCCAACAACCATGGTTAACAGCACATAGAGATTTGGCCCGCGTTGCAGGATGCAAGCGAGCAAAAACAAGGCCTTGGGCCACAGATCGGCAAGTCGTGGGGACCGCCTGTGCGCTATTAACGGCCCGCGCCGGGACAAATTAAGGGAAGCGGCGAACAAAAACCGGCCGAGTCCAGCTCGACCGTCTGCGCGCGAATCAGATCGATTCGCCGCTCAGCCGCTGGCAGATCATGTCGAGCTGGTCGAGCGACGCGAATTTCAGCGTCAGCGCGCCCTTCCCCCCGCCGGCATATTGGATCGCGACGCCGATCCCCAGCAGCTCGGACAGATGGCGTTCGACCGCCATGATATCGGGGTCGCGCCCCGACCCGGCCGCGGGCTCGACCGCCGCCTTGCGCCCGCCGCCCCTGTCGGCGCGGATCAGCGCCTCGACCGCGCGCACCGACAGGCCTTCCTTCACCACCTTGCGCGCGATCGCCTCGGCGTCATCGGCGCCGATCAGCGCGCGCGCATGCCCCATCGACAGCGATCCGTCGCTCACCAGCGCCTGCACGCCCTGCGGCAGGTCGAGCAGGCGCATCAGGTTCGCGACATGGCTCCGCGACTTGCCGACCAGTTTCGCGAGCGCTTCCTGGCTGTGCCCGAAATCGTCGATCAACCGGCGATAGGCGCCCGCCTCTTCGATCGCGTTCAGGTCCTGCCGCTGGATATTCTCGACCAGCGCGATCTCGTAGGTCGCGGCATCGTCGAGATCGCGGACGAGCGCCGGGATCTGGTGCAACCCCGCGCGCTGCGCCGCGCGCCAGCGCCGCTCGCCCGCCACGAGCTGATATCCCTGCCCATCGGGCGCCTGACGCACGATGATCGGCTGCAGCAGTCCGCGCGCGCTGATCGAATCGGCGAGTTCGACGATCGCCGCCTCGTCGAAATGGCGCCGCGGCTGGTTCGGCAGCGGACGGATCGAGCCGACCGATACATGCTGAACCGAATCGCCCGCGGCGACCGGCGCGGCCTTCGCGGCGGCGCCCGGGGTCGCCAGCACCGGCGCCTCGACCGCCGCATCGCCGAACAGCGCGTTCAGCCCGCGCCCCAGCCCCGACGGGCGCTTGCGCGGCGCCGACGCGCCAGTTTCTTTTTCGTTTTCAGACATTTATGCTGCCTTGCGAACGTTGGGCAAGCGATCGATCAGCTCGCGGGCGAGCGCGATATAGGCCGCCGACCCCGCACAGCGATGGTCATAGATCAGCGCCGGAAGGCCGTGGCTCGGCGCTTCGGACAGGCGGACGTTGCGCGGGATGACGGTCTGGAACACCACCGGGCCCAGCACCTCGCGCACGTCGTCGGAGACCTGGTCGGTCAGCCGGTTGCGGCGGTCGAACATCGTCAGCGCGACGCCGAGGATCGACAATTTCTGGTTGAAACGCCCGCGCACGCGCTCGACCGTGGTGAGCAGCTGGCTGAGGCCCTCGAGCGCGAAGAACTCGCACTGCAGCGGCACGATCAGCGATTCGGCGGCGATCAGCGCATTGAGCGTCAGCATGCCGAGCGAGGGTGGGCAGTCGATCAGGCAGATATCCCACTGCCCCGCCTCGGCGCCGGTCAGCGCCTGTTCGAGCCGGTGGAGCCGGTCGGCGAATTCGATCAGCTCGATCTCGGCGCCCGACAGGTCGACCGTCGCCGGCACGATGTCGAGCCGCGGTACCGCGGTATGCACCGCGCATTCGGCAACCGTCGCCTCGGCGCGGAGCAGGTCATAACTCGACAGCTCGCGCTGCGCCTGCGTGATTCCCAGCCCGGTCGACGCATTGCCCTGCGGATCGAGGTCGATGATCAGCGTGCGCCATCCCGTCGCCGCGAGCGCGGTCGCCAGATTGATCGCCGTCGTCGTCTTGCCGACCCCGCCCTTCTGGTTCGCCACAGCGATACGAATCATGCTTTTCCTCGCTTTTTCGGCACGATGCGCCCCTGGCCCACCAGGATGCGGCTGTCGGTGTCGGTGCGGCTATGTTCCACGTGAAACAGATTCTGCCATGTCTGGGGCAGCGACGCCAGTTCCTTTACCGCATTTCGTCCCTTTGGCAGCAGCCAACGCGTCGATTCGGTGGAAAAACGCGCGGATAAGTCGATCAGCCTGTCGAGCGGCGCGAACGCCCGCGCGCTGATCGTGCCCGCACGGCGCGTCTCGACGCGCTCGAGTGGCGCCTCGGCAATCTCGACATGCGCCAGACCAAGCTCCGCCACCACCGCACGCAGAAAATCGCACCGCCGCTTGCGCGATTCGACGAGCAGCATCGGCCGTTCGCTCAGGATCGCGACGACCAGCCCCGGCAATCCGGGCCCGCTGCCCAGGTCGATCCACAGTCCTTCGCCCCCCGCATCGAGCGCCAGCAGTTGCGCGCTGTCGGCGATATGCCGCACCCACAGGATCGGGATCGTCGACGCCGCGATCAGATTCTGCTGCTCATTCTCGATGACCAGCATCGCGGCGAAGCGCTCGAGCCGCGCCCATTGCTCATCCGTTGGCGCAAACGCCCCCGCCAGCCAGTCGCGCGCGCCGCCTTCATCGTCCAGTATTTCGGCGTCCGCCACGTTGCTCTCTCACTGATCCCGCCAAGCGGGGCCATTCTTCTTCGCGCCTTTGCGCCTTTGCGGGCGATTTTGAAAGCTCCAACAAAGACACAAGGGGCAGTTTTGCCGCCGCCACATCGTCATGTCTCCGTGGTGAAGATAGTCCCCCCGATCGGCTCCACCGAAGCGTCAGCTAGCGACCGGTTGCGGGCGTTGGTCTCCCCTCCCGCAGGCGGGAGGGGTTGGGGGTGGGCCAGCAACCTTGCAGATGCCCACCCCGCTGCGGCTAGCGAGCAAGCTCGCAAGCCTCGCTGCCCCTCCCGCTTGCGGGAGGGGATAACCGCGTGCAAATCCAACGTCCGCTCCCCACCCCATTTCAGACATTCCTTCTTCGTCATCCCGGACTTGATCCGGGATCGATCGCCGCGTCGACGTCATGCGCCCAGGACAAGCCTGTCCTGCACCCGTCGACGGGTCCGGGGTAACGAGGGTCCGCTTCCCAACCCACACCGACATGGCAATCTTGTAAACCGCTCCCTCAAGCCGCCCGCCGCCGGCTATGTACCAGAATCGCGGTCAGCGCCGCCGGCGTCACCCCGTCGATCCGCGCCGCCTGCCCCAGCGTTTCGGGCCGCGCCTTGCTCAGCCGCTCGACCATTTCGCGCGACAGCCCGCCGATCGCGCCATAGTCGAGCGCGCGGTCGAGGATGATCGCCTCATTCGCCGCGAGCGAGCGGAACTCGGCCTCCTGCCGCGCGATATAGGGCGCGTAATGCGCATCCTCGGCGAGTTCCGACAGGATATTGTCGTCGATGCCTTCCAGCTCCGGCGCGAGCATCCTGAGCGTGGCGATGTTCACCTCGGGAAAGCGAAGCAGTTCGACCCGCGTGCGCTGCGCCCCGTCGCCGGGGATCGCCATTCCGATCATCGCATAGTCGGCACTTGCAACGGGCGCCGCGAGCAGCGCTTCCGCCCGCTTCCGTTCCGCCTGCCGCGCCGCGAACAGCGCGGCGGTCGCGGGCTGGACGAGCCCGATCGCGATTCCCTTCGGGGTCAGCCGCGTCGCGGCATTGTCGGCGCGCAGCCGCAATCGATATTCGGCGCGCGCGGTGAGCATGCGATAGGGTTCGGTCACCCCCTGGAGCACCAGATCATCGACCATCACCCCGATATAGGATTCGCTCCGGTCGAGGATCATCGGCGCGCGCCCTTGCACCGCCAGCGCCGCATTCGCCCCCGCGACCAGCCCCTGCGCCGCGGCCTCCTCATAGCCGGTCGTGCCGTTGATCTGCCCCGCGCACCACAGCCCGGCGAGGGCGCGCACCTGCAAGGTGCGGTCGAGCGTGCGCGGGTCGATATGATCATATTCGACGGCATAGCCCGGCACCGTCATTTCGACCGCTTCGAGCCCTTCCATCGTCCGCAGCATTGCGAGCTGGACGTCGGCGGGCAGCGAGGTCGAAATGCCGTTCGGATAGACGAGGGGCGAATCGAGCCCCTCGGGTTCGAGAAACACCTGATGCCCGTCGCGGTCGGCGAAGCGATGGATCTTGTCCTCGATCGACGGACAATAGCGCGGCCCCGCCGCGCCGATCGCGCCCGTGAACAGCGGCGATCGGTCGAGATTCGCCGCAATGACCGCATGGGTCTCGGCGTTCGTGCGCGTGATCGCACAGAAAATCTGCGGCACCGTCCGCGCACTGTTCCACGTGGAACAGGTCCAGTCGGCGCCCTCGACGCTGTCCGACGGCTGCTCCTCGAGCCGCGCCCAATCGATCGTCCGCCCGTCGAGCCGCGGCGGCGTCCCGGTCTTGAGCCGCGCCATCGGCAGATCGGCGGCTCGCAGCTGCTCGGCCAGACGATGCGCCCCCGCCTCGCCGATGCGTCCACCCGCCATCCGCTCCTCGCCGCGGAACAGCTTGCCGCCCAGGAAGGTGCCCGTCGCGAGGACGACCGCCCGCGCGCGCAGCGCCGAGCCATCGCCCAGTTCGAGCCCTTCGACGCGCGTCGCATCCGCCGACAGTTTGAGCGCCGCCGCCTCGCCCGCAATCACGGTGATTCGATCTTCGGCCGCCAGCAGCGCCTGGATCGCATCGCGATAGCGTTTGCGGTCGGCCTGGATACGCGGCCCCTGCACCGCCGCGCCCTTCGACGCGTTGAGCATCCGGTAATGGATCGCCGCGCAGTCGGCGGCGCGCGCCATCCAGCCGTCGAGCGCATCGACCTCGCGCATCAGATGGCCCTTGCCGAGCCCGCCGATCGCGGGATTGCACGACATCGTCCCGATCAGCGCCGGATCGAAACTGACGAGCGCCACCCGCGCGCCGAGCCGCGCCGCGGCGGCGGCGGCCTCGGTACCGGCATGCCCACCGCCGACGACGATGACATCGAAACTCGCTGAGTCCTGCATGATTGCGGCGCCCTTAGCGCAATGCGCGCGGCGAATCTACCGGGCTGCGACCGATGCGGTGTTCCACGTGGAACATCATTTCCCGATACAGAAACGCCCGAACAGCGCGTCGAGCATATCCTCGACCCCCGCCCGCCCCGTGATCCGGTCGAGCGCCGCCGCCGCGAGCCGAAGCCGCTCGGCAATCAGGATCAAATCCCCAGCCTCGCGCGTGCCCGGCTCGATCGCAAGCCATTGTTTTGCCTCGGCAAGCGCCGCGCGCTGCCGCTGGCGCAGCGCCGTCTCGCCCTCGCGCGGCAGCAGGGTCCGCGCCATCTCGACGATATAGGCGTGGAGCCGGTCCATCCCCTCGCCCGTCGCTGCCGACAGCGTCAGATCGCATCGCGCGGCGTCGGCCTCGGCCGCCGCGTCGCCGCGCCAGCGATCGGCCTGCGCCGCGATCAGGATAGCGCGCGGATGCTCAGGGACGTCTTTCGGCGGTCCCAGCCACAGCAATATGTCCGCGGCTTCGACCGCCGCCTTCGCCCGGTCGATCCCGATCGCCTCGATCGCGTCGGCGCCCTCGGCGCGAAGCCCCGCCGTGTCCGAAAAGCGCATCGCGATCCCGTCGAGCGCGAGCGGCGTCTCGATCACATCGCGCGTCGTCCCCTCGACCGGCGACACGATCGCCAGCTCGCGCTGCGCCAAGGCATTGATAAGGGTCGATTTTCCGGCGTTGGGCGGTCCCGCGATCACCACCGACAGCCCCTCGGCAATCACCTCCGCCGCCGGCCGCGCGAGCCATGCGCCAAGCTCGGCCCCCAACGTGGCCATTCCCGCGATCAAACGCTGCGCGGCACCTTCGTAAACTTCGACATCATCCTCATCGGCAAAATTGAGTTCGGCCTCCGCCCCCGCCATCAGCGCAAGCAGCCGATCCTGCCACCCCGCAACCGCGCGCGACACATGGCCGCTCGCCAGCGCGAGCGCCTGCACCCGCTGGCTCTCGGTCTCCGCCGCAAGCAGGTCCGCGAGTCCCTCGGCCTCCGCGAGATCGATCCGGCCGTTCAGGAAAGCCCGGCGGGTGAACTCACCGGGCTCGGCATGACGCAGCCCCGGCAACGCCGCCAAAGCCGCCGCGACCGCGGCGACCACCGCGCGGCCGCCGTGAAGATGCAGCTCGGCAAGATCCTCGCCCGTCGCCGTCGTCGGTCCCGGGAACCACAGGAGCAGCGCGCGATCGAGGGGTGCGCCCGCCGCGTCTTGCAGCGACGCCAGCGAAGCCCGCCGCGGCGCGGGCAACCGCCCGGCGAGCGCGGTCAGCGCCTCCCCCGCCCGCGATCCGCTGATCCGCACGACACCGATCGCTGCCGGCGGCGTCCCGCTCGACAGCGCGAAAATCGTGTCGCTCGCTGCATCCTGGCTCAGCTCTTGCGCCCCTTGGAGCCTTTGTCGTCGTCGCTCGATTTCGACGATCCGCCCATCAGCCCACCCCCGAACTGGCCGAGCAGCGACTGGACGAGTTCGAGCCCGCTGCCGCCCATCGGGACCCAGGTCTTAACCATCTGCTGCACCATGTCGGGGGTGATTCCCTTGGCCATCAGCTCCTTGACGCGGCTCAGGTAGATATCGTGCAGCGGCTCGAGGTCGGGAAGCCCGAAAAGCCGCCGCGCTTCCTCCGGCGTGCAGTCGATCTCGATATTGAATTTCATCGCCGTGCCTTTCGCCCCTTTACGCGCTTGAGCCGCGCCGTAACGGCCGCTAGCTTCGCGCTTTCCCTCCCAATTGGCAAGAGTCAGGAGCTTCCCCATGTCCGCGACGAACATCACCATCCCCGCGCTCGACGGCGAAGGCAATATCCCGGCCTATGTCGCGCGCCCCGACGCCGATTCGTCGCGGGCGATCATCGTCATTCCCGAAATCTTCGGGGTGAATGCCGGCATCCGAGAGAAGTGCGACGATTGGGCGGCTGAGGGGTATCTCGCGATTGCGCCCGACCTTTTCTGGCGCTTCGCCCCCGGCGTCGAACTCGATCCCGATGTCGAGGCCGAGCTTCAGGAAGCGTTCGGCTATTTCGGCCAATATGATGCCGACCTCGGCGTGAAGGACATCGAAGCCGCGATCCGCTGGCTCCACGCACAAGGTGCGAACAAAGTGGGGTGTGTGGGCTTCTGCCTCGGCGGCCGCCTCGCCTACATGACCGCCGCACGCACCGACATCAACGCCTCGGTCGGCTATTATGGCGTCATGATCGACCAGATGCTCGGCGAAAGTCACGCGATCGCGCACCCGCTGATGCTCCATATACCCACCGCCGACCATCTCGTCGGGCCCGAAGCGCAGGCGAAGATGCACGACGGCCTCGATCCGAACCCCAAGGTCACGCTCCACGATTACGAAGGCCTCGACCATGGGTTCGCCGCAACGAGCGGCAACCGCCGCGACGAGGCGGGTGCGCAGCTCGCGGACAGCCGCACCCGCGCCTTCTTCGCCGAGCATCTCGCATGAGCGCGCATCCGGGGCTCGCCGCTTGGCATGCCTATATGGAGGGCGGCGGCGACCCGCAGGCGCTGCGCGATCTGCTTGCGGAATATGCAGTGTTCCACTCGCCCGTCGTCCACACGCCGCAGGAGGGCCGCGACAAGGTCTTCGCCTATCTCCACGCTGCAAGCCACGTCCTTGGCGGCGATGATTTCCGCTACCTGCGCGAGATCGTCGACGGCGATCAGGCGGTGCTGGAATTCCAGAGCGAACTGGACGGCATCCAGATCAACGGCGTCGACATCATCCGCTGGAACGGCGAAGGAAAAATAGAAGATTTCAAGGTGATGGTTCGTCCGCTCAAGGCAATCAACAAGGTGTGGGAGAAGATGGCCGCCATGCTCGCGGCGCAGGCAAGCTAGTCCGGCTCGCAAGCGATGCTCCGGCTGATCGCCTATCCGATCCTGATCGTCGCGATCGCACTGGCGGGCTGGTGGGCGCCAGCGCGCTGGACGCTATCGTTGTGGATCCCGCTGCTGCTGGTCGCCATTAACGACAGCACCCAGCGTCACCACAGCCTCCGCCGCAACTTCCCGTTGATCGCGCGTATCCGCTGGCTGTTCGAGCAGCTCCGCCCGTTTCTCTATTCGTATGTTGTCGAAGGGCCGCTCGACGGCCGCCCCTTCGCACGTACCGAACGCGACATCGTCTACGCGCGCGCCAAGGGTGAGCTCGACAGTCATCCGTTCGGCACCGAGCTCGACGTCTATTCGGACGAATATGAATGGATGAGCCACAGCATGGCGCCGACGCCGCATGCCGATCGGGCGCAGCGGGTGAAGGTAGGCAGCACGCAATGTTCGCAGCCTTATGAGGCCGCCTTGCTCAACATTTCGGCGATGAGCTTCGGATCGCTCGGCGCGAACGCGATCGAAGCGCTCAATCGGGGTGCGAAGCTCGGCGGATTTTATCACGATACCGGCGAAGGCGGCTTCAGCCCCTACCATCGCATCCACGGCGGCGACATCGTCTGGGAGCTCGGCAGCGGCTACTTCGGCTGCCGCGACGATGCCGGTCGCTTCGATCCCGATCGCTTTCGCGATCGCGCAACCGATAATCAGATAAAGATGATCGAAATCAAGCTGAGCCAGGGCGCGAAGCCGGGGCACGGCGGCGTTCTTCCCGGCGCGAAGGTCAGTGCCGAGATTGCTGCGACCCGCGGCGTCCCCGAAGGCCATGATTGTGTTTCGCCCGCCGCCCATTCGGCCTTCGCGACCCCGATCGAACTGGTCGAATGGGCGGCAAAACTTCGCGACTTGTCGGGCGGGAAACCCGTCGGGATCAAACTCTGCGTCGGCCAGCCGCATGAAGTTTATGCCGTCATGAAGGCAATGATCGAGACCGGAATCCGCCTCGATTATATCGTTGTCGACGGGGCCGAAGGCGGCACGGGCGCCGCCCCGGTCGAATTTTCGAACAGCCTTGGCATGCCGCTGCGCGAAGGCCTCATATTCGTGCGCAATGCACTCGTCGGCTGCGGACTCAAGGAGGAGGTGAAGCTGGCGGCGTCGGGGAAGGTCCACTCGGGCGCAGGGCTTGCGATGAACTGCGCGCTTGGCGCCGACTGGTCGAATGCCGCGCGCGCCTTCATGTTCACATTGGGCTGCGTCCAGTCGCTCAAGTGCCACACCGACAAATGTCCGACGGGCGTCGCGACACAGGATCCCGGCCGCCAACGCGGGCTCGTGGTCGAGGACAAGGCCGAACGGGTTCGCCGATTCCAGGCGGCGACGGTCAACGCCCTCTGGGACATCAGCTGTGCGATGGGGCTCGACAGCCCGTGGCAGATCCAGCCGCATCACCTGCACGAGCGGCTTAACTCGGCGCGATCGGATTCGATCGATCGCATCTATAAATTCTACGATCGCCGTGTGCTGCTCGACGATCCGGACTCGGTATCGGGTGCGCGTTACTGGGCGATGGCGCGCCCCAACAGCTTTCGCGCCGCACTCTAGATAAGGCTGAGTTCGGCGAGTTCGCGATACAATTCAGGCGGCAGGTCACCAAGCCCGCTCGCGTCATCGACGGCCTTCGGCGCGTCTGCATCAGTCAGATAGCGCCAGCCCTGATGCGCACGCTTCGGTTGCGGATGCACGCGCTCCAGTTCGGCGGCGCAGACGATATCGATGCGCCCGTCATCGCGATCGTCGAAACGCAATATCTCAACCCGACCGACGAGCGTGTGTTTCACGATGAAGTGCAACTTGCCGCCGATCAGTTCGTCGGCACGCTTGGGTTTGAACCGCGTCGTAAAGCGGACTTCGCTGCCTTGCGCATAGTTGGCGATCCGCGCCTGAAGCGCCGGATAGTCGGCGCAGCCGACGGCGACACGGGTCATGTGAAGCGGGGGCATGAGCTGCAAATGGGGAGCCGATAGGAAAAAGCCAGCCCTGCGAAGGACTGGCCTTTCCTTTTCTAACCGAACAGCGTTCCAATCCCGACGCCGGGATCGATCCAGCCTTCGTAGATCATCTTCACCGCGACATAGAGGATCACGGCGAGGCCGATGTAGGCGATCCAGCGATAGCGCTCGATATATTTGGCGATGACATTCGCTGCGAGGCCCATCAGCGCGACTGCAAAGATCAGCCCGACGATCAGGATACCCGGATGCTCGCGCGCGGCGCCCGCAACCGCCAGGACATTGTCGAGGCTCATCGATACGTCGGCAACCGCAACGGCCCACGCGGCGGCAGCAAAGCTCTTGGCAGGCTTGAGCCCCGAATGCTCGTCGCCCTCGATCTCGGGCGAGCCTGCCGAATGCGCACCCTCCCGCAGCTCGCGCCACATCTTCCACGCAACCCAGATCAACAGCAGCCCGCCGACGAAGATCAGGCCAACGATCTGCATGAGCTGCGTCACGACGAGCGCGAAGGCGATACGAAGCACCAGCGCCGCGAGCACGCCGATCAGGATCACCTTCTTGCGCTGGTCGGCGGGAAGCCCCGCGGCGAGCGCCCCGACAACGATCGCATTGTCGCCCGCGAGTACGATGTCGATCATCAGCACCTGGAGAAACGCCGAGAAAGCCGCTGGCGATGTGATGTTGGAGAAATCCTTGACGATCGCGGCCCAGATGTCGCCAGCGCCGCCAAGGCCGCTCGCCGCCGCAGCGCCGGCATGGGTCAAGATTTCCAGGATCACAGTGGCTCTCCGAAATAGCTGACCTCTGGCATAGGGTCATAAAAGCGATGCAGCAACGTCCGCCATTGCTGGTAGCGGTCCGATTGCCGGAAGCCGTCCCGATGATCCGCGATCGAGCTCCATTCTGCCAAAAGCAGATAAGGCTGTCCGGTTCCTGTCGGGCGGCGAATTTCGATCGAGATTAATCCGGGCGAAGCCTCGATCAGTGGCCGCGCCTAGGCAAAGGCCGCCTCGAACCCGGCTTCGCTTCCCGCACGAACGGGAAGCAAGGCGTGTTCGATGACGGCCATTTTGCGGGCTTACTGGTTCATGCTGTCGAAGAAATCTTCGTTGGTCTTGGAATCCTTGATCTTGTCGAGCAGGAATTCCATCGCATCGACCGTGCCCATCTGCATCAGGATGCGGCGCAGCACCCACATCTTGCTGAGCTTGTCCTTCTCGACGAGCAGTTCTTCCTTGCGGGTGCCCGACTTGCCGACGTCGAGCGAGGGGAAGATGCGCTTGTCGGCGACCTTGCGGTCGAGAACGATTTCGCTGTTACCCGTGCCCTTGAATTCCTCGAAGATAACCTCGTCCATGCGGCTGCCGGTATCGATCAGCGCGGTCGCGATAATCGACAGCGAACCGCCTTCCTCGATGTTGCGCGCGGCGCCGAAGAAGCGCTTCGGACGCTGGAGCGCGTTGGCGTCGACACCGCCGGTCAGCACCTTGCCGGACGAGGGCACCACGGTGTTGTAGGCGCGGCCAAGACGTGTGATCGAGTCGAGCAGGATCACGACGTCCTTCTTGTGCTCGACCAGGCGCTTCGCCTTTTCGATCACCATTTCGGCAACCTGGACGTGGCGCGTCGCGGGTTCGTCGAAGGTCGAGGATACAACCTCGCCCTTCACGCTGCGCTGCATGTCGGTGACCTCCTCGGGACGTTCGTCGACGAGAAGGACGATGAGGTAAACCTCGGGATGATTGTCGGTGATCGCCTTGGCGATATTTTGCAGCAGCACCGTCTTGCCCGTGCGCGGCGGCGCGACGATCAGCGCGCGCTGGCCCTTGCCCTGCGGGCTGACGAGGTCGATCACGCGCGCCGACTTGTCCTTCACCGTCGGATCGACCGTGTCGAGCGACAGCTTCTGGTTCGGATAAAGCGGCGTGAGATTGTCGAAATTGACGCGGTGGCGCACCGCTTCGGGATCGTCGAAATTGACCTTGATCAGCTTGGTCAGCGCAAAATAGCGCTCGCCGTCGCGCGGCGCGCGGATCTCGCCCTCGACGGTGTCGCCGGTGCGCAGGCCATATTTGCGGACCTGGTTGGGCGAGACATAGATATCGTCGGGGCCGGCCAGATAATTGGCCTCCGACGAGCGCAGGAAACCGAACGAGTCCGGGAGAACCTCGATCGTCCCCGACCCGATGATTTCCTCGCCCTCTTCGGCGAGTTCCTTCAGGATCGAGAACATCAGGTCCTGCTTGCGCAAGGTCGATGCGCCCTCGACGCCCAGTTCCTCGGCCATTTCGACGAGTTGGGCGGGCGCTTTTGTTTTGAGTTCTTTGAGGTGCATGGGATAGATTCCGGGTAGAAATTCAGTAAGAAATTTGGACAAAAAATTCGTCGCACCGGCTGGTGCCTATCCGGCCGTGGGACGACCGTTATCGATAGATCGGCGTATCGAGGCGCCGCCCGCTGAAAAACGGGGTTGATCGGCCCCTATAACCGGCCGCCAGCCAAGTCAATCGCGGCTGCGCCGATCCGAACGCGGCTGCGCCGATCCGAAACCTCAAATGGGCCGAAGCCTTAGAAGGGACGGACGATCACCAGGATGACGACGAGCGCCGCGGCGATGCCGGGAACTTCGTTGAGCATCCGCAATTGCTTTTCGGTCAGCGGGCGCTCGCCCTTCGCCAGCTTCTTGAAATAGCCGATCATCCAGCCATGGTAGCCGGACAACGCGACAACGGTCAGGAATTTGGCAATGAACCAGCCCTCATGCCAATAATCGCCGTTGAACGCGAGCATCAGCCCAAAGATCCAGACGAGCAGGATCGACGGATTCAGGATAATCTTGCGCAGGCGATCCTCGCGCTCGACCCACTTCCTGTCTTCCTCCGACCCCACGGGGCACTGTTGGTGATAGACGAAGAAGCGCGGCATCATGAACAGGCCGGCCATGAAAAAGATCACGAAGATGACGTGCGCGGCTTTGACCCACAGCATCGTCACCCCCAAGAATCCTGCCAGTTCCATAAGTCCCGCCTATCCACGGACGCGCCGGATCAGATGCTCGACATGAGCGATCGGCGTGTCGGGGACGATGCCATGACCGAGATTGAAGATATGGGGACGATCGGGGAAGGCCGCAAGGATGCGGTCGATCGCCGTATCGAGCGCCTCACCACCCGCGACGAGCGCCAGCGGGTCGAGATTGCCCTGCACCGGCAGATGCCCCGGCAGCGCCTTGTCGGCCCACACCGGATCGACCGTCTCGTCGAGACCGATGGCATCGGCGCCGACCTCGTTCGCATAGTCGGCAAGCTTGCCCCCCGCCCCTTTGGGAAAGCCGATCACCGGCGTGTCGGGATGCAGCGCCTTCAATCGGCAGACGATCTCGGCGTTGGGGGCGATCACCCAGCGTTCGAATTGCGCGGGGCTGAGGCTGCCCGCCCAACTGTCGAAGAGCTGGACGGCTTCAACGCCATTCTCGATCTGGCCCGAAAGATAGATGACCGAGAGATCGACGATCGCATCGATGATCGCCTGAAACGCGCCCGGATCGCCGAAAGCCAAGCGGCGTGCCTGCGCCTGGTCCTTCGACCCCTGCCCGGCCACCATATAGGTAGCGACGGTCCAGGGACTCCCGGCGAAGCCGAGGAAGGTCGTCTCGGCCGGCAACGACGCCGCGACGCGCGCGACGGTGCCATAGACAGGCTCGAGACGCGTCGGCATGGCCTCGATCGACGCAAGCGCGCTATCGACGAGCGGGGGCGCGAGCCGCGGCCCCTCGCCCGCCTCGAACCACAGATGCTGCCCCAGCGCGTGCGGGACAACAAGAATGTCGGAGAAGAGGATGGCGCCGTCAAATCCGAATCGCCGGACCGGTTGCAGAGTGACTTCGGCCGCTGCCTCGCTGTCATAGCAAAGCTCGAGGAACCCGCCTTTGGTTTCCCTGAGCGCGCGATATTCGGGAAGATAGCGCCCCGCCTGGCGCATCAGCCATAGTGGCGGCTTTTCCTGCCGCACCCCGCGCAGCGTTGCCAGCAAGCTCTTCGACGACGCCTTCACACGGCCCCTCTTTCTCGTCTCAATAAATATATAAAATGATTGTGGTGGTTTGTTGGTCCGCGAACAGCGCGGCTTTAGGCCGCAGCGCCCCTTTTGCCAACATATTGACTCCCCATGTTGCGCGTTACGTCACGGAGTCGTTCGGCTCTCTCCTCCTAATTCACAGCCTGTGGATAAGATTCATCCCTTGTGCACAAGCGGTGGAGCGGAATCGACAGGGCCGGGGACGAATCCGCCGTGCCGATCTTGTCCCGGCACTTGTGCCCAAAACTATCCACAAGGGGTAGTTTCAGCCTTTCGGGGTAGATCCGGGCCATCTGGCGCGCAAAGGCTTTGCTTGCCTTTTGCGCCGTCGCCGCGAAAGGATGCCGCATGGGACGGCTCCATCTGCACCTCATATCGGATTCCACGGGCGAAACGCTCGAAAATATCGCCAAGGCGGCGATCGCGCAGTTCGACGACGTCGAGGTCGTGCGCCATTTCTGGCCTATGGTGCGTTCGGAATCGCATCTCGACCGGATCATCGGCGAAGTGCAGGCGAGTCCCGGCATGATCCTTTTCACGCTCGTGAACGGCGAGCTGCGCGCGAGCCTCGAACGGCGCGCGGCAGCGCTCAACCTGCCGACAGTTCCGGCGCTCGATGCGGTGACCGATGCGCTGTCGCGGATGCTGGGGCAACAGGCCAAGGCGCGGCCGGGTCGGCAGCACCAGCTCGATGCGGCCTATTTCGCGCGGGTCGAAGCCATCCAGTTCACCGTGGCGCACGACGACGGGATCGGATGGGAGAATTGGGAGCAGGCCGATATCGTCCTCGCCGGCGTGTCGCGCACTTCGAAGACACCGACGAGCATCTATCTTGCGAACCGCGGTTTCAAGACCGCGAACATTCCGATCGTTCCCGAATCGCCGCCGCCCGATGCGCTTTACAATCTCAGGAAGCCGCTCGTTGTCGGACTCACCACCGGTCTCGACCGCCTTGTGCAGGTGCGCCGCAACCGGCTGCTTTCGCTCAATCAGGCGCCCGAAACCTCCTATGTCGATGACGAGCGGGTGAAGGCCGAGCTTGCTTACGCGCGCCGCATGTTCGCCGATAACGGCTGGCCGGTGATCGACGTGACGCGTCGTTCGATCGAGGAAACCGCGGCGGCGGTGATCAAGCTCGTCGAGGATCGCAGCGCCATATGACGCTCCTTCTCGCTTCGCAAAGCAGCGGCCGCGCCGCGATGTTCCGCGCCGCCGGGCTGACATTCGAAACCAGCGCTGCGCATGTCGACGAGGACGCGCTCACCGCATCGCTGCTCGGCGCCGGCCAGACGCCGCGCAACATCGCCGACGCGCTTGCCGAGGCGAAGGCGGTCAAGATTTCCTCGCGGCTTCCTGGCGTCACCGTGATCGGCGCCGATTCGACGCTCGCGCTCGACGATGGGTCGATGCTGTCGAAGCCGGAAAGCCCCGCCGAGGCTGCCGACCATCTGCGCCGCATGGCGGGAACGCGCCACCGGCTGTTCAGCGCCGCGGTCGCCGCGCGCGACGGAGCACCGGTGTGGCGCGCGATCGGCGAGGCGAAGCTGTGGATGCGGTCCTTGTCCGATGCCTTCATCACCGACTATGTCGCGCGAAACTGGGACAGCATTCGCTGGACAGTCGGATGCTATGAGATTGAGGGGGCCGGTGTGCAACTTTTCGACCGCGTCGAGGGCGACCCCTGGACGATCATCGGGATGCCGATGCTGCCGCTGATGGCGTGGCTCCGTGCAACCGGACTGGCAGCGTCATGATCAAGCCTTACGCGGAGGTGATCGGCGATCCGATCGCCCATTCGAAATCGCCGTTGATCCACGGCTTCTGGATCGAAGCACTCGGCCTCGACGGTGATTATCGCCGCGCACATGTGACGCCTGACGATCTCGTTTCCTATATCGCTGAACGCAGAGCCGATCCCGACTGGCGCGGCTGCAACGTGACCCTTCCGCACAAGGTGGCGGTGATGGACATGGTGGACGACCCCGGTGATATCCGCGGCACGATCGGCGCGATGAATACGATCGTGCGCCAGCCCGACGGGTCGCTGATCGGCACCAACACCGACGCAGCGGGCTTTTATGCTCCGCTCGCCGAACTCGACCTCGAAGGCGCGCCGGTTGCGGTCGTTGGTGCTGGCGGTGCGGCGCGCGCGGTGCTCTTTGCCCTCGCACGGGCGGGCGCCGGCCATGTGACCATCCTCAACCGCTCGCCGCTGAAAGCAATGGGCCTGCTCGCGACCTTCGGGCTCAAGGGCGAGGTCGTCGGGCTCGACGCCGCGCTGCCGCCGGTGTCGCTGCTCGTGAACGGCAGCAGCCTTGGCATGACCGGCCAGCCGCCGCTCGATCTCGACCTGTCACCCCTTCCCGAAGGCGCGATCGTCTATGATCTCGTTTATGCCCCGCTTCAGACCAGCCTCCTCAAGGCCGCCGAGGCGCGCGGGCTCGATACCGTCGACGGGCTCGACATGCTGATCGGCCAGGCCGCGCTGGCCTTCGAACTATTCTTCGGCCGCTCGCCGCCCGAAGGCCGCGACGATGAATTGCGTGCCTTGCTCACGGCATGAGGTTCCACAAGCATCTCGGCGCGCGGCTTCGCCGTCCGTTTATTCTCGGGCTTACCGGGTCGATCGGGATGGGCAAGTCGACCGCTGCCAGTATGTTCGAGCGCGAGGGCGTGCCGGTGTTCGACGCGGATGCCGAGGTGCACCGCCTACAAGGTCCGGGCGGCGCTCTGGTCGCCGCGATCGAGGCGCGCTTTCCCGGCACCACCGGCCCCCAAGGCGTCGACCGGCAAAAACTCGGTGCGCACGTCCTTGGCAACACCCACGAACTCGCCGCGCTCGAAGCGATCGTCCACCCCGCGGTGGCGAAGGCGCAACATCGATTCCTGATGCGCCACCGCGCGCGCGATGTCGTCATCCTCGACATCCCGCTGCTCTTCGAAAAGGGCGGCTGGCGCCGAGTCGGGGCGATCGCCGTCGTCTCGGCGCCGGTGTGGATGCAGACGAGACGGGTGATGCGCCGGCCCGGGATGACGCGCGCCAAGCTGAAGGCGATTCGCCACCTGCAGGTGCCCGACCGCGTCAAGCGCGCGCGCGCCGATTTCGTCATCGAAACGGGGCGTCCGAAAAGCTATACCCACCGCCAGATTCGCGCCATCGCCTCTTGTTTCCGAGCGCGATAGGGTCCAGATTGATCCTTCGATGCGTGAGATAATATTCGATACCGAAACTACGGGGCTCGATCCCAAAACCGGGGACAGGCTGGTCGAAATCGGGTGCGTTGAATTGATCGACCGACGCGAAACGGGCGTCACCTTTCACGCCTATTTCAATCCCGAACGCGACATGCCCGCCGCCGCCGAAGCCGTGCACGGCCTGTCGATCCAGTTCCTGTCGGACAAGCCGCTGTTCGCGGCTCGTGTCGACGAGCTGATGGAGTTTCTGGGCGATGCGCCGATGGTGGCGCACAATGCCGCCTTCGACTTCGGCTTCATCAACGCCGAGTTGATGCTCGCGGGGCGTCCCCCGCTCGACATGAACCGGATGCGGTGCACGGTCCAGATGGCGCGCAAGCTGCATCCGGGCGCGAAGCACAGCCTCGACGCGCTCTGCACGCGCTACGGCATCGACCGCAGCCACCGCATCAAGCATGGCGCGCTGCTCGACGCCGAGCTTCTCGCGCACCTCTATATCGAAATGACCGGCGGCCGGCAGATCGGGCTGGGCCTCGCGGCGCAATCGGCAGACGCAGGGCGTTCGCTCGCGGCCGATCCCGTGCGTGCGGCGGCTCCCGCCCGCGCGTTCCGCGAGCCCCGGCCGCATGGTGCCACAGCCGCCGAGCTGGCGCGCCACACCGAGTTCGTCGCCGCACTGAACCAACCTTTGTGGCACGATAGCCCGTAGCGGCCTCCCCGCCGCTCGCGCGACCCTGGAAGGAGAAGAAAAATGGAAATCCGCGTCTCTGGCCACCAGATCGAAACCGGCGAAGCGCTGCAGGCGCACGTGTCGGACCGGATGAACGCGATTGCCGACAAATATTTCTCGCGGGCGATCGGGGCGCACGCGACCTTCGGAAAAGGGCCGCACGACAGTTTTCAGTGCGACATCGTCGCGCATGTGATGCAGGGGCTGGTGCTCAAGGGGCACGGCCAGGCGCAGGACGCCCATGTCGCGTTCGAGGGTGCGGCCGAGCGCATCGAAAAGCAGCTTAGACGCTATATGCGCCGACTGAAGGACCGCAACAGCACCGCCGGCGCCGCCTTGGCTGCCTCGCTCGACGAGATCGAGGACAACGCCAGCTACACCGTTTTCGACGGCGGGACCGAGGAAGAGGATGCGGGCGACGCGCCCGCGATCATCGCCGAAACGCGCGTCGACATTCCGACCAGCAGCGTGTCCGACGCGGTCATGATGCTCGACCTTCGCAACACCAACGCCTTGCTCTTCGTGAACAGCAAGACCGGTTCGCATAACATGGTCTACCGGCGCGAGGATGGCACGATCGGTTGGGTCGAACCCCGCTAGGACGATCGCAGCAGGACAAAGGACTGGATTTTCTCCACCATCCGGCCTAAGGGCCGCGCCCAACGATGCCCGATGCTGGGATGGCGGGGGCCTGCCACGACGGATCCGTGATCGTTTGCCCGCAGGATGTCCTGATCGGCAACGAACCGGCGTTTTACAGATTTGACCAAAGTGATGAACCTTTCTTCCCTTCTCTACCCGGCGACCGTGCGTGCGCATGTGCAGCTCGACTCGAAAAAGGCGCTCTTCCCTTTCGTCGGCGACCTTGCGAGCCGTTCGCTCGGCCTCGACGCCGGCGAAGTCAGCGAGGCGCTGCTCGAGCGCGAGCGGCTGGGCTCGACGGGTTTCGGGCGCGGGATTGCGCTCCCGCACGCCAAGATGGCGGATCTGACGGGAGTCCGCGGCCTCTTCCTGCAACTCGCGCGGCCCATCGACTTCCAGGCGGTCGACGGGCTCCCGGTCGATCTGCTCTTCGTGCTGCTCTCGCCGCTCGACGCCGGCGCCGACCATCTGAAAGCGCTGGCGGGCGTGTCGCGGATGCTCCGCAACGACAATTTCGCCGAGCGGCTGCGCGGCGCGAAGAGCGACGAAGCGCTTTATGCTTTGCTCGCCGACGCCGAAACGCGTGACGCGGCATAACGTCGCGCGCCGGATTTTCCCGTGACGCGGCTCAAGAGCCGGTTTCTCGTCGATCTGCTGATGCGCCGCACCGAGGCGGCCGGCGGCTTTGCAGCCGTGCTCGCCAAGGGCGACGACACGTCGGGCGTGATTCTTGTCCAGTGCAGCGATCGCGGTGAACCCGGACCGCTGCTGGAACGGCGCTTTTCAATCGATGGCACCTATATCTGGGAGTCCGTGGGCCCCGATGACCCAAAGGATGGTGAATCGCGCGAAAACTATCGCGAGCGGCGACGAAAGGCCGATCCCGATCTGTGGATCATCGAACTGGATATCGCAGATGCGCCACGACTCGTCGCGGAGTGGGCCGCGTTAACTTGACTCTGTTGCGTCGCACAATAGGTGCCGCGCACCCCATAACGCGTAGGTCGTTCCGAGGGTTGCGACGCTTCGGCGAAGCACCCGGCAAAACGGTTCGGACACGCAGTCGGGTGACGGCCGCAGGCGGCACTGAGCCAGATTAGCTCGCCCGCCTGTTCTTTGGTTTCGGTCCGTCATCTGCCCTTTTGACGGAATATATGAGTCGCATTCTGAACGTGGCCGGTTTGGCTGCCGTCGGCATGACTGCCGTGGCCGCGCTTTCACTGGCCGAACCGGGTTTCGCCAGCGATCTTGCTGAAAGCGCAAATCCCCCCGCCATCACGCAGCCGCTTGCCGAAACGACGGCGACCGGGCCGACGGCGGACCTGTCGACCGAAGCCCAGACGCCGGTCGAGCCAACCCCCGAAATCAAGGACGAATCCACCGTCGAGCCCAAGGCGGCTCCGCTGGACGTCGACACGCTTGCCGAACTCGTCGCCGCGACCCCGCGGCCAGCCGATCTGGACGATGAACTGCGCTGCCTTGCCGGTGCGGTCTATTTCGAATCGCGTGGCGAATCGCTCGCCGGCCAACTCGCGGTTGCCCATGTCGTGATCAATCGCGCCAAGTCGGGCCGTTTCCCCAAGAGCCTGTGTGGCGTCGTCCACCAACCGAGCCAGTTCAGCTTCGTGCGCGGCGGCCGGATGCCCGCGGTGCGCAATGGCGCGCAGTGGAACAACGCCGTTGCAATCGCCCAGATCGCGCGCGACGGCAGCTGGAAGAACCAGGCGCCGGGTGCGCTGTTCTTCCATGCCCGCTATGTCTCGCCCGGCTGGCGCAAGACGCGCGTCGCTGCGATCGACAATCATATCTTCTATCGTTGATGGTCCAGGGCGGGATCCGATCCCGCCCTTGCCCTTTCGGGACGGCCCGCGCCTCCTTGTCAAGCTTTACGCATCCCGTTCATTGCCAAGCCATTATTCGTGGCGCATGATCGCCCGATGATGCATCATCTTTCCGTCGCCCTGCTCTCTGCAGCGGCGCTCGCGCTCGGCGGCTGTGCGACGGCCGTGCCGCCGGTCGAAGTCACCCGGTTTCACAATGCCATCCCCGGCTGGGCGCCTGGCACGCGCTACGCGATCCAGACCGCCCCGCTCGACGATCCGGCCGCGATGCCGTCGATCGAATGGAACAGCTATCGCGCTGCGGTCGAACAGCAGTTGCAGCGACAGGGTCTCGTCGCCGCGGGCGCCAATGAAACCGCGCCGCTTCGCGTCCGCGTCGGCTTCGATCGCTCGTTGCAACTCGATGGCGCGCGGCGCTCGCCCGTCTCCGTCGGGGTCGGCGGTTCGACCGGCAGCTATGGTTCGGGCGTCGGGCTCGGCATCGGCTTCAATCTCGGCGGCGGGCCCAAGCGGATGGCCGACCTCCAGCTTTCGGTGCGCATCGACGATGCCGCGACCGGGCAGGCGCTGTGGGAGGGTCGTGCGCTCACCGCGGTGCCGGTGAAGGCTCCGGCGGCGCAGCCGAGTCTCGCGGCGGCGAAATTGGCGGAGGCGCTATTCAAGGACTTCCCCGGCGAATCGGGACGCACTATCAGCGTCCCATGACCATCAGCATCAACGCCGCTTTCGACAGCGGCAACATCGTCGTGGATTCGGTCGACGGTACGTCGGCGCGTCTGTCGATCCGCAAGGATCGCGAATCCGATTTCTATCAATGGTTCCACTTCCGCGTTGCGTGCAACGTCGGCGACGAACTTGACCTCGCCATCGGCGGTCTCGCCGGGTCGGCCTATCCCGACGGCTGGCCGGGCTATGCCGTCTGCGCGAGCAGCGATCGCGAACATTGGTTCCGTCTCGAGACCAGCTATGATGCGGCTGCCGGCGAGCTCGCGATCCGGCATACCGCCGAAAGCCCGATCCTGTGGCTTGCCTATTTCGCGCCCTATTCGATGGAACGGCACCACGACCTGATAGCCTCGGTTGCCGAGTGCGAGGCGGTGACCTATCGCTGCCTCGGCACCAGCCTCGAGGGCCAGCCGATCGACTGCATCGAACTCGGCACCGGCAGGACGCAGGTGTGGCTCTATGCGCGCCAGCACCCCGGCGAATCGATGGCGGAATGGTGGATGGAAGGCGCACTCGAAAAGCTCGTCGATCCCGCCGATCCCTATGCGCGATCGCTGCGGCAGAAGTGCCGCTTCCATATCGTGCCGAACATGAATCCCGACGGCTCGCGTCGCGGCCACCTCCGCACCAACTATGCGGGCGTGAACCTCAACCGCGAATGGGATAATCCGACCGCCGAGCGCAGCCCCGAAGTGCTGGCGGTTCGTAACGCCATGGATGAAAGCGGGGTCGACTGGGCGATGGACGTCCATGGCGACGAGGCGATTCCCGCGGTGTTCCTTGCGGGGTTCGAGGGGATCAAATCGCTGAAGCCCGGCCAGATGGAGAAATATAAGGCGTTTGAAAAGGCGCTTGCTGCGAACACCCCCGATTTCCAGACGGACCTCGGCTATGCCGAATCGGCGCCGGGACAGGCGAATATGTCGATGTCGACAACCCAGCTCGCCGAACGGTTCGGCGCGGTGTCGATGACGCTGGAAATGCCGTTCAAGGATAATCGCGACCTGCCCGACCCGGTCCAGGGCTGGTCGCCCGAGCGGTCGAAGCTGCTCGCGCATGCCTGCCTGCAGACGCTGGACCAGCTACTGTGAGGTCGGACGCGGATGGCGCCTGGCGGATCGTCGAGGACGATCTGTCGGGTGCTTCCATCCGCGCATTGCTGGAGGTGCATTTTGCGGGGATGCTCGCGAACTCGCCGGCCGGCAGCTGCCATTTCCTCGATTTCGACGGGCTGCGCGCGGGCGACGTCACCTTCTGGTCGATCCACAAGGGCGATGAGCTCGCCGGATGCGGCGCGCTCAAGCGGCTCGATACCACGCATGGCGAGATCAAGTCGATGCGTACCGCAGAGGCGTTCCTGCGGCAGGGGGTAGCCGCGCGGATGCTGGGTCACATCATCGACAAGGCCCGCGCCCGCAGCTTCGAACGTCTCAGCCTCGAAACCGGCTCCGGCGCGGCGTTCGAGCCTGCCCTGGCGCTTTACCGGGCGCATGGCTTCATCGACTGCGAGCCGTTCGCCGACTACAAATCCGATCCGTTCAGCCGCTTCATGACCTACACGCTCTGACTACAAAAGCGGGGCCCGGAAGGGACTCCGGACCCCGCATATTTTCGGCCAAAGCGGACGCGCGGTTACGCGGCCTTCTTGTCCTCGATCACCGGCGTACCGCCGATCGCGATCTTGTGCGGCTTCATCGCCTCGGGCACTTCGCGCACCAGATCGATCGTCAGCAGCCCGTCGGCGAGGTCGGCGGTGTCGACGCGCACGAAGTCGGCGAGCTGGAAGCGGCGCTCGAAGGCGCGCGTTGCGATACCGCTATAGAGCAGCTGACGCTCTTCACCCTCGGCGACCTGCGCCTTGCGGCCACTGACCGTCAGCATGTTCTGCTGCGCGGTGATGTCGATTTCGCTCGACTTGAAGCCGGCCACCGCGATGGTGATGCGAAAATGGTCGTCGCCCAGCTTTTCGATGTCGAACGGCGGATAATTTTCGGCACCCGAACCACCGGTTTCGAGGAAATCGAACAGACGGTCGAAACCGACGGTCGAACGGCGATAAGGGGTCCAGTCAAAGCTGTTGCGCATTGGTCATTCCTTCCTTTCAAAGCGAAGTCACGGGACCGCGGTCGTTGGCCGCGATCGCCACCCGACCCCGTTCAGGCGGCCGGATGACGCCAATCTGGTAACCGCCGAAACCATTTCAAGGGGGCGTTGGCATTCGGCAAAAACCCGCGCTATGGGGCGGCGAATTTCCTCCATCCGAAGGACCGAACATGCCGCAGCTCATCCTCATCCGTCACGGCCAGTCGCAGTGGAATCTCGAAAACCGCTTCACCGGCTGGTGGGATGTCGACGTCACCGAAAAGGGCGCGGCCGAGGCGTGGGCGGCGGGCGAGCTGATGAAGGAAAAGGGCATTGCGCCCGACAGCTGCTTCACCTCGGTCCAGACGCGCGCGATCAAGACCCTCAATCTCGCGCTCGAGGCGATGGGCCGGCTCTGGCTGCCGGTAACGAAGGACTGGCGCCTCAACGAGCGCCATTACGGCGGGCTCACCGGGCTCGACAAGGCCGAAACCGCGGCGAAGCATGGCGACGAACAGGTGAAGATCTGGCGCCGCAGCTTCGACATCCCGCCGCCACCGCTCGACGCCGGATCGCCCTATGACCTGTCGGGCGATCCGCGTTACGCGGGCATCGCGATTCCCAACACCGAAAGCCTGAAGGATACGATCGCGCGCGTCCTGCCCTATTATGAAAGCGCGATCGCGCCGCAGCTCGCGGCGGGCAAGACGGTGTTGATCTCGGCGCACGGCAACAGCCTGCGCGCGCTGGTCAAGCATCTCTCGGGTATTTCGGACGCCGACATCACCGGGCTGGAAATTCCGACCGGACAGCCGATCGTCTATGAGCTCAACGACGACCTGACGGCGCGCGAGCGCTATTATCTGGACGAGCGGTAATTCCATCCGTCCCGTCGTTGCGGGCGCGGCAAAGAAATCCGGAGCGGAGCGTCGCTTCGTCGCCGCGCTTCTCGCAATGGCAAGGCGCGTGGCGTCGCGTCAGTCGCGGAGCAGTTCGTTGATCCCGGTCTTGGCGCGCGTCTGGGCATCGACGCGCTTGACGATTACCGCGCAATAGAGCGACGGTCCCGGCGTGCCGTCGGGCAGCGGCTTGCCCGGCAGCGATCCCGGCACCACGACCGAGTAGGCAGGGACTTCGCCGATGAAGACCTCCCCCGTCGCGCGGTCGATGATCTTGGTCGATGCGCCCAGATAGACGCCCATCGACAGCACCGCGCCTTCGCGCACGATCACGCCCTCCGCAACCTCGGCGCGCGCGCCGATGAAGGCGCCATCCTCGATCACCACCGGGCCCGCCTGCAGCGGTTCGAGCACACCGCCGATTCCCGCGCCGCCCGACAGGTGGACGTTCGCGCCGATCTGCGCGCAGCTGCCGACCGTGGCCCAGGCGTCGACCATCGACCCCTCGCCGACATAGGCGCCGATATTGACGAAGCTCGGCATCAGCACCGCGCCCTTGCTGATGAAGGCGCCGCGGCGGACGATCGAGCCGGGGACGGCGCGGAAGCCCGCGTCGCGAAAGCGGTTCTCGCCCCATCCCGCGAATTTCGACGGCACCTTGTCCCACCAGGTTGCGCCGCCGGCGCCGCCCTCGATGATCTCCATGTCGTTGAGGCGGAAGGAGAGCAGCACGGCTTTCTTCAGCCACTGATTGACCTGCCAAATGCCCGACGCATCACGTTCGGCAACGCGATAGCTGCCGTCGTCAAGCCCGGCGAGCGCCGTTTCGACCGCGTCGCGTACCGCGCCGGTGGTGGTCAGCCCCAGCGTCTCGCGAGCATCCCAGGCGGCTTCGATCGTGGCTTGCAGGTCGGTGCTCATGAAATTCCCCAAGGTTGCGGTAACGTGTCGAGCCAGTCGGCGATGTCGGTCGCATGAAAATCGACATGGCCCGGCAGGTGGTCGCGATGGCCGCTTTCGCTGCCATTGTCCAGCCAGACGGTCGTCATGCCCAGCGCTTTGGCGGGCGTCAGGTTGCGCGCCATATCCTCGACGAACAGGCTCCTGGCTGGATCGACCGCCAGGTGCGCGACCATCGCGGTATAAGCCGCAGGATCGGGCTTCGGGGTATAGGCCGTAATGCGGATATCGCAGATGCCGTCGAACAGATCGGCGATCCCGCGCGCCTCAAGAACGCGCGCGGCATAGTCGGCGTCGGCGTTGGTGAAGACCAGCCTGCGTCCGGGCAGCCGCGCGAGCCCCGCACGCAGCCGATCGTCGACAGTCAGCCGGTCCAGCGCAATGTCATGGACGTCGACCAGAAAATCCTCCGGGTCGACGCCATGGTGACGCATCAGCCCGGCCATCGTCGTGCCATGATCGTGGAAATATTGCTTTTGCACCCGCCGCGCTTCGACCGCATCGACGTCCAGCAGCCGCATGATGAAGGCGCCCATGCGTTCGTCGATCAGGTCGAACAGCTTCGCAGACGGCGGATAGAGCGTGTTGTCGAGATCGAAGATCCAGCTTTCGATATGGTCGATCGGCACGGTCATGACGCCCGGGCGCATAAAGCGCCAACGATCCGGCCGCAAGGCGTGTCGCTTTACCTTCCGGCAAGGCTGTCGGGTCTAGCATCGGGGCCGTCCGACGCGCTAGGAGATGGCGGGCAGCGACAGGGGGAAGACCGATGGCCGGGGCGAAACGACATGGCTTCATGCGCCGGATTACCGGGCGCCCCTTGCCAGCCATGCTCTGTATCGCCGCCCTGTCGCTTGGCGGCTGCGGCGGAGGCGGCGGGGCGCGTCCTTCGCCAACCCCCGCCCCGCCCGCGGCTCCGGCGCCGACGCCGGCGCCGACGCCGGCGCCAACCCCCACGCCAACCCCTCCGCCCGGCGGCAATTTCAACACGGCCGAAACGCGGCGTTCCGACGGGGTCAATTTCCATGGCGCGATCACCGCCTATCAGGCTGGCGCGACCGGGCTCGGCGTGCTGGCCGGGGTGATCGACGACGGGATCGACGAGGATAGCCCGGAGTTCGCGGGACGCATCTCGACGCTCTCGGCCGATGTCGCCGGCGCGCGCGGAATCAATGGCGAGGGGACGCACGGAACCAATGTCGCGCAGATCCTGCTCGGTGCGAAGAATGACGCCGGGACCTTCGGCATCGCCTATAACGCGTCGCTGCTCGTCCTTCGCGCCGACCGGCCGGGAAGTTGCGCGACCGAGGATCCGTCGAACGACGAAAGCGGCTGCCGCTTTCCCGAGAGCGCGATCGCGGCCGGGCTCGATCGCGCGGTCACCGCCGGTGCGCGCGTCGTCAATATCTCGCTGGGTGGCGGCGACCCGCCCGGCGCGTCATTGCGCGCGGCGGTGGCGCGCGCGACTGCGGCAGGGATCGTCGTCATCCTGTCGGCGGGCAACGAAGGCGATACCACGGCAAACGGTAACGATCCGAACAACCCCGAACTGTTCGCGCAGGGGCTGCGCGATGCGGGCGGAAGTCTCGTCATCATCGCCGGCGCCGTCGATGAAAACGGGCGCATCGCGGGCTTCAGCAATCGAGCGGGCGCCTACGCGGGTTCCTATCTGACGGCGCTCGGGGAGGGCGTGTGCTGCGCCTATGAGAATGGCGCGATCAAGACCGAGGGCAATTTCGTCTTCGTCCTCAACGGCACCAGCTTTTCGGCCCCGCAGGTTGCGGGTGCGGTTGCACTCCTCGCGCAAGCCTTTCCGAACCTGACGGGGCAGCAGATCGTCGACCTGCTCTACCAGTCGGCGCGCGACGCTGGCGCGGCGGGCGACGATGCGGTCTATGGCCAGGGGATTCTCGACATCGCGCGCGCCTTCCAGCCGATCGGCGCGACGACGCTGGCGGGGACGTCGACCGCGGTGCCGCTTGGCAGCGCGCTCGGCGAACTCGGTGGACCGATGGGCGATGCGGGTGCGCGGGGACAGGGCGGCGCCGTCGGGCTTGTCACCGACGGTTTCGGCCGCGCCTTCAACGTCGACTTTGCGGGCTCGCTCCGTCCGCGCCGCCCCGACTTCAAGCTGTCGGGCGCGATCGGCGGGCTCATCCGCCAGCAGAGCGCCGCTGCGGGCTCGACCGCACTCTCGCTCGTCACCGCGCCGGGCGTCGGCGGGACCGACGCGCTGGCGGGCCTTTCCTTCCATGATGCGCAGCGCGCGCGGACGATCGCCGCGTCGATGGTCACGCGTCTCGACGCCGGCACCCGGCTCGGCCTTTCGGCGGGGCGCGGCATCGGCGGGCTGCTCGCGGGCGAGCGCGGCGAGGCGAGCCATGCGATGCTCGTCGGCGACGCCGCGCAGGAAGGCCTTGGCTTCGCGGCAAGTCCGGGGTTCGGCGCCTTGATCCGGCACAGGATCGCCCCCCGTCAGGCGATCAGCCTCAGCGCCGAGAATGGCACGGTGTCGGGATCGCGCTGGCGGGACGATCCGCTGCTCCGCTATCGCAGCATCCGCGACAGTCGCTACCAACGCTTCGGCGCCTCGTGGGACGGCGGTTTCGGGCGGCTCCAGGCCGCGCTCGGCGGAAGCTGGCTCCGCGAAACGGACAGTCTGCTCGGCGCCCGGCTCGGGCCGGTCTTCGGCGCGGGCGGTGCGACCAGCCTCGTCGGCGATGCGCGGCTCGGTATCGATATGGGGGACGGTTGGAGCATCGCCGGCGCGTGGCGCCAGATGTGGACGCGGCCCGATCGCGGCGGCCTGATCGCCGGGGGCGCGCTCCGCTCGAACGCCTTTTCGTTCGACATCGCGAAGGCGGGCCTGCTGCGCGCCGGCGACCATGCGGCGCTCCGCTTCGCACAGCCGCTTCGCGTCGCGCACGGCGGCATCGATCTGACGCTCCCCGTGTCGTACGACTATGCCACACAGAGTGCTGGATTCGAGCGCCGCACCTACAATCTGGCGCCGACGGGCCGCGAACTGGTGGCCGAGGCGAGCTATGCGCTGGCGCTGTTCGGCGGCGATCTGGTCGCCAACACATGGTGGCGGCGCGACCCCGGCCATATTGCGGCGCTGCCCGACGACAAGGGCGCGGCGCTCCGCTTTACGATGGGCTTCTGATCGTCAGTCGAGCGCGTCGCGCAAGCCCAGCCAGGCTTCGCGCTTCGCTGCAAAGCTTGCGGTGTTCGCGGCGCTGCTCGACGGCAAGTCGACGATGGCGATCGCCCCCGGCGGGGCGATCTGGCGTCGTCCGATCGCCGCCGCCTTGCCGCCGTTGAAGGCGATCATGCGAAGATCGGGCAGGGTCGAGACCAGCGCGGCAAGGTCGTGCGGGTCGGCCATGCGGATATGCGCGTCGTTGCTTGTCCGCCGCTCGGCGCTGCGAATCACGTCCCACAATCCGATCCTGGCTTGGCGCAGCGCGGCGAGCCGCTCGCCATAAGCCAACTCCGCCAGCGGTTGATCGATCACCGCGCCAAGCAGGCGCCAGAACTGGTTCGTCGGGTGGGCGTAATAGCGGCGTTCGGCCAGCGACCGGGCGCCGGGCAAGCTGCCGAGGATCAGCAGGCGCGTATCGGGCGCGACATGCGGGGCGAAGCTGGCGTGTCGAAGCGCGGCCATATACGATCGATAGCGGCGCAGGCACGGCGCAACAATATTGCCTTCCCCTTGACCGCGGAAGGAATCACCGCTAGGGGCGCGCACGGTCGAAAGCGGCGGACTTCTGCCAAACTCGATCGCAACAGCGCTTGAACATTGCTGGCGCGGATGGAGCCTCCGGAGGACGAGCGAGTCCGCCGGGGTCTTTTGCTGTTATCAGGTTGGCCGTTTTTTGCCGGTTTCGGCAGGCGTCGGCCAGAGCTTCATCCACCGCGGTACAGTAACCGTTCGCTCCCCCAATGATATGGGGCGATGCGGACACATAAAGGTGAAGCATTCATGCCCACGATCAACCAGCTCGTCCGCAAGGGCCGGACGCCGCAGAAGGCGAAGTCCAAGGTCCCGGCGATGGACGCGAACCCGCAAAAGCGCGGCGTTTGCACCCGTGTCTATACGACGACTCCGAAGAAGCCGAACTCGGCGCTCCGCAAGGTGGCGAAGGTCCGTCTGACCAACAGCCGCGAAGTCATTTCGTACATCCCCGGCGAAGGCCACAACCTCCAGGAACACAGCGTCGTGCTGATCCGCGGCGGCCGTGTACGCGACCTTCCCGGTGTCCGTTACCACGTCCTGCGCGGCGTTCTGGACACCCAGGGTGTCAAGGACCGCAAGCAGAGCCGTTCGAAGTACGGTGCGAAGCGTCCGAAGTGACGTTCACGGGGTGAACGTCATCCGGGAAGATCGCTTCAGGCGATTTCATCCGGGATCCATTCACTCCTTCGGCTATTTGATCATCCCGCGAGCGCACCGCGCCGGGATGCTGTTGTAAAAGGAATTACCTATGGCTCGTCGTCGTCGTCCCGAACGCCGCGAAATCCTGCCCGATCCCCGGTTCGGGGATGTCGTGCTGTCGAAATTCATGAACAGCGTCATGCTGGACGGAAAGAAGTCGGTTGCCGAAAGCATCGTTTACGGTGCGCTCGAAGCGGTCGAAGCCCGCGCCAAGAAGGAACCGCTCGGCGTGTTCCACGAAGCGCTCGCCAACATCCGCCCGAACATCGAAGTCCGCAGCCGCCGCGTCGGCGGTGCGACCTATCAGGTTCCCGTCGAAGTCCGCCCCGACCGTGCGCAGGCGCTCGCGATCCGTTGGCTGATCACCGCGGCGCGCAACCGCAGCGAGACCACGATGGCCGCGCGCCTGTCGGGCGAGCTGCTCGACGCGTCGAACAATCGCGGCAACGCGGTCAAGAAGCGCGAAGACACGCACCGCATGGCCGAAGCGAACCGCGCGTTCAGCCACTACCGCTGGTAACGGCGGAAGATTCAGACTCCGCTGGTAATTGCGCCGACGCTCCGGCGTCTCGCAATCGCAACAAAACTTCCTATATCGGGGGCGGCTCCAAAGGCCTCCCCCAAAACCCAAGGAAAAGATCATGGCACGCAGCCATCCGCTCGAACGCTATCGCAATTTCGGTATCATGGCGCACATCGACGCCGGCAAGACCACGACGACCGAGCGCATTCTCTATTACACCGGCAAGTCCTACAAGATCGGCGAAGTCCATGACGGCGCCGCCACCATGGACTGGATGGAGCAGGAACAGGAACGCGGCATCACGATCACGTCGGCGGCCACCACCTGCCTGTGGAAGGCCGATGAGGGCAAGGGCCCCGAACATCGCCTGAACATCATCGACACCCCCGGCCACGTCGACTTCACCATCGAGGTCGAGCGCAGCTTGCGCGTCCTCGACGGCGCGGTCGCCGCGTTCGACGGCGTTGCCGGCGTCGAGCCGCAGTCGGAAACCGTGTGGCGCCAGGCGGACAAGTACAAGGTTCCGCGGATGTGCTTCATCAATAAGCTCGACCGCACCGGCGCGAACTTCTATTATTGCGTCCAGACGATCATCGACCGTCTGGGTGCGGTTCCGGCGGTCCTCTATCTGCCCATCGGCGCAGAAGGCGACTTCAAGGGACTCGTCGACCTCGTCAACGAGCGCGCGATCATCTGGAAGGACGAGAGCCTCGGCGCCGAATTCTTCTATGAAGAAATTCCGGCCGACCTGAAGGACAAGGCCGCCGAATATCGCGAAAAGCTCGTCGAACTCGCCGTCGAGCAGGACGACGATGCGATGGAGGCGTATCTGGAAGGCACGCTGCCCGACGTCGCGACGCTGAAGGCGCTGATCCGCAAGGGCACGCTGAACCAGGCGTTCGTTCCGGTCCTGTGCGGTTCGGCGTTCAAGAACAAGGGCGTCCAGACGCTGCTCGACGCGGTCGTCGACTATCTGCCGTCGCCACTCGACATCCCCGACGTTCAGGGCATCAACCCCGACACGAACGAACCCGACTCGCGCGCGACGTCGGACACGGCGCCGCTGTCGATGCTTGCGTTCAAGATCATGAACGACCCGTTCGTGGGCTCGCTCACCTTCGCCCGTATCTATTCGGGCACCCTGACCAAGGGCAGCTATCTGAACTCGGTCAAGGACAAGAAGGAAAAGATCGGTCGTATGCTCCTGATGCACGCCAACTCGCGCGAGGACATCGAGGAAGCCTATGCGGGCGACATCGTCGCGCTCGCCGGCCTCAAGGAAACCACGACCGGGGACACGCTCTGCGCCAACAACGCGCCGATCATCCTCGAGCGGATGGAATTCCCCGAGCCGGTCATCGAGCTGTCGGTGGAACCGAAGACCAAGGCCGACCAGGAAAAGATGGGCATCGCGCTCAACCGCCTGGCTGCCGAGGATCCGTCGTTCCGCGTGTCGACCGACCATGAATCGGGTCAGACGATCATCAAGGGCATGGGCGAGCTTCACCTCGACATTCTCGTCGATCGCATGAAGCGCGAGTTCAAGGTCGAGGCGAACGTCGGCGCGCCGCAGGTGGCGTACCGCGAATCGCTCGCGAAGCCGGTCGACGTCGACTACACCCACAAGAAGCAGTCGGGCGGCTCGGGCCAGTTCGGCCGCGTCAAGGTCAGCGTCGCTCCCGGCGAGCGCGGCTCGGGCATCACCTTCATCGACGAGATCAAGGGCGGCAACATTCCGCGCGAATATATCCCGTCGGTCGAGAAGGGTATGCGCGAGAGCGCCGAAAACGGCCACATGATCGGCTTCCCGATCATCGACTTCGAAATCCGTCTGACCGACGGTGCGTACCATGACGTCGACTCGTCGGCGCTGGCGTTTGAAATCGCGGGCCGTGCGGCGATGCGCGAAGTGGCGGCGAAGGCCGGCATCAAGCTGCTCGAGCCGGTGATGAAGGTCGAGGTCGTGACTCCCGAGGAGTTCATGGGCGACGTCATCGGCGACCTCAACAGCCGTCGTGGCCAGATCCAGGGCACCGACAGCCGCGGCAACGCGCAGGTGGTTGAAGCCATCGTGCCGCTTGCCAATATGTTCGGCTACGTGAACCAGCTGCGCTCGTTCACCCAGGGTCGCGCACAATACTCGATGCAATTCTCGCATTATGAGGAAGTGCCGACGAACGTGGCTGAAGAAGTGAAGGCCAGAATGGCCTGACGGGTCCCAGTAAGGGTCCTGGGCCGCGCGGACTTGCGCCGCGCGGCAAGACCCTCTAAGGGCGGCGCCTGATTCAGCAGGCTCGTCCACGACTGATCAACGGAAACACCTAAGAAGAAGGTTCTTAAATCATGGCTAAGGCTAAATTTGAGCGGACGAAGCCGCACTGCAACATCGGCACCATCGGTCACGTCGACCACGGCAAGACCTCGCTGACCGCCGCGATCACCAAGGTGCTCGCCGAAAACGTCGCGGGCAACGCCGCCGTCGACTTCGCGAACATCGACAAGGCTCCCGAAGAGCGCGAGCGCGGCATCACCATTTCGACCGCGCACGTCGAATATGAAACCGACAACCGCCACTATGCGCACGTCGACTGCCCGGGCCACGCCGACTATGTGAAGAACATGATCACCGGCGCCGCACAGATGGACGGTGCGATCCTCGTCGTCTCGGCCGCTGACGGCCCGATGCCGCAGACCAAGGAGCACATCCTGCTTGCGAAGCAGGTTGGCGTTCCGACCATGGTCGTGTTCCTGAACAAGGTCGACCAGCTCGACGATCCCGAGCTGCTCGAGCTCGTCGAACTCGAAATCCGCGAAGAGCTTTCGAAGCGCGACTTCGACGGCGACAATATTCCGATCATCGCGGGTTCGGCCCTCGCCGCGCTTGAAGGCCGCGACGACAACATCGGCAAGGACGCCATCATGAAGCTGATGGCTGCCGTCGACGAATGGATCCCGCAGCCGGAACGTCCGCTCGACAAGCCCTTCCTGATGCCGATCGAGGACGTCTTCTCGATCTCGGGCCGCGGCACCGTCGTCACCGGCCGTGTCGAAACCGGCGTCGTCAAGGTTGGTGAAGAAGTCGAGATCGTCGGCATCAAGGACACCAAGAAGACGACCGTCACCGGCGTCGAAATGTTCCGCAAGCTGCTCGACCAGGGCGAAGCGGGCGACAACATCGGTGCGCTGATCCGCGGCGTCGGCCGTGAAGAAGTCGAGCGTGGCCAGGTTCTGGCGAAGCCCGGCTCGATCACGCCGCACACCGAATTCACCTCGGAAGTGTACGTCCTGTCGAAGGACGAGGGCGGCCGTCACACGCCGTTCTTCGCGAACTATCGTCCGCAGTTCTACTTCCGCACCACGGACGTCACCGGCGAGGTCATCCTCCCCGAGGGCACCGAGATGGTCATGCCGGGCGACAACGTTCAGCTGTCGGTCAAGCTGATCGCCCCGATCGCCATGGACCAGGGTCTGCGCTTCGCGATTCGCGAAGGCGGCCGCACGGTCGGCGCAGGGGTTGTCGCGACCATCACAAAGTAATATAGGGCCGCGAGCCGCGCGATTCGGACTGATTCGCGCGGCTCGTAGCTAAAAGATTTTCGATGGCCTCTCCGGCCTCCTTTGGGGGTCGGAACAGGCCATTTCGCTCTTTCGCATCGTCAGACGGGATTCGACTGGAACAGTCATGGAAACGCAGAATATTCGCATTCGCCTGAAGGCCTTTGATCACCGCGTGCTCGATCAGGCCACGACCGACATTGCCGACACGGCACGTCGCACGGGCGCTCTCATTCGCGGTCCGATCCCGCTGCCGACGCGCATCGAGAAATTCACCGTGAACCGCGGTCCGCATGTCGACAAGAAGTCGCGCGAGCAGTTCGAGGTGCGTACCCACAAGCGGCTGCTCGACATCGTGCAGCCCACCCCGCAGACGGTTGACGCGCTGATGAAGCTCGATCTGGCTGCCGGCGTGAATGTCGAGATCAAGCTGGCCTGAAAACCAGCGTGCTCCGGACTTGATCCGGAGCCCAGGGTAGAAGCGGCCGACAGGCCGCGCTGAAGCCGCCCTGGGTTCCTGCTTTCGCAGGAACACAGTAAAGGTTTCGGAGGATACCGCCGGATTTATCCGGGCTGCGTCCCCCGTCTCGCCACTGGTCCTCCGGGGCGGTGGCGCCTCAGCCCGGACGGGGCGATGCATCGAAATTTCGGGCTGGGAGGGTTCGGCCGGGGCTTGCCCCGGTGGGTCCCGCAAGCCGTGCGGAATGGTCCGCCCGGCCTCTGTTTAGGAGTATGGATCATGCGTACTGGCGTGATCGCGAAGAAAATGGGGATGACCCGCCTGTTTCAGGACGACGGCCGCCACGTGCCCGTCACCGTCCTGAGCCTCGAAGGCTGTCAGGTCGTCTCCGTGCGCGATAAGGAACGCGACGGCTATGTGGCCGTTCAACTGGGTGCCGGCTCGGCCAAGGCGAAGAACGTCGCCAAGCCGCAGCGTGGCGCCTATGGCAAGGCCGAGGTCGAGCCCAAGGCGAAGCTCGTCGAATTCCGCGTCGCCGACGACGCGACGCTCGACGTCGGCGCCGAACTGTCGGCCGACCATTTCGTCGCCGGCCAGATCGTCGACATCCAGGGCGTGACCCAGGGCAAGGGCTTTGCGGGTGCGATGAAGCGCTGGGGTTTCGGCGGTATGCGCGCGACCCACGGCGTCTCGATCAGCCACCGTGCGCATGGTTCGACCGGTAACCGCCAGGATCCGGGCCGCGTCTTCAAGAACAAGAAGATGGCCGGCCACATGGGCGCCCGCAACCGCACCCAGCAGAATCTCGAAATCGTCCGCACCGACGCCGAGCGCGGCCTTCTCTTCGTCAAGGGCTCGGTCCCTGGCTCGAAGGGCGGCTGGCTGCTCGTCCGCGATGCGGTGAAGCTGCCGCGTCACCCCGAGGCCCCCTATCCGGCGGGCATCAAGAGCGCGGCCAACACCAACGAAGCCCCGGCTGACGCGCCGGTCGAAACGCCGGTCGAAGAAACCGTCGTCGACACCGCGGCCACCGACGGCGCACAGGAGTCCTGATCATGAAGGTCAAGGTTCAGACCCTCGATGGCAAGGCTGGCGCCGACATCGACCTTAACGACGACGTCTTCGGCGTCGACGCGCGCGCAGACATCCTGCACCGCGTCGTTGCCTGGCAGCTCGAAAAGCGCCGCGGCCCCGCCCGCGCCGCCCGCGAGCGCAGCGACGTCGCCCGCACCGGCAAGAAGTTCGGTCGCCAGAAGGGCGGCGGTACGGCTCGTCACGGCGACCGCAAGGCGCCGATCTTCATCGGCGGCGGCAAGGCGCATGGCCCGCGTGCCCGCACCTTCGGCCACTCGCTGAACAAGAAGATCCGCACCCTCGGCCTGAAGATGGCTTTGAGCGACAAGGCGAAGGGCGGCAAGCTCGTCGTCATCGACACGCTCGAGCTCAAGGACGCGAAGACCAAGGCGCTCGCCGGCAAGCTCGGCAAGATGGACCTCGGCAACCGCGCGCTCTTCATCGACGGCGATGCGGTGCACGAAAGCTTCGCAATGGCATCGGCCAACCTGATCGGCATCGATTCGCTGCCGGCCATCGGCGCCAACGTCTATGACATCATCCGTGCCGACACGCTGGTCCTGACCCGCGCGGCGGTCGAAAAGCTGGAGGCCCGCTGCAATGGCTAAGGCAAAGACCATCGACGCGCGTCACTACGACGTGATCCTCGCTCCGGTGATCACCGAGAAGTCGACGCTGCTCGGCGAAAACAACGCCGTGGTGTTCAAGGTCGCGGACGACGCGACCAAGCCCGCGATCAAGGCCGCCGTCGAGGCGCTGTTCGATGTCAAGGTGCTGAGCGTCAACACGCTCGTCACCAAGGGCAAGACCAAGCGCTGGAAGGGCAAGCCCTACACCCGCAGCGACGTGAAGAAGGCGATCGTTCGCCTGGCCGAAGGCCAGTCGATCGACGTCACCACGGGCGTCTGAGCGGCTCGGGAAGGCAGAGAAAATGGCACTCAAACATTATAATCCGACCAGCCCCGCGCAGCGCGGCCTGATCCTCGTCGACAAGTCGTCGCTGTGGAAGGGCAAGCCCGTCAAGGCGCTGACCGAAGGCAAGCGCAAGACCGGTGGCCGCAACAACAAGGGCCATGTGACCTCGCGCGGCATCGCCGGCGGCCACAAGCAGAAGTACCGCTTCATCGACTTCAAGCGTCGCAAGTGGGACATGCCGGCCACCGTCGAGCGTCTGGAATATGACCCCAACCGCACGGCGTTCATCGCGCTCGTGAAATATGAGGACGGCGAACTCGCCTACATCCTCGCGCCGCAGCGTCTGGCTGTCGGCGACACGATCGTCGCGGGCAAGAAGACCGACGTGAAGCCGGGCAATGCGATGGAATTGTCGCAGATGCCGGTCGGCACGATCGTCCACAATATCGAGATGAAGCCGGGCAAGGGCGGCCAGATCGCCCGTTCGGCCGGCACCTATGCCCAGGTCGTCGGCCGTGACCGCGGTCTCGTCATCGTGCGTCTCGGCTCGGGCGAACAGCGCTACATCCGCGGCGAGTGCATGGGCACGGTCGGCGCGGTGTCGAACCCCGACAACCAGAACACCAACCTGGGCAAGGCCGGCCGTGGCCGCTGGCTCGGCAAGCGTCCGCTGACTCGCGGTGTCGCGAAGAACCCGGTCGACCACCCGCACGGCGGTGGTGAAGGCCGCACCTCGGGTGGCCGTCATCCGGTGACCCCGTGGGGCAAGCCGACCAAGGGCGCTCGTACCCGTCACAACAAGTCGACCGACAAGATGATCATCCGGTCGCGTCACGCGAAGAAGAAGAGGTAAGCCATGGCTCGCTCGGTCTGGAAGGGTCCGTTCGTCGACCTTCATCTCCTCAAGAAAGCCGAAGCGGCTCAGGACGGCGGCAGCTCTGCCCCGATCAAGACCTGGTCGCGTCGCTCCACCATCCTGCCGCAGTTCGTCGGGCTGACCTTCAACGTCTACAACGGCCGCAAGTTCGTGCCGGTGTCGGTGAACGAAGACATGGTCGGCATGAAGCTGGGTGAATTTGCGCCGACGCGCTTCTTCCCCGGCCACGCGGCCGACAAGAAGGGCAAACGCTAATGGGCAAGGAAAAGTCCCCCCGCCGCGTTGCGGACAATGAGGCTCTCTCGGTCGGCACGCAGATTCGCGGCTCGGCGCAGAAGCTGAACCTCGTTGCCGCGCTGATCCGCGGTCGCAAGGTCGAAGACGCGATGAACGTCCTCGCTTTCTCCAAGAAGGCGATGGCCGTCGACGTGCGCAAGGTTCTCGCCAGCGCCGTCGCCAACGCGGAAAACAACCACAACCTCGACGTTGACGCGCTGGTCGTCAAGGAAGCGAGCGTGGGCAAGTCGATCTCGATGAAGCGCTGGCACGCTCGCGGCCGCGGCAAGTCGACCCGGATCGTGAAGCCCTTCAGCCGCATCCGCATCGTCGTCCGCGAACAGGAAGAAGAGGCGTAAGATGGGCCAGAAGAGCAATCCGATCGGCCTGCGCCTGCAGGTCAACCGCACCTGGGACAGCCGCTGGTTCGCCGAAGGCCAGGACTATGGCCGCATGCTTGTCGAGGATCTGAAGATCCGCAAGTTCGTGTTCAAGCACCTGCCGCAGGCCGCGATCTCGAAGGTCGTGATCGAGCGTCCGGCGAAGCTGTGCCGCGTGTCGATCTATGCCGCCCGTCCGGGCGTCATCATCGGCAAGAAGGGCGCCGACATCGAAAAGCTGCGCAAGCAGCTCGGCGAGATGACGGGCAGCGACGTGTCGCTGAACATCGTCGAGATCCGCAAGCCCGAAGTCGACGCCAAGCTCGTCGCACAGGGCATTGCCGACCAGCTCGAACGCCGTGTCGCCTTCCGCCGTGCCATGAAGCGCGCGGTGCAGTCGGCGATGCGTCTGGGCGCCGAAGGCATCCGCATCAACTGCGCCGGCCGTCTGGGCGGCGCGGAAATCGCGCGCACCGAATGGTATCGCGAGGGCCGCGTGCCGTTGCACACGCTGCGCGCGAACGTCGACTATGCCGAGGCCGAAGCGCACACCGCTTATGGCGTCTGCGGCATCAAGGTGTGGATCTTCAAGGGCGAGATCCTGGGCCACGACCCGATGGCGACCGACCGTCTGATGCTCGACGCGCAGACGACCGGTGTCCGTCCGGCCCGCGATGATCGCCGCTAAGGAACGCTGACATGCTGCAACCGAAAAAAACCAAGTTCCGCAAGGCGTTCAAGGGCCGCATCCACGGCCTCGCCAAGGGCGGTACCGACCTCAACTTCGGCTCCTATGGCCTGAAGGCGATGGAACCCGAGCGCATCACCGCGCGCCAGATCGAAGCGGCCCGCCGCGCGATCAGCCGTGCGATCAAGCGTCAGGGTCGCCTCTGGATCCGCGTGTTCCCCGACGTCCCGGTGTCGTCGAAGCCCGCCGAAGTCCGTATGGGTAAGGGCAAGGGTTCGCCCGAATATTGGGCCGCCCGCGTCAAGCCCGGCCGCATCCTGTTCGAACTCGACGGCGTTCCCGGCCCCGTGGCCGCGCTGGCGTTCGAACGCGCGGCGATGAAGCTGCCGATCAAGACGAAGGTCGTTGCCCGCCTCGGCGACACCTCGCATCTGGAGGGTTGAGGGCCATGGCCAAGACCGAAGATCTGACCAAGAAGACCGACGACCAGCTCGCCGAACAGCTTGGCGAACTGAAGCGCGAGGCGTTCAACCTCCGTTTCCAGGCCGCCACCGGCCAGCTGGAAAAGGCGTCGCGGGTCAAGGAAGTGCGCCGCACGATCGCGCGCATCAAGACCGAGCAGACCGGGCGCGCGCGCTCGGCTGCGAAATAAGGAGACCAACCCATGCCGAAGCGCATTCTGACCGGCACGGTGGTGTCCGACAAGGGCGACAAGACCGTCGTGGTGAAGGTGGAGCGGAAGGTCAAGCACCCGCTCTACGGCAAGATCATCCGCCGTTCGAAGAAGTATCACGCCCACGATGAGGACAACAGCTTCAAGGCTGGCGAAACCGTCCGCATCGAGGAAACGCGTCCGATCTCGAAGCTGAAGACCTGGAAGGTCCTCGACAAGGTCGAGGTGTCTACCAAGGCGAAGAAAGCCGACGAGATCGACGCATAAGCGCGAAGGGTTTCACGGAACCGCCGGGATGGCCCGGTAGGCCAGAGAAGAAGGAAATGCATCGATGATCCAGATGCAGTCACAATTGGAAGTCGCCGACAACAGCGGTGCGAAGCGCGTCCAGTGCATCAAGGTGCTGGGCGGCTCGAAGCGTCGCACGGCCGGCGTGGGCGACGTGATCGTCGTCTCGATCAAGGAAGCGCAGCCGCGCGGCAAGGTGAAGAAGGGTGACGTCCATCGCGCCGTCATCGTCCGCACCGCGAAGGACGTTCGCCGCGCCGATGGGTCGGTGATCCGTTTCGACAGCAACGCCGCCGTGCTCGTCAACAAGAACGAGGAGCCCATCGGCACGCGCATCTTCGGCCCCGTCGTCCGCGAACTGCGCGGCCGTGGCTATATGAAGATCATCAGCCTGGCGCCGGAGGTGCTCTAGACCATGGCGAACAAGATCAAGAAGGGTGACACCGTCGTCGTCCTGTCCGGCAAGGACAAGGGCAAGACCGGCGAAGTGACGCAGGCGCTGCCGAAGGATGGCAAGGTCGTCGTCGCGGGCGTGAACGTCATCACCCGCCACCGCAAGCCGACCCAGCAGAACCCGCAGGGCGGTCTCGAGCGCAAGGAAGCGCCGCTCTTCGCGAGCAAGGTCGCGCTGGCCGATCCGAAGACCGGCAAGCCGACGCGCGTCCGCTTTGAAACCAAGGACGGCAAGAAGGTCCGCGTGGCCGTGAAGTCCGGGGAGACGATCAATGGCTGATGCTTACACCCCGCGTATGCGCAAGCTCTATGACGACAAGATCGTCAAGGCGATGACCGAGAAGTTCGGTTACAAGAATGCGATGGAAGTGCCGAAGATCGAGAAGATCACGCTCAACATGGGCGTCGGCGAAGCCACGCAGGACAAGAAGAAGGTCGAAGCGGCCGCTGCCGAGATGGAACTCATCGCCGGCCAGAAGCCCGTCGTGACCCGCGCGAAGAAGTCGATCGCCCAGTTCAAGCTGCGCGAAGGCATGCCGATCGGTTGCAAGGTCACCCTGCGCCGCGAACGCATGTACGAATTCCTCGATCGCCTGATCACGATCGCCATGCCGCGCATCCGCGACTTCCGCGGCGTGTCGGCCAAGAGCTTCGACGGTCGTGGCAACTATGCCATGGGCCTGAAAGAGCAGATCATCTTCCCCGAGATCAACTATGACCGCATCGACACGGTGCGCGGCATGGACGTGATCGTCACCACCACCGCTCGCACCGACGAAGAGGCCCGCGAACTGCTCAGGCTGTTCGGCTTCCCCTTCCCGATCGAAGCGCAGGAAAAGGAAGCCGCCTGAGTCCCGCAAGGGACCAGGCAGGCTCTTTCAAGAAGGAAAGAGAACTTAAGTCATGGCGAAACTGAGTTCGGTGAACAAGAATGAGCGTCGCAAGAAGCTGGTGAAGAAATACGCCGGCCGTTATGCGAAGCTGAAGGCGATTGCGGCCGACACCTCGCTCGACGATGGCGAGCGTTTGATCGCGCGCCTCAAGATGGCGGAAATTCCGCGCAACGGCAACCCGACCCGCATCCGCAACCGGTGCGAGCTGACGGGCCGTCCGCGTGCCTATTACCGTAAATTCCGGCTGTGCCGCGTGCAGCTCCGCGATCTGGCCAACAAGGGCCTGATTCCCGGTGTTGTGAAGTCGAGCTGGTAAGGGACTAGAAGATGGCAATGACCGATCCCCTGGGTGATATGCTCACCCGCATCCGCAACGGCCAGCAGGCGAAGAAGGACAGCGTCCTGACGCCCGCCTCGACCCTGCGCGTCCGCGTTCTCGATGTTCTCCAGCGCGAAGGCTATATCCGCGGTTACAGCGAAGAATCGCTGGGCGCGAAGGGTCAGCACAAGGGCATTCGCATCGAGCTTAAATATTTCGAAGGCCAGCCGGCGATCCGCCACGTGGCCCGCGTCTCGAAGCCGGGCCGCCGCGTCTATTCGGGGTCGAAGGACCTTCCGATCGTGCGCAACGGCCTGGGCATCACCATCGTGTCGACCCCGCGCGGCGTTCTTTCGGACGCCGAGGCTCGCGAACATAATGTCGGCGGCGAAGTGCTGGCGGAGGTGTTCTGATGTCTCGCATTGGTAAAAAGGCAGTGGCGATCCCCAGCGGCGTGACCGCGGCGATCGACGGCGGCCAGCTGTCGGTGAAGGGCCCGAAGGGCACCCTCGCGATGACGCTCTCCGACAACATCAAATATGAGGTCGGTGAAGGCAGCATCTCGGTGCAGCCCGCGAACGACACGCGCGAGGCGCGCGCCTTCTGGGGTATGCAGCGCACGCTGGTGCAGAACCTGATCACGGGCGTGACCGAGGGCTTCACCAAGGTGCTCGAAATCACCGGTGTCGGCTATCGCGCCAACTCGCAGGGCAAGACCTTGAAGCTGCAGCTCGGCTACAGCCACGATGTCGATTTCGCGGTGCCCGAAGGCATCGAGATCAAGACGCCGGACAACACGACGATCGAGATCAGCGGTATCGACAAGCAGAAGGTCGGTCAGGTTGCAGCGGAAATCCGCCGCTGGCGCAAGCCGGAGCCCTATAAGGGCAAGGGCATCAAGTATCGCGGCGAGTACATCTTCCGCAAAGAAGGCAAGAAGAAGTAAGCCATGGCACATCTTACCACTTTCGAAAAACGCCGCCAACGCGTGCGTACCGCCCTCCGCCAGCGCGCCGGTGGACGCCCGCGCCTGTCGGTGCATCGCTCGGGCCGTCACATCTATGCGCAGCTCATCGATGACGCCGCCGGCAAGACGCTGGCCGCTGCCTCGACGCTCGACAAGGATGTCCGTGGCAAGACCGGCGCGACCGCTTCGGCTGCGGCCGATGTCGGCACCCGCCTCGCGGCTGCCGCCAAGAAGGCGGGCGTGACGCAGGTCGTGTTCGATCGCGGCGGCTTCCTGTTCCACGGGCGCATCAAGGCGCTGGCCGACGCGGCTCGCGAAGGCGGATTGGAGTTCTAATATGGCTGACGAAATTCAGAACGCCGAAGCGGCGCCCGAAGCGACCGAAAACACCGGCGCTCCGCGCCGTGGCCGGGGTGGCCGCGATGGTGGCCGTGGTGGGCGTGACGGTGGCCGCGGCCGCCGCGACGACCGCCGCCCGCGCGACGAAGAGGGCGGCGAGGAGCTGATCGAAAAGCTCGTCCACATCAACCGCGTTTCGAAGACCGTGAAGGGCGGCAAGCGCTTCGGTTTCGCCGCGCTCGTCGTTGTCGGCGACGGCAAGGGGCGCGCCGGTTTCGGTCATGGCAAGGCGCGCGAAGTGCCCGAAGCCATTTCGAAGGCGACCGCTGCCGCGAAGAAGGCGATGATTCGCGTTCCGCTGCGCGACGGCCGCACGCTGCACCATGATGGCCGCGGCCATTTCGGCGCGGGCAACGTCACGCTGCGCTCGGCGCCCGCGGGCACCGGCATCATCGCCGGCGGTCCGATGCGCGCCGTGTTCGAATCGCTGGGCGTCGCCGATGTGGTGACCAAGTCGGTCGGTACCTCGAACCCCTACAACATGATCCGCGCGACCTTCGAGGCGCTCGGCGAACAGACGAGCCCCAAGTCGGTCGCACAGCGTCGCGGCAAGAAGGTCTCGGACCTGATCAAGCGTGGCGGCTCGTCCGACCGCGCAGCCGAGGCCGAAGCCGCGGCGGTGACGGAGTAAGACGATGGCCGACAAGAAAATCAAGATCCGCCAGATCGGCTCGCCGATCCGTCGTCCGAAGGACCAGCGCAAGATCCTGACCGGCCTTGGCCTGGGCAAGATGCACCGCGAGGTCGAACTGGTCGACACCCCGGAAGTGCGCGGCATGATCCGCAAGCTTCCGCACATGGTGGAAATCGTCGAGGGCTAACCGCAGGTGAAGCTCTACCGCCTGTTGACCGGTCCCGACGACAGCGCCTTTTGCGCGCGGGTCGAGGGACTGCTCAACCGGGGATGGCAGCTTCACGGCAGCCCCTCGATTACCGAAGTCGGTGGCCGCGGCTATGTCGCCCAGGCCATCGTGATGGAGAAAGCCGGGCCTTATCCCGGTTTTCAGCCGTCGAGTGAAATCGAACCGGACTGAAATCTTTCGGTCCACAGCGCGACCACAGCGAAAGCGAGTGCACAGACATGACGATCAAGCTTAACGAACTCAGCGACAACAAAGGCGCCCGCAAGGGCCGGATGCGCGTCGGACGCGGCATCGGTTCGGGCAAGGGCAAGACCGCGGGCCGCGGCCAGAAGGGCCAGAAGAGCCGCAGCGGCGTCGCGATCAACGGCTTCGAGGGCGGCCAGATGCCGCTCCACATGCGCATCCCGAAGCGCGGCTTCAACAACATCTTCGGCAAGGATTTCGCGATCGTGAACCTTGGCCTGGTGCAGAAGCTGGTCGACGCCAAGAAGCTCGATGCGAAGGCTGTGATCGATCACGCCGCGCTGAAGGCGGCTGGCGTTGCGCGCGGCGGCAAGGACGGCGTTCGTCTCCTCGCCAAGGGCGAACTTACTGCCAAGCTGACCTTCGCGGTCGCCGGTGCGTCGAAGGGCGCGATCGAGGCGGTCGAAAAGGCCGGCGGCAAGGTCGAGCTTCCCGAAGTCAAGGAAGCGGCAGCCGAAGGCAAGAAGGCCCAGCGCCGCGCCAAGGCCAAGGCCGAGTAAGAATTTGCGAAGGGGCGGTTCGGAAGGACCGCCCCTCGTCACATCACGAGATTGATTGTCCGTTCCATGCGAACGGATGATGCAGCCGGTATCGACGAGCTGCATCGCAAAATGGGCCTTTCCCCTTGCGCTTCGTGACCTCCGAACGCACATAGGCGCCGGGTCGCGGGGGGCGCGGTCCGGATATTCCTGAGGAAGACACCCATGGCCTCTCGCGCCGACCAGCTTGCATCCAACCTCAATTTTTCGAAGTTCGGCCAGGCGACCGAGCTCAAGAACCGCATCTGGTTCACGATCGGCGCGCTGATCGTCTTCCGCTTCCTGTCGTTCGTGCCGCTGCCGGGGGTCGATCCCGTCGCGCTGTCGCGCCTCTACAGCCAAACCGCGTCGGGCGGCGTCCTCGACATCTTCAACACCTTCTCGGGCGGCAGCCTCGAGCGCATGAGCATCATCGCGCTCGGCGTCATGCCCTATATTACGGCGTCGATCGTCGTGCAGCTCGCCTCGGCGCTCGCGCCGAGCCTCGCCGCGCTCAAGAAGGAGGGCGAGAGCGGGCGCAAGAAGCTCAACCAGTACACGCGCTACGGCACGGTCTTCCTGACCGCGATCCAGGGGTATTTCATCGCCGTCGGCCTCGAAACGCTCGGCCAGAGTCAGGGCATCGCCGCGGTCGTCGACCCCGGCATGATGTTCCGCATCGGCGCCGTCATCTCGATCGTCGGCGGTACGTTGTTCCTGATGTGGCTCGGCGAGCAGATCACCAGCCGCGGCATCGGCAACGGCGTCTCGCTGATCATCATGGCGGGCATTCTTGCCCAGCTGCCGCGCAGCTTCGCGCAGATGTTCACGCAGGTTCGCGAAGGCTCGATGGGTGGCGGCACGATCGTCGCCGTTGTCGTCGGGGCGGTCGTCGTGATCGCCTTCATCAGCTTCATGGAGCGTGCGCAGCGCCGCGTCCTCGTCCAGTATCCGAAGCGCGCGACGCAGCGCGGCGTGATGCAGGCCGACCGCAGCCACCTGCCGCTCAAGGTCAACACCGCGGGCGTGATTCCGCCGATCTTCGCCTCGTCGCTGCTGCTGATGCCGCTGACGGTGACCCAGATGCTCGGCAACAATGTCCAGCAGGATACGGCGTGGGGCGAATTCCTCGTCTCGCTCAACCAGTATCTCGCGCACGGCCAGCCGCTCTACATGGCGCTCTATGCCGCGGGGATCATCTTCTTTTGCTTCTTCTACGTCGCCGTGGTCTTCAATCCCGAGGAAACCGCCGACAATCTGAAGCGCCAGAACGGCTTCATTCCCGGCATCCGTCCGGGCAAGAACACCGCCGCCTATCTCGACTTCGTGCTGACGCGCATCACCGTGATCGGCGCGGCCTATCTGGCGATCATCTGCCTCGTCCCCGAATATTTCATCGCGGGGTCGGGCCTGCCGTTCCAGCTCGGCGGCACCAGCCTGTTGATCATCGTGAACGTCACGATCGACACGATCAGCCAGATTCAGAGCCACATGCTCGCGCATCAATATGGCGACCTCATCAAGAAGGCCAAATTGAAAGGCGGCATTGCGCGTCGCTGACGCCGCCGCTACGCGAATCCCGACAGGGTAGAGGTAACAGGGGCTTCCATGACGCTGAACATCATTTTGCTTGGACCGCCGGGCGCGGGCAAGGGAACGCAGGCATCGCGGCTCGAAAGCGAGCATGGCATGGTTCAGCTCTCGACCGGCGACATGCTTCGTGCCGCGGTCAAGGCGGGCACCCCGATCGGCCTCCAGGCGAAAGCGGTCATGGACGCAGGCGAGCTGGTTTCGGACGAGATCGTCTCCGGCCTGATCGGCGAGCGGCTCGACGCGCTCGGCGGCGACACCTCGGTGATCTTCGACGGCTATCCGCGCACCGCTGCGCAGGCCGATGCCCTCGACACCATCCTCGCGGATCGCGGCCGCAAGCTCGACCATGTGATCGAGCTGGTGGTCGAAGAGGACGCACTGGTCGACCGCATCACCGGCCGCTTTTCGTGCGCCAAATGCGGCGCTGGCTATCACGACCGCTACAAGCTGCCCAAAGTCGAAGGCACCTGCGATGTCTGCGGTAGCCACGAATTCAAGCGCCGCCCCGACGACAATGAGGAAACGGTGCGCACGCGCATGGCCGAATATCGTGCCAAGACAGCGCCGATCCTGCCGATCTACGAGGCGCGCGGGATCGTCAGCAAGGTCGACGGCATGGCCGACATCGATCATGTCAACGACGCCATCGAGGCCATTCTCGGCAGCTGAGCCGCACCTGTCGTAAACGTCATTGCGAGGGTCCCTTCGGCCTGCCGACGGGCCGGACGCTCAGGATAAGCCGTGACTTGGTCGCGGACCCGTGGCAATCCAGAGCGGCGTAAGGCTGCCCTGGATTGCTTCGCTTCGCTCGCCATGACGGAGCTCGGGGAGGAGGGGGATTGTATGAAATCTAAATCCTGTCTTGCTGCTGGGATACTCTCGGCTGCCGTGCTGGCCATGCCCGCGCAGGCGAAGGTCATCGACCAGAGCGACATCGGCTTCACCATTGCCCACAGCGCGCAGGTCGCCGCCTCGCCCGAAGATGTCTGGAAGATGCTTCGCACCCCCGACAAATGGTGGTCGAAGGATCATAGCTGGTCGGGCGACGCCGCGAACTTCTGGCTCGATTCGCAGGCCGGCGGCTGCTTTTGCGAGAAACTGCCTCCCGCCAAGCCGGGCGGCGCGCCGGGCAGCGTCCAGCACGCGCGCATCCTGTTCGCCAAACCCGACGAACTGATGCGCCTGTCGGGCGCTTTCGGCCCGCTACAGGGCGAGGCGGTGGCCGGCACGCTGACGATCCAGATCAAGCCGACGCCGACCGGCAGCGCGATCCGCTTCGACTATACGGTCGGCGGCTATATGCGCTTCAAGGTCGCCGACGTCGCGCCGGGGGTCGATCGCGTCCTCGGCGAACAACTCGTCGGGCTCGCCAGGGCGCTTGGCGGTTCGCTGCCGGTCGCGAAGGACGGGACGGAGGGCGCGGGCAAGGAGGCGCCCGCGAAGGACGAACAGGATCTCGACGCCGCGGTCGCGGACCTCGTCAAGGACGCGCCGAAAGAGGCGCCCGAGAGCGATTAGGCGCCCGGCTTGCCGCGCAGCTTCGCGAGCGCCGCGAAGGGCCCCGCCTGGTCCTCGCTGAGCACGCCCTTCTCGGCAAGGATGCGGTCGGCGTCCGGATGACGCGGAAAGGGATCGAGCGCGAGCGACAATGTCTGCACCGCCGCCTCGCCTATATCGATGCGGTCGTCCTCGAGCGGCAGGATATCGCAGTCACCGTCGCTGATCTCGATCTCCTCGTCGGGATCGACGACGGGCTCGGCGCCCTTCAGGAAGCGAAGATCGAAAGGCTCGGCGAGCTTTGCGGGCACGGGCAGGGCGGTCGCGGCGCAGCTCTGTACGACCGCGGCTTCGATCGCACCTCTCGCGGCGATTCCGCCCGCCACCGCGCGCACCTCGGCGGTGACGACGAACCGGTCGAGCGCGGCGAGGTCGAGCCGCTTCGCGATCGCCGCGCGGACGGCGTCGCCGGCTTCGATGCGCACCGTGCGACCCTGCGCCGCGTCGGCAAGCGTGACGATGTGCGAAAATTCGGGCGCGCTCATTCGGGCAGCCGCTCCGCGACGACGAGCGTATCGACCGGAGTCGCCGCCAGCGCCGCGCGCTGCGCCGCCACCCGCGCCATGACATGCGCCAGCCCCGCGGCGGGCGGCTCCTTGCCGCGCCACAGGTTGCGCACCAGCGCCGCCCTGAGTTCGTCCGATCCGTCGGCAGCCCGATATGCGCCGAGGCGGCCGCCGAGCGCGCCGACCATCCGCCCGATCTGCTTGCCGACGACCATGTCGCCGAACCCGATCTGGCGCATCTGCCCGTCCATGTCGTCGACGAACAATTCGGTGAGTTCGACGCCCGCGCGCGCCTGTTCGGGATCCTGGTCGATCCGGTGCAGGACAAGCGCGAGGATCAGGCTGACCATGTCGAAGCGCCCGTCGAGCGTGTCGGGGACGCCGCCCTCGCTATACCAGTGCGGTTGCCGCGCGGTGGCGACGACGGCGTTCCACAGTGGACGCCGCGCTTCGCGGGGATCGGGATCGGACCTGAAGAGTTTGCGGAGCGTTGAAAACATCGCAAATGCTTAGGCCGAATCCACTGAACGGAAAAGGCCTGTCGGTCAGCTTGGCGCAAGCATTGGGGCGGCATAAGCCGCTTGTGCGCGCCGTCCGCTTGCGGTTAAGAGGCGCGATTGCCAGCGCCGGCGCCCGATGCGGGGAAAAGCGGCGCAAGGAGACGAGTTGATGCCGATTGCCGACCCCAAGTCTTTCGCCCGTCCCGCCCGCCTGATCGTTGCGGGCGTGGCGCTCGCATTGACCGCCAGCGGCTGCGCGCAGGTCAAGGGCCGGCAGGGCTATTTCGTCGATCCGGTGCTGACCGATGCGATCGCCCCCGGCGTCGACAACCGCGAATCGGTCGAAAAGACGCTCGGCCGTCCGACCTTCGTCGGTCAGTTCAGCGACAATGAATATTATTATGTCTCGCGCGAGACGCGCCAGCTGGCGTTCGCCAGGCCGCGCCCCGTCGCGCAGCAGGTGCTGCGCGTGCGTTTCGATCCGGCGGGCAATGTCGTCGCGGTCGACAAGACCGGGCTTGATCTGGTGAGCAAGATCAGCCCCGAAGGCGACAAGACGCCGACGCTCGGCCGCCAGCGCAGCTTCTTCGAGGATATCTTCGGCAATATCGGTGCGGTCGGCGCGCCGGGAACGACCGGCGGAGGTTCGCCGGGGCAGTAAGCCGGCGGCCTTTGCCGGGCGGGTTGCAACAGCGGCGGCGTCTTCCCGACGACCGCCGCCTTTCTTTTATTGCGCGATACCGCCCGCCGCCAGGACGGCGAGGGTGACGAGGTCCGACGCGGTCGACGACATCGTCGCGACCTGCACCGGCTTTTCCATGCCGATCAGCATCGGGCCGATCACCGCGCCGCCGCCCAGCTCGCGCAGCAGCTTCGCCGACAGGTTTGCCGACTGCAGCCCCGGCATGACGAGAACGTTCGCCGGCCCCGACAGGCGGCAGAAAGGATAGTTCTTCATCGCGCGCAGGTTGAGCGCGACGTCGGGCGCCATTTCGCCTTCATATTCGAAGCCCGGATTGCGTTCGTCGAGGATGCACACGGCCTCGCGGATATTGTCGAGCCACGACCCGGGGGGGTTGCCGAAGGTCGAATAGGAGAGAAAGGCGACGCGCGGCTCATGTCCCATCCGCCGCGCGACCTGCGCGGTGCGCTCGGCGATGTCGGCCAGCATCTCGGCGCTGGGGCGCTCGTTGACCGTCGTGTCGGCCATGAAGATGGTGTGATGCTGGTCGACGAGGACATGGATGCCGAACGGCGTCTTGCCCTCGGCATGGTCGATCACGCGCCGCACCTCGCGCATCGACTGCGAGTAGGTGCGCGTCGTGCCGGTGATCATCGCATCGGCGAGCCCGAGCTGGAGCAGAAGCGAGCCGAAGATGTTGCGGTCGCGGTTGACCATGCGCTCCACGTCGCGGCGGAGGTATCCGCGGCGCTGCAACCGTTCGTAGAGCATGTCGACCATCTGCGGGACGTGCGGCGAATTGACGCTGTTGTGGACCTCGAAACTCTCGGCGTCGGGGACACCCATCGCGCGCAGCTTGTCGTGCAGCCCTTCGCGCCCGACGAGCACCGGAATGCCATAGCCGCCATCGCGGAACTGGATCGCCGCGCGCAGCACCACTTCCTCTTCGCCCTCGGCAAAAACGATGCGCTTCGGATTGGCGCGCGCCGCCTCATAGGCGAGCGTCAGCACCGAGGTCGTCGGGTTGAGCCGCGCGCGCAGTTCGGTGCGATATTCGTCCATGTCGGCGATCGGCCGCTGCGCGACGCCGGTGTCCATCGCCGCCTTGGCGACCGCGGCGGGGACGATTTCCATCAGGCGCGGGTCGAAGGGCGAGGGGATGATATATTCGGGGCCGAAGCTCGATGCCCGCCCGCCATAGGCGGCGGCCACTTCTTCCGGCACCTGCTGGCGCGCAAGGTCGGCGATGGCATAGGCGGCGGCGATCTTCATCTCCTCGTTGATCGCGGTTGCCCGCACGTCGAGTGCGCCGCGGAAGATGAAGGGGAAGCAGAGGACGTTGTTGACCTGGTTCGGGAAATCCGAACGGCCCGTCGCGATGATCGCGTCGGGGCGCGCCGCGCGCGCATCGGGCGGCGAGATTTCGGGGTCGGGATTCGCCATCGCGAAGATGATCGGCGCGGGCGCCATATCCTTGACCATCTCGGGCTTCAGCGCCCCGGCGGCCGACAGGCCGAGGAAGACGTCGGCGCCCTTCAGCGCCTCGGTCAGGTCGCGCGCTTCGGTCGGCACTGCGTGCGCCGACTTCCACTGGTCCATGCCTTCGGTGCGGCCCTGATAGATGGTGCCCTTGCGGTCGCACATGATCACATTTTCGTGCCGCACGCCCAGCGCCTTGATCAGCGCGGTGCAGGCGATCGCCGCCGCGCCGGCGCCGTTGACGACGACCTTCACCGTCGACAGGTCGCGCCCGGTCAGGTGGCAGGCGTTGATCAGGCCGGCGGCGGTGATGATCGCGGTGCCATGCTGGTCGTCATGGAACACCGGGATGTTCATCTTCTCCTTCAGCGCCGCTTCGATGATGAAGCAGTTCGGCGCCGCGATATCCTCGAGGTTGATGCCGCCGAAGCTCGGCTCGAGCAGTTCGACCGCCTCGATGAAGCGCTGCGGATCTTCGGTGGCGACTTCGAGGTCGATCGAATCGACGTCGGCGAAACGCTTGAACAGGACGGCCTTGCCCTCCATCACCGGCTTCGAGGCGAGCGCGCCCAGATTGCCGAGGCCGAGGATCGCGGTGCCGTTCGAGATGACGGCGACGAGGTTCCCCTTGACCGTATAATCATAGGCGCTCGCCGGATCCTCGGCGATTGCGAGCACGGGCACCGCGACGCCGGGCGAATAGGCGAGCGAAAGGTCGCGCTGCGTCGCCATCGGCTTCGAGGCGACGATCTCGATCTTACCGGGCCGGCCATATGAGTGGTAGAGCAGGGCCTCGCGATCCGAAAACTGCACCTTGCTGCCGCTGTCCATAATAATCCCCTTGGTTCGATTCAGACACGCGCCCGTTTCCCAATCCCCTAGCGTCACCGGCGTCGATTGTAACCCCGCGATCTTCCAAACTCGGGTGCGTCCGCGCGCAAGGGTTGCGAGCGACCGGGAGCGACCGGTTGCGGACATGGAATTCCTCCCTGTGGCGTAGCCATGGGGAGGTGGCAGCGCGAAGCGCTGACGGAGGGGCAA
>NZ_JAFMTR010000017.1 GCF_018682675.1 Sphingopyxis soli
AAAGGATCGCAACGAGCCGGTGGTCACGCCCGCTGAACTCGCACGAATTCCGGGAGTGTAGAATCGAAGCTGGCCGATCGGCGACTGTCGGGTTTTAGGCGTCGAACAAAAAGAGCGGGCGTTCCGCCCCAAGCTAAATGATCCGGCTCTGACCTACCCATGATTGTTCTCCTGCGACCAAAATGGCCAGCAAAGGAAACGCTCAGACGGAGCCGATTTAGCGATAGCGCCCGACGGCTTTTGGCGACCAATTGAAAATGGGGATCTCCGCCCTCTTGGGCTGGCCGCCGGGCGCAGCCCGCTACAAGTCGAACACCACGCCTCCGTTCCCGCCGGACAGGTGACAAGCCGGAATCGCGTGGCATACCTCTCAAATCTTGCCTATTTTCGTCTTGCCCAGCACGTTGCCTCATATATGCAGCGCGCGCTTCCGGTCCTTCCGGCATCAAGCTTCTACGCCGGGCGCAGGCATATCTTTCGGACGCGCCATTTCGCCATTGCAGCAGGCGTAGATCACTTTTTTTGCCGCACCAACAGGTCGGAAACATGGCCGCACCGACCAACAACGCAAAGCTTATGTTTACGCTTGTCAACGGAGAGCCTCCTGACTGCGCACGCCGGTAACTATGCGCAGTTCGAGCGCCAACCGTCCAAAAGCCGGCTTTCGCCGTAAGGCTGCGATGAATTCGGGCAACTAACTGTAAGGCATGGCCTTGCGATTCACGGGAGACTTGATCCGGCGGGGCAATCTGCGCCCGACTTTCACGCTGCCACTTGCCCGCCAGAGCTTCGGTGGAGCGCCAGCCGTTCGCGTGCGCATGATCGAGCACAAGCCCCCCACACTCTGAGGCCCGATTCTTAAGGGGGCGAAAAAATCAGCCCCACATTCTCCCCACAGTTTCCACCGCGCTGCAGTGATACGGCATGGGATGCAGAGGAACGACCGAGGGAAAATACCCTGGCTTTCTGCGGCTTCCAGCGATTTCAGAGATGCCCTCGGACCAGAGGGTGGTGGACAGGGCTGGATTCGAACCAGCGTACGGAAACCCGGGCAGATTTACAGTCTGCTGCCTTTAACCACTCGGCCACCTGTCCATTGGGGCCCGCTTTGGGAAGTGGCCCAATGGCGAAACGAGACTTGCCTGTCAATGGCAGTCATGGGAAAGGCGCGGCCATGAGACAATTTTCCCGTCACCGCCGCCCGCAGGGCTCGGGCCAGCGCGGCCAGGCCATCCGTTTCTGGGGACGCCACGCCGTTCTCGCCGCGCTCGCCAACCCCGAACGCACCGTAAAGCGCATCTGGGGCACACGCGAGGCGCTCGGCCAGCTCGACCTGCCGCCGGTGATTCCGATCAGCTACGCCGACGTCGCCGACCTGGCGCGACTGGTCGCGCGCGACGCTCCGCATCAGGGTCTCGTGATCGAGGTCGATCCGCTCGAGGAAATCTACCTCGGCGACCTGCTGCAGGATGAGGTCGACGCTGGAAGTACGCGGCCGCTCGTCGTCCTCGACCAGGTCACCGACCCGCACAATATCGGTGCGGTGCTGCGCTCTGCCGCCGCATTCGATGCCGCGGCGATCATCACGCAGGATCGCCACAGCCCGCCCGAAAGCGGCGTCATCGCGCGCTCGGCGTCGGGCGCGCTCGAAATCGTGCCGTGGGTACGCGTCGTCAACCTGTCGCGCGCGCTCGAGGAAATCGCCGAGGCGCAATATTGGCGCATCGGACTGATGGGCGACACCGAAACGACGCTGGGATCGGTTCTCGACGGCAGCAAGGTCGCGCTGGTGCTGGGGTCGGAGGGCGACGGCATGCGCCACAACGTCATGGAACATTGCGACGTGCTGGCACGGCTCCCCATCTCGCCGCGGATGGAGAGCCTCAATATCTCGAACGCCGCGGCGATCGCGCTCTACGCGGTCGCGACAGCGGGCCGGTAAGTCTCAATCCTCGGCGGCAATCCGCACGCGAAGGCCGTCGAGCGCGTCGCTGAACGGAATCTGGCACGACAGGCGCGAATTGCCGTCGCGGTCGGTGGTCGAATCGAGCAGGTCGTTCTCATCCTCGCTCATCGCGGGGATCGCGCTCTTGTCGCCGCCCTCGATGTGCACATGGCACGTCGCGCACGAGCAGCAACCGCCGCACAGCGCCAGCAGCTCGTCGAAGCCCGCGTCACGGATATTTTCCATCACGGTCAGGCTGGTGTCGCCTTCGATCTCATGCTCGGTCCCGTCACGCGTCACGACAATCAGCTTGGCCATGCTAGTCCCCATCGGTTTCTTGTCGCAGGCGCTATGTCGCGCGTTGCGCGGCAAATCAAGCGTTGCTATCAGCAGCGGCAAGAACAAATGGAGAATATGCGATGGGTCTCAGCCAGCAGCAGCTGAACGCGGGAATCGACGCGCTGGCGGAGCGCGACGCCAATTTCGCGCGTGCGCTCGCCAATGTCGGCTATCCGGAACCGCGCATCCGCGAACGGGGATACACGACCCTCCTGCGCACGATCGTCGGCCAGCAGGTCAGCGTGGCGGCGGCGAATTCGATCTGGAACAAGCTCGAGGCCGGGTTCGGCGAAGGATGCCCGGCCGAGGTGATGGCGGCTGCCGAATTCGACGCGCTGCGTGCCTGCGGCCTGTCGGCACAGAAACAGGGTTATGCGAAGAGCCTGGCGCAGCTCGTGATCGACGGCGAGCTGAAATTCGACGCCCTGCCCGCCGATGACGAGGAGGCGATCGCATTGCTGACCAGGGTCAAGGGGATCGGCCGCTGGTCGGCCGAAATCTATCTGCTTTTCGCCGAAGGGCGCCCCGACATCTGGCCCGCGGGCGATCTTGCGGTGCAGGAAGCCGTCGGCCGCATCCTCCAGCTCGGCGAGCGCCCGGGGGAAAAGGCCGTGCGCGAGCTCGCCGAACCCTGGCGCCCGCACCGCGGCGCCGCGGCGATCTTCAGCTGGCACTGCTACAATATGGATGTGATCTGATAGGGGGAGCCGCGAAACACCGAACGGAGGTTCGGATGACCACCATCCCCAGCGTCCGGCAGGTTGCCGCCTTCCCGATGCCTTCTGGCCCGGCCGCGGCTATGTTCCGCTGGAGGGTGTGACGGCCGGGTTCGACTGGACAACGATAGGTGCAGTCGGCGAAGGGCCGCACCAGCGGCAATATTGGCCCCGCGCGCTTCGGGATTCGCCCCCGCGGCGCGAACCGACAAGAAAAAGGCCGGGTGGATCGCTCCACCCGGCCTTTTCCATTCGCCATGTGCGAAGCTTATTCGGCCGGAGCCGCCTTCTTCGCTGCCGGTTTCTTGGCCGGCGCCTTCTTCGCGGCGGCGGGCTTTTCCTCGGTCTCCGCCTTCGGAGCCGCGGCCTTCTTCGCCGGAGCCTTTTTGGCGGGCGCGTCCTCGGCCTTGGCCTCTTCCTTCACCGCGTCCTTCTTGGCGGCCGGCTTCTTGGCGGCAGCCTTTTTGGCGGGCTTGTGATCGTGGTCGTGATGGTCGTGGCCGCAGCCCGGGCCGTGGACGTGACCGTCGTCGTCGGCCTCGATCGCGGCTTCCAGTTCCTCGCGGGTTGTTTCGCGGTCGCTGATCTCGGCCTTCTCGAACAGGAAGTCGACGACCTTGTCCTCATAGAGCGGCGCGCGAAGCTGGGCGGCGGCGAGCGCGTCCTGCTGGACATATTCGATGAAGCGCGTGCGGTCTTCGGGGCGATATTGCTGCGCCGCCTGCATGATCAGGCGCTGCATTTCCTGGTTCGACACCTGGACGCCGTGCGCCTGGCCGATCTCGGAGAGCAGCAAGCCCAGACGGACGCGGCGCACCGCGATCGCATGATATTCGTCGCGATCCTTTTCGAGTTCGGCCTTCGCCGCCTCGGGATCGGCTTCGTGGCTCGCCTCATGCTCGAGCTGCTGCCAGATCTGGGCGAATTCGGCCTCGACCATCGTCGGCGGCACGTCGAAGTCGTGCGCGGCGGCGAGCTGGTCGAGCAGCTTGCGCTTCATATAGGTGCGCGTCAGGCCGTTGAGCTCCTGCTCGACCTGGTCCTTCATCAGCTCTTTCAGCTTGTCGAGGCTTTCGAGGCCCAGCGACTTCGCGAACTCGTCGTCGATCTTCGACGCGGCCGGAACCTTCACTTCCTTGACGGTGATCGCGAATTCGGCGGGCTGGCCCTTCAGATTCTCGACCGGATAATCTTCGGGGAAGGTCACCTTGATCGTCTTTTCGTCGCCAACCTTGGCGCCGACGAGCTGATCCTCGAAGCCGGGGATGAGCTGGCCCGAGCCGATCTCGACGGCCATGTCCTCGCCCGTACCGCCGTCGAAGGCGACGCCGTCGACGCTGCCCGCGAAGTCGATGATGACCTGGTCGCCCGTCGCGGCCTTCCTGGTCTTCGGCGCTTCCTCGAAACGCTTCATCTGGGCAGCGAATTCCTCGATCTTCGCCATCACCGCCGCATCGTCGGCGGGAACGGTCAGCCGTTCGAGCTTCAGCCCCTCGACCGACGGGGCCGCAATCTCGGGCAGCACTTCGAGCGCGACGGTCAGCTCGGCATCCTTGCCGCGCTCATAACCGTCGGCGAGCGTCACGCCGGGCTGGATCGCCGGGCGCAGCTTTTCCTTCGCGATCAGGTCCTTGACGCCCTGGTCGATCGCCTTGTTGAGCGCATCGGCCGACAGCGCCTCGCCGTGCATCTTGCGAATGAGGTTCGGCGGAACCTTGCCGGGGCGGAAGCCGGGCATCCGCACCGTCGGCGCAACGGCCTTCACTTCCTCATCGACGCGCGCGTCGATATCCTTCGCGGTGATGGTCAGGCGATATTCGCGCTTCAGGCCTTCGTTCAGCGTTTCGACGGTCTTCATTGCCTTGGTCTTATCCTTGCTCAAAATCTCGTATCGAACCTCGCCCGACAGACGAAGTTCCCCATTCCCGGCCTGCTGCTCGCGAAGGTGGTGCGGGCGAAGGGACTCGAACCCCCACATCTTGCGATACTGGTACCTAAAACCAGCGCGTCTACCAATTCCGCCACGCCCGCAGGAGCTTTCGGCCGGGGTGCACGACATCGCGCGCTGCCGCGCACGCCCGTGCGGGCCGCGCGGGGCTATAGCAGACACGTCGCCGAGGGCAAGGGCGGAAAGCCGCGAAAATCCCCGCCAACCGGGCGACCGGAACATACGCCGCGCCCGTTCGTTGGTGAAATCAGGAGAATCGCCATGACGACCGCCGCCGACCCGCTTCCGAAGCCGAAACCCGACACGATCGAACCACAGGCGCCGCCCGAACGGCCGGTACAGCCGACGCCGCTGGAAGACCCGGCGGGGCAGCCGCAGGAAATCCCCGGCGGGCTCGGTGGCGGCGATGTGGACGAACCGGGACGCGGGCCGAGCGAGGTGCCGCCCGGTCAGATTAAAAGCGCGTGCGCTCCATAATCGCGCGCGCCTCTGGCAGACCCGCGTCGAAATAGTGCAATTGTGGCGCATAGAAATTCGTGACGTAAAGCTTGCCCTCGACAACGGCCATGCGTGCCTCGCCAAGCCGAGTTAATTCGTCATTGGGCAGAGTGTAGCGGTAGCGAACCGCCAGCCCTTTTCGTCCGCCAATGTCGGTAGGCGTCGATTCCAGAATCGTGAAGTCGGATACCTGATTCTGGGCGCGGAAGCTCCGTTCGAAAAAATCCGCCAGTTCGGGCAACAGCAGTTTGCTGTCGAACTTGGGCATCGGATTGTTCTTCTTGTCTCGTTCCTTGTACAGCGGCGCGCCTTGCGGCACCGCAGAGAAGAACTCGATCGCGTTAAGCCCGACCCCATCCTGCGTCCACACGCGCCCTTGCTCACCTGGGCGGCCGCCCTGGTTCCAGTCGCTCTGCGGCGTTATCGAAAGGCTGTCGACCCTCGCGACCTGATTGCCTGACACCAGCTTCCAGCCCGCACTCGCCGGCAAACTCCAGGCGGCAGAAAGGGCAGCGCAAAGAATTATCGCTCCACGAAGATGGACCATATCAGTTCTCCAGCAGGATTTTCATCGCCGCAGCATCGGAGGCCGTCGGCATTCGAGTCAGATATTCGGTGAGCGCGCTTCGACCCGCAGCACTGTCGCCGCCGCGGATCGCGGTCAGGCCGGCACCGCGCCACGCTTCGGCGGGCGCCGTCCCGGTGGCGATCGCCTCTTCATAAAGCTGCCGCGCGGTCATGAGATCCCGCGGGTTGCCTCGCAGCCGGTACAATTCACCGCGTGCGTAGAGCAGCAACCCGTCCCAGCCGAGCGTGCTACCCCTGGTCTGAATCACATAGTCGACACCGGCGAACTCGTTGCTCTTCACGAGGCTGTCGAACAGCGTCGGCAAGACGCGTGCGGTCGCATCGCGATAGGCCGCGGCGCCATCGTCGCCGTCGAGCGCGCTGGGCTGAGCCTCCAGTTCGGAGAAATAGGCGAAGCGCTGCATATCTGTCGGGTGAGTATCGGTTGCGCCGGGCGTCGCGCGGCGGACCTTGCGCTGCTTCCGTTCCTCGCGCAGCGCGTCCTCCTCCTCCATCAGCCGCTTCCAGACGATCGACGCCCGTAAGGGATAGGATGAGGCGCGAATATAGGAGGCGGACAGGAAATCGGCCTCCCGCTCCTGATCGCGATTGAAGCTGAACACACCGGTCACCACCGCCATCTGGGCGGCGGCTGTGCTTTGTCCGAAGGCCGCGCCGCTCAAGCTGAGCCATGCCAATATGTCGGTCCCGCCCCGCCGCTTCTTGAACCCGTTCAGCGAGTGCCGCAGTTCAAAATGGGCAAATTCGTGACCCAATATGGTCGCGAGCTCGGCCTCCGAATAGACGCGTGCCAACAGCCCAGTGTGGACGATCATCAACCCGTTGGGGGCCATGCTCGCGTTGAAGTTCTTGTCCTGCACGACGTAAACACGCGTCGCGTCGCAGCGATCCTCGCCGACCGCCTTGCACAGCACGCCCTTAACATAGCGGGTTAGAGCCTCGTCGCGAACGACGAGCGGCGAATCCCGAAAGCCGCGTTCATGCTCGTCAAATTGCATCCACAGCCCGCGTTCGTCGACTCCTTGCGGCTCATAGGCCCCCGCATAGGTCGGACGATCGAACGCCGCATCCTTGGCGATTGCGGGGCCGGCGGCCAGCAACACCGCCGCCACGAACAGACGCCGCATCATTTCGCCGCCAAGGGCGTCGACTTGAGACCCGGAAAATCCTCCAGAAGTTGCGCGACACGCTTCTGCATGCCGTCCTCGGTGCGGACGTCGCCGCCCATCTTTTCGTCGGCATTCAGCCAGACGATGTTGCCCGTCTGCAGATCGACGAGACCGGCATAACCTACATGCTCGCCCGACTGGACGCCGACGCCGACCAGCCCCGCCGCGAGAAACTGAAACATTTTGCGCCCGAACGACCCATATTGATCCGACGTCTTCACGAAGAGCCCGTATCGCGCGCCGGTTTTTTCAGCGATTTCCTTGGTCCCCTCGCCCAGCGTCCATTCGAAGGGCTTGTTTTTCCGCGTCGGAAGTCGGTTTCCCGGGAAGAACTGGTAGTTCACAACGGAGTTGGCGACCGACCCGAACAACGCGCGATGTTCCGAGAAAAGGCGCGCATCATCACCCACCAGATCGGGCTCGATGACCAGCTCGTTGCGGAATTCGCCCTGCCGCCGGGACAGCTCCTTGTCGAGAAGTTCTCGCGCCTGCGCCGTCCAGTCCGCATTCGGCTCAGGCAAACCTGCCGTGGACTGCTCTCCGACCCAGACCGATGGGCGGAACAGCAAAATCTTCTGTCCGTTCAACGCTTCGGCCGAGAATCCCTCGCGAACCGCACTCTTCTCCTGAGCCGATACCATCGGCACCGCAACCGCCAGAGAAGCCGTCAAAGCGACGGTCGCAACCCATTTTTTTAGCATCCCCGACCCCCCGGATGTTCATCGGGCACGAGAGCATATGCCCTCTCCCCCCGCGACCTGCATCCTCGAAAGCAAATCGCTCGGCAAGAGGAAATTATGACGTCGCGGCAGTAGATTGCGCCGCTTTGGTTCTATCGCGGTTTACGGCTCAACCGCGGGGCCGGAAGGCGCCCGGCGCCGGGCGTCAGCCCAGCGCCTTCTTCAGCAGCTCGTTCACCACCTGCGGGTTCGCCCTGCCCTGCATCGCCTTCATCGTCTGGCCGACGAAGAAGCCGAACAGCGCTTCCTTGCCAGCCTTGTACTGCTCGACCTTGTCGGCATTGGCGGCCAGCACCTTGGCGATTTCGGCCTCGATCGCGCCGGTGTCGCTCGTCTGCTTCAGGCCCTCGCGCTCGACGATCGCGGCGGCCCCGTCGCCGCTTTCGAGCATCTTCTCGAACACCTGCTTGGCGATCGTGCCCGAAATCGTGCCGTCGGCGACCAGACCGAGCAGTTCGCCCGCCTGCGCCGGAGTCACCGGGCAATCCGCGAAACTCTTGCCCAGACGATTGAGCGCGCCGAACAGCTCGCTCGTCACCCAGTTCGCCGCCGCGACCGGCTTCGCGCCGGTTTCGAGCAATGCGTCGAACCACAGCGCGCTCTCGACCTCGGCGGTCAGCACGTCGGCGTTATACGCCGAAATGCCCGCCGCCAGATAGCGCGCGCGCTTGGCGTCGGGCAGTTCGGGCAAGGACTCGCGGCACTCGGCGAGGAAAGCATCGTCGAGTTCGAGCGGCAACAGGTCGGGATCGGGGAAGTAGCGGTAATCATGCGCATCTTCCTTCGACCGCATCGAGCGCGTCTCGTTGCGATCGGGATCGTAGAGCCGCGTTTCCTGCACCACCGTGCCGCCGCTTTCGATCAGCGCGACCTGGCGCTTCGCCTCGCCCTCGATCACCGCCATCACGAAGCGCACCGAATTGACGTTCTTCGTCTCGGTGCGCGTGCCGAACTCTTTGCCAGGCTTGCGGACTGAGACGTTGACGTCGGCGCGCATCGAGCCTTCTTCCATATTGCCGTCGCACGAGCCGACGTAACGCAGGATCGAGCGCAGCTTGCGGACATAAGCGCCGGCCTCGGCGGGCGAGCGCATGTCGGGGCGCGAGACGATCTCCATCAGCGCGACGCCTGAACGATTCAGGTCGACGTAGCTCATCGTCGGATGCTGGTCGTGCATCAGCTTGCCGGCATCCTGCTCGACATGGATGCGCTCGATCCCGATCCGCTTCGCCTCGGGAATCCCCGCCTTCTCGTCCGCCTCGATCATGAGCGAACCTTCGCCGACAAGCGGATGATAAAGCTGCGAAATCTGGTATCCCTGCGGCAGGTCGGCATAGAAATAATTCTTGCGGTCGAACCGCGACCATTTGTTGATCTGCGCATCGATCGCCATGCCGGTGCGCACCGCCTGGCGGATGCACTCGCGGTTCGGCACCGGCAGCATTCCCGGCATCGCGGCGTCGACCAGCGACACCTGCGTGTTGGGTTCCGCCCCAAACGCCGTCGCGGCGCCCGAGAACAGCTTGGCGTTGGAGGTGACCTGCGCATGGACCTCGAGGCCGATGACGACCTCCCACTCGCCGGTTTCGCCTTGCACTCGATAATCACTCATCATCCGCATCCTTTGTGCGTTCCCGCGAAAGCGGGAACCCAGAGTAGGGCAGCGCTAGGCCGCCCTGGGCTCCTGCGTTCGCAGGAGCACACCACTAAATCACCACCACTTCTCTGCCCGCGCCGTAAAGCCCGCGCGTTCCTCGATCGCCAGCCCGGCATTCAGAACGCCCTGCTCGTCGAACGCCTTGCCGATGATCTGCAGCCCCAGCGGCAGCCCTTCGCGGTTCAGCGCCGCGGGGACCGACATTGCGGGCAGCCCGGCAAGGCTCGCGGGCACCGCGAACACGTCGTTCAGATACATCGCCAGCGGATCGGCCATCTTCTCGCCGAGCCCAAATGCCGCCGACGGCGCGGTCGGCGCGAGGATCACGTCGCAGCTTGCAAAAGCCTGCTCGAAATCGCGCGCGATCAGTGTCCGCACCTTCTGCGCCTGCGTGTAATAGGCGTCGTAAAAGCCCGCCGACAGCACATAGGTGCCGATCATGATGCGGCGCTTGACCTCGGGCCCGAAGCCGTCGGCGCGCGTCGCGGCGTACATGTCCTGCAGACCTGCGCCCTGCGGCAGATCGCGGAGCCCGTAACGCACGCCGTCATAGCGCGCGAGGTTCGACGACGCCTCGGCGGGCGCGATGATATAATAGGCCGGCAGCGCATATTTGGTGTGCGGCAGGCTGATCTCGACCACGTTCGCGCCCGCATCCTTCAGCATCGCGATGCCCGCATCCCACATCGCGTCGATGTCGGGATCGATGCCGTCGAGGCGATATTCCTTGGGAATACCGACCGTCTTGCCCTTGAGATCGCTCGACAAAGCGGCTTCCCAGTTCGGCACCGGCAGGTTCAGGCTCGTCGCGTCCTTGGGATCGAAGCCCGCCATATTTTCGAGCATGATCGCACAGTCGCGCACATCGCGCGCCATCGGCCCCGCCTGGTCGAGCGAGCTGGCGAAGGCGACGATGCCCCAGCGCGAGCAGCGGCCATAGGTCGGCTTGATCCCCGAAATGCCGGTGAAGGCCGCGGGCTGGCGGATCGAGCCGCCGGTGTCGGTCCCCGTCGCCGCGGGGCACAGCCGCGCCGCGATCGCCGACGACGATCCGCCCGACGATCCGCCCGGCGCGAGCGCGGCGTTGCCGCCGTCCTTGCGCCGCCAGGGCGAAATCACATTGCCGAAATAGCTCGTCTCGTTCGACGACCCCATCGCGAACTGGTCGAGGTTGAGCTTGCCCAGCATCCCCGCCCCGGCGTCCCACAATTTTTGGCTGACGGTCGATTCGTACCGCGGGACGAAGCCTTCGAGCATATGGCTCGCGGCGGTGGTCTGGACGCCATTGGTGCAGAACAGGTCCTTCATCCCGATCGGCACGCCCGACAAGGGCTTCAGCGTCCCCGCGGCGCGGTCGGCATCGGCCGCCTTCGCCGCGGCGATCGCATGATCGGGCGTCTCGACGATAAACGCGTTCAGCGCCTTCGCGCCCGCGACATTGGCGTTGAACGCTTCCGCCACTTCAACGGCGCTGAAATCGCCCGCGCGGTGGCCGTCGCGGATCTGCGCGACCGTTAGATTTGTAAGATCAGTCATCATCAAAAACCGTTCGTGCCGAGCTTGTCGAAGCGCCGTACTTCTTTGCTCGGACGGGGAAGATAAGAACGGCCCTTCGACAAGCTCAGGGCAAACGGAGCGAGGGCGCGGCCCATCACTCGATCACCTTCGGCACGCCGAAAAAGCCGTGCTGCGGCGCCGGCGCATTGGCCAGAATATCGTCGCGGCGGTTGCCGCCGGTCAGCGGGTCGGCGTCGACGACATCCTCGCGCAACCGGAGCCTGTTCGGGATCACCGCGGTCATCGGCTCGACTCCGGTCACATCGACCTCGCCGAGTTGCTCGACCCAGCCCAAAATGCCGTTGAGTTCGCCTTCCATAGCGGCGGCTTCGGCATCGCTGATCGCGATGCGCGCCAGCGATGCTATTTTCCTGACTGTTGCCTGATCGATTGCCATTCATCTTGCCTTATCGGGAGAAGCTGCGCCGCTAGCATCCTCCCCCGCCCGCTTCAACCATGCTGATCCTTCCCGCGACGAACTCATGGGGAGTCGCCGACGGCGCGCAGCACCAGCGCGACCGCTCGCGTAGCGAGGGTTGACCGGGCCGCGACGATCGCGTCACGCGCCATTTGAAGGGTTCGTCATGACCGGCTAGAGAGCCTGAAAATCCTCTCCCCCACTGGAGCCCCGATGGCCCGCAAATTTCTCTACCTGATTGCCGCGATCATCCTCGTCATCTTCGGCTTTGGCGTCGCCTATCAGCTCAATCCGGGCTGGTTCGGCCGCGTCGCCTTTGTACCGAGCACGCAGTTCGTCGAACAAGCGGCCGCCGCGCCCAACGCCTATGACGATCCGGCGATGTGGTTTGCGCGGCCGGGTCTCGCGGACGATCCCGCCGATTGGCGCCCGCCGGCCGAAGGCCGGACGGAAGCGGTCGCGGCCAAGGCCGATGGCGGCAAGCTGATCGGATCGGCCAAGGCCGCCGAAGCCGGCGCCGCCGAAGCCGAACCGGCGAAGGGCGACGCCGCGATCTTCTTCGTCCACCCGACCAGCTATTACAGCAAGGCGAGCTGGAACGCCCCGCTCGACGACGCGGACGCCAATTACCGCGCGACGCTGTTCATGCAGGGAATGGCGAGCGCATTCGGCGATGCAGGCGAGGTCTGGGCGCCGCGTTACCGCCAGGCGACGCTCGGCGCTTTCCTTGCGACCGACCGCGTCACCGCGGGCAAGGCGATCGACGCGGCGTACCGCGACGTCGAACAGGCCTTCGACGCCTTCCTTGCATCGATCCCGAAGAACAAGCCGATCATCCTTGCCGGCCACAGCCAGGGCGCGCTGCACCTCACGACCCTGCTCAGGAACCGGGTCGCCGGCACCCCGCTCGCGAAGCGGATCGTCGCGGCTTATGTCATCGGCTGGCCGATCAGCCGCGATACCGACATGGCGGCGCTGGGCCTGCCTGCGTGCGAGACCCCCGAGCAGAAGGGATGCATCCTAAGCTGGGCCACCTTCGCCGAGCCCGCCGACCCGTCGATGGTGATCGGCGCCTATGACGGCACGATCGGCTTCGACGGCCGCCCGCGCGCAGGCACGCGGATGCTCTGCACCAATCCGCTCACCGGCATTCCCGACACCGTCGTGGGCCCGCAAGCGAACCTCGGCACGCTGAAGCCCAGCGAAGGCTTCAAGGCCGGTACGCTCATCGCCAAAAAGGTCGGGGCAAAATGCGACGACGACCGCGGCTTCCTGCTGATCGGCGACGCCGAGGCGGCGAAGAATTATGCACCGAGCTATGTGCTGCCCGGCAACAATTATCACGTCTTCGACATCACTCTCTTCTGGGCGAATGTTCGCGCCGACGCGCTGCGGCGCCTGGCGACCTACGAGGGCAAGCCCTCCCCGGTCCCGCCGCCGGCGGCGCCTGTGGAGATTCCGGCGACACCCGAGACTGCCCCCAAATCCTAGTTGTTTGGTCCCAGCATGCGATAAGGACTATGCGATCGGCTACTTGCACATCGACATTGCCGAACTGCGCTACGAAGGCGGCAAAGGGTTCCTCTATGGGGCGGTGGATCGCACCTCGAAGCTGGTCTCCGCCCGCATCTGTCGCAAGGCCGCCAAGCTGGCGGCGGCGGCCTTCCTCAAATCACTCGTCAGGGCCGTACCCTGCAGGATCCACACCGTACTGACCGACAATGGCGTCCGGTTCACCCAACTCCCGCGTGGCCAGAGCCGGGGGTGGCTGGTCCACATCTTCGCCCGGGTCTCCCTCGAGAACGGCATCGAGCATCGGCTGACCAAGCCCTATCACCCATGGACCAACGGCCAGGCCGAGCGGATGGTGGGCACCATCAAGGAAGCGACCGTCAAATCCTTCCACTACGGCTCGATCCGGGAACTACGACAACATGGGAGCGACTGGCTGATCGCCTACAACTTCGCCAAGCAGCTTAAGGCTCTGAAGTTCAGGACACCCTACGACGCCATCGAGAAACTCTGGGAAACAAAGCCCGATGCCTTTATCGTCAAACCCAACCACCACATGCCGGGACCAGACACCTAGCAAAAAGCGGTTACATTTCAGGGAAGCATGTCACGAACTATCCGCTTAACGAGCATCGACGAACGATCACAGGTTCGCGATCGTCGCAGAGGCCAACCTGCCGCGAATGCGGTCGAACTCGGCGGCGACGTGGCGTGCATAGGGTAGGCCGCGATTGCAGATCACGAGATCCGTCCCTTCCCACTCGATCAGCCCCCGCTTCTCATACTCGATCAACACGCCTTGCGCGGCAGCGCGCTCGCTCGCGTCCAAATGCGCGCGGTGGTTGCACAAAAGGTCGCTGATATGACGGGCTCGACGCTGCTGGTCGGCGTTCCGCCGAACGCCGCGAACCGAAGCGACCCGTCCCTCCATCACGATATCGCGGTAATGCCCCGCTTTCTTCTCATTCTGGACGATAAGGTCGGGAAACAGGCTGACGGCGCTCGCGCCAAGACCAATCAGCACCGGCGCATCGTCCTCCGTGAATCCCTGAAAATTCCGGTTCACGCGCCCCTCGTCCGCCGCGATTGCGAGCGGGTCGCGGGGCAGCGCGAAATGATCGAACCCGACGGGGACGTAGCCGGCTTCGGTCAACCGGCGATAACCGAGGTCTGCCTGCTCGAAGCGACGCTTCATGTCGGGAAGGTCGGACGCGTCGATGCGGCGTTGGCGCGGAATCATATCGGGAAGATGCGCGTAGCCAAACAGGGCAATGCGGCTCGGCGCGAGCCGGATCGTTTCATCGAGCGTTGCCTCAAGATCCGCGAGCGCCTGGCCGGGCAAGCCGTACATCAAGTCGAAATTGATCGCATCGATGCCTCGCAGTCGTAGCGATGCCACGACGCGTTCGATATGCGACAACGGCTGGATACGCCCGATCGCCTGCTGGATATGGGGAGCAAAGGCCTGAACCCCGAGGCTGACCCGGCCGACCCGCACAGCCGCGAGAACAAGGGCCCATTCGGACGAGAATCCCCGCGGATCGAGCTCAATCGAAATCTCCGGATGATGCGCGTCGAACAGCGTCTGCGCCAAGTCGAGGAGGCGAACGAGTTCGACCGGGGCGATCGCGTTGGGGCTTCCGCCGCCGAACGCGATGCGGCGCACCCGCCCTCGCCCGCCCAGCCGCTTCGCGACGATCGCGATCTCGGATTGAAGGGCCGCGAGATAGTCGGCGAGCCGCTGCTTGCGACCGGCAGCGCCGGTGTTGCAGCCGCAGTACCAGCAAATCTGGTCGCAGAAGGGAATGTGCACATAGATGGAAACGGGCGTCGCGGCCTCGACCCGGTCGAGTGCGTCCAAATAGGCGCCGGCGCCGACGTCTTCGGCAAACTCCATCGCGGTCGGATAGCTGGTGTAGCGCGGAACCGGCTTGGCGAGCAGATCGGGATGATAGGACCACATGCCCCGATTTTACGGCCCGCGACCGCCCCCGACATTGACCGGGATCAAGGCGAGGTCAGCAGCAGCCACCGGTCTTTTCGCCGCGATGCTTCGAGCGACGGTCCGCAACGGCATGACACGCCTTGGCACAGCCGTCCTCTTGGGCTGGGGCAGCGGGATCGCGGGGCATGGGGATATATTTCACTTCGCCGCCGCCGCAGGCCGGGATCATCAGCCTATGTGCGCCTACCGGCGCTGGCGGTTGCGCGAGCGAAATCGCCCCGAGCATCAGCAGGACGAGGCGCGACCTCACGACGGCTCTTCCTCATCCTCGACGAAGATGCGGAGCGCCGCTCCGTCGAGGTCTTCGAACTGCCCTTGCCTCAGCGACCAGAAAAATGCGCCGAGCCCGAGCAGCCCGAGACCGAGCGCGATCGGAATCAGAAATGCGAGGCCGTTCATCCGGGCGCCCTCTTGAGCCGTAGCGCATTGCCCACAACGATCAGCGAGGATCCCGACATAGCGATTGCCGCGACGAGCGGGGTCACGAGCCCGAGAAAGGCCAGCGGGACCGCGATGACGTTGTAACCAATGGCTAGCAGAAAATTCTGCTTCACGATCGCTTGGGTACGCCGCGCCATGCGGATCGTTTCGACGACGGGCATCAGACGATCGCCGAGGAAGATGCAGTCCGCCGCATTTTTGCCGACGTCGCTCGCCGAGCCCGGCGCCATGGAGGCGTGGCCGGCAGCGAGCGCCGGTCCGTCGTTGAGCCCATCGCCGAGCATCAGCACCTTGTGTCCGGCGGCCTCCTGACGCTCGATGGCAGCGAGCTTGTCCTGCGGGCTCATACCCGTCTGCGCGGTCAGGCCGAGCTCGCGAGCGACGGGTGCGACCGCGTCGGCCCGGTCGCCCGACAGGATCATCGCGTCGATGCCTTCGGTCCGCAGTGCCGCGGTTACGGCGCGCGCGTCGGGCCGGAGTTGATCGGCAAACCGGATCGACGCCACGGGCTTTCCGTCGACGGCCAGTTCGGTCGCGAGCGCGTCGCCTTTCTCACCGCCCTGCGGACGGCCGAGCGTCACGACGCGATCGGCCCACTGGGCTTCGACCCCGAAGCCCGGCGTTTCACGGATGCCGGTCACCGCCGCGGGAAGAATATTGGCACATTGCAAGCCGCGGGTCAGCGCTTCGCTGAGCGGATGACGGCTGGCTTGCGCCAAGGCCAGCACCAGCGACTTCTTGCCGTCATCGAGCCCATCGAGATCGAGCGCCTCGGGTCGCCCCAGAGTCAGCGTGCCGGTCTTGTCGAGCAAGGCGAGATCGACTTCGGCGAGCCGCTCGAGCGCCGACCCGTCCTTGATCAACACCCCCTTCCGCATAAGCTCCCCCGCCGCGACAATCTGCGCCGCGGGCACGGCAAGACCAAGCGCGCAGGGACAGGTGATGATCAGCACCGCCGCCGCGATCAGAAGGCTGTGGTGCCACCCCGCCCCGGCGATCATCCACCCCGCGAAGGCTGCCAGCGCGAGACAGTGCACCGCGGGCGCGTAGAGACGCGCGGCACGGTCGGCGATCCGGACATAACGGGACTTGCCCTGCGCCGCCTCGCCCATCAGCCGCGCAATGTCGGCTATGGCCGTGTCGGCTCCCGCCGCGGTGACGCGGACGCGAAGCGGCGCGTCGAGATTGAGCGTGCCCGCGTGTACGGGATCGTCGGCTTGCACATCCCGGGGCGCGCTTTCACCGGTCAGCAGCGACAGGTCGAGGCGGGTCGCGCCGCCGATGACCAGACCGTCGGCAGCCAGGCGCTCGCCCGCCGCGACGAGCATCACCATGCCGGGCTCGAGTGCCGTGGCATCGACCCAGCGCGTACGCCCATCGCCCTCGACGACCATCGCGCCGGTTCCCATGTTTCGGAGCAGGGCGGTGACGCCGCCGCGCGCCCGGTCCCGCATCACGCTGTCGAGCCAGCGCCCGCAGAGCAGGAAGAACAGCAGCATCACCGCGCCATCGAAATAGGCGTGCGCACCGTGCGTCATCGTTTCGTAAAGGCTCATGACGCTGACCAGGAGCACCCCGATGGAAATCGGCACGTCCATGTTCGTGCGCCCGTGACGCAGCGCGCGCCACGCCGATCGGAAGAAGGGCCGACCGGCGTAGGCGACCGTCGGCAGCGCAATCAGCGCCGAGAGCCAGTGAAACAGGTCGCGGGTCGCTCCCGTCGCGCCGGACCAGACCGAGACCGACAGCAGCATGATGTTCATCATCGCGAAGCCCGCGACGGCGACCGCGCGCAAAAGGTCGCGGCTCGTTTCGGCCGCTCGGTCGGCCTCCTCCGGCCCGGTGCCGATCGGATGCGCCTCGAACCCCAGATTGGTGAAGGCGCCGATCAGGTCGGGCATCTCGGCGCCGGGGATGCAGGAAAGATGGACGCGTTTCTCGGTGAAGTTCACGCGTGCGGCCGCGATGCGCCTGTCGCGCACCAAGCCCTGCTCGAGCTTAGCGATGCAGCTTGCGCAGCGAATGTCGGGAACCGCGAAATCGCGTTCGACGAGAGCAGCAGCGGTCATCGCACGTCTTCGCGATATCGCGCTTCGGCCGCTCCATGCCGGACGACGAGGTCGAGCCGCCAGCGCCCAGCCGCCAGCGGGCGGGTCGAGCGCAACGCGCCGCCGGTCGCCGACTCGAAGCGAAGCGTGACGGGAGCGGTGCGGCCAAGCGGATGATGAACCGTGGCCACGGCCTGCACATTGCCTAGCGGCACGCCTTCCTTGCGCACCGCGAGGAGAAGATATCGCGACGAATCGACGGTCATTTCGGTGTCCCAGCCGAGCCGATCCTGAGCGGCGGCGCGCGCCAGCCATTCGTTATACTGCTGGCTGGCGACATAGCTGTTGTCGACGACGGTTCCGCCGAACGTCGACGACGCCAGCCGCGCCATCGTGAAGTTGACCGCGATCACCACGCCGAAAAAGGCGACCAGGATGATCGTCATGTGGCGGCCGGTGAAGCTCTTTGCTCTGGTCTGTTCTCGCATCGTCATGTCTCCGGCCGGTCGAACTGGATCGTTTCGCTGTCGCCGCGCGGATCGCCGTCGAGCCCGCGCGTTGCGATCGTGAAATCCTGCCGTGCAGGTCCGCCGCCAGGCGCCGCCACGAACAGTTTGACGCGCGTGACGCTGTCGGCGGGCAGCGCGACGTCGAGCGATTGCCGGGCGTCTTCGCGCGCGCCATCTTCGCTCCAGAGCGCCGCACCGGCGAGACCGCTCACGGATACCGACACGCGGCGCGGGCGGGCTTCCATATTGCGCAGTTTCAGCGTGTAGGTGTTGCGGATGCCGCCGTCCGACAGCTGAACATAAAGCGGGCTGCGCTCATGCTGGACGGCGAGATCGAGCCGCGTCCGCTGTCCGAGCGAGAAGAGCATTGCGAGTCCGATCGCGCTCCAGATCGAGAAATAGATGATCGTTCGGGGGTGCATGAGCGCCTTGCGAACCGGCTTCGAGGTGCCGCCGGCCTGCTCGGCCGCCGCATCCTCGAGCGTGCAATAGTCGATGAGCCCTCGCGGCCGTCCGATCTGCGCCATAACGCCGTCGCAGGCATCGATGCAGAGCGCGCAGGTGATGCAGCCGATCTGCGGCCCCTGCCGGATGTCGACGCCGGTCGGGCAGACCGCGACGCACTGGTTGCAGTCGATGCAGTCGCCGAACGCCCCCGGGTGCGCCTGCGCCTGCTTCAGGCTGCCGCGCGGTTCGCCGCGCCAGTCCTTGTAGGTCACGAGCAGCGATTTTTCGTCCATCATCGCGGTCTGGATGCGCGGCCAGGGGCACATATAGATGCAGACCTGCTCGCGCATGAAGCCGCCGAGGATGAAGGTGGTCGCGGTCAGCACCGCGACCGTTCCATAGGCGATCGGCGCGGCCTGTCCGGTCCAGAAATCATGTGTCAGCGTCGGGGCATCTGCGAAATACATGATCCACGCGCCGCCGGTCCAGAAGGCGATGACGAGATAGACGAGATATTTTGCACCGCGGCGTGCGGCCTTGTTCACGCTCCACGGCGCGTTCGCCAAGCGGATCTGGGCATTGCGATCGCCGTCGATCAGCCGGTCGACATGCTGGAACAGGTCGGTCCACACGGTCTGCGGGCAGGCATAGCCGCACCAGGCGCGGCCCACCGCGCTCGTCAGCAGGAACAGGCCGATCCCAGCCATGATGAGCAGGCCCGCGACATAGTAGAATTCGTGCGGCCAGATTTCGATCTGGAACATGTAGAAACGGCGGTGGGCGAGATCGACGAGTACTGCCTGATCGGGCGCATAAGGGCCACGATCCCAGCGTATCCAGGGGGTGCCATAGTATATGGCGAGCGTGACCGCCATGATCCCCCATTTGAAGCGGCGGAAGAAGCCGTCGACCTTTTTGGGGTAAACGCCCTTCCGCGCCTCATAGAGCGACGCCTTTGCCAGATGCTCAGGGCTTGCCATCGGCCTGCCGTCCGTCCGGCGCCGCTGTGCCACCGGCTGGCGGGGCGAGCTTTTCGCCGCCGCCGAGCGAATAGACATAGGCCGCCAGCATCTTGATCGTGACCGGATCGAGCCGTTCACCCCAGCGCGGCATGACACCGTTCCTCGGCTGGGTGATCGTCGCGGTCAGGCTGGCCCGGTCGCCGCCATAGAGCCAGATCGCGTCGGTCAGCTTCGGCGCGCCGACCTGTCGGCCGCCCTCGCCACTCGCCCCGTGACAGACCGCACAGTTCGTTTCGAAGATCGCGGCGCCGCGCGCCGAGGAGGCGCCGGGCTTCTCCTGCCGGCTGATCGTCCGCACATAGCTCACGGCATCGGCAATTTGCGCGGGTTCGAGGATGCCGTCGCGGCCGAAAGCCGGCATCTGACTCATTCGCGTTTGCTTGTGATCGGGATTCCGGATGCCGTGGGTGATGGTGTCCTGGATCGTTGGCAAATCCCCACCCCACAGCCAGTCGTCGTCGGTCAGGCTGGGGTAGAGTTTCTTGACCCCCGCGCCGCCCGCGCCGTGGCACTGCACGCAATGGACACGAAAAGCCGCGCCGCCGCCCTGCACCGCGGCTTGCATCAGTTCAGGTCTGGCCGGCAAATCGGCGAGTTCGGCCGCACCGATCGCCTGCACGATCGGCGCGCGGCGCTTCGCATCGACCGCGAGTTCCCTTTCGAGCTGCCCGCGGCTCGACCATCCGAGCAAACCTTCGGTCGCGCCATCGATCATCGGCCATGCGGGGAATAGCACCACATAGACCGCCGCCCAGACGATCGTGGCATAGAAGGTCCAGAGCCACCAGCGCGGCAGAGGCGTATTCAGTTCCTCGATACCGTCCCATTCATGACCGACCGTGCTCGTGCCGGTGGCCTCGTCGATCCGTTTATGGTCAGCCATGCTCGTCGTCCCTGAAGATCATGTTCGCGGCGTCGCGGTTGCGCTGGCGTGCGCTGCCGCGCAGCGGCCATGCGATGAGGATGAGGAAGACGACCGCCATCACGACCAGCCCCCAGCTGTCGGCGAAGTGCCTGAGATCGTCATAGGTCATGGCGCTTTCGCTCCTGCCGGAGCGGGCGCGTGCGCTTGCTCCTGCGGCGCCGCCTTCTCGACATCGACGAGCGTTCCGAGCATCTGGAGATAGGCGACGAGAGCGTCCATCTCGGTGACCCGCGACGGATCGCCGTCGAAGTCGCGCACCTGCGCTTTCGGGTATCGCGTCTGCAGATCGCCCGCCCCCGCGTCGGGATTGGCCTGGGCCTGGATATCGTCATTCGCCTTGGCGATGTCCGCCTTGGTATAGGGCACACCGACACGATAGAGTGCAGTCAGGTCGTTCGCCATGTCACCGGGTTCAAGGTCGCGGTCCGCGAGAAATGCATAAGGCGGCATGATCGATTCCGGCACGACGCTGCGCGGATCGATCAGATGCGCCTTGTGCCACTCGTCCGAGTAGCGGCCGCCGACACGCGCCAGATCGGGTCCGGTGCGCTTCGAACCCCATTGGAACGGGTGGTCGTACATGCTTTCGGCAGCAAGGCTGTAATGGCCGTAGCGTTCGACCTCGTCGCGGAACGGGCGGATCATCTGGCTGTGGCAGGTGTAGCAGCCCTCGCGCATGTAGATGTTGCGCCCCGCGAGTTCGAGGGGGGTGTAAGGGCGCATCCCCACGACCTTCTCGACGGTGTTGTCGATCCAGAAGAGCGGCGCGATCTCGACGATTCCGCCGATGGTGACGACAGCCAGCGCCAATGCGCCCAAGAGCGTGACATTGCGTTCGAGCTTCTTGTGGCTGAAGCCCTTTTCGGCAGGATGGGTTGCCATGAGAGGGCTCCTTATTCGGCGGGGACGGGCGCGAGCGGACGGTCGGCCGCGGCATTGTAGGGGGTTTCGGTCATCGGCTTTTCGGCGCGGACCTTGGCGCCGAGCGTCGCCCATACATTGACGATCATGATCAGGAAGCCGGCGAGGTACATCGCCCCGCCCGCCGCGCGGATCAGATACATCGGATGCATCGCCGCGACGCTCTCTGCGAAGCTGTAGACGAGGTAGCCGTCGGCGCCGTACTCGCGCCACATCAGGCCCTGCATGATGCCCGCGACCCACATCGAGGCGGCGTAGAAAACGATGCCGACGGTCGCGAGCCAGAAGTGCCAGTTGACCATGCGGAGGCTGTAAAGCCGCTCGCGGCCCCACAGGCGCGGCACGAGATAATAGACGCAGGCAAAGGTGATCATGCCGTTCCAGCCGAGCGCACCGCTGTGCACATGGCCGATCGTCCAGTCGGTGTAATGCGACATGGAATTGACCCATTTGATCGACATCATCGGGCCTTCGAAGGTGCTCATCCCGTAGAAGGCGAGCGCCATCACCATCATCCGGATGATCGGGTCGGTGCGGATCTTGTCCCACGCGCCGTTGAGCGTCATCAGCCCGTTGATCATCCCGCCCCAGCTCGGCATCCACAGCATGACCGAGAAGACCATGCCAAGCGTCTGCGCCCAGTCGGGCAGCGCGGTATAGTGAAGGTGGTGCGGGCCCGCCCAGATGTAGAGGAAGATCAGCGACCAGAAATGGATGATCGACAGGCGGTAGCTGTAAACAGGCCGCTCGGCCTGCTTCGGCACGAAATAATACATCATCGCGAGGAAACCCGCGGTCAGGAAGAAGCCGACGGCGTTATGCCCGTACCACCATTGCGTCAGCGCATCCTGGACGCCCGCGAAGGCGGCGTAACTCTTCGAGCCGAAGAGGCTCGCCGGCATCGACAGATTGTTGACGAGATGGAGCATCGCGATGGTGAGGATGAAGCTGAGGTAGAACCAGTTCGCGACATAGATGTGCGGTTCACGCCGTTTGACGATCGTACCGGCGAACACGACCAGATAGGCAACCCAGACGATCGTCAGCCACAGGTCGACATACCATTCGGGCTCGGCATATTCCTTCGCCTCGGTAACGCCCATCAGATAGCCGGTCGCCGCAAGGACGATGAACAGCTGATATCCCCAGAACACGAAGCGCGCGAGCGTCGGGAAGGCGAGCCGCGCGCGGCAGGTACGCTGCACGACGTAGAAGCTCGTCGCGATCAGCGCGTTGCCGCCAAAGGCGAAGATCACCGCCGAGGTGTGCAGCGGGCGCAGACGTCCGAAGGTCGTATATTCGAACCCCAGGTTCAGCGCCGGAAAGGCAAGCTGGAGCGCGATATAGAGGCCCGCTGCCATCCCCGCGACGCCCCAGAAGAGCGTCGCAAGCACGCCCCAGCGGATCGGGTCGTCGTCATAGACGCCCTCATTGCCCGGCATCCTGAGGAGGCCGCGCGCGATGCGCTGATAGTCGGCGCGCATCAGGGTCGCCCAGAGGGCCATGAAGCTGGCCAGGGCGACGATGAGCATATGGACGGCAAAGGGCGCATCGACCGCAAGCGCCGCCATGACCAACGCCAGCAAGGTCAGCGCAAGCCAGCCCCCCGCCTTTGCAACCAATGTGTCCATATCGCTTTTCCCTGCTCGGCGCGGCTTCGGTGCTGCGCGGTTCGGGGTCGCTCTTGGAGGCCGCGGCGGGCGAAAACATTGACCAGGATCAACGAATAGATTGCGCGGCATCAATGCTGCGGGGAGCCGGCCGGTGCAGGGAGCCCCCGTCAACGCAAGGAGCACCGACATGAAAAAAGACTATCTCTCCCTCATCGCGCTGGCCGCCGCGCTGGCGGTTCCCGGCCAGGCCTCAGCCAAGACAGGCGATATCCAGTTCAAGATCTTCGCGACCTATGTGGCGCCCGACGGCAAGATCCGCGACGTCAAGCTCGATGCGATCGGCCTTCCCGCGGGCACGCAGGCGAAGGCGGACGACAATGTCACGCCGACGGTCGCGATCGAATACTTCGTCGCCGACAATATCTCGCTCGAAACGATCGCGGGTGTCACCCAGCACGATGTGAACGGCCGGGGCGGGCTCAGCGGTGCCACGCTGGTCTCCGACGCCAAGATCGTCCCCGCGACACTCACGCTCAAATATCATTTCGGCAAGGAAGGCGGCATCCAGCCTTATGTTGGCGCCGGCCCGAGCTATTTCATCTTCATCGACGAGAAGCCGGGCGCAACGACCCGGTCGCTGGGCGCGACGCGCCAGAAGATGAGCGACAAGCTCGGGGCTGCGCTGCAAGCGGGCGTCGATATTCCGGTCAACGACAAGGGTCTCGCATTCTCGCTCGACGCCAAGCGCTATTTCCTGCGGCCCACAGCGACCTGGTACGCCGGCCCGACGCCGGTGATCAAGACGCGCCACACCCTGGATCCGTGGGTGATCAGCGCCGGGGTTGCATTCCGCTTCTGACGCGGTCCCTTGTCGGGGGGATAGCGGGCTATCCCGCTATCTCCGCGCTGTCACCAACCATCTCATCCCCGCTATCCGGATGCCGCCTGTTTTCTCTGAAATCGTTCGAAAATTTTGCAAAAGGGCTGATCTGTGCAGACTCCTGCACCGGTCGGCTACCCCAGCGTTCCCTTGCGCGGCCCCATATAGCCGAACAGATAGGCGGCGACTTTCCGCATCTGGATTTCCTCGGCGCCCTCGGTGATCCGGTAGCGGCGGTGGTGGCGATAGATATGTTCGAACGGCTTGTGCCGCGAATAGCCGATGCCGCCGTGGACCTGCATCGCGCGGTCGGCGGCTTCGCAGACGAGGCGGTTCGCCCAGTAATTGCACATGCTGACCTTGTCGGAGAGCGTGCGCTCGATCTCCTTGTGCGGCGTGCGGTCCATCTCCCACGCGGTTTTGCGGATCAGCAGGCGCAGCATCTCGGCCTGCGTCGCGAGTTCGACGAGCGGGAACTGGATCGCCTGGTTTTTCGCGAGGGCTTCGCCGAACGGCTTGCGTGTCCGTGCATAACGCACACTTTCCTCGATGCAGTAGACCGCGGCGCCCAGCGATGACGCCGCCTGCCGGATGCGGTTCTGGTGGACGAAGCTCTGGGCGATCGACAGCCCGCCGCCGACCGGGCCCAACCGCGCGCTGTCGGGCACCCAGACATCGCTGAAGGTCATCCGCGGATGGTCGGTCGGCATGTTGAAGGTCCACATATATTCGTCGACCGTCATCCCCGGCGTGCCCGTCGGAACCAGCAAGCAGGTGATGCCCTTCGCATCGCCATCCTGTCCGTCGGTGCGGCAGAAGGTCGCGCAGTGGGTCGCGACATGCATGCCGGTGATCCACATCTTGCGGCCGTTGATCAGCCAGCCGTCGACGCCATCGCGCGTCTCGCGCACCGCGCGCGTTTCCATATGCGTGGCGTCCGACCCATGGTCGGGCTCGGTCAGGCCGAAGGCGGTCCGCCGCTTGCCCTCGAAGCCGCCGAGGATGAATTCCTGCTTCTGTTCCTCGCTCGTCGCGAACTGTTCGAACATTTCGACGAAGGGGAAGTTGCCGACGATGCTATGCTCGTTCTGGAGGTCGTTGTGGAGGCCGAGACCCTTCGCGGCGAAATGCTCGCGGATCACCGCCATCCACAGATTGCTGCCATCCTTGCCGCCATATTTCTTCGGCGCGGAAAAACGCCAGTGGCCCGCGGCATCGGCGCGCCGCGTCGCCTGGCGCAAAAGCTGCTCCCACTCGTGCCGCGGCAGACCCTGATTGTCCCAGTCGGTGCGGCTATGCTCGCGGCGATGGTCGAAGAAGCGGATATTGTCGCCAGCCTCTTCCAGCGGCCTGATCTCGGCTTCGATGAAGGCATCGAGTTCGTCCAGATAGGCCTGCAAATCGGCCGGAACAGCAAAATCCATCCTCTCTCTCCCCTTTTATCCTATCCGTTCCACGCCGCGCGCGCTGCCGCCAGCGCGGCATATTTGGGGCTGTCGACCGCGCATTTGTCGAGCGCCGAGCGGCGCAGGCGCGCGAGCAGGCCCGGTTCCGCCAGCGTTCGCTCGCCCGACAGCAGGGCGTCGGACAGCGCCTTGTCCTCGGCGCGCACGCCGGTCTCGAGGTCGCGCATCACGATGCCGAGCGCATTCATGGCGACCACCGCCTCGAATTTGTCGTGCCCTTCGGACTTCGGCTTGACCGCACCCTCGATCCAGTCGCGCACCGCCTGCACCATCTCGCGGTTCGTCGGCTCGCCAACCGGCGCGGGCATGGCCGCGGGCGATGGCGGCAGCGTTCTCGCCTTCTCGATGTCGGGCGCCTCCGCCCCGATGAGTTCGACCAGGTCGAGCTCCTGCTCCGCCGTGCGCCGTCCGATGACGACGCGCTCGACCGTCGGGTCGGTGCCGTTCCGCCACGCCTGCCCCATCTGCAGACAGCCGAGCGCCCACCAGAGCGTGCGATAGACGAGCCAGAAGCGGAACCGCGCCCGATCGACCGGGAGGCCGCCCGCCGCCCGATAGGCGGCGAAATAGTCCTCGAGACTGCCGAGGCCGAAGGCGGGCCGATCGATCCGGCCGAAGCGCCACACCGCCATGCAGCCGAAGGCGAGATCCTCGTGCGCGTCGCCCAGATGCGCGAGCTCCCAGTCGAGCACCGCGGCGAGGCCGCCCGCGTCCTTCGCGAGATCGACCATCACATTGCCCATGCGATAGTCGCCATGGACGAGCACCGGATCGGCAGGCGCGGGCAGATGATCCTCGCACCAGCGGATCGCGAGCGCGATCGCCGGACGATCGCCGCCATAGGACAGGAACCTCGTCTTGAGTTCCGCGAGCGCCTCGGCGGTGTCCATCAGCGGGATTGCGGCGGGAATCGCCGCGCGCGGGATCGCGTGGATGCGCGCGAGCTCGCGGCCGAGGTCGGCGAGCAGGGATGGCGGCGGGTCCGCCAATATCTTCGCCGGGCTCACCTCGGCGACGATGCGGCGCATCACATAGCCGGTGCCCATGCCGTCGGCATCGGACAGCACGCCGACCACTTCGGGCGCCTTCACCCCCGCCGCGTGCGCCGCCATCACCAGCGCGGCCTCGTCGGCATGGCCATAGGGCCGGCCCGCCATATAGTCCGCCGACGGTGCGCGGCGCAGGACATAGCCCACCGATCCCGCCGGGCCCGACCAGTCAAACGACCAGCTTTCCATATTCGCACCGCCCGACAACCGAACCGGGCCCGACAATGCGCCCCGGCCGAGAATACGGGTCATGAATAGGCCGAGCTTCTCGTGCAGATCAGCCATCGCCCCCACCGTCGCATCCCCCCCATCAATCTTTACCTGGCATCATGATAATACAAACCCGCCGGCCGACCGATGCAAGGGGCGGAGGTATCATTCCGCAGGTCCGGATGTTTTTCGTGCACCGGCACGCTGCGAGAGGCATCCCCCTGGCCGCAGCAGACCGCGCCGACATCGCCATCCAACACCCCTTGCGTTCGTCCGTCGATTAAGCCACAAGTTTACGTGAACGTAAAGGTAAAGACCAGCGAACAGCCGAGAGGATTTCTTCCCCATGACCGACGTCCCCAGCTTCGACAGCATCAAGCTCGAAATCGCCGACACCGTCGCGACGATCACGCTCAACCGTCCCGACCGGCTGAACTCGATGCCGCCCGCGATGGCCGACGATATTCGCGCCGCGCTCGATCATCTACCCGGCCTCGGCGCGCGCGCGCTGCTGATCACCGGCGAAGGACGCGGCTTCTGTTCGGGCGCCGATCTGGCGGAGGACCGCTCGGGTGGCGGCGCGGTCGGCGGCGGAGCGCGAAGCCGCAATGCGCTGCGTGGCCATTACAACCCTATGCTGCTCGCACTCGCGAATCTCGACATCCCGGTCGTCGTCGCGGTCAATGGCCCCGCGGCGGGCGTCGGATGCAGCTTTGCCCTGTCGGGCGATTTCACGATCGCGGGCAAGAGCGCCTATTTCCTTCAGGCCTTCGTCAACATCGGCCTGGTTCCCGACGGCGGCTCGTCGTGGCTTCTCCCACGCCTGGTCGGCGTGCCGCGCGCGCTGCAGATGATGATGCTGGGTGAGAAGATCTCGGCAGATCAGGCGGCCGACTGGGGCATGATTTACAAATGCGTCGAGGATGCGGACCTGCTCGCCGAAGCGAGGGCGCTGGCGACGCGCCTTGCGAACGGCCCGACGATCGCGCTCGGCACGATGCGGAAAGTGCTGCGCGACGGCCTGACGCAGGATTTCGCGACCACGCTCGACGCCGAAGCCAGGGGCCAGTTCGTCGCGGGTGGCACCGCCGACGCAATGGAAGGGATCATGGCCTTCCAGCAGAAGCGCAAGACCGAGTTCAAGGGTCGGTAAAGGGCGTCGCCCCCGCGAAGGCGGGGGCCGCCTTCGGCCTTGCCCCA
>NZ_JAFMTR010000018.1 GCF_018682675.1 Sphingopyxis soli
GACGGAGGGGCCGAGCGCGCAGCGCTCGCTAACGCTCGCCGCCCCTCCACCACCGCTTCGCGGCGGTCCCCCTCCCCATCGCAAGTCGATGGGGAGGATCTTATGGCAGCTTCCGGTCGAAAACTGACAACCCAAGCGGGCTGCTTCAGCGCAATCAGCCCCGCAGGCGGTCGATCGCCTGCGCCAGCGCCACATAGAGCTTGCCGATATCCGACGAGAGCAGGGTGACGCTGATCGCCGACCCGTCGCGCGCGCCCATCAGCAAGCGCAGCATCGCTTCGAAATCGTGGATGAACTGGTTCACCGCGGCGTGGAAGCCGTCGTCATTCTGGTAGAGGCGCAGGATTTCCTTTGCCTCGCCATTTTCGATCAGCTTGACCGCGCGCCGCGCGAAGACGCCGCGGTCGCCCCTGAGATAGGCGTCCCACGCCGTGTCGCTGACCTCGCTCGACAGGATCTTGGTCATGTCGATCGCGGTCGATTTGAGCGCTTCGGTCAGCACACCGACCTGCTTCGCCATCGAATCGCGGTCGGAGGCGGCGATCGCCTGTTCGGCCTCGATCGCGCGCGCCTCGACGCTGGCGCTGGTGTCCATGATCGTGATCAGCTGGCGCATCAGCCGGTCGGTTGCAGCATTGGCGGCTTCGACCGCGCGGCGCGAGGCTTCCTCGATCGCGGTGAGCTGCGTCATGATCTCGGTCTTGAACGCGGCGTCGATCGCTTCGCTGGCGGTCGCCTTCATCGCGTCGCGGGCGCCCGAGACGAGCTTTTCGAGCGTCTGGCGCGCCTCCTCGGCCGCGCTGTCGGCGGTCGCGCGGACTTCGCCCAGCGTCGCGATCATTCGTGCGCCGCCCTGTTCGGCAAATTGGTCGGCGCCGCTGCGCAGCCGGGCGAGCGCGGTGTCGGCGTCGGCGAGCGACGCCTTGATGCGATCGGCGAGCGCCTGCTGGCTGTCGGCGTGCGCCGCCATCTGCTCTTCGTTCGACTGCAGCGTCGATTTGACGGCGTTCACGTGCGACAGCGTCGATTGCGCGACGAGCTCGGAGGCTTCGAGCATCGGCTTCATTTGCGACAGCGCGGTCTGCGTCGCCTTGCCGTGCGAATTCAGCCGGTCGATCGCGTGCGGCAGCGTCTCGTCGAGCTCGCGCGTCACCGCGTCGAGCGCCAGCAGCAGCGACTCCGCCTGCGCGATCAGCTGGTGCGCCGACCCGTTGCTCTTTTCCGCCTCGGCCATGAAGGCGGCGAGCTGGCCCTTGGTGTCGTCGATCGCGCGGCCGATGACGCCGGTGCTGGACGCAACTTTGGTGTCGAGCGCCGCGAGTTGTTCGCCGACCGTCGCCACGTGCGAGCTGATCTGTCGGGCGAGCGCGTCGCTCGTTTCGCCGTGCGCAACAAGTTGGGCGCCGAGCGTGTCGCCGGCTTCGCGTGCGGCGGCGAGGCGCGCGTCGAGCAGTTCGGCCGCCGACGCAACGCTGTCGCGGAAGTGGCGCCAACTGCCGTCCATCTGCCCGGTCACCGCCGCGATCGTCGCCTTGAGGTCGTCGCGCGCGGTCGCCGAGGCCTGCGTCATCTGCGCCAGCGCGACGCCGTGTGCGTCGGTCACCTGCGACGCGACCGCGATCAGGCTCATTTCGGTGTCGCTGGCCTGTTGCCGCAGCACACCGATGGCCTCGCTCAGGCTCGCTGCCGAGGCTTCGCCGATCTGTGCGGTCTTGCCAGCTTCCTCGGCAAGCGCGGCGAGCCTGGCCTCCAGATTCGCGCCCTGCTGGTGCGCGACAAGGCCCGCCTCGCGGAAATTGACCGCAAGCCGCTGCGCGACATCGTCGATCCGCGGCAGACCTGCGAGCAGCCCGTCCATCCGCTGCATCGCCACATCGCCCGAGCGCGCGAGCTGGTCGTGCGCATTGGCGATCACCGAGGCGTTCGTCGCCAGCTTGTCGCTGCTTTCGTTGAGGCGCAGCACGGTATCGATGCCGAGCTGCTGTACCGTGCGCGCCTGTTCGCCGAGCTGGCGCTGCGCATCGGCAAGATTTTCCGCGAGGGTCCGCATCGAGGCGTTGAGCGCCATATTCTCGTCGCGGAGCGCGGCGGCGATCCGCGCAAAACGCGCCTGTTCCGACCGGCCCGATCGCAGGAGCGCCATCCAGAGCACCGCGATCAATGTGAGCGGCATCGCGATCGTCGCGAGCAGCACCGGCCATTCGGTGAAAGCGGGCGCGCGGGCAAAACGGTCGGTTCCGGCCGCAGTCGCGAAGGCGACCCAGCCGATGGCCGCCATAATCAACAGCGCGGGAGCGATCCGGTCCTTCCACGACGAGCCTGCCGCATCATGGTCGTCATGGTCCTGGTCGTCATGGTCATGGGCGGCGTGGGTGATGGCTGACATATCGAGCCAGTCGCGCTCCTCGGGAAGGGCGGTTTCAACCGCAGGCGCGGTCTCGGCCGCCGCGGCGCCCGCCTCGGCCTGCGCTTCGGCATCCGGATTGGCGGCGGAATCCCGCCACAGTCCGACGATCTTCTTTTCCCCCGTCATCCCGCCATATTAGCATCAAATCGCGTTCATGGAACGGAAACTTAACCACAATCTGGCAAGCCTGTGGAATGTCGTTCGATAGTGGCCCCCTGGACCGGTATCTTCATGCGGCGGTCGGAGACGATCCCGCGGTAGCCCGAGAGCTGCGGGAAAGCTTTGCCGCGAACACGCGCGAACTGGCGGACCTGATGCGGCGCGCGCGGTGCGACGCCAACTGGCGCGTCGCCGCAGAGCGGATGAAAAGCCTGGCCGCGACCTTCGGAGTAATCCCGCTGATCCAGCTCGCCGAAGCGGCGATCGAGGGCGTGCCCGGCGATCCCGCGATCCTGCGCGACATCAACGCGGCGATCGACAGCTTCGCCTGAACGGCTTTCGCGGGTTCAATCCCCGTTCAGCCGCCACCCGCCATTGGAAATATCGATCCCGGCCGTCTTGCCTTGGCAACGCTACGGGTCTAGCCGCGTTTTGAACCGCGGCTGACCCCCGCATGCTTCTGGCAAGGCGGCCGTTTCAGAGGAGAGATATCGATGTTCACCCGTTTCCGCCCGATGACCGCGACCGCTCTGGCCGCCGTGCTGGGCTGTGCGCTGATCGCGACGGCCACCCCCGCCGCGGCGAAGGAAAAGCCGAAGAAGGAAGAGGCCGGGCAGGGGCCGAAGGTTTCGCCGAGCAAGGCATTCATGCCTGCGGTGAAGAAGATGGGCGACGCGACCAAGGCCAAGGATGCCGCCGCTTTGCAGGCGGCGCTGGCCGAGGGGCAGGCGACGGCGACCTCGAACGACGACAAATATCTGATGGGTTTCTACACGCTGCAGCTTGGCATCCTGAACAAGGATGAGGCGACCCAGAGTCAAGGCCTGGAGGCCGCGCTCGATTCGGGCCTCGTCCCGGCGGCCGACCTTGGCAACTATAACTTCTATTCGGGCCGTTTCGCCTATGTGAAAAAGGACTATGTCAAGGCCGCGACGCGGTTCGAGGCGGCGAAGGCGGCGGGATCGACCGATTCCTCGCTGCCGCTCCTGCTGATGGACAGCTACCTCAACTCGGGGCGCGTCGATCAGGGGATCGCGCTCGCCAAGGCGACGATCGACGCCGAGCGCGCGGCGGGACGGGTGCCGTCGGAGGAACTGTATGTGCGTCCGGCGAAAGCGCTCCAGGCCGCGAAGCGCACCGACGAACTGCTCGACATGCTGACGCTCCGCGTCCGCGACTATCCGCAGCCCGCGGTCTGGCGCAACACCTTGTACATCCTGCTCCAGCAGGCGGGGGCCGACAAGGAACTCAACCTCGACATCCTTCGCCTGATGCGCGCATCGGGCGCGATGACCGATCGCGGCGAATATCTGGAATATGCGGCCATGGCCACCGAAGCCGGCTATCCGGGCGAGGTGGTGTCGCTGGTTCAACAGGGCATTGCGAACAAGGTTTTCACCGACCGGGACGAGCGCTTTTCGCAGATCCTGAGCTCGCAGACCGAGCGCGCCAAAGCCGACCGCCCCGGACTCCTCGCCGATGCCGGCAAGCCGGTGACCAATCCCAAGGCTGCGCGCGCAACCGCGGATGCCTTGGTCGGCATCGGTGAAATCGCCAAGGCCATCCCGCTTTATGAGGCGATCGCGGCGAGCGATCCCATCGCGCAATATCGCCTGGGCGTGGCGCAGGCGCTTTCGGGGCAGAATGACGTTGCGCTCGCCACCTTGGCGAAGGTGCAGGGCAATCGTGCGCGGCTCGCCAAGCTGTGGACGGTCTATGTCCAGACCAAAACCGCCCCGGCCGCCGTGGCGGCAGCCCCCGCCACCTGATCGAGCGGCGATACGGCACAGAAAGGGCGCCATTCCATCGGGGGTGGCGCCCTTTTCTTGGCGTGTCGGCCGCTCTCAGGTTTCGACGGGGATTCCGGCGAGCTGTTTCGCGGTGCGAATCGTCAGCGAGGTCTTCACGCTCGTCACGTTGGGCGCCGACGTCAGATGCGCGGTCAGGAAGGACTGGAAGCTCTGCAGGTCGCGCGCGACCACCTTGAGCAGAAAATCTATTTCGCCGTTCAGCATGTAGCATTCGCGAACTTCGGGAAGCTTTCCGACATAGTCCTCGAATGCCTTGAGGTCGGCTTCGGCCTGACTGCGCAGGCTGACCATCGCGAAGACGGTGATGCCATAGCCGAGCTTCGCCGCGTCGAGATCGGCATGATAAGAGCGGATGACCCCCGATTCTTCGAGCGCGCGAACGCGGCGGAGGCACGGCGGCGCCGTGAGTCCTACCATTTGCGCCAGTTCGACATTGGTCATTCGCCCGTTTTTCTGCAGTTCCGCGAGGATCTGGAGGTCGATCTGATCAAATTTCTGACTGGCCATATTTGAAACATCCGCTTTCCAAAAGAGCATCGACCATAATATTATTTCAGGCGATTGCAATTGTCCCACAATGTGACGTGGTCGACGATGGCACTTTCATGACCAGCGGATTCACGCTAGCCGGTAAACATACGCTAACCAACAAACTGGGTGTGGGGCCGGCCCGCGTGACTGCTGACTCGATGATCGCGACCATCTTGCGCCAAGCCCCGAAGGATGGCCGCGCGAGCATCGCTGCGTGGCGTCAGCTCAGCGATATCCTCGCCCAGCGCGGCAACCAGCTTGCCGGCGAAGACGTGCGCCGCGCTTTCCATGCCCTCGCGCTGCTGCGGCCGCAAGTCCCCGAAAAGATTCGCCGCGATTGCGCCGAGGCGATCGCACGTCATGGCCGTTTTGCGCCGCTGGTTGCCTTTTATGCCAATGACGTGCCGGCGGTTTCGGCGACGATGCTGAGCCGCGCGCGCCTGTCGGAGGGGGACTGGCTCGCGGTGCTCCCCGCCACCGCTGCGACGGCTCGTTCGGTCCTCGCCGGCCGCAAGGATCTTCCGCAGACGGTTCGGCGCGCGCTTGAGAGCCTGGGGGCGGGGTCGGTCGCGCTGCCGCAGCCCGCGGCCGTTGCCGTCGCCGCGCCGGAGCCCGAGGCCGCCGCCGGGCCGGTTCCGGCCGTCGAGGGGGCTCCCAGCCAGATCAGCGAGCTCGTCCGCCGCATCGACAAATTCCAGTCGACCCGCACGCAGCCGCCGCCGCGTCCGGCCCGCACCGGATTCCTGTTCGAGACCGGGCCCGACGGCCTGATTCGCTGGGTCGACGGCATTACGCGCGGCGCCGCAATCGGCTTGTCGATCGCCGACGCGGCGTTCGGGGGCGAGCCCGGCGCCGACGGCGCGGCAGCGGGCGCGTTCCGCCAGCGCGCCGAAATCGTCAACGCGCGCATGATCCTTGAGGGCGCGGCGTCGGAGGCGGGCGAGTGGCGCTTCTCGGCGATGCCCTGGTTCGACCCGGCGACGGGGCAGTTCCGCGGGTATCGCGGCAGCGCGCGGCGCCCGCAGCGCAACGAGATGCCCTACGGCCGTCCGGCAGCCAGCCAGAATTCGGGCGACTCGATCCGTCAGCTGATCCACGAACTGCGCAGCCCGCTCAATGCGATCTCCGGCTTTTCGCAGATTATTTCGGGTCAGATGTTCGGTCCGGTGAGCAATTCCTATCGCAAGATGGCGGAGGCGATCGTGACCGACGCGGCGTCGATCCAGTCGATCATCGAGGATCTGGACACCGCCGCGCGCGCGATCGATCCGAAGCCCGCCGCGCTGGCGCCGGAGGAGGTCGCCGACCTCGGCATGGTGATGACGCGCGTCGAGGAGGATCTCGCGGCGCTGCTTGCCGACCAGCGCGTCGACCTCAATATCTCGCGCGTCGGCGGCCCCTTCCTCGCGCAGGGCGGCGACGCCAATTCGCGCCGGATGATCGGGCGGATGCTGACTGCGCTCGTCGATATTTCAGAGCCCGGAACGATCCTCGTCGGTCAGCTGGTGACCGAGCCGGGCGCGGACGACATGCTGCAATTGCGCATCGTCCGTCCGCTGGCGATCCGCTTCGCCACCGCGGCCGAACTGCTCGATCCGGGCTTCAGCCCCGAAGGCGAGGCGCCGGGGGCCGCGATCCTGAGCCTCGGCTTCTCGCTGCGGCTTGTCGACAGCCTCGCCCGCAGCGTCGGCGGACGGCTCGACATCGGACATAACGCCTTGACCTTGCATTTGCCGTCGGCCAACCCGAGAGTCGATACCGAACTCGGTGTTCAGCAGGGCGAATAGCCCCCGGGGGCAAAGGGGAACGAAAGTGCAGCCCGCGGGCAGCTTTCAGACATATCCGGAGACGGCCGGGCAGATCGGTCTCGGCGCTGACGGACGCCCGCGTTTCTGGGTGACGATCGACACCGAAGAGGATTTTGACTGGTCGGCGCCCTTCGCACGGAACGGCTACCGGCTCGATTCGGTCCCCTCGCTTGCCGAATGCCAGGGCTATTTCGAGCGCTCGGGGGTCGTTCCGATCTATCTTGTCGACTGGCCCGTCGTGCAGGACGACCGCGCCGTCGAGATTCTTGCGCCGGCGCGCGCTGCCGGCCGCTGCGATGTCGGGGCCCAGCTCCATCCCTGGGTCACGCCGCCGCATGAAGAAGAGGTTGGCGAGCGCAACAGCTATGCCGGCAATCTTCCTCCCGCGCTCCAGCGGGCGAAGATGGCGGCGCTGCGCGATGCCATTCGCACCCGCTTCGGCGCCGCACCGCAGGTCTATCGCGCCGGGCGTTACGGGCTCGGGCGCGATACCGCCGAGATGCTCGCCGAACTCGGTTTTGTCTGCGACACGTCGGTAAGGCCGGGTTTCGATTATCGCAAAGGGCATGGGCCCGATTATCGTGGCGCCCCGCTTCGACCCTGGTGGGTGGCGACGCCTCACGGGCCGGTGCTCGAGGTGCCGGTGACGACCGTTTTCGGCGGGCTCATGGGAGCGAAGGGGGAGGGGCTCTATCACCCGATCGCGCGGAACGGCCGCTATGCCGGATCGGTGCTGGCCCGTCTCGGGCTTGTCGAGCGCATCGCGCTGACGCCCGAAGGCATTCCTGCCGAGCGCGCGTGCCGGGCGATCGACATCGCGCTCGATCAGGGAGTTCCCGTCCTCAACTTCTCGTTCCACTCGCCGTCGCTGCGGCCCGGAAATACGCCTTATGTGCGGACGGCGGCCGATCTCGACCGCTTCTATCGCTGGTGGGACGCGGTGCTCGACCATCTGGGGCGCCGCGGCGTGGTGCCAACCGATACGGCGGGTCTGCTGATGCTCGCGGCCGCGAAGCGGCCGGCATGAGCGCAACCGGCTTGCCAACGCCCGCTGCGCTCCGCTATCGCCCGCTCATCCCCGGAACGGGGGCCTGTAGCTCAATGGTTAGAGCTGGCCGCTCATAACGGCTAGGTTGCGGGTTCGAGTCCTGCCGGGCCCACCATTCCCCTTGCAAATCGAAACCGATCGCTGTCCATTGCCCGCCGAAAAGGAGAGGGGAATGGGAAAGCTTCGGATTGCCTTGATCGGCGGCCTGTCGATCCTCGTCGTGGGAGCGGCCGTCGTCGGCGTGCGCACCGCGACCTTCGCGCCGGCGAATGTCGCCGACGGCCGCGACGTGAAGCTCGCGGCGGCCCCGGCCTATGATCTGGACGCGGCGGTTCGCCACCTGAGCGAAGCCGCACAGATTCGCACGATATCGAACCAGGATCCGGCCGCCAACGACGTCGCCGAATGGGACCGGCTTCATGCATGGCTGGCGTCCACCTATCCTGCCGTGCATGGCGCGATGCGGCGCACGATCCTGCCGAACCGGACGCTCGTCTATCATTGGCCGGGCAGCGATGCTTCGCTCGCGCCGGTTATCCTGATGGCGCACCAGGATGTCGTGCCGGTGACGCCCGGCACCGAAGGCGACTGGAAATATCCCGCCTTCGCAGGGACGATCGCCGACGGGGCGGTATGGGGCCGCGGCACGGTCGACGACAAGGGCTCGCTTGTCGGTCTGTTCGAAGCGCTCGACGCGCTGGCGAAAAGCGGCTTCCAGCCGAAGCGCGGCATCTATCTGGTATCCGGCCATGACGAGGAGGCGGGCGGTTCGGGCGCGATCGCCGCCGCCGCGAAGCTGAAGGCCGCGGGCGTGAAGGCGATCTATACGCTCGACGAGGGGAGCATTGTCCTGACCGACACGCCCGTCATCGACGGGCCCGCGATCATGATCGGCATTGCGGAGAAGGGCTATGGCACGCTGAAGGTCACCGCCTCCGCGCCCGGCGGGCACAGTTCGATGCCGCCCGCCGAAACCGGCGTGACGACGCTCGCGAAAGCGGTGCTGGCGATCGCGGGCAAACCATTCCCGCTCGAATTCCGCGGTCCCGGGGCGTCGATGATCGAGGCGCTCGCCGCGAAGAAGGGCGGGGCAACCAGGATGGCGGTGGCGAACCGGTGGCTGTTCGGGCGCAGCCTCAAGAACCGCCTCGGGGCCGCGCCGACGACCGCCGCGGCCTTCCACACGACCATCGCGCCGACGATGCTGGAGGGTAGCCCCAAGGAGAATGTCCTGCCGCAATCGGCGAGCGCCTTGATCAACTATCGCATCGCGCCGTGGAACAGCTCGGCCGATGTGATGGCGCGCGCGAAAGCGGCGGTCGGCAGCACCAAGGTCGATCTCGCCTGGGTCAAGCCGCCGCGCGAACCCTCGCGCGTGTCGTCGACCAGCTCGCAGGGCTGGAAATGGATCGCCGCGGCCGCGCGCGCCGACGCGCCCGATGCGGTGCTGACCCCGACGCTGGTCGTTGCGGGGACCGACAGCCGGAGCATGGAGCCGGTGTCGGAGGACGTCTATCGCTTCATGCCGATGCATTTCTCGCTGAAGGAATCGGCGATGATCCATGGGACCAACGAGCATATGGCGATCGACAGCTTCAAGCGGATGATCGATTTCTACGCGCGGCTGATCGCGACCTCGACGGGATAGGAGGATTGGTCGGGGAGACAGGATTCGAACCTGCGACATCCTGCTCCCAAAGCAGGCGCGCTACCGGGCTGCGCTACTCCCCGACCGGCCTCGCGGCCTTAGACAGGCGCGCGCGCGAAGTCCACCCGCGGGTGACCGGCAAAGAAAAAGGCGGCCTTCCCGAAGGAAGACCGCCTCTTTTCGTTTCGGTCATTGCCCCGAGGGGCTGTGACTTACTTCTTTTCTTCAGCCGGAGCAGCAGCAGCGTCAGCAGCCGGAGCAGCCTTGGCGTCAGCGGCCGGAGCAGCAGCGGCGTCAGCAGCCGGAGCAGCAGCAGCGTCGGCGCCAGCAGCGGCAGCGTCAGCACCAGCAGCGGCAGCGTCGGCGCCGGCAGCAGCAGCGTCAGCGCCTTCTTCAGCAACAGCTTCAGCAGCCGGAGCGTCGGTGGTGGCTTCTTCAGCAGCCTTTTCACCGCAAGCGGCGAGGGCGAACATGCTGGCAGCAACGGCGATAGCAGCAAACTTCTTCATGATGTGTGGGCTCCCTAAAATGCCTTTCCGCGCTGGGGAAACTTTCCCGTCCCGCGAGCGGCGGGATTTAGCCGTTCCGCATGAATCGTCAACAAAAATAATTGAGATGGTCGGCGCGGGCGGAATTCTGTCATTTGACCGAAACAATCACGGCAACTCGCACTTCTCGCTGGTGGCGAGAATCACCGGAGTCGCGGCCCAGAGCACGACATTTGACCGCAACCGGGCGGGATCGACCTTGTCGGACGTGCCGTCGGGCGCGTGGTGGATGCCGGAATAACGCGTGCCATCCCGGGCCAGGTCGATCGCAGAAACACCTGCCGCGATCAGTGCGCCGACGTTGGCCCCGCCGCCGGCGGGCGGCTTCGCGCGCGCAAGCGTCGATTGCCAACCGCGCGCCCATTCGCTAACCGGCGCCCAACTCTCCCGGCCGCACGACCGCGGCCCAGCCTCTACCGGAGCATATCCATGGCCGCCCAATATAGTTTCGTGATGAAGGGTCTGACCAAGACCTATCCCGGCGCGCAGAAGCCGACGCTCAATAACCTCAGCCTGCAATTCTATCCCGATGCCAAGATCGGTATCGTCGGCCCGAACGGCACGGGCAAATCGACGCTGATGAAGATCATGGCCGGCATCGACAAGGATTTCACCGGCGAAGCGTGGCCGGGCGAGGGGATTACCGTCGGCTATCTGGCGCAGGAGCCGCAGCTCGACCCGACGAAGACGGTCAAGGAAAATGTCATGGACGGCGTCCGCGGCGTCGCCGACATGATGGACCGCTTCAACGAGATCAGCGCGCTGATGGCCGATCCGCCCGCGGACGCCGATTTCGACGCGCTCATGGAGGAGATGGGGACGCTGCAGGAAAAGATCGACGCGGTCGACGGCTGGACGCTCGACAACCAGCTCGAAATCGCGATGGAAGCGCTCCGCTGCCCGCCGGGCGACTGGAGCGTCGAGAATCTGTCGGGCGGTGAAAAGCGCCGCATCGCGCTGACCCGCCTGCTGCTGGAGAAGCCGTCGATCCTGCTGCTCGACGAACCGACCAACCACCTCGACGCCGAAAGCGTCGCCTGGCTCGAAAAGCATCTCGTCGACTATCCGGGCAACGTTATCCTCGTCACCCACGATCGCTACTTCCTCGACAATGTGGTGAACTGGATCCTCGAACTCGATCGCGGCCGTTACTTTGTTTATGAAGGCAATTATTCGACCTATCTCGACAAGAAGGGCAAGCGCCTCGAGCAGGAAGCACGCGAGGACCAGGGCCGCCAGAAGGCGATCCGCGACGAGCTCGAATGGATCCGGCAATCGCCGAAGGCGCGCCAGGCCAAGTCGAAGGCGCGTATCAAGAGCTTCGACCAGCTCGTCGAGGCGCAGGAAAAGCGCACCCCCGGCAAGGCGCAGATCGTCATCCAGATTCCCGAGCGCCTCGGCGGCAAGGTGATCGAGGTCGCAGGCATCTCGAAGGCCTATGGCGACAAGCTATTGTTCGAGGACCTGTCCTTCACCTTGCCGCCGGGCGGCATCGTCGGCGTGATCGGGCCCAACGGCGCGGGCAAGTCGACCCTGTTCAAGCTGATCACGGGCCAAGAAACCCCCGACAGCGGCAGCGTCACCATCGGCGATACCGTGCGTCTCGGCTATGTCGACCAGAGCCGCGACGCGCTCGACCCGAACAAGAATGTCTGGGAGGAAATTTCGGGCGGCCACGAACTCATGAGCATCGGCAAGCACGAGATGCAGACGCGTGCCTATGTCGGCGCGTTCAACTTCAAGGGCGTCGACCAGCAGAAGAAGGTCGGCCAGCTGTCGGGCGGCGAACGCAACCGCGTCCATCTGGCGAAGATGCTCAAGGAGGGGGGCAACGTCCTGCTGCTCGACGAACCGACCAACGACCTCGACACCGAAACGCTCGCCGCGCTCGAGGAGGCGCTGGAGAATTTCGCCGGCTGCGCGGTGGTGATCAGCCACGACCGCTTCTTCCTCGACCGTCTCGCGACGCACATTCTGGCGTTCGAGGGCAACAGCCATGTCGAATGGTTCGAAGGCAATTTCGAGGCTTATGAGGAGGACAAGATCCGCCGCCTCGGCGACGAGGCGACGCGCCCGCACGCGACCACCTACAAGAAGCTGACGCGCTAGGGCATGGCGGGGGAGGCGGCACCGGTCTTGGCGCCCGTATCGTCTGGCGCGATCCGCATGGACGCGGACGCGCTCAACGCCTTTATGGCGGACGCCTTCCCGCATTCGAAGCCCGGCTCGCGCGGCCATGTCGTCCTGGCCGAACCCGGCCATATCCGCGCACGGATCGACCCCAATGATCAGGCGCTGCGTCCCGGCGGGCTGATCTCCGGCCCGACGCAGATGGGGTTCGCCGATATGGCGGCCTATGCCCTCGTCCTCGCGCACATCGGCCCCGTCGCGATGGCGGTGACGAGCGCGCTCAACTACCAGTTTCTGCGTCCGTGCCGCCCGGGACCGCTTTTCGCCGATGCGCATATGCTCCGCCTCGGCAGACGGCTGGCGGTGATGGATGTCCGCATCTGGACCGATGACGCCGACAAGCCGGTCGGGCAGGCCAATGTGACCTACGCGATCCCGTGAGGGGCGAAGTGATTGGTACCGATGACCGCTAACGACCGGAAGTAGACCTATCCATCATCGTCACCCTGAACTTGTTTCAGGGTCCATGGTCCGCCGTTTCCTTCGGCGCTGCGCCGG
>NZ_JAFMTR010000019.1 GCF_018682675.1 Sphingopyxis soli
CATGGATGCTGAAACAGCGAGGCCATCGCCGCAGCCAGCATGACGAGAATTGAAAGGCTGGAAACCACCCCGAAGCCGACACCACCTTCAAATAACCCTTTCCTACATTATCCCGCTGTGCCAGCCTTTATCGCGCTGTTTCATCTGGTGGATCAACGCAGCTCGGCGGGCGCGATGCGTTCGGCAATCCTCACGGCCCAAAAGGGGGGCGCACAAGGCTGAACTTTCCTGAACTTTGAACAATCCATGCCGCAATGATCGGGCAGGCATGGCCTCCCCCCCCCAAAGGCGACACGATGACGGCGGCTGGCCACGTAACGGCTTGATCGTGGACACCGCAGCGTTAAACCCCCGCCATGCGTAACATGCTCCTCACCAGCGCGATCGCGCTCACCGCCGCCCTTTCCTCCCCCGCTCTCGCCCGCCCGATGACCGAGGTCGACCTCGCGACGCTGAAGCGCGTCGCCGCGCCGACCGCGTCGCCCGACGGACGCTGGGTCGTCTTCCAGCAGACCGATACCGAGAAAGAGAGCTACAAGCGCTCGACCGGGCTCTGGCTGATCGACCGCAACGCGAAGGATGCAAAGCCCGTCCCGATCGCCGACACGGCGGGCAAAAACGAGACCTCGCCCGCCTTCGCCCCCGACGGCAGCCTCTATTTTATCTCGAACGCATCGGGCAAGGATCAGATCTGGCGCATCGACCTGGCGGCCGGCACCGCCGCGACGCAGGTCACCGACACCCAGGCCGATGTCGCAGGCTTCAAGATCTCGCCCGACGGCAAGAAGCTGCTCGCATGGGGCGACATTCCGAAGGAATGCACCGACTTCGGCTGCGACGCGAAGGACAAGGGCGCGCTCGTTGGGCCCGGCAGCGGCCGCCTCTACAAGGATGGCGTCGGCTTCGTCCGCCACTGGGACCAGTGGGAAACCCCGGGGACCTACAGCCGCCCCTTCGTCTTCAATCTCGAAGGCGGCAAAGCGAGCGTCGCGCGTCCGGTCGACGCCGGCCTGATCGGCGACAGCCCCTCGAAACCGTTCGGCGGCGGTGAGGAACTCGCGTGGGGCGCCGACAGCCGCACTGTCTTTTTCACGCTGCGCAAGGCCGACCGGCACGAGCCGACCTCGACCAATCTCGATATCTACAGCTGGCTGGTCGACAGCCGGATGATGCCGGTCAACCTGACCGAAGGCAATCGGGCGACCGACACGCTGCCCACCCCGTCGCCCGACGGCAAGTGGCTCGCCTATGCCGCGATGGCGCGGCCGGGTTACGAAGCCGACCGGCAGGTGTTGATGCTGCGCAACCTCGAGAATGGCGAGACCAGGAAGCTCACCGATGCATGGGATCGCTCGGTCGATTCGATCGCTTGGGCGGCCGACGGCAAATCGCTGTTCGTCACGGCGCAGGACGTGCTCGATCATCCGCTGTTCAAAGTCGACGCGGCGACCGGCAAGGTCGAGAAGCTCAAGGCCTCGGCCGAAGCGTTCGATGGCACGGTGGGCGACGTGACGGTGCTGCCGGGCGGCGCGCTGCTCTACACCCGCAACACCGCGCTGCTCCCGACCGACCTCTACACCCGCGACGCGAAGGGCAAGGTAAAGCAACTCACGGCGGTGAACGCCGCGACGCTCGCCGAATTCGATCCGGTCAAGTTCGACCGGATGCAGTTCGCCGGCGCGAACGGCGACAAGGTCTGGGGCATCATTCTGAAGCCGGCGAACGCCACCGCCAAGCTGCCGGTTGCCTTCATCGTCCACGGCGGCCCGCAGGGCAGCTTCGGCAACGGCTGGTCGACGCGCTGGAACCCGCGGCTGTTCGCGCAGCAGGGTTACGGCGTCGTCAGCGTCGATTTTCACGGATCGACGGGTTACGGCCAGGCCTTCACCGACAGCATCAACAAGGATTGGGGCGGCAAGCCGCTGCAGGATCTGAAGCTGGGCCTGGCGGCGGCGGGCAAGCAGGATGCGCAGCTCGACATTGCCAACGCCTGCGCACTCGGTGCTTCCTATGGCGGCTACATGATGAACTGGATCGCGGGCCAGTGGACCGACGGCTTCAAATGCCTCGTCCAGCACGACGGCGTCTTCGACGCGCGCGCGATGGCCTATGAAACCGAAGAATTGTGGTTCGACGAATGGGAGCATGGCGGCCCCTATTTCGAGGTTCCCGAAGAGTTCGAGAAATGGAACCCGGTCAACCATGTCGCCAAGTGGAAGACCCCGATGCTGGTCATCACCAGCGAGAAGGATTTCCGTATCCCCTATACACAAGGTCTCGCGGCCTTCACCGCGCTCCAGCGGCGCGGCGTGCCGTCGCAGCTGCTTGTCTTCCCCGACGAGAACCACTGGGTGCTGAAGGGCGCGAACAGCGTGCAGTGGCACCAGACGGTGTTCAACTGGCTTGACAGCTATCTGAAGAAATAGGCAAGGCCATGTGCTCCCGCGAAGGCGGGAGCACATCACCGGTCGGTGCAAGTTGGAACCGGCTGAAGATGGGTCCCCGCCTTCGCGGGGACACGCCCATGGTTCCAGCGACGGCAGCTTCCCCCTTGCCGCCTTCGCCCCCGGCTGGCAAAGGCGCGCGGCTATGCCGATGGAAAAAACCTTCGATCCCGCCGCTATCGAGGCGAAATGGGCCCATGAATGGGAAAGTCGCGGGCTGTTTCGCCCGCACCGTCCCGACGCCACCCCCTTCACGATCGTCAACCCGCCGCCGAACGTCACCGGCGCGCTGCACATCGGCCATGCGCTCGACAACACGCTGCAGGACGTGCTCGTCCGCTACGAGCGCCTGCGCGGCAAGGATGCGCTGTGGGTCGTCGGCATGGACCATGCCGGCATTGCGACGCAGATGGTCGTCGAGCGCCAGATGGAAGAGCGGCAGGACAAGCGCACCAACTACACGCGCGAGGAGTTCGTCGAGAAGGTGTGGCAGTGGAAGGGGGAAAGCGGCGGCCAGATCACCGGCCAGCTCCGCCGCCTCGGCTGTTCGATGGACTGGTCGCGCGAACAGTTCACGATGGACCCGCATTTCACGCGCGCGGTGGTCAAGGTGTTCGTCGACCTGCACAAAAAGGGTCTGATCTACCGCGACAAGCGCCTCGTGAACTGGGATCCCAAGCTCAAGACCGCGATCAGCGACCTCGAGGTCGAGACGCACGAGGTGCAAGGGCACTTCTGGCACTTCAAATATCCGCTCGCCGATGGCGTGACGCTCGACGACGGGCGCGGGTTTATCGAGGTCGCGACGACGCGCCCCGAAACGATGCTCGCCGACATGGCGGTCGCGGTGCATCCCGACGATGCGCGCTACAAGAGCGTGATCGGCAAGTTCGTGACGCTGCCGATCACCGGTCGCCGGGTGCCGATCGTCGCCGACGAACATGCCGATCCGGAGCTCGGCAGCGGCGCGGTCAAGATCACGCCGGGGCATGATTTCAACGACTTCGAAGTCGGCAAGCGTGCGGGGTTCAAGCCCGGCGAGATGCTCAACATGCTCGACGGCGACGCGAACGTCATCCAGACCGCCGACGGGTTGATTCCGGAAGAATATCTGGGGCTCCACCGCTTCAAGCGCGACGGCAAGGACGGCGCGCGCGAACTGGTCGTGGCGCGGATGAAGGAAGCCGGCTTCCTGATTCCGCACATCGACAAGGATGGCAGCGAGCACGACGCGGAGCCGCGCACGATCCAGACGCCGTTCGGCGACCGCGGCGGGGTGGTGATCGAGCCCTGGCTGACCGACCAATGGTATGTCGATGCCGAAACGCTGGCGCAGCCGCCGATGGCGGCGGTGCGCGACGGGCGGATCAACATCGTCCCCAAGACGTGGGAAAAGACCTTCTTCAACTGGATGGAGAATATCCAGCCGTGGTGCGTCTCGCGCCAGCTTTGGTGGGGCCACCGGATTCCGGCTTGGTATGGACCCGTGAAGATGGAAAATGGCGAGTATGCATACGCAGGCCGAGACAAAGTAGTTTCGGAACCATTTGTTGGCTGCACAGACAACGAGGTGATCGAGATCGCGGCGGCTCACTATGGATGTGAGCGCGACAAGATCCGTCTCGTCGATGATCAGCAGGATATTGCAGATCAGATGTGGGACAAGCGTTGGATTTGGCTACATCGCGACCCCGACGTACTCGACACCTGGTTCTCCTCCGCGCTCTGGCCCTTCGCCACGCTCGGCTGGCCCGAGAACACCGAGCTGCTGAAGCGCCACTACCCCAACGACGTCCTCATCTCCGGCTTCGACATTCTCTTCTTCTGGGATGCGCGCATGGCGATGCAGGGGATGGAGTTCATGGGTGATGTCCCGTGGAAGACGCTCTACCTCCACGGCCTCGTCCGCGCGCCCGACGGCGCGAAGATGTCGAAGTCGAAGGGCAATGTCGTCGACCCGCTCGGACTGATCGACAAGTACGGCGCCGACGCGCTGCGCTTCTTCATGAGCGCAATGGAAAGCCAGGGCCGCGACATCAAGATGGACGACGCGCGCCTGGCGGGCTATCGCAACTTCGCGACCAAGCTGTGGAACGCCGCGCGTTTCTGCGAAGCCAATGGCATTTCGGCCTCGACCAGCTTCGAAGCGCCCGCCGCGACGCTGCCGGTCAACCGCTGGATCATCGGCGAGGTCGCCGCGACCGTCGCCGCAATGGAAACCTCCTTCGCCGCCTATCGCTTCGACGAGGCCGCGAACGCGATCTACAGCTTCGCGTGGGACCGTTTCTGCGACTGGTATCTGGAACTCATCAAGGGCGCGATCGACGACGAGACCAAGGCCGTTGCCGGCTGGGTGCTCGACCAGATCCTTGTCATGCTCCACCCCTTCATGCCTTTCATCACCGAAGAGCTGTGGACCGTCCTTGGCGACCGCGCGGACTATCCGTTGATCACCGCGAAATGGCCCGCGCCGGACGCCGCGCGTGACGCCGATGCCAGCGCCGACATCGACTGGCTGATCAAGCTCGTCAGCGAATTGCGCACCGCGAAGGCTGAACTCGGCCTTCCGCCCGGCGCGCGCCTGACCGCTCACTTTCCTGCGTCGCTGAAGGATCGCACCGACAAGCTGTCAGCCCAGCTTGATCGCCTCGCGCGTCTCGAAGCGATCCGCTTCGACCCCGCCCCGGCAGGCGCTTCGGCCCAGCTCGTCGTCGAGGGCGAGACGATCACCGTCCCGCTCGAAGGCGTGATCGACATCGCCGCCGAACGCGACCGGCTGACCAAGGCGCTTGCCGCCGCTGCGAAGGAACGCGATGGCCTCGCCGGCCGTTTGAACAACCCGTCGTTCGTCGAACGCGCGAAACCCGAAGCCGTCGAAAAGGCCCGCATGGACCACGCCGCGAAGGAAGCCGAGGCCGACCGCCTGACCGCCGCACTGGCGCGTCTGGGGTGACCGACGGCGAAACGCCCGTCACGCCGACGCCCGTTGCGGCGGCGGCCGATCCTGCGGCCAGTCCGGTCCCGCCGCGCCAGACCGCGCGCGGCGGCGGGCGAATGGACCTGACCCACGGGCCCATCGCCAAAACGCTGATTCTCTTCGCGCTGCCGACGCTCGCGTCGAATATACTCCAGACGCTGTCGGGGTCGGTGAACTCGATCTGGGTCGGGCAATTTCTCGGCGAAAGCGCGCTCGCCGCGACCGCCAACGCAAACATCATCATGTTCCTGATGTTCGGAGCCTTTTTCGGCTTCGGTATGGCGGCGACCGTCCTCATCGGCCAGTCGATCGGACGCGGCGACATCGGCGCAGCCCGGCGTGCGACCGGCGGAGTCATCGGCCTTGCACTCGTCTTCTCGGTCGTGATCGCCATCGTCGGCTGGTTCGCGTCGGACCAGATATTGCGCTGGCTCGAGACGCCGCCCGAAGCGTTTGCGCTAGCCCACAACTATCTGCGCGTCACTTTCCTGGCCGTTCCCGCCAGCATGCTCAGCGTAACGCTGATGATGGCCTCGCGCGGCGCGGGGGATGCGATGACGCCGCTGCGGTTCATGATCCTGGCGGTCGTACTCGATATCGCGTTCAATCCGGTCCTGATCCTGGGCCTCGGCCCCTTCCCGCGCCTCGGCATTGCGGGCAGTGCGCTCGCGACGGCGCTCGCCGGCACGATCAGCCTGACGGGCATGATCATCTGGTTCTATGCGAAGAATCATGCGCTGCGCCTCCGCGGCCGCGAACTGGCCTATCTGATTCCGAACTGGAGCGAGCTTCGCTTCATCATCGGCCGGGGCCTACCGATGGGCGCACAGATGCTCGTGATCTCGGGCGCGGGGCTCATCATGGTCGGGCTCGTCAACCGCGAGGGCCTGGTCACCGCCGCCGCCTATGGCGCGACGCTTCAGCTCTGGAATTATATCCAGATGCCCGCGCTTGCGGTCGGAGCCGCGGTCAGCTCGATGGCGGCACAGAATATCGGCGCGCAGCGCTGGGATCGCGTTACAGGCGTCACCAACAGCGGGATCGCGATCAACCTCGCGATGACCGGAGTGCTGATTATTCTCCTGCTCCTCTTCGACCGCGCCGCCCTCGCGCTGTTCCTCGGCAGCGGCAGCGAGGCGATCGATGTCGCACGCAATATCCAGTACATCGCGACCTGGACCTTCCTGCCCTTCGGCACGACGATCGTCCTCATCAGCACGCTCCGCGCCAACGGCTCGGTCGTCCCGCCGCTGATCATCCTGTTCCTGTCGATGTTCCCGATCCGCCTCGGCATCTACTATTTCGGCTATCCGATCATCGGCAGCGACATATTGTGGTGGAGCTTCCCTCTCTCTTCGCTCGCGTCACTTGCAATGGCATGGATCGTGTACCAGCGCGGCCACTGGCGCCGCACGCTTCCCCGGCCCGACTTGTCCTGAGCTTTCCGGCGCCCTAAGCCATTTTCTTCGACCAAAGCCCCCACCCCTTCGACTGGCGGCCCGGTGTCTGCTAGCGTGGATGCGATGACCGACGCTAAAGCAGCCCCGATGAACATGACCATCCGCAAAGAGGCGCTGCGCGACCAGCGGGCGAAGATGCTGGCCGCGGCGCCCGACTGGCGCGCCTCCGACGCCCGCGTCAACCCGCGCGTCGCGATCGGCTCGATCCTCGCCATGTGGCTTCTCTATTTCCTGATCACCACCGGCCTCGGCCTGCTCGCCGGCGCCGAGCAATGGGAATATGCCGGCCGCCGCGCCCTTGTCGTCGTTGCCGGGATCCTCTGTACGTTCGTACTCTACCAGTTGATCCAGCGCGTCCAGCCACAGGGCTTCGGCGCGCGGCTCGCGGTCGCGCTGGGCGCCGCGGTGCCGCTCGTCGCCGTCTATGCCACCATCAACCTGCTCGTCTTCTTCTACTGGTTTCCCGGCCCCGACGCCGAAAAGATCATCGCCGAAGTGCAATCCAAATTCCCGATATCGTGGGAAACGGTGCTGATCCTCGACAGCTCGATCCGCTGGTATTTCTTCTTCGCAGTCTGGGCCGCGCTTTATGTCGCCTTCGGATATGCGAACGAGATGCGCGCGGTAGAACGCCGCGCGAACCATTTCCGGATCGAGGCGCAGGCGGCGCAGCTCCGCGCGCTGCACTATCAGGTCAATCCGCACTTCCTGTTCAACACGTTGAACTCGCTGTCGACGCTCGTCCTCAGGGGATCGAAGAGCGAGGCCGAGACGATGATCATGAATCTCTCGTCCTTCTTGCGCTCGAGCCTTGCCGTCGACCCCGAACAGCTCGTCAGCCTCGACGAGGAAATTGCGCTCCAGCGCCTTTACCTCGATATCGAGCAAGTGCGCTTCCCCGACCGGCTGCATGTCGAGGTCACGATGCCGAACGAGCTCGAAAACGCCTGCGTCCCGGTGTTGATCCTGCAGCCGATCATCGAAAATGCGATCAAATATGGCGTCGCCCCCAGCAAGGGAACGATCGCGATCCGTCTGACCGCGAGTAGCGAATATGGCCTGCTGGTGCTCAGGATCGAAAATGACATCGACCCGAAGGCGCCGATCCCCGCCCCCGGCACCGGGCTTGGGCTCGGCAATGTCCGCGAGCGGCTGTTGACGCGCTACGGTCCCACCGCAGGGTGCGAATGGGGCAGGTCCGACACCGGCGGTTTCTTCGTATCCCTGTGGCTTCCCCTGGCGCGAGAGAGGTGCTGACATGCTCCAGACGCTTCGGACCCTGATTGTCGACGACGAACCGCTCGCAATCGAGCGGTTGCAGATTCTCGCCGGCCAGCAGGACGGCGTTTCGCTTGTCGGGACGGCGAGCGACGGCGCCTCCGCGCTGCGCATGGTCGACGCCCTCGCGCCCGACCTTGTGCTCTGCGATATCGCGATGCCCGACCTCGACGGGTTGCAGGTCGCCGCTGCCATCGACAAGCTCGACAATCCGCCAGCCGTGGTCTTCGTCACCGCGTTCGATCGCTATGCGGTCGCCGCCTTCGACGTCGCGGCGGTCGACTATCTGCTGAAGCCGGTCTCGCCCGACCGGCTGGGCCGCGCGTTGACGCGCGTTCGCGAATGGCGCGCCAGCGAGCGCGCTCCTTCCCCGAAAAGCAAGTGGATCAGCGAGTTCTGGGTCCAGAACCGCGGCGAGATGCTGCGCATCGATGCAGCCCAGGTCGACCTGATCGAGGCCGAGCGAGACTATATGCGCCTTCACGTCGGGGGCCGCAGCTGGCTGATCCATCAGACGATCAAGTCCCTCGAAGCGCGCATGAATCCCGACCAGTTCATGCGCATCCACCGCTCGAAGATGATCCGCCGCGACGGCATCGTCGGGCTGAAACACCACGGCGACGGCGCATGGAGCGTCGATCTGGGCGAAGGCGGCGTGCATCGCATCGGCCGCACCTATCTGCATGACGTAAAGGCGATCATGCACGGAGCATGATCGCCTTCGTCGGCGGCCGCCACCTGCTTCAGGACGGCCGCGTCACCGGATGTCGTCAGGGAGCAGCGACGACGGGCGGCTTGTCGCTCGCGAACTTGGCGGTGCTGCCGTTCAACAAGGCCGCGAGCTGCGGTTCGATGCTGCGCTTGGCCTGCGCCATGCAATCCTGCGCGACTGCGCGCTGGCGCAAGGTAAGACGGCTGCTGTCGGTGCACATCGCGCGGATCGCGGTGCGGACCCGTGTGTCGAGCCGATCGCGGCCGGCGGCGGTCGAAAGATTGAGATCGTCATAACGGACGGCGACTTGCGGCGCATCGCTGTCCTGCGCCACGGCGGGAGCTGCTGCGCCACCGACGGCGATGGCCGCCATCGTAATCAGGGTGGATTTGAACATGGGGAGTCCTCTCATCTGGGGGGATGATGCGGGACACGAGCTGATCCGAAACCGGGGAAGACCGGATCCTCCCGCATCCCGCGATCCTTGGATGCCCGCTTTGCCGGGGCCACGCACGTCGGGTTCGACGGGGCCGGTCGTGCGGTCGATGTGGAGACGAAAGGCGTTCCCGCATCGACCAATGGCCGAAAGCTTGCAACGAAGCCGTCATCATGGCCTTCTTCGGGCATGGCAGGGAAACGTCGACTTCCTTCGAGTCGCGACCGGCTGGGCCATCGCCTGGCATTCGGGCTGATCGTCATCGTCGCCGGGCTGGGCGCCGGCGCGTTGCTGGCCTTCATCGTCATCGGCCGGGGGCTTGGCGGCAAGGGGCCCGGCTCGGCGTCCTTCGCCGACCTCAGCGCCAATCCCAAGGCGGCCGTCGCCGATGCGACCTCGGCGCCGCCGTGCCTCGAATGCGCCGACAGCTATGGTGTGAGTGCGCGGCTGAGGGCGGAACGCGAAAATCGGTTCAGCGAGCCGTTCCGACGGCTCGGTGAAGTCGACGAAGGCGCCGCCGCGCCACCGCCGGAGGGGGCGGATGACGATTACCGCTATGGCGGTCGTTTTCCAGATCCGCCGCGACCGGCGATGGTGATCCCCGTCGCGCTGCCGCCGGTAGCGGAGGCCGAACCTTCCCCGGACGGACAGCGAAAAGGCCCCGACGCAAGGCCGGAGCCTTCAGAAAATCGCGATTAGGAAATTCCAGGCCTATTGGGGCTTGGATTCCGGATGGGCGCAGCGCGTCTTGTCACCAGCCTTGCAAGCCGCGACGTCGGCTTCCCATTGGATCCGTTCTTCGGCAGACATGGCGGCGACCCGCGCCTTTTCGGCTTCATAAGCCGAGGTTTCAGCAAGGAAGGTCGACTGCGCGGCGGCCTCCTGCTGCGCGTTGGCCGCGACACGGGCGTTGTAGGCGTCGGTTTCCGCCTGCGCCTTCGCCAGCTGGTCCGCATTCAGCTTCGCGGTGTTCGCCTTTTCCTCCGCTGTCGTGCCGTCCGGATTTTTCTGCCACGCAGCGGCCTGTCCTGCCGCCAGCAGCGCCATGGCCGCCGTTGCCGTGAAAATCGTCCTGATCATCGAAGCTCTCCTTCCATCAAGGCACCTGTGCGTCCAACGTCTTGCTGCAAATCCCGTTCCCGGCACATCATTTGACGCCGGGTCCGACAGCCGCCATGCTGACGACGTCATCCATGTCCGAACGGCGGAACATTTGCCAGCCTCAACCCGTCACCCCGTCAATCGCGCGGTCTTTTTTGTTCCGCTGGCGACCCTTTCTGCGGCGCTCGCGCTCAGCCTCTGGCAAGGCACCCGCTTCGTCGCGGCCGAGGCAGCGGTCAACGACTGGATCCTGAAGCATTTCGGCCCGCTCTTCGCGGGCGCCGGTCTGGCTTTTCTGGCGCTTCTCGCGCTCGCGGCGCTGTCGCCGTTCGGCCAGACGATCATCGGCGGAGCGGACGCCAGGCCGCTGCTCGGGCGCTGGCGCTGGTTCGCGGTGATGCTCTGCACGACGATCGCGACCGGCATCCTCTTCTGGGGGGCGGCCGAGCCACTGTTCCATCTCAACGCGCCGCCTTCGATGCTGGGACTGGAACCGGGCGGCGATGCTGCCGCGACCTTCGCCATGTCGACAATGTTCCTGCACTGGACGTTGACGCCCTATGCAATCTACACCGTCGCGGCCCTCGCCTTCGCCCTCGTCTATTATAACCGCGGCGAGCCGTTCAGCCTGTCGTCGCTGTTCGTCCCGCTGCTCGGGAAGCGCGCGCACGGACCGGTCGGCACGGGCATCGACATCGTCTGCCTCTATGCGCTCGTCGCCGGAATGGCAGCGTCAATGGGTGCCGGAATCCTGGCGCTGGCAGGCGGCGTGGAGAATCTGGGCCATTTCAGCGGTGGAATGCCGCTCAAGTGGGGAATTGCGGCGCTGATCGTCGCGAGTTTTCTGATCTCGGCTGCGACCGGGTTGCAAAAGGGCATCGCCGGCCTGTCGGTGCTCAACACCTGGCTGTTCTTCGCGATCATCGCCTTCGCGCTTGTCGCTGGCCCGACAGCAGAGATGTTCGGCCTGTCGCTGCGCGCGACGGGCGAATATTTCACGACGTTCATTCCCCGCAACCTCGGCCTCGATGTCGATGGCGCCTGGAGCCGGCAGTGGACGATATTCTATTGGGGCAACTGGTTCGCCTGGGCGCCGGTGACCGCGCTCTTCCTCGGACGGCTGGCCATCGGTTACAGCGTGCGCGAGTTCATCCTGATGAATCTCGTGCTGCCGTCGCTGTTCGGCGCGCTGTGGATGACCGCGATCGCCGGCTCGGCCATCGTCATCGACCAGCAGAGCGGCGCCAGCCTCTATGCGGTGATCGCCGCGAAGGGACCGGACTCGGTTCTCTTCCGTCTGTTCGACGCGCTCGGCGGCGGCCCTGCCGCGACAGCGCTCATCCTTTTCACCATCTTCCTGTCCTATGTCGCGGGCGCCGACGCCAATGTGTCTGCGATGAGTGCCCTTTCGACGCGCGACATCACCCCCGACGCGCCGGAAGCGCCGATGGCCGTGCAGAGCGTCTGGGGGATCGCGGTCGGGCTTTGCGCCGTCGTACTTGTCGCGGGATCGGGGCTCGACGGTATCCGCATGATGTCGGTGCTCGGCGGCTTTCCCGCCCTTTTCGTCATCATCGGCGCAGGGCTTTCGCTTGGCGTGACGATGGTGCGGGGGCGACCAGCGGCCGCCCCCGTCGTCTCCGGCTGATCACCAGATGCGTGTGCGCGCCTCGGGTTTCAGATAATATTTATTGTCGGGCGTGACGTTGAATGCCTTGTACCAGGCATCGACGTTGCGAACCGGGCCGATGATCCGCCAGCGCGCCGGGGCGTGCTCGTCGCTCGCGACCTGCTGCTTGATCGAATCCTCGCGTGCCTTGTCACGCCACGCCTGAGCAAAGGCGAGGAAGAAGCGCTGGTCGCCGGTCAAGCCGTCGATAACCGGCGCTTCCTTGCCGTTCAGCGAACGGTGGTAGGCGTCATAGGCGATCTCGAGGCCCGCGAGATCGGCAATATTCTCACCCATCGTCAGGTCCGGATTGATGAAGGCGCCGGGCGCCGCCTCATAGGCCGCATATTGCGCGCCGAACCCCTTCGCCTGCGCCTCGAAGCGCGCCGCGTCCGCCGCGGTCCACCAGTCGCGCACCGCGCCATTGGCATCGATCTTGCGCCCCTGATCGTCGAAGCCATGGGAGATTTCGTGGCCGATGACGGCGCCGATCGCGCCATAGTTGACTGCATCGTCGACGCTCTCGCTGAAGTAAGGCGCCTGCAATATCCCGGCCGGAAACACGATCTTGTTCTCGAGGCCGCCGTTATAGGCGTTCACCTCCTGCGGGTTCATCGACCATTTCTTGCGGTCGACGGGCTTATTGAGGTCTGACAGCGAATAGGCATATTCGAACGCTGCGCTGCGCTTCACATTGCCATAGAGGTCGGTCGGATCGATCTTGAGCCCCGAATAGTCGCGCCATTTGTCGGGGTAGCCGACCATGACATCCATCTTCGCCAGCTTTTCGAGCGCCGCTGCCTTGGTCTCGGGCGCCATCCAGCTGTTGTTCCGGATGCGGTCACCCATCGCCAGCTTCAGGTTCGCGACGAGCGATTCCATCTTCGCCTTCGCGCTCGCCGGGAAATATTGCTTCGAATAGCTCTCGCCGACCAGTTCGCCGAGGCTCCCGTCGACCAGCGTCAGCCCGCGTTTCCAGCGAGGACGCAGTTCGCCGACCCCGCTCAACACCTTGGTATATTCGAAGCGGCTGTCGACGAATGCCTTGGAGAGATAGGGCGCCGCATTGTCGGCGATGTGGAATTGCTGCCACAGCTTGATCGTGTCGAGCGGCGTCTTTGCATAGAGCGCAGCAATGTCGCGCACCGCCGTATTCTCGTTGACGATAATCCGCTTCTGCGGCCCAATGCCGGCGCCTTCGAACCAGGCCTTCCAGTCGAGCCCGGGGGCATAGACTGCGAGTTCGTCCGACGACATCGGATTGTTGATCTTGCCGATGTCGCGGCGGTCGGCGATCGGCCAGCTGACCTTGGCGATATCGGTCTCGAACGCCATGATCGCGTCGGCCGCCTTCTCGGGCGCGGCATTGCCGATCATCTTCATCGTTCGAACGATATAGGCGCGATAGGCATCGCGCTGCGTCTTGAAACTGTCGTTCAGATAATAGTCGCGTTCCGGAAGCCCCAGCCCCGCCTGGCCAAGCCACAGGACGTTCACCGTCGGATCGTTGGTGTCGGCATAGGGTCCGCCGCTGACGATCGTCGCGCCGAACGTGCCCTGCGTCGATCCCATGAAGCGCGCCATCGCGCCCTTGTCCTGGATCGCCGCAACCGCATCGACGTCGGCCATGAGCGGCGCGGCGCCGAGTGCGTCGACGCGCTTCTCGTCCATGAAGCTCTGGTAGAGACCGCCGACCTGCGACGTCGCCGGCGCCCCGGTCACAAGCTGTCCGAGCTGGCGCTGCGTCAGGTTGTAAACATCATAGTCGACACCTGCCGATGCCTGATCGGCGGGGATCTCGGTGCGCGCAAACCAGCCGCCGTTCGCATATTTGTCGAAGTCGTCGCCCGGCTTCACATTGGTGTCGCGCGCGGCAAGGTCGACGCCCCATGTCCCGAAGGTCAGCGCCTTCAACGAAGCATCGCCCTTGACCGCGGCGTCCCCCTCGCCATCGGCCTTGGCGACCAGCGTCACCGACACCCGATTTTCGCTCGCCGTCGCCGACGTCGCAGCCAAGGCGGCCGCGATCGCCAGCCCCGCGGCGCTCGTTAGAAAGCTTTTCATTACCCCGTCTCCTGATTGTTCTGCACCGCCGGGTCGAGGCGGCGCGAATGGCCATTCTTGTCCGCCCGCGACGTCACGGGGTCAAGCAACCCTCCCGGCATTGGTCGAAGCCTTTGGGATGTTGGTGGAATGCCACCACATTGCGGTGCGGCTTCGGGCCTCCTATCTTGGCAATGAACGGGCGCGAAACCGCCTCTTGCGCCAATAGAACAAATCTGGAACACACCTCTCCCATGAGTCTCACCCATATTTCGGTGCGCGGCGCGCGCGAACATAATCTGAAGGGCGTCGACGTCGATCTGCCGCGCGACAGCCTGATCGTCATTACCGGCCTGTCGGGATCGGGCAAATCGAGCCTCGCCTTCGACACCATCTATGCCGAAGGCCAGCGGCGCTATGTCGAGAGCCTGTCGGCCTATGCGCGCCAGTTCCTCGAGATGATGCAGAAGCCCGACGTCGAGCATATCGACGGACTGTCGCCGGCGATCAGCATCGAGCAGAAGACGACGAGCCGCAACCCGCGCTCGACGGTCGCGACGGTGACCGAGATCTACGACTATATGCGCCTGCTGTGGGCGCGCGTCGGCATTCCCTATTCGCCCGTGACCGGCGAGCCGATCAGCGCGCAAAATGTCAGCCAGATGGTCGACCGCGTGATGGAGTTGCCCGAGGGGACGCGCGCCTATCTGCTCGCGCCGGTCATTCGCGGCCGCAAGGGAGAATACCGCAAGGAACTGGCGCAGTGGCAGAAGGAAGGCTTCACCCGCGTCCGCATCGACGGCGAGTTCTACGAGATCGAGGACGCGCCGGCGCTCGACAAGAAGTACAAGCATGACATCGAGGTGGTCGTCGATCGCATCGTGGTGCGCGAGGGGATCGAGACGCGGCTTGCCGACAGTTTCGAGACGGCGCTGAAACTTGCCGAAGGTGTCGCGTATGTCGACATGGCCGACGGGCCGGTGCCGGGGCGGGAGGAGGAGGATGCCGGGGGGGGGATGAAGGGGGCGGGGACACCCGCCAACCGATTGATATTCAGCGAGAAATTTTCCTGCCCCGTCTCGGGTTTCACGATCGCGGAGATCGAGCCGCGGCTGTTCAGCTTCAACGCGCCGCAGGGCGCCTGCCCCGCGTGCGACGGCCTGGGCGAGCGGCTGGAGTTCGACCCTGAGCTCGTCGTCCCCAACCATGCGCTGAGCCTGAAGAAGGGCGCGGTCGTGCCGTGGGCGAAATCGAACCCGCCCTCGCCTTACTATATGCAGGTGCTCGAAAGCCTGGGCAAAGCCTATGACTTCAGCCTCGACACGCCGTGGCAGGACCTGCCCGGCGCGGTGCAGCAGATCATCCTCCACGGCACCGGCGGGATGCCGGTCGAGCTGACCTTCAAGGACGGCAAGCGCACCTATACGACGCACAAGGCGTTCGAAGGTGTCATCGGCAACCTCAATCGCCGGATGTTGCAGACCGAGAGCGCGTGGATGCGCGAGGAGCTGGGCAAGTACCAGACCGCGCAGCCGTGCGAAACGTGCCACGGCGCGCGGCTGCGCCCTGAACCGCTGGCGGTGAAGATCGCGGGCGAGAATATCAGCCTGTCGGCGCAGCGCTCGGTCGCCGACGCGCTCGCCTGGTTCAGCACGCTTGACGAGAAGCTGAACGAGACGCAGCGGCAGATCGCGAAGGCGATCCTGAAGGAAATCAACGAGCGGCTCGGCTTCCTCAACAATGTCGGGCTCGATTACCTGAACCTCAACCGCACGTCGGGCACCTTGAGCGGCGGCGAGAGCCAGCGCATCCGCCTGGCGAGCCAGATCGGCAGTGGCCTGTCGGGCGTCCTCTACGTGCTCGACGAACCGTCGATCGGCCTGCACCAGCGCGACAACGACCGGCTGCTCGCGACGCTGAAGCGCCTGCGCGACCTCGGCAACACGGTGATCGTCGTCGAGCATGACGAGGACGCGATCCGCCACGCCGACTATGTCGTCGACATGGGCCCCGGCGCGGGCGTCCACGGCGGCGAGATCGTCGCCCAGGGGACGCTGAAACAGGTGCTGGCGAACAAGAAGAGCCTGACCGCGGCGTATCTGACCGGCGCGAAGAAGATCGAGGTGCCGGCGCGCCGCCGCCCCGGCAACGGCTTCGACCTGGTGCTGAAGGGCGCGCGCGCGAACAATTTGCAGAATGTCACCGCGACGATCCCGCTCGGTACCTTCACTTGCGTCACCGGCCTGTCGGGGTCGGGGAAGTCGAGCCTGGTCATCGACACGCTCTATGCCAGCGCGGCGCGGACGCTGAACGGCGCGCGGCTGGTCGCGGGGCCGCACGACGCGCTGACCGGCCTCGAGCATTGCGACAAGGTGATCGACATCGACCAGTCGCCGATCGGCCGCACCCCGCGGTCGAACCCGGCGACTTATACCGGCGCCTTCACGGTGATCCGCGACTGGTTCGCCGGGCTGCCCGAGGCGCAGGCGCGCGGCTACAAGCCCGGGCGCTTCAGCTTCAACGTCAAGGGCGGGCGCTGCGAAACCTGCACCGGCGACGGGCTGATCAAGATCGAGATGCACTTCCTGCCCGACGTCTATGTGACGTGCGAGACGTGCCACGGCAAACGCTACAACCGCGAAACGCTGGAGGTGAAGTTCAAGGGGATGAGCATCGCCGACGTGCTCGACATGACGGTCGAGGATGCGGCGGAGTTTTTCAAGGCGGTGCCCGCGATCCGCGACAAGATGGAAATGCTCGTCCGCGTCGGGCTCGGCTATATCAAGGTCGGGCAGCAGGCGACGACGCTGTCGGGGGGCGAGGCGCAGCGGGTGAAGCTGGCGAAGGAGCTGTCGCGGCGCTCGACCGGGCAGACGCTCTACATCCTCGACGAGCCGACGACGGGCCTGCATTTCGAGGATGTCCGCAAGCTGCTGGAAGTGCTGCAGGCGCTGGTCGATCAGGGCAACAGCGTGGTGGTGATCGAGCATAATCTCGACGTCATCAAGACCGCCGACTGGATCGTCGACCTGGGCCCCGAGGGCGGGGTCAAGGGCGGCGAGATCGTCGCGGCGGGGACACCCGAGCAGGTGGTGAAGGAGCCGCGGAGCTTTACCGGCCAGTATCTGGCGCCGCTGTTGGGGAAGTAGGGGCGCGTCGCGACAAATGTGATCCCCGGCGAAAGCCGGGGCCCACTTCCTCCCTGTCGCTGCTGGGCCCCGGCTTT
>NZ_JAFMTR010000020.1 GCF_018682675.1 Sphingopyxis soli
GACGGCGACGACTTCGCCTTCCTGCGGCTTTTCCTTGGCGGTGTCGGGGATGATGATGCCGCCCGATGTCTTCTCCTCGGCGTCGATGCGGCGGACGACGACACGGTCGTGCAAGGGACGGAAATGCATGCATAACCTCCATGTTGCATAACGATATGATACAGACCGCGCGCCTGTCCGCGACGCGCGGCGCCGAAGAGCTAGGAAGCGATTTTTTTCGGTTCAAGAGGGTAGCCGGATTTTTTGGCACTCCTTACGGGAGAGTGATAAAATACATGTTCACGGCGGCATGCGCCCTCTTGACTCGACACGCTCGACTAGCAAAATCCATCGTCGCAGCGCCATGCCGCACGGCGAGAAAGGAATGGCGATAAGGAAGGAGGCACGATCATGTCGCAGCCATTTTCCCGATTTCTACACCCGTTCTACGTAGCGCATCGCCCGAGCCATGAGCCGGGGGGCAAGCGCGCTCTTCTCGCATTCTGGGCATCGGACTCTGCTTCGGTCCGCAATAAGCCCGCGCTCGGCAAACCGCCCCGCGCGCGCCGCGCCGTTCCGGTCGAGGATGTGCTCGCGGCGCTCCGCTCGCTCGATGGCGGCGAGGCGCGTTCGACATGACCGACCGCGCGCTGATCGCGCAGCTCGACGGCTATGGGCTGACCACCGCCGAGATCCATTATTACCGGCCAGATCATCCTTTGCTGCTCCAGCTGTACGTTTGGCAGGAATATGATCTTCCGCCAGACTTTCCGGTGCTGTTCGATTTTTTGGCGATGTGGCGCCGCCAGATCGAGGCGACGCTTCACTCGGTCCGGATCGCGCACAACGGGTTGATCCGGCCGGCCGAGTGGCGCGCGGTCGATGTCATCCGCATGATCGACTGACCGATCGATGTGAGCGTGTCCGGCCCGTCAGCTGGGCTTCGCCAGATAAGCGGTGCCGCTGCTGAACAGCGGCCCGCAGGATTGCCAGGCGTTTTCGAGAGTCTTTTCCTTCGATGATCCGATTGGCGCGGTCCGGTGTTATCGCTGCCGATCTCAATCTTGCGCCAGACGCATTTCCGACAGTGACCGGTTTAACCCTATCGTCATCCAAAAGCGGCCAGTCCAGAGTCGGCCATTTTAAGTTGCGCACGAGATTCTGGTCGAAATCTTCGCCGACGGAACTGCAGAACTCCATTTCCTTCTCGCTGCCGCGCTCGCGCGTCCACGAAGCTTGCGGGCGACGAGGAACTCGACTTGCCTGTGTGCTAAGCCGTGTTTTGCGCTGCGCAGCTTCGAAGACTTTGCTCGCCAGATGGCATTTCTTATCGCCCGTTATCCTTCTTCCCGCCATGGCGAAGGAGGGCGGCGGCATACCCCGTCGGCCTCCGCATGTCAGAAGTCCGTCGTCGGCATCGGCGCGACCTTCTCTTCCTTCGGCAATTTGACGTTGATCAATGTCTCGGTAGCGACACCCGTTAAAGTGTCCGGGCGCAATGGATTTCGCGACCCATGCCATTGTGCCTCAACCTTCCCAACTGCCCCCGCCGCGTTGGCGGGGGCGCTTTGGGAACAAGGTGGCCCCGCCTCGCGGAGTCGCTCCCGCGCGACGAGGTTAGAGATCAAACGGTTAGGCGGGCCAGATGTTGCATCATCCCTCATTTGGGTTAGGCGTCGCGTGCAACGCCCCGAGGGGCCCGGTTACATTCCCTTTGAGACACGTGGGATATTCTGCCGCCGCCTATTAAGGATTCCGGTACCTAGGTGGGTCAAGTGGCCGGAAGGAGAGGCATTTGGACGGCAAGCGCGCATTGGTGATCGGGAGCGGCGGTGGTATCGGCGCCGCGCTTATCGATCGGCTGGTCGCATCGGGTCGATTTAACCGCATCTATGCGGGGAACAGACGGCCCCATTCGTGGCATCATCCCAATGTGACAAGCCTGACGATCGATATATTGGACGACGCCACGCTTGCCGAGGCAGGTCGCCAAATCGCCCGGGATGGCGTCCTCGACCTTGTGATCGTGGCGACGGGGCTCCTGCACCGCGGAACGGACATCCGCCCTGAAAAGTGTCTTCGGCAGCTTGACGCCTCGGTGATGGCCGAGGTCTTTGCGGTCAACAGCATAGGGCCTGCGCTCGTCGCAAAGCATATTCTTCCTCTACTTGGCCGGAGGCAACGGGCGGTCGCCATATTTCTTTCTGCGCGTGTTGGTTCGATAGCGGACAACAGACTCGGCGGATGGCATAGCTACCGGGCCTCCAAGGCGGCACTCAATGCCTTGGTTCGCTGCTTCGCGATAGAACTCGCCCGCAACAGTCCGGACGCGATCGTCGCGGCACTGCACCCGGGAACTGTAGACACGCCGCTTTCGCAACCATTTCAGGCGCGAATAGCTGGATCATCGCTCTTTAGTGCGGATCACAGTGCGGCAAGCATTCTGGCCGTCATTGACCAGCTAGCGCCGACGGATAGCGGCGGGTTCTTTAGCTGGGATGGAAGGCCTATCCCGTTTTAACCGTTTCGAGACCTCCCAAGTCTCTGGCTGTCCGCGTTAGCGAAGATCGTGGGAGAAGCAGGTCGACTGGAAGCGGCCACTGTCAGCCGGTGGATCTTGCGCTCGTCGAGAGACCCGCCGCGGTCGCGAGAAGCAGGAAGGCGGAACCCGCAAATGTCAGTGCGGCATTGATCGAGTAAGCTCCTACGGCCACGCCGGCGAGCGAGGGGAGGAGGGCGGCCCCGCCAAGCTGGAAAGCGGTCAGATAGAGAACGGCGCGCCGACCGGGATCGATTTCGATAAGCCAGCCCGCAAAGAAGGGCAGGGTGAACAGCCAGACGAAGCCGAAGGCGATGCCGACCATGATGATCGCCGTCGCGCTGCCGCGCGCGAGATAGAAGGCGCCGACCAGCGCCGCGGCGGCGATTGCGCAGGCGAGAATCGTCGGGCGGTTGGGCAGGCGTTCGCCGAACCGCGCCGCGGCGAGCGCGCCGACGACCTGCGCTACAAGGCAGAGCGAGACGGCGGTCCCCTCGAAGGTCGGCGGATAACCATAATGGATGAGCCAGAGTCCGAAATAGCCCCAGACCGACACGATCGCGCCGAGGAACAGGCCGGCCGAGGTGAGGGCGGTAAGGCTGGCGGGCGTCAGTGCGCCGCGTTCGCTATCGGGCTCGGTCGGGCGGAGCGCGGCCGGGAGCGCCAGCGCGGCAGTCGCGGCGATCACGCCCGCGATCGCCAGCGCGACCAGCGCGGCGTCGACGCGCGACCCGGCGACAGTGACTGAGGGCAGAGCGGCCGCCACGATCGCCTGCATCAGCGTCTGGACGGCGAGGAAGATGGCGCTGGCGCGTTCGACCCGCGCGACGCGTGAAATCGCGACAAGCGCTATGGCGACGAGAATGCCCTCGCTGAACCCGGCCACGGCGCGCGTCATTGCCAGCATCGTCATTCCTGACTGTCCGATGAGGAAGATGTTGATCCCTCCCATCGCCAGACCGGCGCCGACCGCGACGAACCGCGCGCCGACGCGCCGGAGCAGTCCGATGCCGGCAAGCGAGCCCGGCACGATGGCAAGCATCTCGATCGTCACCAGATTGCCGACCTGTGCGTCTGCGAGACGCCCTTCCTGAACCAGCGCGCCAAGCAGCACGGGATGGACGCCGAGGACGAGCAGCGCACACGAACCGATCAGGATCGACAGCGCGAGGGCGCGGCCGGAGACCGGCGACAGCGCGGCGGTCATGCCGGGCGGTCCTTCGCGCGCAGCGGCAGATATTCGGGGAGGAAGGTCCGCGAATAGGCAATACGCGCGCGCCGCGCCTGCTCCTCCATTTCATCGGTGATGTGGCCGTGGCGATGGATCGACAGCGACCAGATCGCGTCGTTGATGACGATGACCTCGACCAGCCGGTCGTGCAGGTCCGGAATCTCGGGCATCACGAACATCTGCGTCATCAGTTCGATGCTGCGGCCCGCGGTAACGAAATTGCTGTCGAGATCCTGCAGCCGGATGTCGGACGACCATGCCGGCCCCTCCAGCAGCACCTGCCGCGCGGCGGGATGCTCGTTGAACCATTTTTGCGCTGCACGATATTGCAGCGTCTGCAGATCCTGCCAGCTTTCGATATTGTCGGGAACGTCGGTCAGCACCCGTTCCTCGAAACGCTTGAGATAGCGTTCGGCGAGTGCGCTGAACACGAGCTGCGGTTCAGGGAAGAAGTGATAGATCGACGGGGGTGAGATGCCGACCTCGGTCGCGATCGCCGGAATGCTGATCGCCGCCGGAGGCAGCGTGTCGAGCAGGCGCTCGGCACCGTCGAGAATCGCCTCGAACCGTGCCCGGCTCCGCTTTTGTGCGGGGCGCCTTATTTCGGCCCGGGCTACTTCATTCTTCGTCATGCGCGCTCCTGTCATGGGGCCATCATTGGCAAAATCACGCACAAATCAACCAAATTTCCGAACTTGAGCGGCATATTACTAAAATTCTTGACAGATCGACGGATTTTTGATCACAAAACCGGAAAATATTCTGATATTGAGAAGGGGACGTCGATGAAACGCGGATTCGCAATGCTTTCGGTCTCGCTGCTGGCGCTCGCGCCGGCCACGGCTTTTGCGCAGGATGGTGGCGCGGGTGCGGTCGCCGACGACGGGATCGGCGAAATCGTCGTCACCGCGCAGCGGCGCGAGCAGAATATTCAGGACGTCCCGATCAGCATCACCGCGATCAGCGGCGAGGCGCTGACCGAGGTCGGTATCCGCGATCCGCGCGACCTGTCGATCCTCGTCCCCGGCCTGTCGTCGCAGGCGGGCACGTCGGCGACGACCACCTCGCTGTTCCTGCGCGGCGTCGGCATCGGCGACTTCAACTCGAACACCACCGGTGCGGTCGGCGTCTATGTCGACGACGTTTTTCTCGGCGCGAATGCCGGTAAATTGTTCAACGTCTTCGACAGCGACGGCATCGAGGTGCTGAAAGGGCCGCAGGGCACACTTTACGGCCGCAACACGACCGCGGGCGCGATCCGATTTTCCTCGCGCAAGCCGACCGACGAATTCAGCGCCAATGCCGCCATTTCCTATGGCCGCTATAACGAGGTGCAGGTCGAAGGCGGCGTCGGCGGCCCGATCGCGGGCGATGTGCTGAAGGCGCGTGTCGCGGGCACTTATCTGCGCCGCGACGGCTGGCTGCTCAACCGTGTGACGGGGAACAAGCTCAACGACCTCGACATGTGGGCGGGACGTGCGATCGTCGATTTCACCCCAAATTCCGATATCCTGATCCGCGCGATCGTCCACGGCGGACAGAACCGCGGCGGGGCGCGCCAGTTCCAGCATCGCGGATCGGGGATCGACTTTGTCGGCAACCCGAATTTTGCCGATGGCGTGCCGCTCGACGGCCTCGGCTATGCCGACACCGACGGCGACCTCAACGCCGGCGATTACGACATCGAGGGACAGGAACGGGTCGATGTGTTCGGAGGCTCGCTGACCGCGAGCATCGATATGGGCGGCGTTTCGCTGACCTCGATCAGCGCCTATGAGCAGGTTCGCCGCCGAACGGTGGAGGACACCGACGCCAGCCCGAACAATGTGCTGACCGCGACCTATATCGACCGGCCGCGGCAGTTCAGCAAGGAAATCCGCCTCCAGTCGAAGGGCGAGAATAGGGTCGACTGGATCGTCGGCGGTTATTATTTCCACGACAAGCTGGTTACCGACAGCGCGTTCGACATCCTGCGCGTCTTCCGCGATCCCGACGACCTGCTCGGCACGCTCGACCCCGTCAATTCGATCGGCAATTTCGCCTATCCCTATACGCAGAAGACCGAGAGCTGGGCCGCCTTCGCGCAGGCCGACGTCAAGCTGACCGACCGGCTGACGCTGACCGGGGGCCTCCGCTATTCGAGCGACAGCATCGATTTCGATTTCCACAGCTTCTTCGACGATGTCATCACCGTTCCGGTGCTCGATTTCACCGGATCGAAGACCTTCAAGGACCTGTCGTGGCGCGCCGCGCTGTCGTTCCAGGCGACCGACAATCTGCTGTTTTACGCCTCCTCGTCGAAGGGCTATAACAGCGGCGGCTTCGCCGGCGGTTCGTCGAGCGACCCGGCGCAGCTCCAGCCCTTCCGTTCGGAAAAGCTCTATGCCTATGAGGCGGGCTTCAAGAGCGACTTGCTCGATCGCAAGCTGCGCTTCAATGCTGCCGCCTTCTATTATGATTATCGCGATCTGCAGGTGTTCGTCTTCGATACCTCGGGCGTTCTTCCGGTGCAGCGAAAGCTCAACGCGGGCAATGCCGAACTTTATGGGGTCGAGGTCGAATTGCAGGCGCGGCCGTCGCGCAATTTCAACGCCTTCGTCAACGCCAGCCTGCTGCATGCGCGTTACAAGGATTTTACTGCGCTCGCGGCCGAGGATTATTCGGGGAACAAGCTGGTCAATGCGCCTGACGTGGCGATCTCGGCGGGCTTCTCGCTCACTCAGCCGCTGCCGGGCGATAGTTCGGTGCGCCTGCGCGTCGATGGCAGCCTGCAGTCGGAGACGTTCCTGACGCCCGACAATGTGCAGACCAATCGCGTCAAGCCCTATGGCGTCGCGAACGCCCGCCTGTCGTGGCTGTCGCCCGACGAGGATATCGAGATTGCGCTGTGGGCGAAGAATTTCACCGGCACGCGCTATATCACCTACATCTCGCCCGTCGTGACGATGGACCAGATCAATTACAACGACCCGGCGACATACGGCATTCAGGCCGTCGTCAAATTCTAGGAACCCTTCCCGGCGCGTCGCAGGGACGGCGTGCCGGGCCAACAAGCGAGATCGACATGAAAAGGACGCAGGATGCGGCGCTGCGCGCGCGCGCGCTCAAGGTCATTCCGAACGGCATGTACGGCCATGAATCGGTGCGGATGCTGCCCGACAGCTTTCCGCAATTCTTTAGCCGCGCCGAAGGTGCCTATATCTGGGATGCCGACGGCAACCGCTATCTCGATTTCATGTGCGCCTATGGCCCCAGCCTGCTCGGCTATCGCGACGCGCGCGTCGAGGCGGCGGCGCGGGCGCAAGCCGAACTGGGCGACACGCTGACCGGGCCGTCGCCGCTGATGGTCGAGCTGGCCGAGACGCTCGTGTCGATGGTCGAGCACGCCGACTGGGCGATGTTCTGCAAGAATGGCACCGACGCGACGACGATGGCGATGAGTAGCGCGCGGGCGCAGACGGGCAAGCGCATCGTGCTGGTCGCGCAGGGGGCCTATCACGGTGCCGCGCCCTGGTGCACGCCGATCCGCGCGGGCACGGTGCCCGAGGACCGCGCACATGTGCGCACCTATGGCTATAACGACGTCGCCAGTCTGGAAGCCGGGGTGGCGGCCGCCGGCGACGACCTCGCCGCGATTTTCGCGTCGCCGTTCCGTCACGATGCCTTCATCGACCAGGAGGCGCCCGATCCCGCCTATGCCCGCCGCGCGCGCGAACTCTGCGACGAAACCGGCGCGATGCTGATCGTCGACGAGGTGCGCGCGGGTTTCCGCCTCGCGCGCGGCAGCAGTTGGAGCGACCTCGGCGTCCAGCCCGACCTCAGTGCGTGGGGCAAATGCTTCGCCAACGGCCATCCGATTTCGGCGCTGCTCGGGTCGGATCGTTGCCGGGAGGGCGCGGGCGCGATCTATGCGACGGGCTCCTTCTGGCTGTCGGCGGTGCCGATGGCGGCGGCGATCGAGACGCTGCGCATCATCCGCGAGACCGACTATATCGAGCATAGCGTCGTGCTCGGCGAGCGGCTGCGCACCGGGCTCGACGCGGCGGCGGCAAAGCATGGTTTCACGCTGCGCCAGACGGGCCCCGTCCAGATGCCGCAGATCATGTTCGAGGGCGATCCCGATTTCCGCGTCGGTTACGGCTGGGCCGAAGAAATGCTGGCACGCGGCATCTATATGCATCCCTGGCACAATATGTTCCTGTGCGCGGCGATGACCGAGGCCGATATCGACGCCACGCTTGCGGCCGCCGACGCGGCCTTCGCCGCCGTCGCGGAACGCCGCGGGATGCTGGAACCGCATCCGATCCTCGTCATGCTGGCGGCCGCGCAGGCGGAGCACGCCTGATCGTGGACAAGCCGCTCGACCTGCTCGCGATCGGGCTGACGACGATCGACATCACCGTCCATCCGGTCGCCTCGCTGCCCGAGGGCGAAGGCGGGCAGCTCGTCGAGACGATCGCGCTGTCGCCCGCCGGGACCGCGGGGGGCACCGCGCTGGTTGCGCGTGCGCTGGGGCTGGAGGTTGCGATCGCCGCGGCGGTCGGCGCCGATCCGCAGGGGCAATTGGTGCAGTCGATGTTCTATGCGGCGGGGGTCGATACCAGCCTGCTGGAGATCGACCGCGAGCGGCCGACGTCGACCACGGTCCTGCCGATCCGTCCGAACGGCGACCGTCCGAACTGGCACATGATGGGCGCGAGCATCTTTGCGCCGGTCACCGACGCGGTCGTCGCCGCCAGCCGCCGCGCTGCGGCGGTTCACTGGGCGGCGGTCGGTTTTCCCGGCGTGGCGGGGCACGGCGCCGGGCTGCTCCGCGAGGCGCGAGCGGGCGGAGCCTTCACCTCGTGCGACCTGATTGCGCCGACCGACGCGGCGCAGGCCGATCTCGACGCGCTGTTGCCGCACGTCGACCTGTTCATGCCCAGCCTTGCCGAAGTGCGCGCGCTTGCCGGGACCGACGATCCGGTCGAGGGGGCGCATCGCTTTATCGCGCGCGGCGCGGGCGGTTGTCTGGTCAAGATGGGCGCCAAGGGCGCGCTGCTCGTCCTGCCGGAGCTTCAGGTGCATGCGCCAGCGCACCGGATCGATCCGGTCGACACGACCAGTTGCGGCGACAGCCTGTGTGCCGGTTTCCTCACCGCGCGGCGGCGCGGGATGGACGAGGCGTCGGCGCTGCGGTTCGCGGTCGCGACGGCGGCGCAGGTGGCGCTGGGGGTCGGGACGTTGGGCCGGCTCGACGGCTATGATAGCACGCTGGCGTTCATGCGCGATGTGCCGACGACTGGAGAGGCCCGATGACCGAAGACGAAGCCCGCCAGCAACTGGTCGACGCAATGCGCGCCCTCGATGCGCGCGGGCTCAACCGCGGGACGTCGGGCAATCTGTCGGTGCGGTTCGGGACGGGCATGTTCGTCACGCCGTCGGGGATCACGCCCGACCGTTTGACGCCCGACCTGATGGTTTTCGTCGATGCCGACGGCAGCGTCGCGCCGGATGCGGCCAGGCCGTCGAGCGAGTGGCGGATGCACATGGGCCTTTACCAGCGCCGCGCCGATGCGCAGGCGATCGTCCATTGCCACGCGCGCCATTCGACGATCCTCGCCTGCGCGCACCGCGAGATTCCGCCGCTGCACTATATGGTCGCGGTCGGCGGCGGCGCAAGCGTGCCCGTGGCGCCCTATGCGACCTTTGGCAGCGACGATCTGGCCGACAATGTCGCGGCGACGCTCGATGGCCGACGTGCCTGCCTGATGGCCAATCACGGCCTGATAACGCTAGGGCCCAGTCTACCCGTCGCCATGGCAATTGCTGAGGAAATCGAGGAACAGGCGGCCGTCTACTGCGGGACGCTGGCGATCGGAGGTCCTAAGCTGCTGGACCGTGCAGAGATGGGCGGGATTCTGGATGCCTTTGGGCGATATGGTCAGCGTGACCCCGAGCGTTGAGAGGCGATGCGGGAAATTACTGAACGTCCGCTCGCGTGCTTCGACGCTCATAAGCGGAACAGCCACTATCGGCCAGTTTTGTCCTGGCTTCATTCAAGGGAGGCGCGTTGAATGTTGCGATCTCCCTCGTGCGCGGGTGCCATCGAGTTCGCATATGATGGACGCGCGTACGGCGACTGCGAGCGGATGGGCTCCGTCCATGCGCCTTGACGGGCCGACGGAAAAGTCCGGCGGCCCGTCTGCTGTTCGCCCCGCTTATCCGGCCATCGGCAGCGGCGCGTCGGGGTTGACGAGCCCCGCGGCGCGAAGCTCGCGCCAGAAGTCGGCGGGAATGACCTCGCGCAGCGCGGCGCGATCCTCGGCGATCCGGCCCGGGCGGCTGGCGCCGGGTATCACCGCAGCGACGGCGGGGTTGGCGAGCGCGAATTGCAGTCCCGCCGCCTTCATGCTGATCCCGTACCGATCGGCAATGGCCCTGATGGCCGCAACCTTGGCGAGGATCGCGGGCGTGGCCGGCGCATATTCGAAGTTCGGCCCACCGACGAGCGCCCCCGAGCTGTACGGGCCGCCGACGACGATACCGAGCCCGCGTTCGGTCACCATCGGCATGACGCGCTGAAGCGCGCGGTCGTGGTCGAGCAACGTATAGCGCCCGGCGAGCAGGAAGGCGTCGGGGCGCGGCTCTTCGAGCGCGAGCAGCGTCTCGATCGGCTCGACGCGATTGACGCCGAGGCCCCAGGCCTTGATCACGCCTTCGTTGCGCAGCCGGTCCAGGGCACGGAACGCCCCCTTGCGGGCGCTCTCGAAGATGGCCAGCCATTCGTCGCCATAGAAATCCTGCGCGACGTCGTGGACGAAGGCGATGTCGATGTGATCGGTCTTCAGCCGCTTCAGGCTGCCCTCGATCGAGCGCAAGGTCGCGTCCGCGGAATAGTCGTTCACGATCTTGTTCGGGCGGCCATATTTGAAGACATCGCCTTTCTCGCCAAGGTCGCGGGCGCTGACGTCCTCGACCTCGTCAAGGATCACCCGGCCGACCTTGGTCGAGATCACATACTCTTCGCGCGGACGGCCGGCGAGCGCCTCGCCCATGCGGATTTCGGCAAGGCCGGCGCCATAGAAGGGCGCATTGTCGAAATAGCGGATGCCGTCATCCCAGGCGGCGTTCACCGTCGCCTGCGCTTCCTCCTCGGGAATGTCGCGGAACATATTGCCGAGCGGCGCGGCGCCGAAGCCGAGCTTGCCGGGCAGGATATCCTTGATGCTCATAATCTTGTCCTTTCGTCGGGGTCGGGGGACAGGCAGGAGGTCGGCGCTCGTGCCTGCGGGGAGGGTGGTTCAGGCTTCCGGTTTCACATCGACCGGGGTCAGGGCAAAGGCGGTGCGGTCCGCAAGGTCGTTTATCTGCGCGAGATAGGCCTGGAAATGCGGGGTTTCGCGGTGTGCGGCGTTTGCCGCCGCATCGATGTAGAGCTCGTCGAAGAGGAATCGACCCGGATCGGCCTGATCCTGCCACAGATCGTAGCGCAGGTTGCCGGGTTCGGCGCGGCTGGGGGCGATCATGCTTTCCAGCAACGCCTTTAGCGCATCGACCTGTCCGGGACGGGCGGTCAGCGCGGCGACGACTTTGACGTGTTCGGGCATTGGGGTTTCTCCTTTCGGGCCGTGGCGGCCTGCGGGGCGCCAGCGCAGCGCCCCGCCGGTCATTCGCGTTCTCACGCCGTAACGAGCGACCGATCGAGCGCAGCGACGAAGGTCGCCGCGATCGGGTGGTCGGACCGCGGATTCTGTCCGGTGATCAGCTCGCGATCGACGATCACGTTCGGCGCAAAGTCGACATCGGTGGTGACCACATTACCACCCGCGGCGGTCAGCGCCGAGGGCATGTCGAAATGCATCCGCGCTTGGAGGATTTGATCCTCGACGACCTTTTCCTCGCTCGCCGAGAAGACGGTCATCCTGTAGCCGACATATGGCCAACCCTTGGCGAGATCGCGTGCTTTCTCGACATCGCCTGCGATCATTGCGGCGCGAAATTCGGCTGCCTTCGGCATCGCCGAAACGACCGCCATCGGGCCGTGGCACAGCAGCGCGGTCGGCTTGGCGCGGTCGTGGAAGTGGCGCAGGATTTTGCCGGTTTCGGCGTCCTGCATCAGATCGACCACGGGCGCCTGGCCGCCGGGGACGAAAACGCCGACATAGGCGTCGAGACCTTCGTCGATCACCGAGCGGAGTGTACGCACCGCGGTCATCGCCGGATGTTCGGCCCAGAAGCTCTTGGCGCGGTCATAGGCGTCCTGGTCGCCGCCGAAATGGTCGACCGCGTCAGATGCCGGGTCGAGATGCGGACGCGTCCCGTCGGGGGTCGCGAGCACGACGTCATAGCCGGCCTCGATGATCGCCATCGCGGGAACGACGGTTTCGTTGAGATACTGGCCGGTGGCCCGCCAGCCGCCCTGGACTTCGATCCGGGTGGCGTTGGAGCCGATTACGAGCACTCTACCCTTGGTCATGGAAACCTCCTCTGGCTGCATCCTTTCGGACGCGGGCGATATGCTCCCCCATCACATATTCCAGAACTCTATTTGTTTTTATTTCAGATATTCTTATGACAATATAACTGATGCGCTACGACCTGAACCTGCTGCCGATCTTTGTCGCGCTGATGGAAGAGCGCAGCGTGACGCGCGCCGCCGAGCGGCTCGGCATGACGCAGCCCGCCATGTCGAACGCGCTCGGGCGCCTGCGCGCGATGATGCAGGACCAGCTGTTCGTCCGCGAACGCTACGGGATACAGCCGACGCCCGTCGCGCTGGATCTGGCGCCGGGAATAGCCGAGGCCCTGGCGGCGCTCGACGATGCCGTGCTGGGGCAACAGGAGTTCGACCCGGCCACCGCCGAACGCCTCTTCACCATCGCGCCCAACGGCTATGTCGAATATGCGATGGTGCCGGCGATTGTCGCGCGGCTGGGCGAGGTCGCGCCGGGGATCAAGCTGCGGTTGACGCCCTATGGCAACGATCTTGCCGACACCGGCGTCGTCTCGGGAACGACCGCTCTGGTCATGGGGCGGATCGTCGATCCACCCGACAATCTGGTCGTCCAGCACCTGATGGACGAGAGGCTTGGCTGCGTCGTCAGGTCGGAACATCCCGAGATTTCCGGCCGTATCACCCGCGAGCAGTTCGAACGGCTGAAGCATGTCAACGTCATGCCGCCCGGCCGTTTGCGGGCCGGCCTGTTCCAGGCGTTGGCGCAGCAGCGACTGAAGCGCGAGGTTGCGATTTCGGTGACGACCTTCTTCGCGGTGGCGGAGATGATCGCAGTGACCGACCATATCGGAACCTTGCCCCGGCTGATCTGCCGCCGCCTCGAGGCTGATGCGCGTTTGAAGATCGTACGGCCGCCGGTCGATCTCGGGACCTTTCCGGTCGATATGGCTTGGCACGTGCGATACCGTCACGATCCGGCGCACCGCTGGTTGCGTCAGCTGATCGGGGACGTGGTGCGCTCACTGGCCGGTGGCTGACGCGTTTTGGCGGAGCGGCCGGGCTGCGAATTCATGACCAGCGCCTTTCCGCTGGGGACTGGACGCCATTGCCTGTGCGCCGAAATGCTGTCGCCAGCGATGGAGGACATCGGTGCCCGCAAGAGGTCAAATCCGGTAAGCGTCGCAGCGGGACGCCCGCGTGAGACCAACTCATGCAGGGAGGCGACAGATTGTACGGGGCGGCTTTTTCGATTTCGATATCGGAGGCGGCCATTCGATCAGTCGACCCGCTCCGCCAGATTGGTGCCTCCGCCAAAACCCAGGGAAAGCGCAGTCGCCTGCGGCTCATCCGGATCGATTGCCTCTATCGTCATCACGCTATCCGGAGAGAACAGCCTGCCGCTGCTCTCGGGCAAAAGCGATCGTCCGACATGACCGTCGCGCGCCCAGTATAGATCGCCTCCGTTATTGCGTGAGATGCGGAAGCGCTCGGTCGGAAAATCCTTTAGTCGGAAGGTTCCGGCGAAGCGGGTTGCGATCGCGTCGGTGAGCGGCACCGTCGCCTGCGCCGGCATCTGTTTGCGATCGGGCCAACGATAGACGTCGCCAATGGCGCGCATGATCTCGTTGATCAGCCACCCTCCGTCATAGCCGTTGGTCATGACGACTGCGCCTTGGCAACTGTCCGGGTAGATGACGAACATCGATGTGTAGCCGATCGTCCGGCCCGTGTGGCTGATCTGCCGAGGTCCGTCTGCCGGACCGAGATCGACGCCGAGACCCCAATTGCCCGGACCGCGCGTCATCAATTGCGCCGCAGCCTCTTTGCCGAGGATGGCGTCGTCCTCGCCGCGGGCGGACCGCGCCAGTCCGATCGCGAAGCGGGCGAGATCCTTGGGCGTGGTCCAGAGGCCGGCCGCAGCCTGCTCGGGATAGACACGCCATTTGCCGGAAAGCTCCGAGCCGTCCGCCGCGGTCCCGTGCGCCGCCGACCCCGACCTGTCCGCGGCAAGCGGCTGGTCAAACCTGCTGGCCTTCATCCGGAGGGGTGAGAGGACGAGCGCGCGCATGAGCGGAGCGAAGTCCTCGTCCGACGCCTCGCGCATCACTGACTGGATTACGACATAGCCGCCGCCCGAATAGCTCCAGCGGCTGCCGGGTTGGCCGTCCACCTTGATTGCGGGCGTATTCGCCGGAGTCTCCCCCGCGAGGATCTGCGCAAGGGTGGGCAGCGGCGCCCCCGGCTCATAACCTTTCATGCCGGCGACGTTCGTGCCAGCCGTGTGTCCGAGCAGCTGGCGCAGCGTCACGGCTCCACGCGTACCGTCGTATCGCCAGCTTTTCGTGTAACGACGGATATCCTCGTCGAGTCCGAGAACGCCCTTCTCGACCAGGCGCAATGCGCCGATCGCGGTGACGGATTTGCTGATCGAGCCGGCCTGAAACAGCGTATCGGGCGTCACCGGCTCGCCTCCCCAGGATTTGAGGCCGAACCCGCGCGCGTCGACAATGCGGCAATTCTCGATCACCGCGATGCTCACGCCCGGGACGCGGTAGTGGGCCATGCGATCGCCAAGCTCGAACCGCCGGTTCTCGGCGCCGGTAATCGGCACCGTGCGCCGGAGCATAAGTTCGATGCGCGGCGGGTTGCCGTCCCCGGCTGCGCTCGCCGGTCCTGTGGTTGACACAAGCAGGGCCAGAGCCAGGGTCGACAGGGTTTTGCCAGGCATGTTCGATCCTTTGCGATCGGCGCTCCGGTCGCTGTTTGAAAGCGCGGGGTTACCGCGCCCGCCGACATGATGGAACACGCATCACTTGCACATCATTCGTGCGTTTGGCGCCATGTGTCCGTTGGTTCTATGGGCCGGGGGCTGCCCGGAGCACGGTATCGCAGGCTTGCCTGACAAGTTGACGCAGCCAGCGGTGCGAGGCGTCCCCCTCCATGCGGGGATGCCAGAGCAGGGATATGGTAAAGGCGTCGGTCTCGACGGGCAGCGCGAACGTCTCCATCCCGTCACGCAGGCCAAGCGTGTGCCGCTCTGGAACCGTGGAAACGAGGTCGGACCCGCGCGCCAATGCGAGCGCCGCGGCAAAGCCATCGACGGTGGTGACGATCGTTCGGGCGAGGCCGATCGTCTCGAGTGCCTCGTCGATCGCGCCGAGGCCAAGGCCTTGCCGTGTGACCAGCACATGGCGGCCTTCGGCATAGCGCTGTGCGGTCATTCTGCCTTTCGCAAGCGGATGACCGGCGCGCACCACGCCCACATAACGGTCTTCGAATAGAGCCTGCGCGCGCACTTCAGGGCCGATCGAAGTTCCGACAACGCCGGTTTCCAGATCGATCGCGCCGTCGCGGAGACCTGTGCTGTCCTTGTCGAGTTTGCGGATGAAGCGGATGCGGACCCGTGGTGCTTCCTCGGCGACGCGCTGGATCAGGGCTGGCCCGATCGTTTCGGCGAAGCCGTCGCTGGTTCGCAGTACAAAGGTCCGGTCGAGGCGATAGAGATCGACCGTGTCGGCGGGACGCAGGACGGCGCGGGCATCTTCGACGAGCCGGTGGACCTCTTCGCGCATCGCCTCTGCGCGCGGGGTCGCAACCAGCCCGCGACCGGCGCGGACGAGCAGGGGGTCGCCCGTCACCGTCCGGAGGCGGGCAAGGGCGCGGCTCATCGCGGAGGGACTGAGGCCGAGCTTATGCCCTGCACCGACGACGCTGCCTTGTTGAAGCAGGGCATCGAGGGTGAACAGCAGATTGAGATCGGGACCGCTCATGGTCGTGGCAATAGCACAGGCTCCTTCTGTGGCATAGCGTCATACGCAATGATGGAGTGCAAATGCTGCGGCTTCCGCCATGTCGTCGTCGATCTATCTTCGGTCGCGATCACAACGAGACTGGAGGTTGTCATGACTGGAACATCGCTCGACCTTTTCGCCGGACGCGTGCGCGACAATTGGGGGGCGTTGACCTCCGAGCTGATCCAAAATTGCCGTGTGCGCCTCGCTGAATTGCTCCAGGCACCGCGAACCGAGGCGTGGCTCGCCGACCTCTGCCACGAACGCCCGGAAAGCCGCGAGCTTTACCGCGATCCGGTTCACGGCTTCGTCCTGCTCGCGCACACCGAGGCTGAAGGGCGCTATCGCATGCCGCACGACCATGGCGAGAGCTGGGTCATCTACGGCGTTCTGCACGGCGAAATGGAAATGGGAACCTACGCGCGTGTGCAAGGGCCGGGCGAAGCGCCTCGTCTCGTCAAGCGCGGATCGACGCTGGTTCGGCCGGGCGACGTGCAGGTCTATCTGCCCGGCGACATCCACGACACCCGGTGCGTCAGCGGACCCGCAATCCAGTTTCGCTTTACGGCGCGCGATCTTCGCCTCGAGACGACGATGGTCCGCTACGCCGACCAAGGCGGCATCTGGGTTCCGTCGGCCTGAGGCCGTCGGCGTGTCGAGCCTTCTTGTCCGGTCTGTCGCTTTGCGCCGCCGCGCCGCTATCGCGAGCGTGCTGTTCGCGATGGCGGCGGCAGTTGTCGACGCGTCAAGCGTCAACGTCGCGCTTCCGTCGATCGCCGGCGCGCTTCGGGTCGAGCCCTCGGCTGCGGCTTGGCTTCTCATCGCCTATCAGGGGGCGCTGGCCGCGGGCTTGCTGCCGCTCGCGGCGATCGGCGAGCGTTTTGGCTACCGTCCGACTTTTGTCGCGGGGGCGGCTCTGTTCGCGCTCTGTGCTGCGGGATCGTCGCTGGCGCCCGATTTCCCTTCGCTCATCGCCTTCCGGGTTGTCCAGGGCGTTGGCGCCGCGGCCATCATGGCCCTGGGGGTAGCCCTGCTCCGCCAGACGGTCGCGGAAAAGGAATTTGGCCGGGCGATCGGCTGGAACGCCATGACCGTCGCGCTCTGCTCGGCCGCAGGGCCGACGATCGGGGCGTCGCTTGTGGGTTTCGGCAGTTGGCGGTTCGTTTTCGCGGGGAGCGTGCTGCTGGCCGGGATCGCGCTGCTGGCGGCGGTTTCGCTGCCGTCCCGGCGGAGCGAGAGCAAGGAAATCGACAGCGTCGGCCTGCTCGCATATGCAGCCATTGTTCCCGTTTTCATCATTGCAGTCGGCCTCGCGCGTCAGTCGGCGGCTGCCGCTGCAGTTCTGCTGGCATTTGGCGGCGCAGGGCTTTGGCTTCTCGTCCGCCGGGATGCCCGGCGGCACACTCCCTTTTTGCCGCTGACGCTCTTTCAGTCGGTCGGCTTCACGCGGTCGGTGCTGGCGTCGGTCTTGTGCTTTGCCGCAATGAGTAGCGCGCTGCTGATGTTGCCCTTCGCCCTCCACGACCGGCTCGGACTATCGGCCCGGGATATTGCCTTCATCATGACGCCCTGGCCACTTGCCGTGCTGTTGACGACGCCGATCACCTCTCGCCTTTTGGAGCGCGCTCGGCCGGCGTTGCTCTGCGTCGAAGGGGCTTTGGTGCTGGCAGGCGGCTTCGCCTTATTGGCGGCGGCTCCACCCACTTGGGGCGTGGCCCTATATATCCCTGGCGTCATCCTCTGCGGGGTTGGGTTCGGCCTGTTTCAGACGCCCAACAACCGAACGTTGTTCCTGTCCGTACCCGTTGACCGTGCGGCATCGGCTGGCGGCGTGCAGGGAACGGCCCGACTTGCGGGGCAGGTCACCGGGGCTTTGACCGCGTCGATTCTGCTTTCGGCAGTCTCCGTGAAATTGGCCGCGCCGATCGCATTTGCAATCGCCGCGCTTGCCGCGCTTTCGTCTGCTGCGATCAGCTGGTCGAACGATCACCGATAAGACAATTGTTCTTCCAGTCGGCCTGAAGCCGCACTGCCTGAAACCGGCCATCATCACATCGTGCGGCCCGCCAGCGTTTTTCCGCAGGCGGGTCACCATCCAAAAAATGAAATCGCGCCAATGGTCGAGAGGCGCACATCATATATCGATGGATCTTGTCGGCTTGCGCGCCTTTGCCGCGGCATCGGATACGGTGCGCGAGCGCGCCGCATCCGCGACGGGCGGGATGTACGTGGTTGTGACGGGGTATCCAGTTTTTCCGGGACGCGGGCCCGGCAATTTCACGCCGACGGATGCAGCGATCTGCGCTTTCATCGGCGGAGCGCGTTCGCGATCGTCAGAAAGATGGTTTCAAGATTGAGACCCAGCGACCGGAAGGCGATGATGCACGCGACCGAGATCAGCGCGGCGATCAGGCCATATTCGATAGCGGTGGCGCCCTTTTCGTCTCGCAGCAGGCGTGGCTTCGCCATCGGGTGGGTTCTCCTGTTCTGAAAGGCACAAAGGTTGAATTCAGGGGTCCGGGCTCAGCTCGCGCTGCGCGGAACTACGGAAGGGATCCTTGCCGGGACGACCGAAGAAATAGCCCTGCGCCTGCGGGCAACCGGCGTCAAGCAGCATCCGCCGTTGCTCCTCGGTCTCGACCCCTTCTGCGACGATCGGCACGTTGAAGCTGCGCCCGAGCCCGACGATCGCGCGGACGATCGAGGACGCGGCCGCGTCGTGGCGCATCGCGGCGACGAAGCTGCGATCGATCCTGATCTTGTCGAAGGGGAAGGCTTTCAGATTGCCGGGCCACGAAGGGCCGGTGCCGAATTCGTCCATCGCGATGCGCACACCCGCCGCGCGGATTTCGTGGAGCGTCTGCAGCGCGCGCCCGCGGCTGCGCAGAAGCGCGGCCTCGGGAATCTCCAGTTCGAGCCGATGGCCGTCGAGGCCCGCCCGGTCGAGGGCGTCGCGAACGACCGCGACGAAATTGGGTATGCGGAGCTGCACCGCCGAGATCTTGAGCGCGACCGCGAGCGTGTCAGGCCAGGTCGCGGCGGTCGCGCAGGCCTGGCGCAGCATCCATTCGCCGATCGGGACGATCGCGCCGGTTTGTTCGGCAACAGGAAGGAAGGCCTCGCGGTCGATCTCGCCGAGCCGGGGATGGCTCCAGCGAAGCAGCGCCTCATAACCGACCACCGATCCAAAGGCGGCGGCGACAAGCGGCTGGAATTCGAGGTAAAGCTCGTTGCGCGCGACCGCAAGCCGCAGCTCGCGGTCGAGCGTGCGGCGTTCGCGGGCGACCCTGCCCATCTGCCGGTCGAAGAGCGCGGCGCCGCCGCGCCCGTCAGCTTTCGCGCGGTAAAGCGCGATATCGGCGTTGCGCCGGATCGTCGCGGCATCGGCGCCGTCGCGCGGGTAGAGCGCGACGCCGATGCTTACCCCCACCGCCATCGGGTCGCGCGCGCGGTCCATCTCGGTCGACACCGTGTCCAGAATACGGTTCGCGAGCTTGCGAGCATCGTCGGGGCCGGAGATGCCGGTCTGGATGATCAGGAATTCGTCGCCGCCGACCCGCGCTACGATATCGGTGCCGCGAACCGCGGCGCGAAGCATGTCGGCGACGCGGCACAATATCGCGTCGCCCGCGCCGTGCCCGAAGAGGTCGTTCACCGCCTTGAAGCGGTCGAGGTCGAGCGCGAGCAGCGCGAAGGGCTTGCGCGCGTCGATCGCGTCATCGAGCGCATCGGAGAAATGCGCGCGGTTCGAGAGGTCTGTGAGCGTATCGTGCGAGGCGAGATGCTCGATCCGGCGCAGGGCGCGGTCGCGGCCGGGGAGGTCGCGGATCGCGAGCCGTCGGCCGACCGCTACGCCCGCGAGCGCGATGTTGGCGGCGGCGATCGCGGCGATCAGCCATCCGGCACCGCCCGACGCGGCAAGGCCGACATTGCCGAGCATGAAGATCGCCATCACGAAGGCGAACGGCCGCAGGCCGCGCCCATGGCCGAGGGCATCGAACATCACATTGCTCCCCTGGTCCCCGAAACCGTTGTGGAAGGGAGCGACGAAAATTGCCTCGGCTATTCGGTATTACCCCATGAAGCAGGAACCGCTTGCGGACGCGGTGACGCCCCGGGGCCGCGGCCGGTCAGCCGCCGCCCGCCGCGAGCCGGACCGGCATCGGGCTGAACGCCCGCACGCGGTTGCGGCCCGCGCGTTTCGCTTCGTAAAGCGCCTGATCGGCCTGCCGCAGCAGTTCGGATAGCCCTTCGTTGGCGCGGCCCGCGGTGATGCCGATGCTCGTCGTCGGGACGAGGCTGGGCGGGATATGCTCGGCGCACGAGGTCGGGAAGCCGATGCGGATGATCTCGGCGAGTTGGCGCGCCACCTCGATACTCGCGCCGGGAAGCAGGATCGCGAATTCCTCGCCGCCGATGCGCCCGGCGACCATGTCCGCCGGACCGAGCTGTCGCACATGCGCGCCGAACGCGGCGATGATCGTATCGCCCGCCGCATGACCGTGGCGATCGTTGACGTCCTTGAAATGGTCGAGGTCGGCGATCAGCAGCGCGATGCTGTTATCCCCGTCGGCGGCGCGGCGGAGCGCCGTGGTCGCGTTCGCCTCGAATCCGCGGCGGTTTAGCAGGCCGGACAGGTCGTCGGCATTGGCTTCGACCCTCAGCTGGCGCACCATGTCGATCGCGACCGCGACGGTCAGGCAGATCGCGGCAACGATCGACACCATCGCCTGGCTGAACTGCACCGTGGTCCAGTAAAGCGACTGCTGGAAACCCACATAGCTGTCGAAGCCGCCGCGCAGCGACAGGAGTACCACCGGACGGACGATCAGGTTCACCGCCGAAAGCCCCGCGACCCAGAAGATCAGCTTGTCGATGAGGAAAGGCTTCGCCACCGGCCACAGCGCGCGCACGACCATCGATGCGATCAGTCCGGCGCCGATGCTGATCGCATAGATGCGCGCGCTGATGCTGGGGTGACCGAGCAGGAACCACAGGAAGCAGGCCATCGAAATCGCGCCGGTGATCGCCATCGCGCGCCAGGGTACGGGCAGCGCGTAGCGTTTGATGATCGCTGCAGCGAAAAAGACGCCGGTCAGCAGGAAGCCGAGGTTGGCGGGAATCCGCTGCAGCTCCATCGGCAGCGCGGGCGCGACATCCTGGATCAGGAAAGCGACCGCCGAGCAGAAATAGGCGGCGGCGGCATAGGCGATATAGCGCTCGCGGCGCTCGCGCCACATCCAGACGAAAGCGGCCGCGAACAGCAGGTCGATGCCCGGGTTGAGCAGAGAAATGAATAGCTGTCCCGTCAATGCGGCTTCCTGCGACCCCCGTCTGGCATCCTGCCCGCGCATGGATAACAAGTCGTTACAAGGACATCGGAAAATCGGAAGTGTGTAACGGTTAGGCGGTGCCGCGGAGCGCAAGTTGGACGGGAATCCGCGTGCCGCTGCGCGTGAAATCATCGTCCTCCAGCGCCATCGCGACCATCGCCTCGCCGGCAGCGTCGAGATCGGGCTCGATCGTGGTCAGCGCGGGGTCGGCAAGGGTGCCCGCGCGGATGCCGTCGAAGCCGATCAGCGCGACATCGTCGGGTATGCGGCGACCGGCGTCCTTCAGGCCCTGCAGGACGCCGAGCGCGAGCATGTCCGACGCGGCGAAGATCGCTTCGACGTCGGGATGCGCGGCAAGCAGTTCGGCGGTTGCGGCAACCCCCTGTGCGTGGCGGTCGGCCGCGACGGGGGGCTCGACAATGACGGGGGCGATGCCGTGCGCTTCGAGTGCGGCGGTGAAGCCGTCGCGGCGCTCGTCGAACTGGCGCTGCGGCGAGCGCTGCGGGCCGACGAAGGCGATGCGCCTGCGGCCGCTCGCGACGAGATGCTCGGCGGCGAGGCGGCCGCCGGTATCATTGTCGCTGCGCATCCAGTGGAAGGGGTCGCCGGGGCTGCCCCAGCAGACGAAGTCGAGACCGGTGCGCTGCGCCTCGGCGAAATAGTCCCAGGCCTCGCGGTTGCTGGTGGTGCCGATGACGATCATCGCGTCGGCAAGGCCGCTGGCGACGAAATCGGCGCGGAAATTTTCGGGGCTTTCCTGGAAGGAGACGAGCAGGTTGAAACCGCGCGCCGAGGTGGCGGCGGCGATGCTGCCGAGCAAGGCAAAATAGAAGGGGTTGATCGCGCTGCGGTCCTCGCCGGGGCGGCAGATCGTGACGAGGGCGAGCGTCTCGCTGCTTTTGAGGCGCAGCGACGAGGCGTGGCGGTCGACGACATAACCAAGCTCGCGCGCGGCGGCCGAGACGCGGGCGCGGGTTTCGGCATTGACGCCGGGGCTGTTTCTGAGCGCGCGCGAGACGGTCGATTGCGACACCCCCGCGCGCTCGGCGACGTCGAACGATGTCGGGCGCAGCGTTTTCATGTGCAGTCCGTCTCCCCTGTTGCGTCGTCTCTCGCCGCGAGGGGCGGGCTTGTCAATGTAGGGCCGGGCGACTGCATTTCTTTCCTTCGTCACCCTGACCTTGCGTCAGGGTCCATGGCCGAGCCTCGCCGGAAGCGCGGCGTCGGACGAAAGGGCGCGCCATGGATGCTGAAACAAGTTCAGCATGACGAGATAAAATGACGTTGGGTGAATCAGAGACCGTCGAGCGCCAGCAGCGCGAAGCTCGCGAGCCAGTGTTCGCCCATATAGTCGCCCGTGACGTGCGGGAGGGCGACGGCAAGATGGTGCTGCGCGGCGGCTTCGGCGATCGGCGCGACGGGATGGTCCGGCCCGATCGCTGCGGCGATCGCGCGCCAGCACCACGCGCGGCTGAGATTGAGGCCGTCGAGATGCGCGATCTTGCCGTCGCTGCGGTCGGAGACGGTGGCGGGGGTGAACAGCGTCGCTGGCTGTTCCTGCGCGGCGCGCGGCAGGAAGGCGTCGAACCAGCCGGTGAAATCCTCGCCGAGGACGACCGCCATCAGATGCGCCTCGGTCAGCGCCGAGGAGAGAAATTCGTCGCCGCCGGGTTCCCACGCCTGGCAGTCCCGGTCGTCGGCGAACCAGCGGCGCGCGCTGGTGTCTATCAGCGCGACAAGCGCGGCATCGCGGGCTTCGGCCCCATGCCGCGCGAGAAGCAGCGCGAAGGCGATATTGAAATGGGTGCCGACGCGCAGTGGATAGGTCAGCTTCGGCAGGAAGGCGTGGAAGCGCGCGGCGAAGGCGAGCGCGAGCGGTTCGAGGGCAGCCGCCCATGGTGCGTCGTGCTGCGCGGCTTCCGCGTGGAGCGCGAGGAGCCACGCCCAGCCATAGGGACGCTCGAAGCCCGCCGAATAGGGGCGGGAGAGGAAAGCGAGTTCGCCCGCAACCTTTTCGGGGACGAGCATCGCGTCGGCGCGCGCGCGGATATCGGCGGCGACGGGCAGGTCGGGAAAGCGGCGCGCGAGGCGGAGGACCTGCCACCAGCCGTGGACGCAGCTGTGCCAGTCGAAGCTGCCATGGAAGATCGGGTGATGGTCTTGCGGGGGTTTTGCGTCCTCGGGGCCGGTGAGGACGAGGTCCATCTTGTACGGATATTCGCGGCCGAGGTGGGCGAGGGTCGCGGCCGCGAACCGCGTGGCGTGGTCGGGGGTGAGGTGCATGCGACCTTCGTACCCAAGATGATCCTCCCTGTCGCGCAGCGATGGGGAGGTGGCAGCGCGAAGCGCTGACGGTGGGGCTTCGGCGCGACGTTGCTGGCCCCTCCATCACCCGCTTCGCGGGCGGTCCCCGCCCCATGGCTGCGCCACAGGGAGGAGGGCGCTAGAAGGCGAAGAGCCAGATGAAGAGGATGTTGACCGCGAGCAACGGCAATGCCGTGCCGACCTGTGCCCTGATCACGCCATAGGGGTTTTTGAGTTCGAGCAGTGCCGCGGGGACGAGGTTGAAGTTCGCCGCCATCGGGGTCATCAGCGTGCCGCAAAAGCCCGCGAGCATGCCGATCGCGGCGATGACCGCGGGGTTACCGCCATATTGTTCGATCAGCAGCGGCATGCCGACCGCGGCGAGCATCACCGGAAAGGCGGCGAAGGCGTTGCCCATCACCATCGTAAACAGGGCCATGCCGAGCCCGAAGGCGAGCGTCGCGCCGAACAGGCTGCCCTCGGGAATCGCCGTGCCGATAAGGCCGCCGACGACTTCGCCGACGCCCGCGAGTGCGAAGACGGCGCCGAGGCTGGCGAGCATCTGCGGCAGGATCGCCGCCCAGCCGACCGCGTCGAGCAGGCGGCGGCCCTGTTGCAGCGGCAGCAGGGGTGCGGGCCTGAGGCGCGCCATCGCGACCGCGAGCGCGATCAGCACGCCGATGGCGAGCGAGATCAGCGTCGCCTGCTTCGGGTCGGCGAGGCCGGGCACCCATTTGAAGAGAAAGGTGCCCGCGAGCGCGACCGCGGGAATGATCAGCGCGACGACCAGCAGAAAGGGGCCGTGGCGCGCGGCGCGTTCGGCCTGCACGTCGGCGGGGACATCGCCGCCCGGCGCGCGACAGATCTGGCCGGTTCCGGCAATCGCGACGAGTGCGAGGACGAGCAGGCCGTTGCCGAAGTCGCCGAGATAGTCGCCGACGATCATCGATACCGCGAGCAGGCCCCAGAAAGCGGCGTTGCCGAAGCGTTTCGGGCTGGTGCGGTCGTAGAGGCCGAGCAGCGCGAAAATGGCGAACGTCAGACCCGCGAGGATATAGACGAATTCCAGCGTGATCATGCGCCCGTCTCCGCCCCGGCCGGCGTTTGCGCCATCCGCCTTTCGAGGCGGCGAAGACGAAATCCGTGAATCAGGAACGCGGCGACCGCGGTCGGGATCGCCCACAGCGAGAAGTGCAGGGGCTCGATCTGGTAGCCATAGCCGTCGAGCACGCCCTTCATCAGCAGGATCGAACCGATCGCGAGGAAGATATCCTCGCCGAAGAAGAGGCCGACATTGTCGGTCGCGGCGGCGAAGGCCTTGACCTCCTCGCGCTGGGCGTCGCTGAGCGCGTCGTTGCGCGCCTCGGCGGCAGCTTCGGCCATCGGGGCGACGAGCGGGCGGACGGTCTGGGCATGGCCGGCGACCGAGGTGAGGCCGACCGCCGCCATCGCCTGGCGGAGCAGGAGATAGCCGGTGAGCAGGCGGCCGAGCGTCGCGCCCTTCATCCGGTCGATCAGGCTGCGCGCGTGCTGCTGCAGGCCGTAAGCCTCGAGCAGGCCGATCACGGGGAGGACGATCCAGATGATCGAGACGTAGCGCGTATCGTTGAACGCCTTGCCGAAGGCGGCGATGATTGCGGCGATGTCGAGCCCCGCGGCGAGCCCCGTCGCGAGCGCCGAGGCCATGATGACGAGCAGCGGATTGAAGCGGAGCAGGAAGCCCGCGATGATGATGAGGATGCCGATCAGGACGAGCATCTATTTCCCTCCCCCTTGATAGGGGAGGCAGCGAGACTTGCGAACTTGTTCGCTAGTCGCAGCGGTGGGGGTGTGCTTTCGGCCCGAAGTGACGGTGCGTGGATATGCCCTCGCCCTCATCCAACTGCGCCTAATCGCTTCGCGATAAGGCTGCGTATCCTTCTCCCATCGAGGGAGAAGGAGGCGGTGCAGCGATGCTTTCAATCCCGATCCCCCTTTGCATTTCCATAACCCCCGCCGCCGGGTGTCTCGATCACAAAGGCGTCGCCCGCTTCGAGATCGGCGCTGCCGGTGGCGCCCAGCATCTCGATCCGGCCGTCGGCGCGTTCGACCCAGTTGCGGCCGGGCGCGGCGTCGTCGCCGCCCGCGAGGCCCGCGGGCGCGATCTTGCGACGGTTCGCGAGGATGTTGGCGGCCATCGCCTCGCGGAAGCGGATGCGGCGGGTGGCGCCGTCGCCGCCATGCCAGCGGCCCTTGCCGCCCGAGCCCTTGCGGATCGAAAATTCCTCGACGATCACGGGGAAGCGCGTTTCCATGACTTCGGGATCGGTCATGCGGCTGTTGGTCATATGCGTCTGGATGACGTCGGTGCCATCGAAGCCCGGGCCGGCGCCCGATCCGCCGGCGATCGTTTCATAATATTGGTGCGCGTCGTTGCCGAAGGTGAAATTGTTCATCGTCCCCTGCGCACCGGCCATCGCGCCGAAAGCGATGAACAGCGCATCGGTGATGACCTGGCTCGTCTCGACATTGCCCGCGACGACCGCGGCGGGGTAGCGGGGCGAAAGCATCGAGTCCGGCGGCACGATCAGCGTAACGGGCGCAAGGCAGCCCTCGTTCATCGGGATCGGGTCGTCGAGCATCGTGCGCAGGACATAGAGGACGGCGGCGCGGACGACGGGCATCGGTGCGTTGAAGTTGTCGGGGAGCGTCGGCGACGAACCGGTGAAGTCGATCGTGACGTGGCGCGCTTCGCGATCGACTTTCACGGCAACCGCGACCTCGGCGCCATTGTCCATCGCATAGGTGAAGGCGCCATCGTCGAGCCGCGCGATGAGCTGACGGACGGCCGCCTCTGCCTGCCGCTGGCCGTACGCCATATAGGCGGCGACGGTCGCGGCGCCGTGTGCGGCGCTGAGGTCGGCGAGAGCACTCGCGCCGCGCTGGCAGGCCGCGACCTGCGCCTTGAGATCGGCGATGTTCAGCGCGGGGTTGCGCGCGGGCCAGTCGCTTGAGGTCAGATGTGCTTGAACATTTGCGTGGAGGAAATGTCCGTTGTCGACGATCAGCATATTGTCAAAGAGGATGCCTTCGTCGTCGATGCTCCTGCTGTCAGGGGGCATCGAACCGGGGGCGATGCCGCCAAGGTCGGCGTGATGGCCGCGCGCAGCGACGAAGAAGCTCGGCGTGTCGCCTTCGACAAAGACCGGCATGATGACAGTGATGTCGGGCAGATGCGTGCCGCCGTCGTAGGGGGCGTTGAGCGCATAGGCGTCGCCGCGCCGGATGCCGCGGCCGTCGCCGGTGCGCTGGCGGAGGATGGTGCGGACGCTTTCGCCCATCGAGCCGAGGTGGACGGGCATGTGCGGGGCGTTGGCGACGAGGCGGCCTTCGCCGTCGAAGATCGCGCAGGAGAAGTCGAGCCGCTCGCGGATGTTGATCGACGAGGCGCTATGCTGGAGCGCGCCGCCCATTTCCTCGGCGATCGCCATGAACAGGCTGTTGAAGATTTCGAGGCGGATCGGGTCGGGGGCTGCATCGACGCCCTCCCCTGAAGGGGAGGGCAGCGAGACTTGGACCGGCGAAGCCGGGCTTAGTCGCAGCGGGTGGGGGCCATCGGCCGTGCGCAAGGCCGATGGCCCCCACCCCAACCCCTCCCCTGAAGGGGAGGGGCTTATTTGGGTCTTGGCAAGCCGCAGCGTCCCTTCATGCTCGACCGTCGCATTCCAGCCCGGCTCGACGACGGTGGTCGAGAGCGCGTCGATGATGATCGCGGGGCCGGCGATGGCGCGGCCGGGGGCTAGGGCGCTGCGCTGGTGGAGCGGGACGTCGTGCGCCGCGCCGGCGAGCCATGCGGTGACGATCTCGGGAGCGGTTTCGGACGAGGCGGGGGGCGGGGGCAGCGCTGCGGGGGCGTCGCCCGTCTCGGTCAACTCGACGCGGATGCGGTCGACGACCAGATTGGCGTGCGGCGCGTAGCCGAAGCGCTGGCGGAAGGCGGCGGCGAAGGCCTGCGCGACGTCGGAGGGCGGGGCGAGCGGAAGTTCGATCGCATTGTCGCTGTCAGCGAGGCGGACGAAGACCAGGGTTTCGCGGCTGGTTTCCGCGCCTTCCGCCAGGTCGGTGCGGGCTTGATCCGACAGGTCGGCTTCCGCGGCCGCGAGCGTCGCGGCGCAATCGGCGTCGAGTTTCAACGCCAATGTGCGCTCGCGGATCGCCGAGGGCTTGGCGAGGCCCATGCCATAGGCGGAGAGCACCCCGGCGAGCGGGTGGAGGAGGATTTCGTCGACCCCGAGCGCGTCGGCGACAAGGCAGACATGCTGACCTGCCGCGCCGCCGAAACCGACAAGGCTGTAACCCTGCGTCACGTCATGGCCGCGCGCGATGGTGATGCGCTTGATCGCGTTCGCCATCTGCCGGACCGCGATGGCGAGCAGGCCTTCGGCGAGGGTTTCGGGAGCGATGCTGCCGATTTCCGCTGCCATCGCCGCAAACTTCTGCACAACGACCTCGCGGTCGAGCGGCCGGTCGCCGTTCGGTCCGAAAAGCTTCGGGAAATGGTCGGGCTGGATCTTGCCGAGCAGCACATTGCAGTCGGTGACGGTGAGCGGTCCGCCGCGGCCATAGGCGGCGGGGCCGGGGTTTGCGCCCGCGCTTTCGGGGCCGACGGTGAGCCGCGCGCCGTCCCAGCGGCAAATCGAGCCGCCGCCGGCAGCGACGGTGTGGATGCGGAGCATCGGGGCGCGGATGCGGGTGCCGGCGACGATCGTTTCATTGTCGCGCTCCAGGCGCCCCGCATAATGGCTGACGTCGGTCGAGGTGCCGCCCATGTCGAAGCCGATGAGGCGGGTCTTGCCGAGCGGAGCCGCGCTCCCGACCATGCCGACGATGCCGCCCGCGGGGCCGGAGAGGATCGCGTCGCGGCCGTGGAAGGCGGCGGCGGAGGCGAGGCCGCCCGAGCTTTTCATGAACTGCGGGTCGATGCCCCCATCCGATCCAGCGCCGAGTTGGGCGACGAACTGGCGGACATAATGGTGGAGGACGGGCGAAAGATAGGCGTCGGCAAGCGTCGTGTCGCCGCGGCCGACGAGCTTGATCAGTGCGCTGACCTCGTGGCTGGTCGAGATTTGGGTGAAGCCGACCGCGGCGGCGATTTCGGCAAGGCGAAGCTCGTGCGCGGGGTAGCGGTAGCCGTGCATGAGGACGATGGCGATGCTGGCGAGCCCGCGGTCGCGGGCGGCTTGCAATGCGGCGCGGGCCTGTTCCTCGTCGAGCGGGGTCAGGACAGCACCGTCGGGACCGACGCGTTCGGCGATTTCGGCGACCTCGGCGTGCGGCGGCGGGGTGCGTTGGAGTTTGCGCGCGAACAGGTCGGGCCGGTCCTGATAGCCGATGGTCAGGGCGTCGCCGAAGCCGCGCGTGATCGCGAGCAGCGTCGGTTCGCCCTTGCGTTCGAGGAGGGCATTGGTCGCGACGGTCGAGCCCATGCGGACCGCGAACCGCGGAAGCGGGCCGCTGCCCGCGCCGGTGAGGTCGCGGATCGCATTGACCGCGGCGTCGCCGGGTCGCGCGGGATCTTCGCTCAGATATTTGGTGGTGACGACGGCGCCGTCGGGGCTGCGCGCCACGACATCGGTGAACGTGCCGCCGCGGTCGATCCAGATATGCCAGCGGTCGTCAGTTTGCAGAGCCATCGTCCGGCCAGCGGATGAGGATTGTCAGGCTGTTGTCAACGGCGGTGCGATCCCAGCTGCCCTTCAATTGCCGTTCGATCAGCGATCGGATGAACTGGGTACCGAAGCTTTCGGTGTCGATCTGCGGCGGCGCGGTCAGGCCGGTTTCGGTCCAGCGAAATTCGACCTGGCCGGCCTCGATGCGCCAGCCGACGGCCAGATCGCCGCCGCGTCCGGACAGCGCGCCATATTTGATGCTGTTCGTGACGAGCTCGTGGACCGCAAGCGTAATCGCCTGCGCGCTCTCGTCATCGAGGCAAACGACGGGGCCGTCGAGCGCCGCCAGACGCTCGCCCGACCAGCCGGCGATTTCCAGTTCGCGGTGGACGATGCGGCCGAGCTCGACGGTATCGACCGCGCCGGTGACGAGCATCTGTTTGGCATCGGAGAGCGCGCGCATGCGGCCGTCGAATTTCGTTTCGAACTCCTCCAGGCTTGCGGACTCGCGGAGAGTGATGCGCGCGAGCGCACCGATGCGGGCGAAGGCGTTCTTCATCCGGTGCGCCATCTCGCCGATCATCAGCTCGCGGTCCTCGGCGTGGCGCGCCTGCTCGGCAGCGAGCGCCTGTGCCATCCCGACACGGCGCTGCTGGACGCGGTGGAGCTGGGTCGCCAGAATGGCGAGCAGGACGCCGAAAACGAAGATGGCGAAAGGGCGGCCGAGCCGTTCGAGAAAGCGGCCGTAGGAAATGCGCATCGTCCATTCGCGATCGGCAACGCGCAATTTTTGCTCGTGCGCGTCCCAGCCGACCTTGCCATGGCGATAAAGAAGCTGGGCTTTCGGGCCGTCGCCGGCATAGACCTCGAGGCCGTCGATCCCGCGGATCTGTTCGCCGAGGACCGCCTTCATCATGTCCTCGCTGCGAAAGGGAGCGTAGACGAACGCTTCGATCGGGCGCGCACCGGGGCGCGTCGCGACATTGGTCAGCGGCGAGGCGGGTAGCCGAGCATAGACCGGGATATAGATCAGAAAGCCCTTCTGCTTCCTCGTCGCCATGCGTTCCTGCGCGAGTTCGACGACGCCGCTCGCGGCGGGCTCACCGGTCTGCCAGGCGCGGCGCATTGCGGCGCGGCGCGTCGGGTCGCTGTACATGTCGAAGCCGAGCGCGACATGACGGCGCGGGGTATAGGGCTCGACGAGCGTGACCGCGAAGCCGATCTTCTGATCGGTGGCCGCTGGCCACACCTTGATATCTTTTCCGTAATTCTGGCGGAGCTGCGCTTCGGCGAGGCCAGGGGCGCCGGCAGGGAAGGCGGTGGCTATACCGACCCCTTCCATGCCCGGGGTACGGACCTGCGGCCGGAGCGACGACAGATAGGCGCGGATGCCCGGGCCGCTCGACCTGGCGTCCGACTGGTAAAGCGCACGGACGCCTTCGAGCACCGAGACATGGTCGCGCAGCCGCATATTGATCTGCATCGCGACACGCGCCGCCTGATCGGCTTCCTCGGACTGGTTGTAAAGAAAGCTCGCGGCGGCGGCGGTGAGCGTCGCAAGCAGGATGACGAGGCCAACAAAGCGGGCGAGCAGGCCCATCAGCCGATCTGCCCAGGTTGAGGGGCGCATTGCGAACATCCTGCTGATGGCTGCCGCGGCAGCGCCCCCCTCCAGGCGCCGATGTTTCACGCCCGCGCGTCGATGGCAAGCTTATTTCTTTGCCGCCCGGATCCGTCGCGCGGGTTGCGTCGCCCCGCCCTTAACCTATGCTGTGAAAGCAGAATAAAGGGAGATTGCAGGATGATCATCTATGGCTCGGTGGTGTCGCCGTTCGTGCGCAAATTGCTCGGTTATCTGGGCGAAAAGGGGATCGATTTCGAGCTGAAGGGCGTAGGGATCGGCGACCCCGATCCGGGCTTTCGCGCCGCCTCGCCGCTCGGAAAAATGCCGGCGATGGACGATGACGGTTTCCTGCTCGCCGATTCGAGCGCGATCATCCATTATCTCGAGGCCAGGCACCCCGAGCCCCCGCTGATCCCGGCCGATCCGCAACAGCGCGGGCGGGTGATCTGGTGGGATGAATTCGGCGACACGGTGTTCGCGGCGTGCAGCGGCAAGATGTTCTTCAACCGCATCGTCTCGCCCAAATTTCTCGGTCGCGAGGGCGACCTCGCGGCGGCTGCGCAGGCCGAGGCCGAAGAATTGCCGAAGCTGCTCGATTATCTGGAGAGCGCGATCCCCGCGTCGGGCTATCTGGTCGGCGACCGCTTCACGCTCGCCGATCTTGCGGTCGCTTCCCCGCTGATGAATTTACGCCATTGCGGTGCGTGCATCGACGCGGCGAAACACCCGAAGACCGCGGCATGGAGCGAAGCGATCCTGTCGCGCCCCAGCCTCGCGCCGTGGGTCGAGAAGGAGGAGCGGATGATGGCGAAAGTGCTGGCGGCCGTCTGACCTTTCGCTCGGCACCGTCAGATAATTTTAAGCAGCGCCTCCTAGTCTGGTGGCGAGGAACAGAACCGTGCAAGCCCGATATCCTTTGCCGCTCCACCATAGCTGGCCGCTCTATGAGCGCGCGCGCCACTTCGACCTCGGCTGGGCCCAGCGGACGAGCGTGCGGGTGCCCGACCGGCCAGGGACCGATACGCCCGAGGATGCCGAGGCGATCGCGCGGCTGGGTGCGGGCGTGTGGCATTGCGACCTTGCGACCAACCGACTGAGTTGGACCGATACGGTGTACGATCTTTTCGGCCTGCCGCGTGGCTCGGACGTCGCGCGGGCGGCGGCGGTGGCGCAATATTGCGAGGGATCGCGCGCCGCGATGGAACGGCTGCGGGCGCACGCCATCGCGCATCGCCGCGGTTTCACGCTCGACGTCGAGATCGGCCCGGCGCGGGCGCAGACGCGCTGGATCCGGCTGATCGCCGCGCCGGTGTGCGAGGACGGCCATGTCGTCGCGCTCCACGGCCTGAAATTTCCGGTCCCCCAAGGCTGACCAAAGCGGTCAGCGCAGCGCAATCTCGCGGGTGATCCCGATCGCGTCCAGAAACGCCGGATCGTGACTGACCACGAGCAGCGCCCCGTCATAGGCGGCGAGCCCCATTTCGATCGCGGCCAGCGATTCGATGTCGAGGTGATTGCCAGGCTCGTCGAGGATCAGCAGTTGCGGCGGCTGCGGGGCGCCGAGGACGCAGGCGAGGCCGGCGCGCAGCATCTGGCCGCCGCTCAGCGATCCGACCGTCCGGTCCGCGGCGTCGGCGCGGAAGCGGAAGCGGGCGAGCGCGGCGCGGCACTGGTTGTTCGTCGTCCCCGGACTGAGGGCAAGGAAATTGTCGGCGATCGACAGCGACGGGTCGACCAGCGAAACGCGCTGGTCGAACATCGCGAACGGCACCTGCGTGCGCGCCGTGCCCGACCAAGGGCCGATCGTACCCGCCACAAGTGCGAGCAAAGTCGATTTCCCCGAACCATTGGGCCCGGTGATCGCAACGCGCTCAGGGCCAGCGATCGTCAGCGACAAGTCGCGGATGACGGGTTGCCCCTCGATATAGCCGGCCGTCACATCGTCGAGCGCGAGAACAGTTCGCGAGGCGGCCAGCCCGGTCGGGGGCAGTCCTGCCGACAGGGGATCGACGACTTCGATCTTCGTGCGTGCCGCCAATAGCTGGGCCTGTGCTGCGTCGCGCTGGCGCCCGGCGAGGCGGCTTGCCGCGGCGCGTGTCTCTTCGGCGCGGCGCTTCTGTCCGCCGACGATGATCTTTGGCATGTCGCCGCGCGCCGCCTTGCGCCGACCGCCCGCGTCGCGCCGGTCCTGCCTTTCGGTCGCGACCTGCGCCTCGCGCCGGGCGGCGTCCAGCCGCTTTTCCGCGTCGGCGAGTTCGGCCTCGACCGCCGCGCGTTCGATCTCTTTGCGCGAGCGATAGGCGCTCCAGCCGCCGCCGTAGCGCGCGGCGCCGAGGCCGGAGAGTTCGACGATCGCGTCCATCTCCTCAAGCAGTTCGCGATCATGGCTGACGACGATTGCGCCGCCGCGCCAGCCGCGCAGCAAATCGCGCACCGCAGCGCGCCCGTCCCGGTCGAGATTGTTGGTGGGTTCGTCGAGGAGCAAGAAGTCGGGCGCGGCGAATATCGCAGCGGCAAGCGCCGCGCGCGTGCGCTGGCCGCCCGACAGGTGCGGCAGCGGGGTGTCCGCTGAAAGCGAAAGGCCGACCTTCGCGAGCGCTTCGTCGATCCGCGCCTCGAGCGTCCAATCGGCGTCGCCGATATCTTCGGCGCTCGCATCGCCAGCTTCGGCCTTGCGGAGCAGCGCGAGCGAGTCGCGGGCGTCGAACAGGTCGGCGATCGTCTCGTCCGGGTCGACCTGCACCGTCTGGCGCAGCATTGCGACGCTGCCGTCGACCGCGACCGAGCCGGAGGCGGGCTGGCGCTCGCCGGTGAGCAGGTACAGCAGCGTCGATTTGCCGACCCCGTTGCGGCCGACGACTCCGACGCGCTCGCGCTGGAACCGAAGGTCGATGTCGGAGAGGACGGGGCGGCCGTCGGGCGTGGACCAACCGAGGTTGGCAAGGGTGATCGAGGGCATGGACAAGGCTTTCCTGAAGGCACGGCGTGGCGGCGATGCGTTCAGTTGCGATCCATGATCCTGCGGACTCCCTGCTGGCTACTGCGAACCCTATACCGGAAGGGGGGCGGTCTCCGCAAGGCCGGGCCTTGCGTTTACAGCTCGACGATGATCCGCACCTTGTCGGGCGCGACGCCGACCGTGCGCGCGATCTGCTCGCGGCTGCGCTCGATCAGGTCATGCAGTCCTTCGGGCGCGAAGCCGCCGAGAAGGTCGGACACCTGAACGCCCAGGATCGCGGCCAGGGCGTCCATGCGGTCGTGCTTGGGGCGGGCGCGGCCCTTTTCCCAGCCCGACACCGACGGCGCGCTGACACCGATGCGTTCGGCGACGTCGGCCTGGTTGAGCCCGGCCATGATCCTGAAGCGCTGCAGGCGTGCGCCGAAGGCCTCGTCGGCCGGACTCGGCTGGCTTTCCTCGACCTCGGGCTCTGGGGGCACGACGCTCTTGAGTTCGACCGCGCTGAGTGTCGCGGGCGATACGGGCCCTTCGAACTGGCATCCGAAGAGCCGGCCGCTGGCCCAGATCACCACCGCCGAGATGTCGCCGGCATGCGGCAGTTCGATTTCGATCCGGTCGCCTGCCTCAAGCTCGATATCGCTTTCGAAAAGCAGCCCGGTTCCCGAGATGTTGTGGATCAGCACCTCGATCTCGGTGCCGTCATGATGGGCGCCGCGCGCGAGCAGGCTGAGCTTGCGGCGTGCAGCCGACCGATTGTCGCCGTCGGCGGCTGGGGGCAGGAAATATCCGGAAATGACCATATCCTAATTTTGGGGTGAGACGGTTAAAAGAGGGTTATCAAAGGCCGCAAAGATGGTGCGGCGAAGCGCCTGTACAATGCGGTTGCGGGTTACATCCGCCGCCGCGGCGCGGGTGCGGCGCTAGAGCCAGCCGATCCGCTTGAAGCGGCGATACAGAAGACCGCAGATTCCGCCCATGAGTGCGAGCGCGAAGGGATAGCCGAAGCTCCAGCCGAGTTCGGGCATATGCTCGAAATTCATGCCATAAATGCCGGCGATCGCGGTCGGCACCGCCAGGATCGCGGCCCAGGAGGCGAGCTGGCGCGTGATCACGCCCTGGCGTTGCTGTTCGAGGAGCGAATTGGTGTCGACGACCGACGCGGCCACTTCGCGCAGGCCCTGGAGCCGGAATTCGGCGCGCTGCACATGGTCCCAAATATCGCGAAAATAGGGACGCACCGCCTCGTCGATCCATGGCAGGTCATCGGCGCCGATCAGGCGGTTCGCGACATCCTTCATCAGCCCGACGATGCGCTGGAAACGGATGATCTCATGCCGCTGGCCATAGAGATGACGGATTTCTTCGGCGTCGAGCGGCGTGTCCATCACGCTTTCCTCGACCAGCAGCAACCGGTCCTCGATCGCGTCGATCACCGGGAAATAGCCGTCGACGATGAAGTCGAGGATCGCATAGAGGACATAATCGGGGCCATGCGCGAGCTTGTGCGGCAGGCTTTCGAGCTTCGCGCGCACCTCGGTATGCGCGCGTGCCGAGCCGTGGCGGACGGTCACCGCGAAATGGCGGCCGAGGAAGATCGCCGTCTCGCCCGACTGAATCGTGTCGCCCTCCTGCCGCGCGGTTGCGGCGATGACGAACAACTGGTCGCCATAGATTTCGACCTTGGGAAGCTGCTTCGACTTCAGCGCATCCTCGACCGCGAGCGGGTGGAGGCCGAACCTTTTGGCGATGCCCGCAAGCTCGTCGGGGGTCGGCTCGTAAAGGCCGAGCCAGAAGAAATCGCTGTCGTCGCAATCCTCGGGAATGATGTCGTCGGGGCCGAGCTCGCGGACGAGCCTTCCTTCATTATAGTGGCGGGCGGCCATGATCGGCATCGGCGGACTCCTTGGGCGATGCGCCTACATAGGGGGCGCATCGCGTCAGGGGAATCCTGTTCGATCGCCTGCGTGTATTATTCGAGTAAAACCCTCTTGCCAAAGCCGCGCTACAAATGTAGCACGCTACAAATGTAGCGCATGAGGTGATTCGAATGCTGTCGAGCCTGCCCCCTCGCGAACGCGAGATCGTCGATATTCTCTATGAGCGCGGCGCCTCGACGGTGACCGAGATCGGCGAGGCGCTGACCGACGAGCTGTCGGGCTCGGCGATTCGTGCGATGCTGAAGCGGCTCGAGGTCAAGGGCTTTGTGGCGCGCGAGGCGACCGAGCGCGGCTTCGTCTATGCGCCGAGTGTGTCGGACAAGGCGGCGCGCAAGTCGGCGCTGAGCCAGGTCGTGCGCGTTTTCTTCAACGGATCGGCGACGAGCGCCGCTGCGGCGCTGCTCGGTATGCAGGACGAAATGACGGGCGCCGATCTCGACGAACTTGAAAAGATGATCGCAAAAGCCCGCGACGGGAGGATGAAATGACTACGAGCGCCATGCTGCTGGGCCTTGCCTGGAAATCGCTGGTGATTGCGGGACTCACGCTCGTCGTGCTGCGGCTCGCGCGGTCGCGCTCGGCGGGCGAGCGCTCGATGGTCGCGCATGCGGGGCTCGCGGCGCTGCTCGCGCTTCCCGCTGCGATCCTTTTTCTGCCGAAATGGGCACCGCTGCCGCAGCATTGGTTTGCCGGCGATGCGCCCGTCGCGGCGATGGTTTCAGGAGTTCCGGCCGCCGATCCGGGCCCCGTCGCGATGCCGGTCCCGGCCGCGATCGAGGCTGCGGGCTCGGCGCCGGTGACCTTTCCCGCTCTCGCCGATATCGCGCCCTTTCTCTATCTCGTTCCGCTCGCGCTGCTGTGCGGAATGATGCTGCTTGCGGTCGTGCGGCTGTTCGCGATGCGCCGCCGCGCAGAAATCCTCGTCGAGGGATCGTGGCTGTCGGCGCTTGCCGAGGCGCAGCGGCGCATGGGGTTCAAGCATGGCACCGCGTTGCTGGTGAGCGAGGAACTGCGCTCACCGATCAGCTGGGGTGTGCTGCGCCCGACAATCGTGCTCAACCCGCGCGCGGTCGATGCGGTCGACGAGGCGGAAGCGATCATCGCGCACGAACTGGCGCATGTCGCACGGCTCGACTGGGCGAAGCTGCTCGGCGCGCGGATCGCCTGCGCGGTCTTCTGGTTCAACCCGCTGGTGTGGATGCTCGCGCGTGAAAGCCACCAGCTGCGCGAGGAGGCGGCCGACGATGCCGTGCTGATGGCCGACATCGACGGGCCCGACTATGCGACCCTGCTCGTCGGCGCGGCGCGCCATGACAATCAGGGGGCGCTGCTGGCCGCGCATGGCGTCGCGCCAGGCAGGAACAGCCTGAAGCGCAGAATCACACGCGTGCTCGATGCCAGCCTGAAGCGCGGACCAGCGAGCGCGGGCTGGATGCTGACGAGCCTGGTCGTGCTCGCCGGTGTCGCCGCGCCGCTCGCCGCCTTTTCGGCAACCGCAGATAAAAAGGCGGCGCCGGAGATCCCCGCTCCCGCCGCCGCCACCGCCCCGGCCGCGACGCAGCAGGTCGCCGCGGCCGCGGGCGGGGCCCATCATGCCGGAGAGGCCGCTGCCGATCCGTCGCGGCCGCTGAGCGCCGACGAACTGATCGGTATGCGTGCGGTCGGCGTCACGCCCGAATATGCGGCCGAGATGCGCGAGCATAACGGCCCGATGACCGCCGACGCCATCATCGGCGCCAAGGCGACCGGCGTCGACCCCGCCTATATCAGGAAAATGCGCGGCCTCTTCCCCGGCGTCAGCCTCGACGATCTGGTGGGCGCGTCGGCGCTGCACATCGAACCCGCCTTCGCCCGCGACATGAAGACGCATTTCCCCGACATCGGCATCGACGATGTGATCGCGCTGAAGGCGATGGGGGTCGACTGCGACTTTGTAACCGACATGCGCAAGGCGGGGGTGCGCATCCGCAGCGCCGACGATGCGATCGAACTGCGCGCGACGGGCGGATGGGCGAGCGCGACGGGCCGCAAGGGCGATAAGGGCGCGACCGTCCGGCTCGGCCCCGGCGCGGTGGTCGAGGCGCGCGGCGCCGATGGTCGCGTGACGCGCATCGAGGTTCCCGAGCCCCCCGAACCGCCGGAACCGCCCGCGACCTGACGTTCGTCCAAACGCAGCTTCCGTTGATCGAACCCCTGTTTTGAAATGCCGTTGCGGCGGCGAGCGATGACGCTCGTCCGGCGCACGGAGGGAGGAGTGCACCCCATGAAAATCCCGATGACGCTTGCCGGCGCCGCTTTGCTGTCGGTTCTCGCCTGCGCTGCGCCGAGCACGGCAGCCGATCCGCTGGTGCTGAGCGATATTGCCTGGCGCGCGGAGCCGACGCCGTCCGATGGCGCGCCGCGGCTGCGCGTCAGCCGCAAGACATCGAGCAGCGATGTCGTGATCGACGGAATACGGAACGAATTGGCGGGCGCAAGGGCCGCGCTGGGTCGCGGAGCGGGTCCGACAGGTTTCGCCATCGTCCATGAGGCGGGAACCCTCGCCTGTTCGGGGCGGCTGACCGGCGCCTTCGACGGACAGGGCGATTGCCGCTTCACCGCCGACCCCGGGTTCGAAAGGGCGCTGGACCAGCGCGGCCTCGCCCCCGCCAACCGGGGCGACCTGCTGGCGATGCTGCTGGTCGATGCCACCGTCGAACTCGCCGACGGGCTGACGCGCGAAGGTGTGAAGCCGAAAGACAATGGCGACCTGATCGCCGCCGCGGCGCTTGGCGTCACGCCGGCCTATGTTCGCGACCTTCGATCGGAGGCGCTGGTGCTGGCCAGCGTCGAGGATGCGATCGCGTGCAAGGCGCTCGGCGTCGACGGCGCCTATGTGCGCGGGCTGGCCGACGCCGGATACCGGAAACTCGCGGCCGAGGAGGTCGTCGGAATGAAGGCGATGGACGTGTCCCCCGAATATGCCCGGGCGATGAACCGCGCGGCGCGGGGTGGCCAGTGAAGTCGACGATCAGTCTTTCGGCCATCGCCGCCGCTCTGTCGGCCTCGCCCGTCGCGGCACAGGATGCCGCCGTCGCCGGCGATGCCCCGCCGCCGGTTGCCGCTCCCGCGGGTGCGCCGGGCACGGCGCGGCAGGTGTTCGCACCCGCCGACTTCGCCCGCTACGCGCCGAAGAACGCCTATGACATGCTCGTGCAGGTTCCGGGCTTCTCGATCCGCGATAACGAGAATTTGCGCGGACTGGGGCAGGCCACCGGCAACGTCCTGTTCAACGGCGAGCGGCCGTCGAACAAGGCCGACGACATGTACACCCAGCTGTCGCGCATCCCGGCCGAGAATGTCGAGCGGATCGAGATCGTCGACGGCGCGACGCTCGACATCCCCGGACTGTCGGGGCAGGTCGCCAATATCGTCTATCGCGCCGACAGCATTTCGGGCCAGTTCTCGTGGAAGCCCGAGTTTCGCGCCCACTATACCGATGCGCTGTTCACCCGCGCCGACGTTTCGGTGCGCGGCCGGTCGGGGCAGATCGAATATGAGGCGGCGCTGAGCAATGACGACTCCGCACGCAGCGGCGCGGGCGGGCCGACGCTGATCTACGACGGCGCGGGAAATATCATCGAGCGGCGCGAGGACAGCTGGAACACGCATTACGACACGCCGAAGCTGTCGGGGCGCATCACCTGGGATCCGCCGGGCGATACGGTCGCCAATCTGGGCGGTCATTATCAGCGCAAATATGACCGCTATTTTGAGGATGGCGTGCGGACGAGCCCCGGAACGGCCGACCGCATCCGCACCGTCTATGAAAATGCCGACAGCTGGAATTACGAGGTGTCGGGCGATTACCAGTTCGGTTTCGGGCCGGGCAGGCTGAAACTGATCGGGCTGCGGCGGTTCAGCCACGAGCCTTACAAGCAGGAGATCGTCACGACGCCGGTGGGCGGCATCGCGACCGGCGACCGCTTCGCGCAGACCGGCGACCTTGGCGAGACGATCGCGCGCGGCGAATATCAGTGGAAGCTGTTCGGCGGCGACTGGCAGATGTCGGGCGAGGCGGCGTTCAACACGCTCGACAATGTCGCGTCGATCGCGGTGCTCGATCCGTCGGGCGCGTGGGTCGACCAGCCGTTCGACGGCGGCACCGGCGGCGTCAGCGAGGACCGCTACGAAGGCCTGCTGAGCTTCGGGCGCAAGCTGACCGACAAGCTGACCGTCCAGATCATCGCCGGGGCCGAACATTCGACGATCACCCAGACGGGCGCCAATGGGCTGACGCGCAGCTTCTTTCGCCCGAAGGGGTCGTTGACGCTCGCCTGGGCGCCGTCGGCCGATTTCGACGCGTCGCTGAAGATCCGCCGGCGGGTGCTCCAGCTCAGCTTCTATGACTTCCTCGCGCGCGCCTTCCTCAACGACGGGAACGAGAATCAGAGCAACAACGACCTGAGGCCGCAGCAGGACTGGAGCTATGAACTCGAGATCAACAAGAAGCTGGGCGCCTGGGGTTCGACCAAGCTCTATCTCGTCTTTCGCGACGTCGAGGACCGCGTCGATGTCGTACCCGTCGGCACGAACGGCGGCGAAGGCGTCGGCAATATCGCGAAGGCGAAGGCGGGCGCGATCGAGTGGTCGTCGACGATCAATCTCGATCCCGCCGGGATCAAGGGGATGAAGGTCGAGTCGAGCGTGCTGTTCCAGAAAAGCTCGCTGCGCGACCCCTTCACCGGCGACAAGCGCCAGTGGAGCGGCTTCACCGATCGCGTCGTCGACGTCAGCGTGCGCCACGATATTCCCGGCAGCGACTGGGCGTGGGGCGTCGGCGCCAATTGTTCGCACTACCAGCCCAGTTACCGCCGCAACCAGTCGGACAAGGTGTGGGAAGGGCCGGTGTTCGCGAACGTCTTCGTCGAGCACAAGAATGTGATGGGACTGACGGTCCGCGCGCAGATCCGCAACATCGCCAATGCGCGCTCGAAACGCGACCGCACCGTCTATACCGGCGTGCGCGGGCAGAGCCCGATCGCCTTCGTCGAGGAACGCGACCGGTTGATCGGCCCGATCTTTGCGGTTTCGGTGCGCGGGAACTTCTGATTGCCGCTATGGTGCCCGGATGACCGCGCGCCGGACCAAGATCTTTTTCGATGGCGGATGCCGCCCGAACCCCGGCCCGATCGAGGTCGCCGTGGTCGCGGGCGGCGCCGCGATGATCGGGCGGAGCCTTGGCGAGGGAGGCAGCATCGATGCCGAGTGGCTGGCGCTGATCGCCGCGCTGCGGTTCGCGCGGGAGCGGGGGATCGACGATTTCGTGTTGCTCGGTGATTCGGCATCGGTCGTGGCGCAGGCGCTGGGGAGGGTTCCGGCGCGCGGTGCGGCGGCGGCGCATCTGGCGGCCTTCCGCGATCTGGCCGGTACCGGTCCGGCGCCGCGGGTCCGGCATATCGGGCGGGCACAGAATCTGGCCGGGATTGCGCTCGCCAAGCTGCATCCGCGCTGAGTGCTCGCGTCAGGCGTAGGCGTCTATCGCGGCAAGGTGCCGTGCCTTCTCGGCGTCGCTCAGGAACGATCCGGTGAAGCTGTTGCGCGCGAGCGCCACGAGGTCGGCCCTTGACAGGTCGAGCGCGTCGGCGACGGCGAGGTAATTGGCATTCACATAGCCGCCGAAATAGCTGGGGTCGTCGCTGTTGACGGTCGCGTGAAGACCGGCGTCGAGCATGGTCTTGAGCGGATGATCGGCGATGTCGCCGACGACGCAGAGCTTGAGGTTCGAAAGCGGGCAGACGGTGAGGGTCATGCCCTCGCCCGCGAGGCGCCTGACCAGTGCGGGATCCTCAAGGCTGCGGTTGCCGTGGTCGATGCGATCGACCTTCAGCAGGTCGAGCGCTTCGTGGACGTAGGCGGGCGGCCCCTCTTCGCCGGCGTGGGCGACGATCTTGAGGCCCAGCCCCCTGGCGCGCGCAAACACGCGCTCGAATTTCGAGGGCGGATGACCGACCTCGGAGGAATCGAGGCCGACGCCGGCGATCCGGTCCAGATAGGGCAGCGCTTCGTCGAGCGTCGCCTCGGCGTCGGCCTCGCTGAGGTGGCGAAGGAAGCACAGGATGAGCTTCGAGGTCATGCCGTAGGTCGTCCGGGCATCGTCGAGCGCGCGGGTGATGCCGGCGATGACCGTCGCGAAGGCGACGCCGCGTGACGTGTGGCCCTGGGGGTCGAAGAAGATTTCGATGTGGCGGACGTTGTCGGCGTCGGCGCGCGCGCAATAGGCGGCGGTGAGGTCGTGGAAATCCTGCTCGGTGTGGAGGACACCCATCCCCTGATAATAGATGTCGAGGAAATCCTGGAGGTTCGAAAAGGCGTAGGCGGCGCGGACCTCTTCGACGCTGGCGAAGGGAATGGCGACATTGTTGCGCTGCGCCAGCTCGAACATCAGCTCGGGCTCGAGCGACCCCTCGATATGCAGATGCAGTTCGGCCTTCGGCACGCCCGCGATGAAGGCGGCGCGTTCCTCGCGCGAGGCGAAACCGTCAGCCATTGGGCATGTCCTCGTCGCGCAGGATGATCGCCGCCTCGGGCTTGTGACGGCGGATTTCCTCGACCGTCAGCCCGTCGATCTCGTGCGGGAAGATCAGCCACTGGTCGGTTTCGTGGACGAAATAGTCGGGGTGGAGGCCGGTGACGTTGCGGCGCGGTTTGAACCACACCGTCGCGATGCGGATGTCGCGTGGCATATTGTTGCGGCAGCGCGCTTTCAGTTCGGCGATGAAGGCGCGGATGCTGCGGCCGCTGTCGAACACATCGTCGATGATCAGCAGCCGGTCGTCGGGGTTCAGCGTGTCGATGAGGTAGCCAAGGGCAAAGACGCGGACGTGCGGATCCTGATCGTCGATGCCCTTATAGGAGGAGGTGCGGATCGCGATATGGTCGCAGTGGTGGCCGTGATAGTCGAGCAACTCCTGCACCGCGATCCCGACCGGCGCGCCGCCGCGCCAGATGCCGACGAGATGCGTCGGGCGAAAGCCGCTGTCGATGACCTGCATCCCGAGCCGCAGCGAATCGGCGAGCAGTTCGTTCGCGCTGATGAAGATTTTCGCGTCGCTCATGCCCCCCGAACTAGTCCGCCCCTCGACATTTGTCATGTGCGTCATTATGTATGGCATTATGTATGGTGATCTAGGATATGAGTCGATGACTGGCGAACTGGAAGGCCGCGAAAAATGGCTGTGGGTCTACCGGACCGGGCTCCACGGCCTTTGCCCGCATTGCGGCGAGGGCCGGATGTTCCGGCGCTGGCTGAAGGTGCAGGACCGCTGCCCCCACTGCGGGCTCGACTATGATTTCGCGGCGCCCGATGACGGTCCGGCGTTTTTCTCGCTCTGCTTCATCGCTTTCCCGCTGTTGTTCCTCGTCGTGTGGTTCGAGGTCGCCTTCAACCCGCCGTGGTGGATCCATCTGATCACCTCGGCGCCGCTGATGGTCATCCCGTGTCTTGCCGTGCTGCAGCCGATCAAGGGCTGGCTCGTCGCGTCGCAATATGTGAACAGGGCGCAGGAGGCGGGCACCGGCGCGCTGTGGGCGCAGCTCAATGCGCGCGCCAAGGGAGAGATGATCGACGCCGATGGCTGACGGCTGGATACCCGACCTGACGCGGACGCGCGGCGCCAAATATGTCGTGATTGCCGATGCGATCGCGAACGCGGTCGAGACCGGTGCGCTGCGCAGCGGCGACCGCCTGCCGCCGCAGCGCGACCTTGCGGCGCGGCTGGGAATCGACCTTACCACCGTTACCAAGGCGTATGAGCAGGCGCGAAGCGCCGGGCTGATCGGTGCGCGCGGGCGGGCGGGGAGCTTCGTGCTGCCGCAGGATGCGATCGCAGCGGGGCCGCCGCCGCGCGACACCGGAATGAACATGCCGCCCGAGGTCGAAGGCGGAACGTTGCTCGCGACGTGGGAGCGCACGGCAAGTGCGCTGCTGCGTGCACCGGGCGCGGGCGGGCGGCTGCACTATGCCCCTGCGGGCGGCCGCGAAGCCGACCGTGCGGCGGGAGCGGAGATTTTCGGCCGCATGGGGCTGGCGAGCGACGCCGGCCAGGTCGTCGTCACCGCAGGGGCGCAGAACGCGCTCCACGCGATCATCGGCGCGACGCTGGAGCGCGGCGATGTCGTGGCATGCGGCACGCATGTCTATCCCGGTTTTCTCGCGCTGGCGCGGCGCGCGGGGCTGCGGCTGGCGCCGCTCGCGTGCGTCGAGGCCGATGCGCTGGAGGCGCTGTGCCGGACGACGAAGGTGGCGGCGCTCTATGTGGTGCCGACAAACGACAATCCGACGACCGTGACGATCGCCGCCGACGAACGTGCGGCGCTGGCGCGGGTGGCGCGGCGGCATGGCGTCCGGATCATCGAGGACGATGCCTATGGCCAGCTTGCCGAAACGCCGATCGCGCCGCTGTCGAGCTTTGCGCCCGAACTCGGCTGGTATGTCGCCAGCCTGTCCAAGACGATCTCGCCCGCGCTCCGCGTCGCGCATGTCCGCACGCCGTCGGTCGCTGACGCGCTGGCGCTCGCGGCCGAGGTGCATGACGCGAATGTGATGCCGCCGCCGCTGGAGGCTGCGCTGGCGACGCGTTGGCTGGAGGACGGCAGTTACGACCGGCTGATCGGCGAGACACGGACCGAGGCGGCGGCGCGCCAGGCGATCGCGGCGGACGCGCTACCGGCGGGACGGTATGCCGCGCATCGGTGCGGATATCATCTGTGGGTTCCGCTGCCCGATGAGCGCGCCATGGCGAAAGCCGCGCGCGCACTGCGCGAGGCGGGGATGATGGCCATCCCGGCCAGCAGTTTTGCGGCGTGCGACAGCAATGTTCGCGCGTTACGCGTCTCGCTGGGCGGCGCCATCGACCGGGATGGATTGCGGCGCGGACTGACGATGCTGGCAAAACATCTGGCGGCCTGATGACCGGTGCCTGCCCTGGGGTGGATCCCAGCCTTTCAAATCTCGTCATGCTGGCTGCGGCGATGGCGGCCGACGCCCGATGTGGATCATTCCGTCTGGATAGGTGACGGCGCCCCCCAAAGCGCGCTATCGTCGACGCGATGCGGGAAAAGGAACTGCGCTTCGCCCTGATTTGCTACGGCGGCATCAGCCTCGCCGTCTATATGCACGGCATCACCAAAGAGATCTGGCGGCTCGCCGCGGCGTCGCGCGCCTTTCATGAGGGGCGGCCACAACAGGGTTCGGGGCGCGTCTATGGCGAGCTGCTCGCCGCGCTCGGCGAGCGCGGCGGGGTCAGGCTGCGGGTCATGGCCGACATCGTCGCGGGGGCGAGCGCGGGCGGCATCAATGGCATCTTCCTCGCGCGCGCGATCGCGACGGGCCAGTCGCTCGATCCGCTGACCGATCTGTGGCTGAAGGATGCCGATGTCGATTATCTGCTCGACCCCGACGCGCGGCCGCTGTCGGCGGCGACCAAATTCTGGGCGGTGCCGATCGCGGGCTGGGCGATGAAGCGGCGCGGCAATGTCATCGACCGCACGGTGGGCGAGGGCGCGCAGGAGGAGGTGCGCGCCAAACTGTCGCGCCTCGTGCGTGCGCGCTGGTTCGAGCCGCCCTTTGGCGGCGAGACTTTCTCGAACCTGCTGCTCGATGCGTTCGATGCGATGGACGAGGGGCCGGTCGGGCCGTCGCTGGTGCCCGCGGGGCAGCCGGTCGACCTGTTCGTCTCGGTCACCGATTTCGCGGGGCATAGCACGCCGCTGTCACTCAACAGCCCGCCGCGCGTCACCGAGCAGGAGCACCGGCTGGTGATCCATTTCCGGCAGGATCCGAAGGCGCCCGACGGACTGGACGACGTTCCCGCGCTCGCCGCGGCGGCGCGCGCGACCGCGAGCTTTCCGGGCGCTTTTCCACCCTTCACCTTGCGCGAGCTCGACCGGGTGCTGGACCAGCGCGGGATCGCATGGCCCGGCCGCGACGCCTTTATCCGCGCGCAGCTTCCGCCGGGCGGTGAGGCCGATCCCGCCGACCGGGTGCTGATCGACGGATCGGTGCTCGCCAACGCGCCCTTCCGCCCCGCGATCGCGGCGCTCAAGCAGCGGCCGGCGCGGCGCGAGATCGACCGGCGCTTCGTCTATATCGATCCCAAGCCCGATTATCGCTCGATCAGCTTCGGCAAGCCGGGCGAAGGAACGGCGGGGGAGGAGAAGAAGCTTCCCGGATTCCTGTCGACGATCCTTGGCGCGCTGTCCGAAATCCCGCGCGAGCAGCCGATCCGCGACAATGTCGAGGCGATCGAGGGCATGTCGCGGCGCATCCGGCGGATGCAGTATATCATCGACGCGATGAAGGTCGAGGTCGAGGAACAGGTCGCGGCGCTGTTCGGCACCACCTTCTTCCTCGATACGCCGACCCCGGCGCGGCTGCAGAAATGGCGCGCGAAGGCGCAGGACCAGGCGGCGGCGCGGTCAGGCTTCGCTTATGCGCCCTATGGGCATCTCAAGCTGTCGGCGGTGGTCGAGGAACTGGTCGGCACCGTCGACCGGCTGGCGCCGCCCGCGGGCGACATTCACCGGCGCAATCGCCGCAATGCGCTGTGGGACGAGGTGAGGGCGCGCGGGCTCGACCGGCTGTCGGGGCGGCGCGGGCTGGGCGCGAGCGACGATGCCGTGGTGTTTTTCCGCACCCATGATCTGGGGTTCCGCATCCGCCGTCTGCGCTTTCTCGCGCGCGAGCTCGATCGTGTCGTCGAGGCGAAGCGCGAGGTGCGCGATCCCGCGTGCGACGCGATGCGCGATGCGATCTATGCCGCGCTCGGCCAATATCTGGAGCGCGAGGGCGACGACTGGCTGGCCGAAATCGACGTGTCCGCCGACGCCGATGCGGCGGTGTGGATCGACGCGATCGGCGCGCGCCGCGACCTGATCGGCGCCGATGCCGAGGCCGACAATCTGGTCGCCGCGGGGCTCGCGCAGCTCCCCAAGGACGACCGGCGCAAGATGCTGCTCGCCTACCTCGGCTACCCCTTTTACGACATCGCGACCCTGCCGCTGCTCCAGGGCGAGGGGTTCGACGAGTTCGATCCGATCAAGGTCGACCGCATCTCGCCGTCCGACGCGACCGCGATCCGCAGCGGCGGCGCGGGGGCGATGCTGAAGGGGATCGAGTTCAACAGCTTCGGCGCCTTCTTCAGCCGCGCGTATCGCGAGAACGACTATCTGTGGGGGCGGCTCCACGGCGCCGACCGGCTGGTCGATATCGTTGCGAGCAGCGTCGCGGGCGCCTTGAGCGCGGAGCAACTGAGGGCGATCAAGCGGCGGGCGTTCCATGCGATCCTCGACGAAGAGGAAGAGCGGTTGCCGCGCGTCGGGGCGTTGATCGAGGAGATCAGGGGGGAGATCGGGTAAGCTCCCCGTCATTGCGAGGAGCGGAGCGACGAAGCAATCGCCAGTTGTCGCCGGTCAAGCGCGACGGCTGGACATTGCTTCGCTTCGCTCGCAATGACGGGGTGGGACTAACGGATATCAATCCGTCAGATCGTCCCACATTTCCCTGATGCGACCGAAAAAGCCGTGGCTCGCGGGGCATTCCTCGCCGGTTTCGGTCTCGCGAAACTCGCAGAGCAGTTCCTTCTGCCGCGCGGTGAGCTTGGTCGGCGTCTCGACGTCGATCTGGACGACGAGGTCGCCGGTGCCGCGGCCGTTGAGGACGGGCATCCCCGCGCCGCGCTGGCGAAGCTGCTTGCCCGACTGGATGCCCGCGGGAATGGCGATCTCGTGCTTCTTGCCGTCGAGCCCGGGGATGGGGATCGACCCGCCGAGCGCTGCGGTGGTGAAGCTGATCGGCGCGCGCGTGAACAGCGTCGTTCCCTCGCGCTCGAAGACCTTGTGCCGCGCCATGTGGAGGAAGATGTAGAGGTCGCCCGGCGCCGCGCCGCGCGCGCCGCTCTCGCCTTCGCCCGACAGGCGGATCCGCGTCCCCTCGTCGACCCCCGGCGGGATGGTGACGGTCAGCGTCTTGCGCCGGTCGACCCGGCCTTCGCCATGGCATGTATTGCAGGGGTCGGCGATGACCTCGCCCGCGCCCTGACAGGTCGGGCAGGTGCGTTCGACCATGAAGAAACCCTGCTGCGCGCGAACCTTGCCGTGGCCGGCGCAGGTCGAGCAGCGGTGCGTCGAAGTGCCGGGTTTCGCGCCCGAGCCGTCGCATGCCTCGCAGCGTGCGGCGACGTCGACCTGGATTTCGCGCGTCACGCCGGTGAAGGCGTCCTCGAGCTTGATCTCCATGTCGTAACGCAGGTCGGCGCCGCGGGCGGGACCGCGCTGCTGCCGCCCGCCGCCGCCAAAGGCCGAGCCGAAAATCGATTCGAAAATGTCGCCGATGTCGCCGAAATCGGAGGCATTGCCGCCGAAGCCGCCGCCGGGCCCGCCATTCTGGAACGCCGCCTTGCCGAACCGGTCATAGGCGGCGCGCTTCTGCGGGTCCTTCAGGCAGTCATAGGCTTCGTTGATCGCCTTGAACCGCGCTTCGCTGTCGCTGCACCCCGGATTCTTGTCGGGGTGATATTGCATCGCGAGCTTGCGGTACGCCGACTTCAGCGTCTTGTCGTCGGCGTTGCGCTCGACTTCGAGCAATTCGTAATAATCGATGTCGAGCGACATTCTCTGACCCCCTCATCCCCGCCGCGCCCAGGGGACGCGGCGGGGAGAGTTTCCTGCTTACTTCTTGTCGTCTTCGACTTCCGAGAATTCGGCATCGACGACATCTTCGTCGGCCTTCTTCTCGCCCGCGTCGGCGGCGGGCGACGCCGCGGCCTGCTGTTCCTTCTCGTAGATCGCCTGGCCCAGCTTCATCGCGACCTGCGCGAGCGCCTGCGCCTTTTCGGTCATCGCGGCGGGGTCGCCGCCTTCGACGGCGGTCTTGGCTTCGGCGATCGCCGCCTCGATCTCACCCTTGAGGCCGGGGTCGACCTTGTCGGCGTGTTCTTCGAGCTGGCGTTCGGTCGTGTGGATCAGGCTTTCGGCGTTGTTCTTCGCCTCGGCCGCCTCGCGGCGCTTCTTGTCCTCTTCGGCGAACTGTTCGGCGTCCTTGACCATCTGTTCGATGTCCGCGTCGCTGAGCCCGCCCGAGGCCTGGATCTTGATCTGCTGTTCCTTGCCGGTGCCCTTGTCCTTGGCGTGGACCGACACGATGCCGTTGGCGTCGATGTCGAAGGTCACCTCGATCTGCGGCACGCCGCGCGGCGCCGGCGGGATGCCGACGAGGTCGAACTGGCCGAGCAGCTTGTTGTCGGCGGCCATTTCGCGCTCGCCCTGGAACACGCGGATCGTCACCGCCGACTGGTTGTCGTCGGCGGTCGAATAGACCTGCGACTTCTTGGTCGGGATGGTGGTGTTGCGGTCGATCATGCGCGTGAACACGCCGCCCAGCGTCTCGATGCCGAGCGACAGCGGGGTCACGTCGAGCAGCAGCACGTCCTTGACGTCGCCCTGCAGCACGCCCGCCTGGATCGCGGCGCCGATCGCGACGACTTCGTCGGGGTTCACACCGGTGTGCGGTTCCTTGCCGAAGAAGTCCTTCACGACGTCGCGGACGCGCGGCATGCGCGTCATACCGCCGACGAGCACGACTTCGTCGATCTCGCTCGCCGACACGCCGGCGTCCTTGATCGCCTTCTTGCAGGGCTCGAGCGTGCGCTTGATCAGATCCTCGACGAGCTTTTCGAGGTCGGCGCGGGTGATCGTTTTCACCAGGTGCTTCGGCCCGTTGGCATCGGCGGTGATGAAGGGCAGATTGACCTCGGTCGTCGCGGCCGACGACAGTTCGATCTTCGCCTTTTCGGCGGCTTCCTTCAGCCGCTGCAGCGCGAGCTTGTCCGAACGCAGGTCGATGCCCTCGTCCTTCTTGAAGGTGTCGGCGAGATATTCGACGAGCTTGCTGTCGAAATCCTCGCCGCCGAGGAAGGTGTCGCCGTTGGTCGACTTCACCTCGAACACGCCGTCGCCGACTTCGAGAATCGAGATGTCGAAGGTGCCGCCGCCAAGGTCATAGACCGCGATCGTCTTGTTCTCGGTCTTGTCGAGGCCATAGGCGAGCGCCGCCGCGGTCGGCTCGTTGATGATGCGCAGCACTTCGAGGCCAGCGATCTTGCCGGCGTCCTTGGTCGCCTGGCGCTGCGCGTCGTTGAAGTAGGCGGGGACGGTGATCACCGCCTGCTCGACCTTTTCACCGAGATAGGCCTCGGCCGTTTCCTTCATCTTCTGGAGGATATAGGCGCTGATCTGCGACGGCGAATAATCCTCGCCGCCTGCCTTGACCCACGCGTCGCCGTTGGTGCCCTTGACGATGGTATAGGGGACGAGCTCCATGTCCTTCTTGGTCATGGGGTCGTCGAAGCGGCGGCCGATCAGGCGCTTCACCGCAAAAATCGTGTTCTCGGGGTTGGTGACGGCCTGGCGCTTTGCCGGCTGGCCGATGAGGCGCTCGCCGTCCTTTGCGAAGGCGACGATCGACGGCGTCGTGCGCGTCCCCTCGACATTTTCGATAACCTTGGGCTTGCCGCCTTCCATCACCGCGACGCAGCTGTTCGTGGTGCCGAGGTCGATCCCGATCACTTTGGCCATATTATCAACGTCCTTGTTGCTTTTTGGGCGCCCTCAAAAGGCACGCCTCACATGGAAATGTTGGGGGCGATATAGGTGCGCTTTAGCTTGGCACAAGGGCTTTGACGGCTTATCTGGACGATGAAAATTGACGCATTTCGGGAGTCCCAGAACGATGAAGCCCTTCGCACGCCGCGCATTGATCGGTGCAGCCCTTGCCGCCGCCGCCTTCACGCTGGCCGGGTGCAAGGAGAATCTGGGCGCCGGACCGCAGCTCAATGTGGTCGGCGGCTATATCCAGATGGGCGCGACGCCCGACCGTCCGGCGGTTGGATATTTCACCGTCACCGGGGGGCCGCGCGACGTGCAACTGATGGCGGTGACCGCCGACCTGGCGCAGCGCGTCGAAATGCACGAGAGCGTCAAGGAAAATGGTGTCGTGACGATGAAGCCGCTGATGAGCGCGGATGTGCCCGCCGAAGGCAAGCTGGAGTTCAAGCCCGGCGGCAAGCATCTGATGATCTGGAACATCAATCCGGCCGCCGTGCGCGCGGGCAAGCTGCCGATGGCCTTCGTGTTCACCAACAACAACAATGAGCGCATCCTCTTCGACCTGCCGATCAAGCAGGCTGCCGGAGCCGACACCGGCGGCGAGGCGGCGATGGACCACAGCAAGATGGGCCATGGCGCGATGGACGCCGACAAGGCGCCGGACCCGGAAAAGAAGTAAGCGTGCGTTCTGACGCTTCGTCATTGCGAGCGAAGCGAAGCAATCCGACGCGGTTTAACGGACACGCTGGATTGCCGCGGCGCCCCGGATCAGGTCCGGGGCTCTTGGCAATGACGGGGTTTTGATGCCGCGGCCGTCGCGACCTCTCACGACCGGCGAGATCGCACTCGCCCGGACCGTGTTCGGCGAAGCGATCGACTATGCGCGCGTTCGCGTGCGCCACTATAAGTGGATATTCTTCCAGCCGCGCCGCATCGTGATGGCGCCGATGGGCGATTTGCACTTCCACCCGAAAGGCAGTGTCTATTGCGACGATTTCTCATGCCCGGCCGGCGGGCGCGAGGCGGAACTGGCGGCGAAGGGGTTGTTCCTTCACGAGATGACGCATGTCTGGCAGGCGCAGCGGCGCGGCCGCTGGTATCTGGTGCTGATGCGGCATCCGTTCGCGACCTATGATTACAGCCTCAAACCCGGCTGGCCGCTCGAACGTTACGGGCTGGAGCAGCAGGCCGAGATCGTCCGGCACTATTGGCTTTTGACGCAGGGCCGCCTTGTCGGTGGCGCGCCCGATGCCGAATCCTATCGCGCGATCCTGCCGGCCGAGTGGGGAGCGGGGGCGTGAGCGATTTCGAGTTCGTCTTCGCGCTCTACAGCCTGCTTCTCGGCCTCTCGATGGTCGAGCTGCTCGGCGGGCTCGGGCGCGCGCTCGAGGCGCGGTTCGCGGCGGAGGCCGAGAAGGGGCGGTTCGCGATCGGGTCGCTGACGCCGCTCCTCGCGGTGTTCGTGATGCTCGACCTGCTGTCGTTCTGGGCCTCGGCATGGCGCGTGAAAGCGGATGTCGTCGTGTCGTCGGCCGCGCTGATGGCGGTGGTGGCTTTCGCCGGCCTCTATTTTCTTGCGGCGCGACTCGTCTTTCCCTCGCATCCCGAGGGGTTCGCCAATCTGGACACCCATTATTTTCGCGTGCGCCGCCTGGTATTCGGCCTGCTGCTTGTGCTGCTGGGCGCGCAACTCGCCTATTTCCTCAATCATCCCGACCTGTCGCGGTTACTGTTCCGGCCATTTCCGCTCGGGATGACGCTGCTTTTCGTCGCGCTGGTCGTCGCGGCGATGTGGGTGAAAGGGCGGCGCGCGAGTATCGCGATCCTGTCGCTGCTGATCGCGCGCTATGTTGTTGCCAATCTGATCGTTTAGGCCAATCTGTTCATTGGGGAGGTGCCCGTGCCCGAAGTTATCGATCGCTTCCGTTCCTCGACCTGGGGCTGGCTGCGCGGCACGCTCGTCGGCTGGCTGACCCTGTTGCTCTGTCTCGTCGGGGTTGGCCTCCTGATCATCCTCGTCCAGAGGATCCGCAACCTCGACATGACCTATGAGCTCACCGAGGACCGGCTGATCCTGCGCAAGGGGATTTTCGTCAAGAGCGTCGACGAGATCGAGCTCTATCGGGTGAAGGACGTCCGCATGGACTTCACGCTGATCAACCAATGGGCGGGGATCGGGACGATCAGCATCGATTCGTCCGACGAGACGACGCGCGAGGGCGCACTCGTGATGCCGCATATCGACCGTGCGGCCGAACGGCGCGAAGAACTGCGCCGGCTCGTCGATGCGGCGCGGCAGAAGCGCCGCGTGCGCGAACTCGACGTCGCGAGCGATCTCCTCTGAGGGGATTTTAGCGCTAGCCAGAGGTGCGGTGTTCGATCTATGTTCCGCGCATGGATGTCACCGCGCTCGCTATCGCCCTTGCCGCTCTCTGTCTCGGCGGCCTGATCGGCTGGCTGCTTGCCGGGCGGCAGGCGGGGGTGCTCAAGGCCGAGCGCGATGGATTGTCCGAGCGATTCAGGGCGGCGGTGACCGACCTTGCTGCGGAAGCCGAGGCGCGCAAGGCGGCGGACATTCGACTTTCCGCACTGCTTGCCGAACAGAAGGTGCGCGACGAGGCTCACGAGGCGCAGATCGCGCAGCTTCGCGACGCGCAGACGGCGCTCACCGCGCAATTCCGCGAGGTCGGGCAGACGATGCTGGATAAGGCGCAGCAGGATTTTCTGTCACGGGCCGCCGATCGCTTTAAGCAGAGCGAAGATATGGCGGAGCAAAAGATTGCGAAGCTGCTGCAGCCGGTCACGGATAGCCTCAAGCAATATGATGAGAAGCTGGGAGCGATCGAAAAGGCGCGGGTTGGGAGCTATGCCGAGTTGAACAAAGCGATCTCCGATCTTGCTTTAAGCAATGACGTCGTTCGCAAAGAGGCGTCCCGACTCGCGAACGTTATGACCTCAAGCCCGAAGGCGCGTGGACGTTGGGGCGAACAGCAACTTCTCACGATCCTGGAATCGGCCGGCTTGGCCGAGAATATCGATTTTGCACTGCAAACCTCCGTTAATGACGGCGAGCGCCAGCTTCGGCCCGATTGCATCATAAATTTGCCGGGCGACCGTTGCATTGTGATCGACGTCAAGTGCCCCCTGGTGCACTTCGAGGCCGCTTACGACGAGGATGACGAAACCAAGCGGGCCCATTTGTTGCTGCAGCATGCCAATGCACTGAGAACCTATGCTGCTGATCTTGGCCGCAAAGGCTATTGGCAGCAGTTCGAGAAATCGCCGGACTTTGTGGTGATGTTCGTGCCTGGCGAGCATTTTCTATCTGCCGCTGCGGAACGCGCCCCGGACCTTATTGAGGGCGCCTTTAGAAACGGTGTGATTATCGCTTCGACCATCAACATGCTTGCGCTCGCAAAGGTCATGGCTGGAATGTGGCGGCAGGAAAAATTAATGGGACAGGCTCGAGAGATTGCAGACCTTGGCAAGGAACTCCACGCCCGGCTGTATAAGATGGGGGAGCATGTTGCGAAGGTCGGCCAAAATCTCCAGCGCGCTTCGTCGGCATATAATGATTTTCTTGGCAGCCTTGATCGGCAGGTCATTTCGAGCGCCAAAAAATTCGAAAGCCTGAACATCGATACTGGCGGCAAGTCACTCGAAACGCCGCCTATGATCGAGTCTGCAATCCGGCCGAGCGCCAAACTGACGAGCGCCCCGGCGGCGGTCAACGATGGGGAATAACCCACATCCGCCGTCCCCGCGAAGGCGGGAATCCAACTTCGTGCATTGTCTGCGAGCGAGCACAAGCGGCAGACCGAAGACCCTTTGCGGTCTTTGCGCCTTTGCGTGATCCAAATTTATCTCACGCAAAGGCGCAAAGAACGCAAAGAAGGAAGAAGCTGGATATTCGCGTTCGCCGGGGTGACGTGGTGAGAGCGTGGGGGATGGTTCAAATCACCCGCTTCAGCACTGCCTTCTGACCATCGGCTGCGGTGATTTCGAGCGTGCCGTCGCTCGGGAAGCCGAGGCTGACCGGACCGCGCATCAGCGCGAAGAAGGCGCTTTCCTGCATCATACCCGCACCGGGACACGCCATTTTCGTCGCCATCAGCGGCCCGGCGGTCAGCGTGCTGCCCTCGATCCTGTAGCTGCCCGAGAAGCGATTGCATCCCGCGCTGCCGCTGAGGCGCGCGCCGTCGAATTGCAGCGAGGTCGCGCGGTCGCCCGCGACCGGCGCGCCGCCGATCGACACGAAGGTCCAGCTCGTCCCTGCAAGCTCGCCGGGCGGCAGCACGTCGCCGCCGCAGCCCTTCACCGTCTTGCCGCCGGCGGTGACGGTCACCGTGTCGCGATAGCGGCGGTCGCTCATCCCGTCGCTGCATGGTGCGTGCGTGACGTCGACCGTCAGTCGGTCGGTGACATAGCGTTCGCCGTTGAACGACGGCCGCGCGCCGGGGTTGGCGACGGCGATCTTCGTCTCGCCATAGTCGCCGTTGTAGTTCAGCTGTTCGGGGGTGATCTCGAGCGTCCAGCCGGGCTCGGTGCCGAGCGCGAAATAGGCGGCGGGTTTCGGACCCTGCGGCGGCTGAGCGGCGGGTGCGCAGGCGGCGAGGGCCAACATGGCCAGGGGCGCATATCGAAGCATGGATCGTCTCCTCCACTCGTCATGCTGAACTCGTTTCAGCATCCATGGCCCGCCTTTTCGTTCCACGCCGGCGTCAGAACATGGGCCCTGAAACACGTTCAGGGTGACGATGTTTCTCGAGCAATGCTTCTATGCGGCATCCGATGTCGCGCCGATGAACCGGCGCTAACTCGGTCGCCGCTGGTTCAGCACCTCATAGGCCATGACCGCCGCCGCAACGGCGGCGTTCAGGCTGTCGGCCTTGCCCATCATCGGCATCTTCACGCGCACGTCGGCGGCTGCGGCATAGGCTTCGGGCATTCCCTGCGATTCATTGCCGATCAGGATGAAGGTCGGGGCCGCATAGCGCACCGCCTGATAATCCCGCGTATCGTCGCCGAGCCAGGTCGCCACCAACTGGCCGGGACCGCTGCGCAGCCAGGGCAGGAATTCCTCCCAGCGGGCCTGCACAAGGCGCTGGGTGAAAATCGCCCCCATGCTGGCGCGCACCGCCTCGACCGCATAGGGATCGGTCGACTCATCGAGCAGGATCAGCCCGCCTGCACCGACCGCATCGCCGGTGCGCAGCATCGTGCCGAGATTGCCCGGATCGCGCAGCCGCTCGGCGACGAGCCAGATCGGCGCAGCGCTGCGGTCGAGGTCGGCCAGCGCGGTTTTCGGTTCGGCATAGATGCCGACGATCGTCTGCGCATTGTCCTTGCCCGACAGTTTGGAGAGGATCGCGGGCGCGGTGTCGATCACCTCGCCGCCGCCCGCCAGCGTCGCCTCGACCAGCGTCTGCGCCAGCGGATGACCCGCGCCCTCATTGGCCAGAAACAGCCATTGCGGCAGCACGCCCGCCTCGCGTGCCTCGGTCGCGATGCGCAGCCCCTCGGCCAGGAACAGCCCCTCGGCGCGCCGGTGCCGCTTTTCGCGCAGCAGGCGCATCCGCTTGACCAGCGGGTTGGAAAGGCTTTCGATGCGGCTGCGGCGACCGGTCGCCATGGGATCAATCCTCGCCGAAGCTGTCCTTGACCAGCCCGACGAGCTTCAGCAGCGCGGCATCGGCGCCGTCGCCGCGGGTGTGAATCGTGATGCGGTCGCCCTTCGCGGCGCCAAGCATCATCAGCCCCATGATAGAGGTGCCGTTGACCCGCGATCCGCCCTTTTCGACCTCGACCGAAACGGTGTCGGGCAGGCGGCTGACGAAGGTCACGAACTTGGCGCTCGCGCGTGCGTGGAGTCCCCGCTGGTTGGTGATCTCGACCGTCTCGCTGGCTTCGCTCATGGTCCCACTCCCAGCATCTCCGATGCGACGGAGATATATTTCTGGCCCGCTTCTCTCGCTGCGGTAACCGCAGCGCGCAGGTCCATCGTCTTGCGCGCGCTTTCGAGCCGGATCAGCATCGGCAGGTTGACGCCCGCGATCACCTCGGTCCGGCCGCTCTCCAGCAGGCTGATCGCGAGGTTCGACGGGGTGCCGCCGAACAGGTCGGTCAGCATGATCACGCCGCGCCCCTCATCGACGGTGCGAATCGCGTCGGCGATTTCCTTGCGGCGCATCTCCATATTGTCGTTGGGACCGATGCAGACGGTGGCGATCGCGCGCTGCGGGCCGACGACATGCTCCATCGCGGTCACCATTTCCTCGGCCAGCCGGCCGTGGGTCACAAGGACCATCCCGAGGAGCGGCAGTGCTTTGTCGGTGGGCATGAAATGCGAGACCCTTATCTGTCGCCGCCGGCCGCGGGAGCTGCGGGCGGGGGCTTGCCCTCAAGCCCATCTTGCGGCGCCGAGTCAAGATTGCGGTGGGTCAGCACTGGCTCATAACCGGACTCGCGTAGCGTTTGGGCAACACGCGATGCGACATGGACCGACCGGTGGCGTCCGCCAGTGCAGCCGAAAGCGATGGTGACATAGCTTTTGCCCTCGGCGCGATAGCGCGGCAGCAGCGTCAGGATCAGCCTTTCGATCTGCGCGACGCTGTCCGCATAGGCGGGATCGGCCATCACATAGGCCGCGACATCGGCGTCGAGTCCGGTGCCAGGCTTGAGCGTCGGATCCCAGTGCGGATTGCGCAGATAGCGCATGTCGAAAACCAGATCGGCGTTGCGCGGCAAACCGCGCGCGAAGCCGAAGCTCAGCACATTGAGGACCGGCGCGCCCTCTTCGGTGTCGCCGAACCGCTGGCGGACCTCCTGTTGCAGGTCGTTGCTGCTGTAGTTGGTGGTGTCGACGACATGCTCGGCCCAGCGGCGGAGCGGCTCCATCATCTCGCGTTCGCGCGCGATGCCGTCGGCGGCGGGGCGATCCTCGGCCATCGGATGGCGGCGGCGGGTTTCGGAGAAGCGGCGTTCGAGTTCGGCGCCCGCGCAATCGAGGAACAAGGTCTGGACATCGCGGCCGCCGTTCTGGCGCAATTCCTTGATCTGTTTGACAAGCAGCGCGGGCCGAAAGCCGCGGCTGCGGCTGTCAATGCCGACCGCGATCGGCCGGTTCGCCTCGCTGCGCTTCGCCGGCGCCTCGATCAGCGCATCGAGCAGCGCGAGCGGCAGATTGTCGACGACCTCCCAGCCCAGATCCTCCAGCACCTTGAGCGCGGTCGACTTGCCCGCGCCCGAGAGTCCCGTGACGAGGAGCAGGCGCGGCTCTGCGGCGGCCGCGGTCATCGCTCGGGAGCCAGCCGTTCCAGCGCGAGCAGGATCTTGATCGGAGCCGAGGCTTCGAAGGCCGAGAGCAGCAGCGCGGGAAGCGGGTGACCGGCGACCATCTCGACCTGACCCACCGCCGGCATCCGGTCGTAACGGTCGCTGAGGCGCACCGCGAGTGCCAGGGGCACCGGCGCGGTCCAAGGCTTTTCGACAATGCCGATCCCGCGTACCTCGAGCTTGCCGGCCAGCTCCTCGGGCGGGCGGCACCACAGCCGGTCGCGGTCGTACCAGATGTCGCAGCGGTCGTCGGCGACCAGCCGCGCTCCCTTGTCGATCAAGCGCAGCGCGAGGTCGGACTTGCCCTGCCCCGAATTGCCGAGGATCAGCACGCCGCCACTGCCCGCCGCGACGCAGCTGGCGTGGATATTCTGGATCTCGGGCTTGGTCCTGCTCGGGAACATCACCGGGGCTTAACGGCGATGTTACGCCGCTGCAAGGAAGATGGGGCGGCGAGCGTTAACCCTGCTCTTCCGATCGTTCGCGCGCGGGCAGGGTGATCAGCAGGCTCGCGCCGCGCTTGCCGTCGTCGCGGTCGCGCGCGGAAATCGTTCCCTGATGCCCCTCGATGATCGTCCGGGCAATCGCCAGCCCCAGCCCGCTGTGCTTGCCGAACGCTTCGTCGCGCGGCCTTTCGCTGTGAAATCGGCGAAAGATGGCCTCGCGCTGGTCGGGGTCGATGCCCGGGCCGTCGTCGTCGACGCGGATATGCACCTCGTCGCCGAGCCGCGTCGCCGCGATGCAGACGAGGCCCGCATCGGGGGAGAAGCTGATCGCGTTGTCGATGACATTGTCGATCGCCCGTTCGAGGCGGTGGCCGTCGCCCATCACCGTCGTCGTGCCCTTGCGCGGGCGGGCGAAGGCGATGCGCGGGTTCGGCCCGTTCCCGGCGCGCGCGGCGCGGCCCGCGAGCATCGATTCGATCATCAATCCGATGTCGATCGGCTCGAACAGGGTGCGCGAGAGCTGCGCGTCGATGCGGCTCGCATCGCTGATGTCGGTGACGAGCCGGTCGAGGCGGCGGACGTCCTCGTCGGCGATGGCGAGCAATTGCTCGCGCTGCGCGTCGGTCGTGACGCGCCCCAGCCCCTCGATCGCCGAGCGGACCGACGCGATCGGATTCTTGAGCTCGTGCGTCACGTCGGCCGCGAAATGCTCGCCCGCGTCGATGCGTTCGCGCAGCGCCTGCGTCATGTCGCTCAGCGCGCGCGCGAGCGTGCCGATCTCGTCGCGGCGGCTGGGCAGGCGCGGCACGACGACCTCGCGCGCGCGGCCGAGGCGAACGCGCACGGCAGCCCGCGCGAGCCGGCGCAAGGGGCGGACGATCGTGCGCGCAAGGAACAGCGAGAGAAGAACCGAGGTGATCAGCACCATCGAAACGACGATCGCGAGCCGCAGGCGCTCGGCGCGGACGGTGCGCGTGATGTCGCGCGCGTTGAGCGTCATCATCATCACCTCGGGCGTTTCGAGGTCGACGACGCGCGCCGCGCTGAGCAGCGGAGTGCGTTCGGGGGCGTAGCGGAAGCGGCTGCTCGCCTTGCCGGTGCGGAAGGCTTCGACGACTTCGGGCCAGGCCCCGCCCACATCGGTTCGCGGCTCCTCGAAATCGGGATAGGTCGGCGCGCCGACGATCCAGTCGATGCCGCGATCCATCGCGCGCGCGGCATCGCGCTTCCATGGCTGGAGATCGGGGTCGCGCAGCGTGTAGGTCGGCGGACCGCTCGTGAAACTGTCCGACAGCTTGGCGCCGCCGGGCGCATAGAAGCGCAGCCGCGATTCGGTCGCGCGGGTGAAGCTGTCGATCAGGCGCTGGCGCTGGTCGGGGCGGGCTGCCTCGAGCGCCTCGTCGAGCTGCGCGAGCTGGTCGGCCATCACGTCCATGCGGGTATCGACAAGGCGGGTGCGATAGGTGTCGAGATAGAAGAAGCCGCCGCCGAACAGGATGATCGCAAGGATGTTGACCGCAAGGATGCGCGTCGTCAGCGACCAGCGCGCCGACCAGACGAGCGGCGCCTCTTCCTGCTCGGCAAGGCTGCCCTCGGGTCGCTTGCTGTCAGCCGTCATCGGAAAAGCGGTAGCCCGCTCCGTACAGGGTCGCGATGGCGTCGAATTCGGGGTCGACCTCGCGGAATTTCCGGCGCAGCCGCTTGATGTGGCTGTCGATCGTGCGGTCGTCGATATAGACATCGTCCTGATAGGCCGCGTCCATCAACTGGTTGCGGCTGCGCACGATGCCGGGGCGCGACGCCAGCGTCTCCAGGATCAGGAATTCGGTGACGGTCAGGGTGACGTCCTTGCCGTCCCAGCTCACCTTGTGGCGCGCGGGGTCCATCGTCAGTCGGCCGCGGCTGATCGGATCGGCGACGGGTTCCTCATCCTCGCTCGGCGCCGCGCGGTTGAGCTCGACGCGGCGCAGGATCGCGCGGATGCGCGCGATCACCAGCCGCTGCGAGAAGGGCTTGGCGATATAATCGTCGGCGCCCATCGCGAGGCCGAGCGCCTCGTCGATCTCGTCGTCCTTGCTGGTCAGGAAGATGACGGGAAGCTGGCTTTTCTCGCGCAGCCGACGGAGCAGTTCGAGCCCGTCCATGCGCGGCATCTTGACATCGAAGACGGCGAGGTCGGGCGGGTTGTCGATCAGCGGCTTCAGCGCCGCCTCGCCATCCGAATAGACGCGCGTGACGAACCCTTCGGCTTGGAGGGCGATCGAGAGCGATTGCAGGATGTTGCGGTCGTCGTCGACCAGCGCGATGGTTGCCGTCATGCTCTTTCCATTGGGCGGACCAACGAGCGATTAGCCGATAAGCGGCCGAGCGACAACCGGGCCCGACCGGACGGTCATTTACCCTTTAATCTTTTGACCTCGGCCCTCATCATCGCTAACGCGGCCGGGATTTCAGAATCGACGTATCCGTCGGCACCCCATGGTCATGCGGGCCCATCGCTCTCGCATGGCATGTGCTGCATACCTATGCAAAGGTGCGGTCGGGACAGAGGAGAGGCGAAGAAAATGACGAAGCTTGCAATCGGCGCCGACACCGTCGACACGAAGGCCGACGTAGCCGAGAACCTTGGAACCTCGGCGTTGATCGAGGAAGCAATCCGCGGCGGCGAGGGCCTGCTCGCCAAGGACGGCCCGCTGGTCGTCCAGACCGGCAAGCACACCGGGCGCAGCGCCAAGGACAAGTTCATCGTCCAGGACGACGAGACGCGGGGCACCATCTGGTGGGGCAAGACCAACGTCCCGATGACCCCCGAGCATTTTGCGGCGCTGAAGGCCGATTTCCTTGCGCACCTCGCCGAGCGCCCGCGCCTTTATCGTCAGCAGCTGTTCGGCGGCTCGCAGCCCGAGCATCGCGTCGGCGTGCAGGTCATCACCGAATTCGCCTGGCACAGCCAGTTCATCCGCACCCTGCTCTGCCGCCCCACCGCGGCGGAGCTGGCGGCGTTCGCGGCCGAATATACGATCATCGACCTGCCGAGCTTCCGCGCCGACCCCGCCAAGCACGGCACGCGCACCGAGACGGTGATCGCGGTCAACTTCACCGAAAAGCTGATCCTGATCGGCGGCACGCAGTACGCCGGCGAGATGAAGAAGTCGGTGTTCGGCATCCTCAACTATCTGCTGCCCGTGAAGGGCGTCATGCCGATGCACTGCTCGGCGAACATCGGTCCGAATGGCGATACGGCGGTCTTCTTCGGCCTGTCGGGCACGGGCAAGACGACCTTGTCGGCCGACGCATCGCGCACGCTGATCGGCGACGACGAGCATGGCTGGTCGGACACCGCGGTCTTCAATTTCGAGGGCGGCTGCTATGCCAAGATGATCCGCCTCTCGCCCGAGGCCGAGCCCGAGATTTTCGCGACGACGAAGCGCTTCGGCACGGTGCTCGAGAATGTCGTGATGGACCCGGAAACGCGCGAACTCGATTTCGACGATGCGAGCCTCGCCGAGAACAGCCGCGGCTCGTATCCGATCGATTTCATTCCGAACACTTCGGAAAAGAATATGGGTCCGGTCCCGACCAACATCATCATGCTGACCGCCGACGCCTATGGCGTGCTGCCCCCGATCGCGAAGCTGACCCCCGACCAGGCCATGTATCACTTCCTCTCGGGCTATACCGCGCGCGTCGCGGGGACCGAGATCGGCGTGACCGAGCCCGAGGCAACCTTCTCGACCTGCTTCGGCGCGCCCTTCATGCCGCGCCACCCGTCGGTGTACGGCAACCTCCTCAAGGAACGCATCGCCAAGGGCGGGGTGCAGTGCTGGCTGGTCAACACCGGCTGGACCGGCGGCATGGCGACGATGGACGGCATCAAGCGCATGCCGATCAAGGCGACGCGCGCGCTGCTCAACGCCGCGCTCGACGGCAGCCTCAACGACGCCGAATTCCGCAAGGACCCGAATTTCGGCTTCATGGTGCCGGTCGCGGTGCCGGGCGTCGACAGCGGGCTGCTCGACCCGCGCGAAGCCTGGGCCGACAAGGCAGCCTATGACCGCACCGCGCAAACGCTGGTCGGGCAATTCATCGACAATTTCGCCCAATTTGCGGAGCATGTCGACGAGGGCGTCCGTCAGGCCGCGCCGCAGGCGGCCGTCGCAGCATAATCAGCCCGGAGATCTTCCGGGTGCTCCATCACCCGGAAGGACCGGACAGATGACCACCGAATTTTCGCCGCGCCTGTTCGAGCGCGATTCCGAAATCCGCGCGCTTGGCGAAGGCCTGCTCGCCTGTGCGCTGCCGCGCGAAGCCTGGACGCACGAGGCGCATCTCGGCGCCTGCCTGTGGCTGCTGAGCGAGCGCCCCGATATCGACGTCGATGCCGAGATTGGCGGCATCATCCGCCGCTTCAACGAGAGCGTCGGCGGCGTCAACGACGATACGCAGGGCTATCACGACAGCATCACGCGAGCCTATGTCGCGGGCGTGCGGCTCTTCCTATCGGAGACCACCGCAACGAGCCTTGTCGAGCGTGTCAACGCGATGCTGCTGTCCGACGTCGGCCGTCGCGACTGGCCGCTGCGCTTCTACAGCCGCGAGCTGCTTTTTTCGGTCCCGGCGCGGCGCGGGTTCGTCGAACCCGATCGGATGCCTTTGCCTGTGGCGCATAAATAAGGCGGTGTGCTCCCGCGAAGGCGGGAGCCCATCTCCGGTCGGCGCAATTTTGAACCTTGGGAGATGGGTCCCCGCCTTTGCGGGGACACACGATACTAGCCCTTCGCTCCCGCGATATATTCGTCGACATTCTTCGCGAGGACGTCGAGCGGGACATTGCCGCCCTTGACCACCGTATCGTCGAAATCGCGGAGGTCGTATTTTGTCCCCAGTGCGGTCTGTGCCCGGCCGCGCTGGCGGACGATCTCGCTGTGCCCGACCTTGTAGCCGCACGCCTGGCCGACCCAGCTGCAATAGCGGTCGACTTCGCTCGCGACCTCGAGCGGGTTCGAGCCGTTTTCCCTGACGAAGAATTCGACCCCCTGCTCGCGCGTCCAGCGCTTGGCGTGGATGCCGGTGTCGACGACGAGGCGGCAGGCGCGGAAGGCGAGCGACTGAAGATAGCCGAGCCGCCCGACCTCGAAATCGTCGTAGAGGCCGAGTTCGTCGGCGAGCTGTTCGGCATAGAGCGCCCAGCCTTCCGAATAGGCGTTGAACGCCAGCATCGTGCGGATGAGCGGCATCGAATGCGCATATTCTCCCTGCCACGCATGGCCGGGGATCGCCTCGTGCATCGTCAAATCGGGCAGCGAATATTTGCTGTGCAGATCGGTGGTGCGCAGGTTGATCCAGAACCGGCCGGGGATGCTGCCGTCGATCGACCCCGCGCCGCCATAGGCCGCTGGCGCGCCAGGTTCCTCGGCGAGCGGGAGCCGCTTCACCTCGACATTGCCCTTCACCAGCGTGCGGAAGGCGCGTGGCAATTGCGCGCGGATCTTGCCGAGCCAGGTCTGGATATAGGCGACGATCTCGGCGCGGCCCTGATCATTGTCGGGGAATTTGAAGCGCGGATCCTTGGCGAGTTCGTTCATCCGGTCGCCGACCGAGCCGTTGGTGTAGCCGAGCTTCTTGAGGATCGGGTCCATCCGGCCGTGCAGGTCGGCGAGCTGTTCGCGGCCCATCGCATGGACCTCGTCGGGCGTCATCCGCGTCGTTGTCGAGGCGCGAAGCGCCCAGGCGTAGAATTCGTCGCCGTGCGGCCGCGCCCACATGCCGGCGTCCATCGTCGCCTTCGGTCGCTGCGCCTTCAACTCGGCGAGCTGGCGTTCGAGCGCGGCGGCGACCGGACCCTGCACGATCTTCGACGACCGCGCGGCCCAGTCGCCGGCGATCTTCGCCGCCGCGGCGCGGGTGACGAGGCTCTCGACCATCCCGCCGCCAGCTTTCGCGTCGGCGAGCGTCGCTTCGAGCTGCATGACCGCCTTGTCGATCAGAAAGGCAGGGGCGATGAGCCCTTGTCCGCCTGCGGCTTTGAGGCGTTCGGTCTCGCCGTCCAGCACCCCCGGAAAGGCGTTGAGGCGGGCGAGATAAGCCTCGGCATCGGCGGCGCTCTTGACCGGATGGTCGCTGTCGAGGAATTTCGGAATGTCCAGATAGGCGCCGACATTTTGGATCACGACATAGGGCGTGTTGCGCCAGCCGCCGACCGCGACGTCGCCATAGGGCTGCGCAAAGCCGTCGATCGCGACGCTGTAGGCGCTGTCGACGACCGCGAGGCTGGTGCGCGTCGCATGGTCGAGCCCGTCGGTCTTGAACGCACGGATACGCGCGACGTCGGCCTTCAGCGTGTCGGCGATCTTCTGTTGTCCCGCCGCCGACCGGTCGCCGAGCTGCCCGCGCATCGCGGCACGCGCGCCGGTGTCGATGCCAAGCCCGGTCGCGCCCTCGGGCGAGAGGGCGAGGAGATTGTCGGCGATCGAATCGAGGAGCTTTTGCGCCTCGCCATGCTCCGGCGCCTGCAGCGCGGCGACCGGATGCGCGATCGCCAGGCCCGCTGCACCCACGCCGAGCGTGGCGAGCGTCTGGCGGCGGCTGACGGCGGTGGAAAGAATATCGGACACGAACAGGCTCCCTCGGGCGACTTTGTTGCTGTTGAAACCTGTCTAGGCGGCGGCTCGCGCCGGTCAATGAAAAGGGGCCGGGAAAACCTGCGCTCTCCCGACCCCCGTCGAAATTTGTGGACCGTCCGTCAGTCGGTGAGGTCGGCGGGCACCTTGCCTCCGTTCGCGGCGAGTTCGCGCATCACCGCCTTGTGCAGCCAGATGTTCATTTCCGCGCTGCCGTCGAGCGCCCCGGTGTAGCCGAGCTCGGTCGCCAGCTCCTTGCGGTTGGCGAGGCTCGAATCGATGCCGAGCAGCTTCATCAAATCGACGATCGAGGTGCGCCAGTTGAGATCCTGGCCTGCCTTCGCGGCCTCGCCGGACAGAATTGCCTCGACGTCGACCTCGCTGATTGCGGCGGAGGTTTCGGCCGCGGCAGCCATCGCGCTCGTCGCGGCGCCGACCGCGGCGCCGATCGCGCTTGCCGATGCCGACGGGGCGGCGGGTTCTGCAGCCTCGGCCTTCTTGCCGAAGATCGCGTCCTTGATCTTGCCGAAAATGCTCATCTTTTCACTCCCACTAAGATGCGCGGCTATCCCGACCGGGGCGAGTCGCTGGGCCGCAGAATGGACCTATGCATTTGTAAATGACAGCGAAATGAACGACTCCTCCTGGCCGGCCGACGGCGCTATGCTGCCGCCCATCGGCATGGCTGGATCGCGTGCCGAAGTGGGAGACTGGATATGAATCTGGCCGACATATTGGCGCAAGCCGGTGGCATCGAATCGATGGCGAAGGAACTGGGGGTTCCGCCCGGCGTGGCGCAGCAGGGCGCCGAGGCGCTGCTTCCCGCGATCCTCGGCGGCTTCAAGAAGCAGGCACAGGGTGGCGGCGGGATCGAAGGTCTTGGCGCACTGCTCGGCCAGCTCGGCGGCGGCCGACTGCTCGACTCGGTGCTGGGCTCACAGCCGACCCCGATCGAGCCGGGCAATGAAGTGCTCGGCCAGATTTTCGGGGCGAAGGACGTCAGCCGCTCGGTCGCCGACCATGCGGCAGGGCAGACGGGGATCAGCGCGGGCCTGCTCAAGCAGATGCTGCCGATCCTCGCGATGATGGTCGCGGGCTATATGGCGAAGCAGGGTGGTCAGGGCCAACAGGGCGGGTCCGGCGGGCTCGGCGACCTGATCGGCGGCGCCTTGGGCGGCGGCGGATCGTCGGGCGGGCTCGGCGGGATGCTGGGCGGGGTGCTTGGCGGCGCGGGTGCGTCGGGCGGCGGGCTGGGCGGCCTTGGCAAGATGCTCGACATGGACGGCGACGGCAATCCGCTCGACGACATCATCGGCATGGCCGGGAAATTGCGGGGGTAACGAGCTTCTGATCGCGTCGTCCGGATCCGGCCGGTTGCGGACGCGGAATTCCTCCCTGTGGCGTAGCCATGGGGAGGTGGCAGCGCGAAGCGC
>NZ_JAFMTR010000003.1 GCF_018682675.1 Sphingopyxis soli
TCGGCGCCGACGCTCCGCATCAGCGCGGCGGTCGCGAGGATGGTTCCTCCGGTCGCCAGCAGGTCGTCGACCAGCACGACGCGGTGCCCCGGCAGGATCGCGCCTTCGTGCAGCTCAAGCCGGTCGGTGCCATATTCCAGCTCATAGTCGACGCCGATCGTCACCCCCGGCAGCTTGCCCGCCTTGCGGACGGGAACGAGTCCCAGCCCCAGCGCGGTCGCCATCGCCGCACCGAACAGGAAGCCGCGCGCCTCGACCGCCACGATAAAATCGGGACGATAGGCGGCAGCGCGCGCGGCCAGACGCCGGACGCTTTCGGAGAAACCGGCAGCGTCGCCGATCAGGGTGGTGATGTCGCGGAACTGGATGCCCGGCTTCGGAAAGTCCGGGATGGTGCGGACGAGCGACGCCAGGTCGAGGTCCGGTTGAGGCGGGAGGGCGATCATTGTGGTGGCCGCCCTCCCTTATGTCCTCAATGCTTCTTGTCGGCCCAGATATTACGGTACGACAGATAGGTCAGCGTGGTGAAGATGAGCAGGAAGAGGAAGGCTGCCCAGCCCACCTGCACGCGTTTCACCAGCTTGGGCTCGGCGGTCCACACCAGGAATGCGGTGACATCCTTGGCCATCGCCTCGACCGTGTTCGGCGAGCCGTCGGCGAAGGTCACCTGCCCCTTGGTGAGCGGCGGCGCCATCGCGAGGTTCAGGTTCGCGAAATAGGGGTTGTAGTGCAGCCCCGGGCCCGGCCGCAGCTCCTTGGGCAGGTTCGCCGGAGGATTCTGGAACCCCGTCAGCAGCGAATAGACATAGTCCTTGCCGCCTTCGCGCGCCTTGGTGATCAGCGAGAGATCTGGCGGCAGGGCATTGTTGTTCGCCGCGCGCGCCGCGACTTCATTGGCATAAGGGCCGGGGAAATAATCCGACGGCAGGCCGTCGCGCGTTGCCGGCTCGCCCGTGTCGGGGTTGACCGACGGCACCTGGAAGCCCTTGGCGAAGGTCTTCACCTGGCCTTCGGTGTAGCCGAGATCCTGGATATCGCGGAACGCGACGAGGTGCAGGCTGTGACAGGCCGAACAGACTTCCTTGTACACCTGAAGCCCGCGCTGCAGCTGGGCTTTGTCCCAGTGCGGGAACATGCCGTCGCTGGCGAGTTTCAAATGCTTCGGATGCTTGTGGAACTCGTGCGATGCGTTGGGCTCATTGGTGAGCGGCGTGGTCAGGATCGCGCACAGCAGCGCGGCGATGAAACCCAGACCGACGAGAAAACCGAGCGGACGAACCATGGCTGTATCAGCTCCTATTAAAGTCCGGCGCTCAGGCCGTGGCCGCCGACGCGTCGTCGGCATGCTTTGCGAGAACCGCTTCCGTGATCGAGTTCGGCATCGGCGCGGGGCGTTCGATCCGCGAGATGATCGGCAGAATGATCAGGAAGTGCGCGAAATAATAAGCGGCCGCGAGCTGGCTCAGGATGACGTAGGGCTGTTCGGCCGGGCTCTTGCCGCAATAGCCGAGGATCAGCACGTCGACCACGAGCACCCAGAAGAACTTGCGGTTGAGCGGACGATAGTTCGACGACTTCACCGGCGAACTGTCGAGCCAGGGCAGGAAGAACAGCAGCGCGATCGCCGCGAACATGGCGATGACGCCCCACAGCTTCGCATCGATCCACAGGAAGTTGAAGGTGAAGGCGCGCAGGATCGCGTAGAAGGGCCAGAAATACCATTCGGGCACGATATGCGCGGGCGTCGAGAGCGGGTTCGCCGCGATATAGTTGTCGGGGTGGCCGAGCAGGTTCGGGCTGAAGAAAGTCAGCGCGACGAACAGCAGCAGGAACACACCGACGCCGACGCCGTCCTTCGCGGTGTAATAGGGGTGGAACGGGACGGTGTCCTGTTCGTCCTTCACCTCGATGCCGGTCGGGTTCGACGAACCCGGAATGTGCAGCGCCCAGATGTGCAGGATGATGACACCCGCGATCACGAAGGGCAGCAGATAGTGGAGCGAGAAGAAGCGGTTGAGCGCGGCGTTGTCGGGCGCGAAGCCGCCGAGCAGCCAGACGCGGATCGGCTCGCCGACAACCGGAATCGCCGAGAAGAAGCCCGTGATCACCTGCGCGCCCCAGAAGCTCATCTGGCCCCAGGGAAGGACATAGCCCATGAAGGCGGTCGCCATCATCAGCAGGAAGATCACGACGCCGAGCAGCCACACCATTTCGCGCGGCGCCTTGTACGAGCCGTAATAAAGGCCGCGGAAGATGTGCAGATAGACGACGATGAAGAACATGCTCGCGCCGTTCATATGCGCGTAGCGGATGAACCAGCCGGCGTTCACGTCGCGCATGATATGCTCGACCGAGTTGAACGCGACGCCTGCATTGGCCGCATAATGCATCGCCAGCACGATGCCGGTGACGATCTGGATGACCAGCGCGGCGCCCGCGAGGACGCCGAAGTTCCAGAAATAGTTGAGGTTGCGCGGCACCGGATAGCCGGCGCCGATGGCGTTATAGACGAGACGCGGCAGCGGCAGCTTCTCGTCCAGCCACTTCATCAGCGGCTGCTTGGGTTCGTAGTTCTTGGCCCAGGGAAAGCTCATCTTATCTCGCTCCTCAGCCGATCGTCACGACGGTGTCGCTGTTGAATTCATAAGGCGGCACGACCAGATTCTTGGGCGCCGGGCCTTTGCGGATGCGCGCCGCGGTGTCGTAGTGCGAACCGTGGCACGGGCAGAAATAGCCGCCGAAGTCGCCGCGATTCTCGCCCTCGGCGGCGCCGAGCGGCACGCAACCGAGGTGGGTGCAGACACCGAGCGTGATCAGCCAGTTTTCCTTGCCCGGCTTGGTGCGCTCGTCGATCGTCTGCGGGTCGCGCAGATCCGAAAGCGGCACTTTCTTCGCTTCCGCGATTTCGGCGGGCGTCAGGTTGCGGACGAACACCGGCTGCTTGCGCCAGCTCGTCTTGATCGCCTGCCCCGACTGGATCGCCGAAATGTCGATTTCCGTGGTCGACTGCGCCAGCACGTCGGCCGACGGATTCATCTGATTGACCAGGGGAAGCACCACCGCGGCCGCACCGACACCGGCAAAACTCACTGCTGCGATGTTGATGAAGTCCCGGCGCCGCACGCCATCTTCGATGCCGGCGGAAATATCGGTTTCACTGGTCATTCGACTGCCCTTGCATGGGTGAACTGACATGGTTCCCAAGAAGGATTGACCCGCCCCGCAACGCGCACACGACATGGCGCAGCCCGGCGGCCCCTCCGGGAATTGCGGGCCTGATAGCCGCACTGTCCGGGCTTGCCAACAGGCAATTTCCGCTTTGTCCATGCTGGCTTGCGCGTGGCCGCCCTGCCCTCGATTCCCGGGCCGTCCGGCGCTATGGGAGCGGCATGGAAATCGCCCTGTTCCAGCCCGACATCGCCGGCAATGTCGGCACAATCCTGCGCACCGCCGCCTGCTTCGGTACGCCCGCGCACATCGTCGAACCCTGCGGATTCCCGTTCGGCGATGCGGCGCTGAAGCGGGCCGGGATGGACTATGCAGTGCGCGCGAACGTCCGGCGCCATCCCGACTGGCAGGCCTTCCGGCAATGGTCGCAGATCGGCGGGCAGCGCATCGTGCTGCTGACGACCGCGGGCGCCACGCCGCTTCCCGATTTTGATTTCGGTCAAGGCGACGTGCTGCTGTTCGGATCAGAGAGCGCCGGCGTTCCGCACCATGTTCACGAGGCCGCGGCCGCGCGGGTCGCGATTCCGATGCAGCCGGGCTTTCGATCCTTGAATGTCGCGGTCGCGGCTGGCATCGCGCTCGCCGAGGCGCTCCGCCAGACGAAAGGCTTTCCCGCATGATCTCGCTCGACCACCAACAACAGGCGGCGCGCACCTGGTTCGAATCGCTGCGCGACCGCATCTGCGCCGAGTTCGAGGCGATCGAACGCGAGGCGGGCAGCGACGCCAGCTTTTCCTACACGCCATGGGATCGCGAGGCCGAAGGCGCCGCGCCCGGCGAAGGCGGCGGCGGCGTGCGCGGCGTCATGACCGGCAAGGTCTTCGAAAAGGTCGGGGTCAACGTGTCGACGGTCGGCGGAGAATTCGCCCCCGACTTCGCGGCGTCGATCCACGGCGCTGGCGAGGACCCCAGCTTTTTCGCGACCGGCATCAGCCTTGTCGCGCATATGGCGAATCCGCATGTGCCCGCCGTTCATATGAACACGCGATTCCTGGCGACGACGAAGCGCTGGTTCGGCGGCGGCGCCGACCTCAATCCGCCGATTCCATACCAAGAGGATACCGACGCCTTTCACGCGCGCTTCCGCGCCGCCTGCGCGCCCTATGGGCCCGACGTCTACGAACGCTATGCCAAATGGGCCGAGGATTATTTCTATATCCCGCACCGCGGCGTTCATCGCGGGGTCGGCGGGATTTTCTACGACCATCTCGAGTGCGGCGACGATGCCGAGTTCGATCGCAACTTCGCTTTCACGCAAGCGGTCGGCGAAGCCTTCCTCGACGTCTTCCCGCAGATCGTACGCCGACGGATGGGCCAGCCCTTTACCGACGCGGAGCGCGAGGAGCAGCTCGTCTGGCGCGGTCGCTACGCCGAATTCAACCTCGTCTATGACCGCGGAACACTGTTCGGGCTCAAGACCGGCGGCAATATCGACGCGATCCTGATGAGCCTGCCGCCGCTCGCCAAGTGGAACTGATATAGGAAAAGGGCGCCCCGTCTCCGAAGCGCCCCTTCCTCGCTTGAAGTCCGTTCAGGCGAAAACGTCAGCCGAAGCCTTTGGCGCGATCGCCCGATAGATGCCGATCGGCACTGAGAAGGAGACCATGATCAGCGGCAAATAGATCACCGCCGCGGAAACGATCAGCGAGATCATCGCCCCGGCCATCGATCCGCCGGCGAGCGACCCGAAAATGCCGCCGACGATCATCCCGACCACCAGCATATAAACGACCACCAGGATCGCGAATACGACATAGAAGCCGACGATCACCCATTGCGACGCTTGCGTCAGACGCCAAGATTCGCTGAGGCCGGTGATCGGATTGCGGGTCAGGCGGTCCGCCATGATCGGTCCGGCTACGATGAACCGGCCCTGTACCCACAGCAGGAACACGATCAGCGCGACATACAGGATGATGCCGACGAAGAGCGCGCCGCCGCCGACCGCGCCTGATTCCAGCGCACCGGGCGAAAAAGCTCCCGCCCCGCCGAGCGCCGCGCCAAAGATTAGCCCGAAAATCAGCATCACGATGAAGATCAGGATATAGGCGGCGATCATCACCACCATCATCCCGAGCGCAAAGGCAGGACCCGCCTGGAACGCCCAGCCAAAATTCGGCGCCTCACCGGGATACAAACCGCCGCGCCATATCAACATGCAAACGCCGTAGAGGATCACGGCAGCAAGCAAGGAAAAGAGGCCGATCTTGCCGAACGCGCCCATCGCGACGGATGGATCGCCCGGCGACATCGCCATCGCCGAGAATGTGGAACCCAAAAGCAGATAGCCGAGCAGACCTAGAAGCAGCAACGCGCCGCCGAACCAGATCAACATCTGCATCCAATTGGCCTTCAGAAACGCGAACGTCTCCGAAAAGGCCGCACCGATACTCATCTTGTTCATCTCATTCCCCCTTTCATACCTGACCTTGTTGTTGCGTCACGTCAGGCGACCCCAAACCTCCTATGTTCTATTCACGTCAGTCGCGCATCCTTCCCCGGCGCGGACGGGGTAATGCCTTCATTCGAAGACCGTCGACGCCCCCGTGGTCGCGAGTTGGCGATAGGCCGCGGCGGAAACCGCGATCGTCACCATCGTCGCAACGACACCCAGCGCGGATTCGACAAAACCGCTGACGATATGCCCGATTCCCGGACCAGTTCCGGTGATCACGCTCACCACGCCACTCAGGATCAGCATGATGATCGCGATCGCGATCGTCACCAGCAACAGGAAGAAGAAGATCGCCCAGCCATTGTCGCGCGTCATGTCCCAGCTCGTGCGGATCGCCTCGACCGGATTGCCAATGCCGCGGTCGGCGACCAGCGGCGAGACGAGCGCGAGGCGCCCGATCAGGTAGAGGCCCGGAATGATCAGAAGAACGAAGCCCAGCGCGAGGATCAGGCCGGTCAGAATCTGCAGGCCGATCAGCGTCGGGATCATCCGCCCCGCAAAGGCCAGCGCCTCGCCGACGCTCGTTGCGTTGCGCGACAGCCACAGCCGCAATATCGCGAGGGTTCCGACGATCGCGAACAGCGCAACGGCGAGTTGATAGGGCAGAAACTGCCGGACATTCTGCTCGAAAGTCGCCACGATCTGCTCCAGCGTCGCGCCCTGCGGCGGCTCGATCGGTGCGGGTCCGAACCATGCGACGGCCAGCGACGGCAGGAACAGGAAAAACGCCGCGATGGTCCCGGTCAGCGCCGTGTAAGACTTCATCAATGCCACGCTGTCTTCCCACGCCGCGCCCATGTCGAATTTTGCCATTTATGCCCCATATTTATCGGCAGATGCCCAGGATCGGAGACTGACCTTGTTCGCCCCCAATGTCCAGCCTTGTCGCTACGGCCCCCGCGCCCCCTTGCCTGTCCGCGCGCAAAGGGGCAGGAAACGCGGCCGATGACCATGCTACCCACCCCTGAATGGCACGTCTCGCCTGGGCTGACCGACTATGCGGCCGCACTTGCCGATATGGAGGAGCGCGCCGCCGCGATGCACGCGGGCCACGCTGGCGAACGCATCTGGCTGCTCGAGCACCCGCCGCTTTACACCGCGGGGACGAGCGCCGATCCCGCCGAACTGCTCGATCCGCGCTTTCCGGTTTTCGACGCCGGGCGCGGCGGCCGCTACACCTATCACGGCCCCGGCCAGCGGGTCGGCTACGTTCAGCTCGACCTCACGCGGCGCGGGCGCGATGTGCGCGCCTATGTGTCGGCGCTCGAGGGCTGGGTGATCGATGCGCTCGGACTGCTCGGCGTCGAGGCGCGCCGCGCCGAGGGCCGGATCGGCATCTGGACGGACGACGCACAGGGCCGCGAGGCCAAGATCGGCGCGATCGGCGTGCGCGTGAAGCGATGGATCACCCTTCACGGCTTCTCGCTCAACGTGAACCCCGACCTTGCCCATTTCGCCGGGATCGTGCCGTGCGGAATCGCCGAATTCCCGGTGACGAGCCTGGCCGCGCTCGGCAACCCGGCCACCTTCGCCGAGGTCGACCGGGCGCTGGCCGATGCGCTGCCCGCCTTTCTCGACAAGCTCCCGGCAAGCGACTAGGAACGGCGGCATGACGCGGACCATCCTCATCGCCCTGCCCATTGTCCTGCTCGCCGCCTGCAACAGCGAGCCCGCGGGCAAATCGACGACCAAGCTCGACGCGGTCGAGGTGCAGCCGGGCACGATCAGCGATTCGATGATCATCCTCGACGACGCGGCGGGCGACGGCACAGCGGTCGACAACAGCGTCCCCGACGACGGCACGAAGAAGGAAGCGCCGAAGGCCGCCGCCAGCGAAACGACCGACACCGCCGAATCCGACGAGAGCAGCGATCCCGACGCGGTCGAGGCGCCCGTCGCGCAAAAGGCCATCTCTGCCGACAGCGCGACGAAAAAGACCCAATAGGGCTTTAGCGCAGCCCCAGGCTCTTGTGCGCCTGCAGCGACAGGCGCCAGCGCGGGTCGGCCATCACCAGGTCGATGCATGCCTGCACATTGGCCGCAGCATGCGGATCGTCGAGCGGCTGGATCAGCCGATGCGCGAAATCCAGATCGGCCAGCATCGCAACGTCGCTTCCCGGCTGCGGCCAGACGAGCTTCAATTCGTCGCCGCTTTTCTGAACCAGTTCGCCACCCGCCTTGGGACTGACGCAAATCCAGTCGATGCTGCGCGGAACATGCTGCGTGCCGTTGGTCTCGATCGCGATCGTGAAACCCTCGGCATGGAGCGCGTCGATCAACGCTGCGTCGACCTGCAGCATCGGTTCGCCGCCGGTAAGCACGACGTAGCGGTCGTCCGCGCCCTCGCCCCAGCTTTGGGCGATTACCGCCGCCAGCGCCGCCGCATCGCGATATTTGCCGCCGAGCGTGCCGTCGGTGCCGACAAAATCGGTGTCGCAGAATCGGCAGATCGCCTTGGCGCGGTCCCGCTCGCGTCCCGTCCACAAATTGCAGCCGGCAAAACGGCAGAAGACGGCGCGGCGCCCGGCCTGTGCGCCCTCCCCCTGAAGGGTGAGGAAAATCTCTTTGACGGCGTAGGTCATGCGTAGCGCGTCGGGTCGGGGAGCCCGGCGTCGGCGAAGCCCTTCGACCGCAGGCGGCAACTGTCGCACGATCCGCAATGCAGCCCCTCGGGCGTCGGGTCATAGCACGACCAGCTCATCCCCGCATCGATGCCGAGCCGTGCAGCCTCGGCCGCGATGTCGGCCTTGGTCATATGCTGGAGCGGCGCGTGGATCCGGAACGCCACACCCTGGTCCCCGTCGCGCGTCGCGAGCGCCGCGAGCTTCTCGAACCCCTGGATGAACTCGGGACGGCAGTCGGGATAGCCCGAATAGTCGAGCGCATTGACCCCGATCACGATGTCCTGCGCCTGCCGCGCCTCGGCAAGGCCGAGCGTGAGCGACAGGAAGATGAGGTTGCGCGCGGGCACATAGGTGACCGGAATATCGCTGCCGACCCCTTCCTTGGGCACATCGATGTCGGCGGTCAGCGCCGATCCGCCGAAGCGGCGGAGGTCGAGCGGCAGGACGATATGCTCGGCCGCGCCGACGTAGGCCGCGATCCGCGCGGCGGATTCGAGTTCGACGCGGTGGCGCTGGTTATAGTCGATCGTCAGCGCGACGATCCGCGCCCCCGCTTCGCGCGCGAGCCCTGCGCACACCATCGAATCGAGACCGCCCGACAGGAGGACGATGACGCTTTTCCCGGAAACATCCTGCATCGGCGCCAGATAGGCCTGCGCCCGCGGGCGCGCAAGTATTGCGGCGCACAAAGAAACAGGCCGCACGGCGCGAGCCGCACGGCCCAGGTCGGCATGAAGCCGTAGGGAGAAGGACACACATCGGTGCGTCGTCCAACCCGTCTAGCAGGCGATAGTTAACAAGCCGTTAGGCCGCAGGGATCAGCAGCCGCCTGCGCGGCGCGCCTCGATGGCCTGCGAGAAGGGGCGGCCGTCGGCAATCCCCTGCGTGTCGATCTGGACGAGCCGGTTCGTCTCGCTGCGGATCGTCGTCCGGCCATGCCCCGCGCCCGGGCAGGTGTAATGGACGGTGACCGAGGCCGGCGTGTCCTCGATGACATAGCGCGAACAGCCCTGCCGCGGATGATAGACCTGGATCAGACGCCGTGCGTCGCCGAGGCAGACCGTCTGCAACACCGCATCCTTGCCGCGTTCGCGGAGCTGCCAGCTGCCCTTTTCGAGGCGGTCGAGCATCGCGAGCGACGGCGCCTGCGCCGGAACCGCGGTTGCTCCGGCAACACCGAGCGCCAGCAAGGCGGTTCGAAACATGGGAGAGAAGATCGCCATTACACCTTCCATCTGGCTGCCCTGGTCCGGGCAAGACGCGACCCCTGGTCCCATTAGCTAGCAAGCCAGGGCAGGCATTTCAACCGCTTGGCGCTGATATGCCTCGTTTCATCGTCACCCCGGCGAAACGAAGGGTGTGGATTCACATTTGAAGTGCAACGGCAGGAAGGTTTCGGCTGGAGTTTTGAAGCCGAG
>NZ_JAFMTR010000004.1 GCF_018682675.1 Sphingopyxis soli
CCTCGCTGTTTCAGGATCCATGGTCCGCCATTTCCTTAAGCGCCGCGCCGGACGAACGCTCAGTCCATGGATGCTGAAACAAGTTCAGCATGACGAGCTTGGTGCGACCACTCCTCACCTCAAAGCAGCCACTACCCTAATGCCCCATGTCGGCCATTGAAGCGTTCGGTCCGCCGGGCTTTGGCGGCCGCAGCAACAGCACCAGCGGCACCGCGGCGAGCGTCACCCACATCATCAGCCAGAAATCGTCGATATAGGCGACCATCGCCGCCTGCCGGTTGATCTCGGCATTGACCATCGCCATCGCGGTATCGCCGGCGATGCCGAAACGGTCGGCGGTCGAGGCGTCGAGCATCGACGTCGAGCTGTTGGTCACATGCGCCGCCAGATCCTCGTGGCTCGTCTGGATATTGGCGCCGAGCAGCGTAGTGACCACCGAGATGCCGACCGACGCGCCGATGCTGCGCAAGAGATTGAGCAGGCTCGACCCGTCGGTGCGGTACTGCGGCGGGATCGTCGCAAAAGCCATGGTGTTGAGCGGGATGAAGACCAGCCCCATGCCGATGCCCTGGACGAGGCCGCTGACGATCACCGGCCGCATCCCCATTTCGAGCGACCAGTGGCTCATCTGCCAGAGCGACAGCCCCGCGATGGCGAGGCCGGTGCCGACCATCCAGCGGGCATCGACCTTGCCGAGCAGTTGGCCCGCGACCCACATGCTCATCAGGATGCCGATGCCGCGGACCGCGAGCACCCAGCCGGTGTCGATCACCGGCCAGCCGAACAGATTCTGCAGCATCGGCGGCAGCAGCGCCATCGACGCGAACATCACGATGCCGATGACGACCATGAAGCCCATCGCGGTGACGAGGTTGCGATCGGCCATCATCTGCCGGTTGAAGAGCGTTTCGCGGCCGGTGAAGAGGTGGATGACGAACATCCACAGGCACGCGATCGCGACCGCCATCTCGATCCAGATCTCGCGGCTGTCGAACCAGTCGAGATGCGCGCCGCGGTCGAGCATCAGCTGGAGCGCCGAGAGACCGAGCGCCAGCATGGAAAAGCCGAACAGGTCGAACCGACGGTCGCGCCTGCGCGTCGCGGGAAGCAAAGCCCACATCATCGCAAGCGTCAGCAGCCCGACGGGCAGGTTGACGTAGAAGACCCAGCGCCAGTTGACCGACTCGGTCAGCCAGCCGCCCAGAATCGGCCCCAGGATCGGTCCGATCATGATCCCCATGCCCCAGATCGACATCGCGCGTGCCTGCTTTTCCGGCGGGTTGATATCGAGCATCACCGATTGCGAGAGCGGGCCGATGAAGGCGGCGCTGATCCCCTGCAGGAAGCGGAACGCGACCATCTGTTCGAGCGACTGCGCCGCGCCGCACGCCATCGACGCGACGATGAACCCCGCAATGGCGCCAAGAAACAACTCGCGGCGGCCGATGCGATCGGCAAGCCAGCCGGTGATCGGCATCGCGACCGCCGAGGCGAGGATGTAGCTCGTCAGCACCCAGGTCACCGTCTCGCTCGTCGCGCCGAGCGCCGACTGCATGTGCGGGATCGCGACGTTGGCGATCGTCGTGTCGAGAATCTGCATGATCGACGCGCCCATGACGGCGACGGTCAGCAGGCCGCGAAAGCGAACCTGCTCGTGCAGCGGGATCGCATCGTCGACGGCCGCGGCGGCGGACCGGCGGGGAAAGGCGCGGCTCGCCACGGCCTTATCTGTCGGTGAAGACTTTGACGTCGGCCGACAGCCCCGCGATCATGTCGCGCGCCGGCTTTTCGTCGAAGGCGATCCGCACCGGCACGCGCTGCGTCACCTTGACCCAGTTGCCCGTCGCATTCTGCGCCGGCAGCACCGAAAATTCGCTGCCCGTGCCGGCGCCGATCGTCAGCACATGGCCGCGGACCTTGAGCCCCGGATAGGCGTCGAAGCTGATTTCGGCGCGCTGGCCGACGCGCATGTCGGCAAGGTCGGTTTCCTTGAAATTCGCCTCGACCCAGGGGTGCAGCGTGTCGACGATCGTCACGGCGGGCAGGCCTTGCACCATCATCTGGCCGACGAGCAGCCGGTCGGACTGCGCGATGCGCCCCGCGCTCGGTGCACGGACTTCGGTGCGGCCGAGATTGACCTCCGCCTGCGAACGCTGGACCTTCGCCGCCTCGACCTGCGGATTGATCCCGCTTGCGCCGGTGGCGAGCTTCGAGCGCGCCTCGGCGGCGTCGGCGCGCGCCTGCGCCAGCGCGGCGCGTGCCTGTTCGACGGCATGTTTCGATGCGTCATAGGCCGCTTTGGTCGTAAAGCCCTTGTCCATCAAGGCCGCCTGGCGCGCGAAGTTCGACTGCGCGAAGGCCAGGCCTTCCTCGGCCGCCTTGATATCGACGCCGGTGGCCGCAAGGCTCGCCGACAGGTTGCCGACATCGACGTTGGCGGCGTCGATCGCGGCGTTCGCCTGGGCGACGCTGAGCGCATAGGGCTCGCCGTCGATGCGGAACAGCAATTGGCCCTTCTGCACCATCTGGCCGTCCTTGACCGCGACCTCGGTGATCCGGCCGCCGACTTCGGCGGCGATCGAGACCTTGTCCATCTGGACATAGGCATTGTCGGTCGACACCGATCCGCCGCTCGTCAGCCAGTACCAACCGCCTGCGGCCAGCAAAACGGCGGGCAGGCCGAACATCAGCAGGCGCGCGCGCCAGCTCGGCCCCGGCTTGCCTGCGGCGGCAGTGGCCGGCTGCGCCGGAGGCGGCACCGGGTCGGCCTTGGGCGCGCGCGCCGGCGCGGCGTCTTCGGCCTTGGTGCGGGAAGGGGAGAGCTGGTCCATTATGCGGTCTCTTTTAGGCATTCGCGGCGGGAGAGGTTGGCGCGCACCTTTTCGACGAGCGCGACCAGCTGGTCGACTTCGGCGGCGCTCAGTCCTTCGGTGGCTTCTTCGGTGAGCTTTTCGGCGATCGGACGCATCGCGCCGAGCATGTCGCCGGCGCGCGCGGTCAGATAAAGCCGCCAGGCGCGGCGGTCGGTGGGATCGGCCCGCCGCTCGACGAGCCCCGCCTCGGCGAGCCGGTCGACCATCCGCGAGAGGGTGATCGGCTCGACCTCGATCAGCTCGGCGAGCGGGCCCTGCCGGATGCCCTCGTGGCGCTTCAGATAGGTGATCATGCGCCATTGCAGCGCGGTGATGCCGGTGTCGCGCGTGCGCGCGTTGAAGGCGCGCCGGAACAGCCGCGCACTGTCGTTGAGCAGATAGCCGATCGTCTCACTCATGGCAGCAGATATAATAGCAATTGCTACTATATTCAACCATGAGGCGTCGCCAAGGGGAAATATCTGATTTGGTGTTAAATTCCTTTACACTACTTGCGCTGGGGCGCTTTTTGGGCAGGATATGGGGATGACCCTGACCGCCGACCTCTTCTGGTCCTTTCGCTCGCCCTACAGCTATCTCGCGATCGGCCGCTACCGGGCGCTTGCCGCCAGCCATGACCTGTCGATCAACCTGCGCCCGGTTTATCCGCTTGCGATCCGCCAGCCCGATTTTTTCGAGCGCAATCACCCCAACTGGCTGAGCTACACGATGCGCGACATGATCCGCGTCGCGCAATTCCACGGCATTCCCTTCGGACCGCCGCGTCCCGACCCGATCGTGCAGAACGTCATGACGCGCGAGATCGCGTCGGAGCAACCCTATATCTATCGCCTGACGCGACTGGGGCAGGCCGCGTCGCGGCGCGGCAAGAGCCTGGGTTTCTGCCACGAGGTTGCGCAGCTCATCTGGGGCGGGGCGCAGGACTGGCACCTTGGCGATCATCTTGCGGCCGCGGCGCGGCGCGCGGGCCTCAGCCTCGCCGAACTCGATGCAGAGGCGGAGGCCGATGCCGAGACGCTCGACAACGAGATCGCGGCGAACCAGGTCGCGCTGGAGATCGCGGGCCATTGGGGCGTGCCGACCTTGGTCTTCGATGGCGAGCCTTTCTTCGGCCAGGACCGGATCGAGATGGCGAAGTGGCGCATGGAGCAGAAGGGCTTGCAGACGCGCTGATCGGCCTTGCCCAACCCGTGGCCGACGGGGCATAGGCCGCGCATGAGCATCGAACCCCGATTTTTCGAAGCACGCGACGGCGTGCGGCTGGCATGGCGCGAGATGGGGGAGGGGCGCCCGGTCGTGCTGCTCCACGGGCTGTTTTCGAACGCCGAAGTCAACTGGATCAAATTCGGCACGGCGGCGCGGATCGCCGAAGCGGGCTTTCGCGTCGTCATGCCCGACCTGCGCGTCCACGGATCGAGCGATGCGCCGCATGAGCCCGAACATTATCCGCCCGACGTGCTGGTGCATGATCTGGAAGACCTGATCGCGCATCTGGGCCTCTCCGATTTCGACCTCGGCGGCTTTTCGTTGGGCGCGCGAACAAGCACGCGCGCCGTCGTTGCCGGGATCAAACCGCGCAAGCTGATCCTTGGCGGCATGGGGCTCGCCGGACTCGCCGGCTGGTCGCAGCGCGGGCAATTCTTCCGGCGCGTCATCGCCGACTATGAAACCGCGAAGCGCGGCGACGACACCTGGATGTCGATCCAGTTCATGAAGACGATGAAGATCGACCGCGTTGCAGCGCGCCTGCTCCTGGACAGCTTCACCGATACGACGCCCGACATGCTCGCGGCGCTGGCGATGCCGACCTTGCTCGTCTGCGGCGATCAGGATCAGGACAATGGCTCGGCCGAAGAGCTCGCCGCGGTTCTTCCCGATGCGCAGCTCGGCATCATTCCCGGCACGCATATGTCGAGCGTCACCCAGCCCGAGATGGGCGCGGCGATGGTTGCCTTCCTGATGGCTTGACCCTGCCCGCGGGCCGGTCCAGATTGCCGCCATCGCGCCCGAGAGCGCATCAGAATATCCAGAGGACGCCCCCATGAAAGCCATGATTTCAACGCTGTCGCTTGCCCTGTCGCTCGCGGTGGCGACCCCCGCCTTTGCGCAAGCCGCCCCCGCCGCCGCCCCCACGGCCGCGGACGCCGACGCCTTTATCGCCGCGGTCGAAAAGGACCTGTTCGACTATACGGTCGAGGGCGCGCAGGTGAACTGGGTCAACGCGACCTATATCACCGAGGACACCGACGCGATGGCGGCGCGGATCAACGCGGTCGGCACCGAAAAGTCGGTCAAATACGCCCTCGAAGCGGCGAAATACGCCAGCGTTGCGGGGCTTAGCCCGGATACGAAGCGCAAGCTCGACATATTGCGCACCGGCATCGTTCTGCCCGCGCCGACGACGCCCGGCGCCGCGACCGAGCTCAACACCATCGCGACCGACCTGCAGTCGCAATACGGCAAGGGCCGCGGGACGCTGAACGGCAAGGAAATCTCGGGCTCCGACATCGAAGCCGAGATGGGCAATCTCAAGAACACGCCCGCCCAGTTCGCCGAGATGTGGACAAGCTGGCACGATCGGGTCGGCGCGCCGATGAAGGACGACTATGTCAAGATGGTCGGCATCGCGAATGCGGGCGCGAAGGAACTGGGCTTTGCCGACACCGGCGCGATGTGGCGCTCGGGCTATGACATGCCGCCCGAGGACTTCGCCAAGCTGACCGAGAAAATCTGGCAGGACATGAAGCCGCTCTATGTGGCGCTCCACACCTATGTCCGCTGGAAATTGAACGAGAAATATGGCGATGCGGTTCAGCCGAAGACCGGCCCGATCCGCGCCGACCTGCTCGGCAATATGTGGGCGCAGGAATGGGGCAATATCTACCCGCTCGTCGCGCCGCCGGGCACCGGCGACCTTGGCTATGACATCGGCGACCTCCTCGCCGAAAAGGGCAAGGGGCCGCTCGACATGGTCAAGGCGGGCGAGAATTTCTATTCGTCGCTCGGCTTCGCGGCGCTGCCCGACACCTTCTGGAAGCGCAGCCAGTTCCTGAAGCCCGCCGACCGCGAGGTCGTCTGCCATGCGTCGGCGTGGGATATCGACAACAAGGACGATCTGCGCATCAAGATGTGCATCAAGGTGAACGCCGACGACTTCATCACCATCCACCACGAGCTCGGCCACAATTATTACCAGCGCGCCTATAACAAGCAGCCGTTCCTCTATCTCAATGGCGCGAACGACGGCTTCCACGAGGCGATCGGCGATTTCGTCGCGCTGTCGATCACGCCGCAATATCTGGTCGACATCGGCCTGCTCGACAAATCGAAGGTGCCGAGCGCCGACAAGGACATCGGCCTGCTGCTGCGCCAGGCGATGGACAAGGTCGCCTTCCTGCCCTTCGGCCTGCTCGTCGACCGCTGGCGCTGGGGCGTCTTCGACGGCTCGATCAAGCCCGCCGACTATAACAAGGCGTGGACCGATCTGCGGCTGCAATATCAGGGCATCGTCCCGCCGGGCGAACGGCCGGCGAACGCGTTCGACGCCGGCGCGAAGTTCCACATCCCGGGCAACACGCCCTACACGCGCTATTTCCTCGCGCGCGTGCTGCAGTTCCAATTCTATCAGGCGGCCTGCAAGCAGGCGGGCTGGAAGGGGCCGCTCCACCGCTGCTCCTTCTACGGCAACAAGGAGGTCGGCGCGAAGCTGAACGCGATGCTGGAGATGGGCGCGTCGAAGCCGTGGCCCGACGCGCTGCAGGCCTTCACCGGCAGCCGCGAAATGTCGGGCAAGGCGATGGCGGCCTATTTCGCGCCGCTGAAGAAATGGCTCGACGAACAGAACAAGGGCAAGCCGCAGGGCTGGTAAGCCGGGTTCGATCGACATGGAGAGGCCGGGGTGGCGACGCCCCGGCCTTTTTATTGCGCCTCGATCGACTGTTTGAACCGCGCCAGCCGCGCAGTCGCCGCCGCAGCGTGCGGGCCGATCCAGCGGTCGTGGATGTCCTGGATCGGCATCGCGTTCAGATGATTCCAGCGCTCGCGGCCGCGGCGTTCGGCGATGACGAGCCCCGCATCCTCCAGCACCTTCAGATGCTGCATCACCGTGCAGCGGTCGATGTCCGCGAAATGGCCGCACAGCGCGCCGGTCGTCAGCGGCTGATCCTTGAGATCGTCCAATATCTGCCGCCGGATCGGCGAGGCGAGCGCCTTGAAGGTCGCGTCGAACTGGTCGTGAATTGACATGTTATATAAATATAACATAAAAATATGCGACTCAAGCGGAGAATGATGATGGAGTTGAAGTTCAGGGTTGCGGCGCGGATCGCGAAGCCGGTGCACGAGGTGTTCGAGGCGGTCGCCGATCCCAGGCAACTGTCGCACTATTTCACGACCGGCGGCGCCAGGGGGCGGCTGGAGACCGGCGCAACGGTGACGTGGGACTTCCACGACTTTCCCGGAGCCTTTCCCGTCTATGTGATCGAGGTGGTGCCGGACGAGAAGATCGTCCTCGAATGGCAGGCGAACGAGGGCGAGGCGCCGAACGTCGAGGGCGGCGAGCCGAAGGACGCCGATTACCGCACGCGCGTGACGATGAGCTTCACGGGGCTCGACGACGGCCGCACGCTGGTCGAGATCGCCGAGGAAGGCTGGCGCGCGAACCAGGGCGCGCTCGGGGCGTCTTACGGCAATTGCCAGGGCTGGTCGCAGATGCTGTGCGCGCTCAAGGCGTGGGTCGAATATGGCATCAATCTGCGCGAGGGGATGTACAAATAATCGATCCTCCCTGTGCCGCAGGCATGGGGAGATGGCAGCCCGCAGGGCTGACGGAGGGGCGAAGGCCATGCGCCCCTCCACCGCCTTCGGCGGTCCCCCTTCCCACGGCTTCGCCGCAGGGAGGATTAGTCGGGATACTCCATTCTGAGCGGGCGGGTGCCGATCGGGGCACCGGTGTTGGCATCGACCACCACGGGGCGCACGACCTCGCCGGTCGCCACATCGAGATGCTGGCTGAGCGCACCCCCGCCATTATATTTCCGCCCCCACGCGCCGATCGCCATCAGGATCGGCAGGAAATCGCGCCCCGCATCGGTGAGCAGATATTCGTCGCGCGGCGGGCGCTGGCTGTAGCGCGTCTTCGCGATCAGCCCCGCCTCGGTGAGCGCCGACAGGCGCCGCGACAAGATGTTCGGTGCGATGCCGAGGCTGGTGCGAAGCTGCTCGTACCGCGTCAGCCCGCGTTCGATATCGCGCAGGACCAGCATGCTCCAGCGGTCGCCGACGCGCATCAGTCCGCGGTCGACGGGGCAAGTGCCCAAATTATTTTTATCCATACCCATTGAACCTATATGGGGCAGTCACTATCATTTTGCAAGTGACCCGTTGGAGGGCCGCCTGCTAAGGAGAATGACGATGACGATTCCCACTGGAACGGCCCTGATCACGGGCGCGTCGACCGGCCTTGGCGCCGTTTATGCCGACCGCCTCGCGAAGCGCGGGCACGACCTGATCCTCGTCGCGCGCAACGGCGCGCAGATGGAAGAGCTCGCTGCCAAGCTGCGCGCCGACTATGGCGTTGCGGTCGACGTGATCGCTGCAGACCTGACCAAAAGCGGCGACGTGACGCGCATCGAGCAGCGCCTGACCGACGATGACGCGATCACGCTGTTCGTCAACAATGCCGGCATGTCGCTGAACGGCGGGACGCTCGAGAACAGCGCCGCCGAGATCGAGACGATCATCGCGCTCAACATCACCGCTGCGGCGCGGCTCGCCATCGCGGCGGGCAAGGCGTTCGGCGCGCGCGGCAAGGGCGCGATCGTCAACATCGCCTCGGTCCTCGCGCTCGCCCCCGAACAGTTCGAGGGCGTGTACAGCGGGTCGAAGGCGTTTCTGCTCAACCTCAGCCACGCGCTCGCCGCGAACGGCCGCGACAAGGGCTTCCATGTCCAGGCGGTGCTGCCGGGCGCGACGCGCACCGAAATCTGGGAGCGGTCGGGCAAGGACATCGATGCCTTCCCTGCCGAGATGGTGATGAGCGCAGGCGATCTGGTCGACGCGGCGCTGCTCGGGCTCGACCGCGGGGAGGAAGTGACGATCCCGCCGCTCGCCGACGAAGGCCAGTGGAAGGCCTATCATGCCGCGCGGCTCGCGATGGGCCCCAACCTGTCGAAGCGCGATGTGGCGGCGCGCTACCGCGTGAACGAAGCGGTTTGACTCGACGGAAGGGCGGCCCTCGCAAGCCGCCCTCTCATCGTCGGGAATCGACCGGAAGTTGTCCTTCCTTGTCTCGTCACCCCGGACTTGATCCGGGGTCCATTCGCGCA
>NZ_JAFMTR010000021.1 GCF_018682675.1 Sphingopyxis soli
GCTGGCGTCCTGAAGCGGCGCTGCGCAAGGACGCGAGCCCCCTCCGTCAGCCGCTACGCGGCTACCACCTCCCTGCAAGCGGGGAGGATTTGAAGGGCAGCTTCCCACCCCACAGCGGACCTCTTTTGCAAGCTCAATCGCGCAGAGCCTCCTCGACCTGGTCGAGGCGGTCCTTGCCGAAGAACATCTCGTCCCCGACGAAGAAGGTCGGGATGCCGAAGACACCCCGCGCGACCGCGGCTTCGGTATTGGCAACGAGCCTTGCCTTGATCTCGGGTTCCTGCGCGCGCGCGAGAAGCGCGGGGCCGTCGAAGCCGTTTGCCGAAAGGAAGGTCGCGATGACCTCGGGATCGTCCATCTTGAGGCCGTCCTCCCACATCGCGCGGTTCACCGCGTCGACATAATCGTCGAGGTTGCCCTCGTCCCCGGCGACGACCGCGCCGCGCATGATGGTGAGCGTGTTGACCGGAAAATGCGGATTCAGGCGAAACTTCGTCAAGCCGTGCCGCGCAATGAAGCGCCGCATTTCAAGGTTTTCATAGGCCAGTTTCGCGGGCGCTTCGGCATATTGGATCATCGGCGCCTTATTGCCCGTCGCCTTGAAGATGCCGCCGAGCAGGCACGGCGTGATGATCAGGTCGGCGCCGGTGCGCTCGAGCAATTCGGGTAGCACTTTCAACGTCAGATAGGCGTTGGGGCTGCCGAAATCGAAGATCAGTTCGAGGCTTTTGCTCACCATTTCTCTCCCCAGGGACGGAGGTCGAGTTCATGCGTCCACGCGCTCTTCGGTTGCTTGTGGAGCATCACATAATTGGCGGCGATCGCGTCGGGATTGAGGATCAGCTCCTGCGCCTTCGCATTGTCGAAATCGGGGTGGCGACCCTTGATGAATTCGGTGTCGATCGCGCCGTCGATGATCGTGTGCGCGACATGGATGCCCCGGGGGCCAAGCTCGCGCGCCATCGATTGCGCGAGCATGCGGAGCGCGCCCTTGGCGCCCGAGAAGGCGGAGAAGCCGGAACCGCCGCGCAGACTGGCGGTCGCGCCGGTGAAGAGGATCGTGCCGCGGCCGCGCGGGATCATGCGTTTTGCCGCCTCGCGGCCCATCAGGAAGCCGCCGAGGCACGCCATCTCCCAGACCTTGGTGTAAACGCGCACCGTCGTCTCGGCGATCGGGAAGTTCACATTGGCACCGATATTGAACACCGCAACTTCGACCGGGCCGACCTCGGCCTCGACCTGGTCGAAAAGGGCGATCATCGCCTCTTCGTTGCGGGCATCGGCGGGGAAAGCGCGTGCCTGATGGCCGCCGTCGCGGATCGACCGGGCGAGCGCTTCGAGTGCGTCGGCGTTGCGTTCGCGTCGGTTGACGCAGGCGGTGAGCCCCTCGGCGGCAAAAGCGCGCGCGATGGCGCCGCCCGTGGCATCGCCGGCGCCTATGATGACGGCTGCGGGATTGGGCATGGGCGACTCTCCTCTTGCGCGCGATAGTAACTATGATAATCATAGTTACAAGCGGTTTGTGAGGTCGAGCAAACCTGTGTCGATGGTCAGAACTTCGTCATTGCGAGAGCGACATGCCAAAGCGCACCGATCTGTCGAACACGCTATGTCCCGTCGGGCGGTCGGCCGAACTGCTCGGCGACCGGGCGGTGCTGCTCATCCTGCGCGAGCTGTTCTTCGGAAACCGGCGCTTCGAGGCGATCGCGGCGAACACCGGCCTCGGTCCGCAGCTCGTTTCGGCGCGGCTCAAGCTCATGGAAAGGCAGGGAGTGGTCGAGCGCCACGCTTATCAGGACCGCCCGCCGCGCCATGATTATTGGCTGACCGACAAGGGCAAGGATCTGTTCGACGTGCTCTATGCGATGCGCAACTGGGCCGAGCGCTGGGCCTATGACGAGGGCGAGATTGCCGGACCGGCAGTGCGCTATACGCATCGTGCCTGCGGCGCCGATGTCGGGACGTCGACCGTCTGTCCGGGGTGCGGCGAACCGCTGCGCTATGGCGATCTTAAGGGGCAGCCGTCGGCGGCGCTCAGGGCCGAGCAGGCAGCGCGCGCGGGTTAGGTCAGGCCTTTTCCAGCGTGCACTGCAGCGGGTGCTGGTTCTGCCGCGCGGCGTCCATCACCTGGTTGACCTTGGTCTCGGCGACTTCGTAGCTGAACACACCGCACACGCCGACGCCCTGCTGGTGGACGTGGAGCATCACCTGCGTCGCGCGTTCGATGTCCATGTTGAAGAAACGCTGGAGCACCATCACGACGAATTCCATCGGCGTATAGTCGTCGTTGAGCAGCAACACCTTGTACATCGAGGGTTTCTTGGGCTTCGCGCGCGTGCGCGTCGCGATGCCGACGCCCGGCGCACCGGACGTGTCGTCATCCTTGCCCGCCATTGCGCGGACGACATGAGGGATCGAAGCGGGAAGCATCATCATCGGGAATATCGCAAGCCGATGCCGAATCGCAAGAGGGCGGGGTGGTTAATTCCGTCTCGTGCGGGGAGTGGCGGGAACAAAAGCGGAGCAGAGAAACAAGAACCGCCCGCCCCCCGAAGGAAGCGAGCGGTCTTGATGTGTCGGCGCGGACGGGGAGAGGAGGGGGGAAGGCCCGCGCCAACGGGAAGGTGAAGGCCTTAGGCTGCCTTCATCTTCGAAGTGATGACCGAAACGCGGTTCGAGATCGGCGCGAAGCTGTCGTTCGTCAGCTTGACGACGAGTTCGCTGGTCTTCGAGGTCTGCGCGACAGCGGCGTCGAACGCCTTCTTGCTGTTTTCGGCATAGAGCTTCAGGAATTCGGCCGGCGACTTGACCGCGGTGTAGCCCTTGAGCGCAGCGGTCGTTTCCTCGAAGCTCTTGCGAGCGAAGGCGACGCCTTCCTGGCCGAGCGTTTCGATGCCCTTGGCAGCGATCTTGCCCGATTCGACGAGCGCTTCGACGTTCGCCTTGTTGAATTCGACCGCTTCTTCGGCGAGCTTGCTGGTCTTCGCCATGGCTTCCTTCGCCTTTTCGTTGAAATCGGCGGTCAGCGCTTCGGTGCGGGTCTTGGCTTCTTCAGCGAACTTCTTGACGGTGTCGTTCATGGTCTTGAATCCTTTGGTGACGGCGGCGGCCGGCTTCGGCGCTGCCTTGACGGGCTTCGGGGCAATGGTCTTCGCGACCGCCTTCTTGGGGGCGATCTTCTTCGGTGCCGGCTTTGCGGCTTTCTTTTGGACCGGCTTGGCCTTCGCCGCGACAGTCTTGGTCTTCACGGGCGCCGGAGCGGCCTTTGCTTCCACCGCAGGCGCGGCAGCAGCAGCCGGAACGGCGGGAGCAGCCACCGGCTTGGCGGCGGTTTCCAGCGTCGCGGCTTCGAAAGCCTTTTCGGCACTATCCATCTTGGTAGCCATCGTGACAACTCCTTTATGTTGCAGTGCACAATATAGGAGTGGATCGGAGATTTCAAGAGATTTTTGTGCAGCGCACAAAAATAGACTCGCCCCGATCTCGTTGGCCTTATGATTTCCCGATATTACCGTTGCTTGACATAGCGGCCGGGCGCATCCTCTATCGCCTTTTTAGCACCTTTTCCCGGAATGCGCGCGCCTTTTGCAGCCGTTTTTGCGCTATCCTGTTCCGAAATCCAGCCGATCCAGTGCGGCCACCAGCTGCCCTTGGTCTCCGTCGCGCCCGCGATAAAATCGTCGAGCGTCGCAGCATCGTTGTCGCCGGTCCAATACTGGTATTTGCCAGCGGCGGGAGGATTGACGACGCCCGCGATATGGCCCGAGCCGGCGAGCAGGAACGTCTTCGGCCCCGACAGATGGTCCATCAGCCGCCAGACGCTGGCGGGCGGCGCGATATGATCCTCGCGCCCGGCCTGGATATAGGCCGGGGTCTCGATCTTCCTGAGATCGATCGGTGTGCCCATCGCCGACAGGCTGTTCGGGATCACCATGCGATTGTCGCGATAGAGGTCGATCAGATATTGCCGATGCCACTTCGCGGGCAGGTTGGTGACGTCGCCGTTCCAGTAGAGGAGATCGAACGGCGGATAGTCGTTGCCGAGCAGATAATTGCCGACGACATAGTTCCAGATCAGGTCGCGTCCGCGCAGCGAATTGAAGGTGGCGGCCATATAGCGCCCGTCGAGGAAGCCGCCCGCCGAAAGCTGCTGGAGCAGCGCCAGATAGCTGTCGTCGACGAACATCTTGAGGTCGCCCGCGAGCTCGAAGTCGACCTGCGCGGTGAAGAAGGTCACCGATTTGACCTTGTCGCCCTCGCCGCGCGCGGCGAGCATCGCCAGCGTCGCCGCCAGCGTCGTGCCCGCGACGCAATAGCCGATGCTGTGGACGTGCGGAACGTCCAGCAACTCGCGCACGGTATCGATCGCGTCGACCTGCGACGCGATATAGTCGTCCCAGACGATTTCGCTCATCGAGGCGTCGGCCGATTTCCACGACACCATGAACACCGTCAGCCCCTGTTCGACCGCCCAGGCGACGAAGCTTTTTGCGGGATTGAGGTCGAGGATGTAAAAGCGGTTGATCCACGGGGGGAAGATGACGAGCGGGACGGTAAAGACCTCCTTCGTCGTCGGTTCATATTGGATGAGCTGGTAAAGGTCGGTCTCGTGGATCACCTTTCCCGGCGTCGTCGCGATGTTCACGCCAACCTCGAACGCGTCGGGATCGACATGACTGAGCTGCCCGCGCGACAGGTCGGTAAGCATGTGCTTCAAGCCCTTGAGCAGGCTTTCGCCGCGCGTCTCGACCGCGCGCTTGATCACCTCGGGATTGGTGATCGCGAGGTTCGAGGGCGACAGCGCCTCGGCCATGTTCCGTGCCGCGAACTCCATCTTCGCGCGCGCATGATCGTCGAGACCCGCCATCGTGCGCGTCGTCGTCAACAATTGTTCGGTCAACAGGCCATAGGTCTGGCGGATCAGCGCGAAGACCGGGTTCGCCGTCCAGTCGGGGTCGGCGAAGCGCTTGTCCTTGGGCGCATCGGGTGTGGGCGCGAAGGGCGGCTGGAGTGTCGCGAGCGAGGTCCAGAAGCGCGCGCCTTGTTCCCACATCTTGGCCGACTGCTCGGCCCAGGCCTGCGTCGTCGGGTTCTGCAGCCAGTTGGCGGGATCGAACAGGCCGGCAGCGGCGCTGTTGCCCTGGTTCGCCTGGCCGAGCGCATATTCGAGCATCATCTGCTGCGCGCGGCCCATGACGCTCGTCCAGTGCTGTATGTCTTCGGGCGAGGGCAGGAAGGGGTTGGCGGCATCGCCGGCTGTCGTTTCTCCCGGATCGCTCATGCTCGTTCCTGCTGGTCAGTGCGGATATATTGCCTATAACGAGCCGCGATGCGGCTGGCGAGACTGCCGCGCGCGTCAACCCGCAAGTAACGCAAAGGAGTTGTTCTAGTTTCCCATGTCCGAAGATGAATTCTACCGCATCAAGCGCCTGCCGCCCTATGTCATCGCTGAAGTGAATGCGATGCGTGCGGCCGCCCGCGCTGCGGGAGAGGACATCATCGACTTGGGGATGGGCAACCCCGACCTGCCGCCGCCCGCGCATGTGATCGAAAAGCTGTGCGAAGTGGCGATGAAGCCCGATGCGCACGGCTATTCGCAATCGAAGGGTATTCCCGGCCTTCGCAAGGCGCAGGCGAATTATTACGCGCGCCGCTTCAACGTCGAGCTCGACCCGGAAAGCGAGGTCGTGGTGACGATGGGGTCGAAGGAAGGGCTCGCCAGCCTCGCGACCGCGATCACCGGTCCCGGCGACGTCGTGCTGGCGCCGAACCCCAGCTACCCGATCCACACCTTCGGCTTCATCATCGCGGGCGCGACGATCCGCAGCGTGCCGACGACCCCCGACGAGAATTACTGGCGCGCGCTCGACCGCGCGATGGCGTTCACCGTGCCGCGGCCGTCGATTCTCGTCGTCAACTACCCGTCGAACCCGACCGCCGAGGCCGTCGATCTGGCTTTCTACGAGCGGCTCGTTGCCTGGGCGAAAGAGAACAAGGTCTGGGTTCTGTCGGACCTTGCCTATTCGGAGCTTTATTACGACGGCAATCCGACGCCCTCGATCCTGCAGGTGCCGGGAGCGAAGGATGTCGCGATCGAGTTCACCTCGATGTCCAAGACCTATTCGATGGCGGGCTGGCGCATGGGCTTTGCAGTCGGCAACAAGCGGCTGATCGCGGCAATGACGCGCGTCAAATCCTACCTCGACTATGGCGCCTTTACCCCGATCCAGGCCGCGGCGTGCGCGGCGCTCAACGGGCCGCAGGATATCGTGCAGAAGAACCGCGAGCTTTATCAGAAGCGCCGCGACGTGATGGTCGAAAGCTTCGCGCGCGCCGGCTGGGATATTCCGAGCCCGCCCGCGTCGATGTTCGCCTGGGCGCCGCTGCCGCCCGCGCTTCGTGAAATGGGCAGCCTCGAATTCTCGAAGCAGCTCCTCACCCATGCCAAGGTCGCGGTCGCGCCCGGCGTCGGTTATGGCGAGGACGGCGAGGGCTATGTCCGCATCGCGATGGTCGAGAATGAGCAGCGCATCCGCCAGGCGGCGCGCAACATCCGCAAGTTCCTTGCAATGCACGGCGTGAACACCCCGTCGGTCGCGGCGGGCGGCTGATGGCATCCGGCCTCGGCGCGATTGCCGAGACGATCCAGCTGTCGGTCACACCGGTGTTCCTGCTGGTCGCGACCGGCAGCCTGCTCAACGTCTTCACCGGCCGGCTCGCGCGCGTCGTCGATCGCTCGCGTCGGCTGATGGAGCTTTGGGCCGAGACCCAAGGCGCCGAGCATGAGCGTGTCGTCGCCGAGCTTCGCGTCGTCGACCGCCGCATCGACGTGATCAACAATTCGATTGCGGCGGCGGTAGCTTGCGGCATCGTCGTCTGCCTGCTCGTCGCCCTGCTGTTCACGCAGGCGGTGGCAGGCTTCGACCTCGGGCTCGCCGCGGCCTGGGTGTTCGCCGTGGCGATGCTGCTGTTGCTCTTGTCGCTCGCGCTGTTCCTGATCGAGGTGCGGCTCGCGATCCGCACCATCCATGTGCCGTTGGAATTGCTCGAGCTCGAGGAAATGGGCTGGAAGAAGCGGCAGAACCGCCGCTGATCGGTTTATCCTCTCCATCGCTGCGCGACGGGGAGGATCATTATGGTCTGTACGTCGGCGTCACCCGCTTGCGGCTGACCTGCTCATAGGCATAGCCCGCAGCCAGCACATCGGCGTCGCTCCACTTCGGCCCGATGATCGACAGCCCGATCGGCAGTCCCTCGACCGCGCCCATTGGCACCGTGAGGTGCGGATAGCCCGCGACCGCCGGCAGCTGGCTGACGCTCGGCCCGGTATAATGGTCGCCGTTGACGAGATCGGTCGTCCACGCCGGGCCGTTGGTCACGCCGACCAGGAAGTCGGCCTGATTCTCCGCGAGCAACCGGTCGATCCCCTCCGGCCCCGCGAGCCGGGCCGCTTTGGCTTTCGCTTCCAGATAGTCCTTGCTGTCGAGCCCGCCCTTGGTCTCGGCGAGTTCGAACAGCGACTGGTCGAACCAGCGCAGTTCCTCGGGATGCGCCTTGTTGAACGCGATCAGGTCGGCGAGCGTCTTCGGCCCGCCCTTCGCGGGTAGCGCTGCAAGATAGCGCGCCATGTCGGCCTTGAGCTCTGTCATCAATATCTCGAACTCGGCGTCGCCGAGGCCGTCGAGGCCCGTCTTGCTGTCCTTGATCTCGACGATCGTCGCACCCGCGGCCTCCATCGCCTTCAGCGCGGTGTCGAAGAGCGCCGTAATGTCGGCGCGGCTTCCGATGCGGTCGCGCAGCACGCCGATGCGCTTGCCCTTGAGCGCCTCGGGCGACAGCTTCGCAGCATAGTCGGTCTTGCGCGCATCGGCTTCGGCAGTTGCCGCATCGGCGGGGTCGCTCCCTGCGATGACGCCGAGCAGCTGCGCGGCATCGCGTACCGTCAGCGCCATCGGGCCGGCGGTGTCCTGGCTGTGGCTGATCGGCACGATGAAGGTGCGGCTGACGAGCCCGACCGTCGGCTTGAACCCGACGATGCCGTTGATCGCGGCGGGGCAGGTGATCGATCCGTCGGTCTCGGTGCCGATCGCGAGCGGCGCGAGGCTCGCCGCCACCGCCGCGCCGCTTCCCGACGACGACCCGCAGGCATTGCGGTTCAGCGCGTGCGGATTTTTGGTGAGCCCGCCGACCGCGCTCCAGCCGCTCGTCGAATCGCCCGAGCGGATATTGGCCCATTCGCTGAGGTTCGTCTTGCCGAGGATGACCGCGCCCGCCTCGCGCAGCCGCGCGACGATCGGCGCGTCGCGGTTCGTGACATTGTCCTTGAGCGCGAGGCTGCCCGCGGTCGTCGGTAGCGGGCCTTTCGCCTCGATATTGTCCTTGATCAGCACCGGAATGCCGTGGAGCGGTCCGCGCAGCTTGCCGGCCTGGCGCTCGCGCCACAGGCGCGCCGCTTCGTTCGCCGCATCCGGAAAGACCGCAATGACCGCGCCCAGCGTCGGCCCGTTGTCGTCGATCTTCACGATGCGGTCGAGATAGAGGGTCGTGAGCAGTTCGTCGTGCATCGACCCCTGCGTCATTTCGGCCTGCAGGGTTGCGGCATCCTTGTCCTCGACCGGGGGCAACGGCGGCGGCATTGCGGCGGCGGGTGCGGGGGCGAGAAGCGATGCGGCGGCAGCCAGGAAAATTTTCTGCATGGTTCGCAGGCTGGCAGCCGTAGCGGCAATTGCAAGCGCCTTGTTTCATGTCGCCGCGGCGGCGTTGACAGGGGGCGCCCCGGTCTGCACTTTCGCCGCCTGGGAGAGAAAAATGACGGACAAACCTGCCCTTGCCGCGGGCATCGGGTCGCCGCCATCCGACAGCGCCGCCGCACACACGCGGACGATGCTGTGGATCCTGCTCGTCGTCTATATCTTCAACTTCCTCGACCGGCAGATCGTCAACATCCTCGCCGAACCGATCAAGCGCGACCTGCACCTGACCGATACGGAACTCGGCCTGCTTGCGGGGCCGGCCTTTGCGGTCTTCTATGCGCTGCTCGGCATCCCGATTGCGCGCTATGCCGACAAGGATGGCACGAACCGCGTCCGCCTGATTGCCCTCGCGCTGGCGATCTGGTCGGCGATGACCGCAGTGTGCGGGCTCGCGCAGAATTTCGTCCAGCTCCTGTTTGCGCGCATTGGCGTGGGCGTCGGCGAGGCGGGGTGCACGCCTGCGGCGCACTCGCTGATCTCCGACAGCGTCGCGCCCGAAAAGCGCTCGTCGGCGATCGCCTTCTACGGCCTCGGCGTACCGATCGGCTCGCTGCTGGGGCTCGTCATCGGCGGGATCGTCAACGATCTTCACGGTTGGCGCGTTGCATTGATGCTCGTCGGCGCGCCGGGGCTGCTGCTCGCTCTGATCGTGCTCGTCTGCATGCGCGAGCCGCGGCACCACCGCCCCGCCGGAACCGCTGCCGCGGCGCCCGCGCGGCTTTCGACGGGCGAGGCGATGCGCGAGATCTTCGCCTCGCGTGCCTTCGTCTATATCCTGATCGCATCGTCGGTCGTGGCCTTCCTCGGCTATGGCAAGGCGCTCTGGACGATCAGCTTCTTCATTCGCAGTCACGGGCTGTCGACCACCGAAGCCGGTCTTTCGATGGCGGTCGTGCTGGGCCTCGCCGGTGTGTTCGGGACCTGGCTTGGCGGCAAGATGGCGGACAAGTTCGGCGCGCGCGACAAGCGGCACATCCTGACTTTTCCGGCCTATGGCATGGCGGTCGCGGCGCCGGTGCTGTTCCTCGGCTATTATATGGAGGACTGGCGCGTCGCGGTCGCGCTGCTGATCGTCCCGACGATCCTGAATTCGGCCTATTACGGACCGGCCTATGCCTGCGTTCAGGGGCTGGTCCGCCCGCAGGCGCGCGCGGTCGCGGCGTCGATCATGCTGTTCGGGCAGAATCTGATCGGGCTCGGCTTCGGCCCGTTCCTGTTCGGTGTGCTGTCCGACCAGCTTGCGCCGAGCTACGGGCAGGAGAGCGTGCGCTACGTCCTCTATGGCGCGGCATGGCTCGGGCTGATCCCTGCCTTTTTCTTCTGGCGGGCCAGCTTGCGGCTGAACGCCGAGCTCAAGTCGGGTTAGTAAGGCGGCTCCTGCCGGGCGCGCTGGGCCTTCGCGGCGTCGATCCACCAGTTGAGGTCGTCGGCGAAACGCGGAAAGCTCCTCTCCAGCCGCGCGCCGTCGTCGCCGGCCGGTTTGCCGTCGGCGTCGAAGGCGCCGCCGATCCGCCCGACCGGCAGGATCGACGATGTGACCGCCATGCCCATCTCGCCCAATATGTCGCGCCAGCCCATCATCGCGCGCACGCCCGACCAGGGCCCGGCCGAGTAGCAGGCGATCGCGGCGGGCCGCCAGAACCATTCCTCGAGGAAATGGTCGGTCAGATTCTTGAGCCCCGGCTGCGGCCCCCAATTATATTCGCCGGTGACGAACAGGAAGCCGTCGGCGGCGCGGATCTTGCCCGCCAGTTCTTCCATCGCGGGCGGCGCCTCGCCGCGCGGGTATTCCTTGTACATGCGGTCGAGCATCGGCAGGTCGACCGCCTTTGCGTCGATCAGCTCGGCGCTGTCGCCGCGCGCCGCGATTGCATCGACGATCCAGCGCGCGAGCTTGATGCCTTGGCGGTCGCGGCGATAGCTGCCGTAGAGGACGAGAATATGGCGCGACATGCGGGCTCCTTAGCGGCGAAAAGCATCGCCGCACCTTAACCGATCGCCGCGCATGGACAAGGCCGCGGCCCGCGCTAAGCTGCTCGCCGGGAAGAGGGGGAATAGAATGCGGATCTATCGCACGCCGGACGCGCGCTTCGAGGGGCTGCCCGACTGGCCGTACCAGCCGAACTATCTGGAAATCGCGGGCGGCCTGCGCGTCCATTATGTCGATGAGGGCGCTCCCGATGCGCAGCCGGTGTTGATGCTCCACGGCGAGCCGACCTGGTCCTATCTCTATCGTCACATGATCGGCCCCGCGGCCGAGGCGGGCTTTCGCGTCGTCGCGCCCGACCTGATCGGCTTCGGCCGCTCGGACAAGCCGCTGGATCGCTCGGCATACAGCTATGCCGCGCAGGTCGCGTGGATGCGGCAGTGGATCGAGGCGCTCGATCTTCGGAACATGATCCTCGCCTGTCAGGACTGGGGTTCGCTGATCGGGCTTCGGCTCGTCGCCGAAATGCCCGATCGGTTCGCGGGGGTAGCGCTGTCGAACGGCGGACTGCCCGAAGGCCAGCCCGCGCCGCGCGCCTTCGCGATCTGGCGCGCCTTTTCGCGCTACAGCCCGGTCTTTCCGATCGGCAAGATCGTCAAGGCGGGCGCGAAGCGCGAACTCGGTGTGGCCGAAATCGCGGCCTATGACGCGCCGTTCCCGACGCGGGCGTCGAAGGTCGCGGCGCGCATCTATCCCTCGTTCGTGCCGCTCGGCGATAATGTTGCGGTGCCCGACCAGAAGCGTGCGTGGGCGGCGCTCGAGGCGTTCGACAAGCCCTTCCTCTGCTGTTTTTCCGACGGCGACCCGATCACGCGCGGCGGCGATGCGCTGTTCACCGGGCGCGTGCCGGGGGCCGCGGCGATGCCGCACCGCACGCTGCACGGCGGGCATTTCATCCAGGAGGACGATCCGGCGGGCTTCGTCGCGGCGATCCGCGATGTCGCTGCGGCCGGGCGCTGATCGTCAGTCGCTGAACGGGTCGCGGATCAGGATCGTGTCTTCGCGCTCGGGGCTGGTCGACACGAGCGCGATCGGGGTTTCGATCAGTTCCTGCACGCGCTGGATATATTTGATCGCCTGCGCCGGCAGGTCGGCATAGCTGCGCGCGCCCGCCGTCGATTCGTGCCAGCCGTCCATTTCCTCGTAGATCGGCTCGACCTCGGCCTGATCGGCCGAATGCGAGGGGAAATAGTCGAGGATCTTGCCGCGGAGGCGGTAGCCGGTGCAGATGCGCACGCGATCGAAGCCGTCGAGCACGTCGAGCTTGGTCAGCGCGATGCCGGTGACGCCCGACACGGCGCAGCTCTGGCGCACGAGCACCGCGTCGAACCAGCCGCAGCGGCGCTTGCGCCCGGTGACGGTGCCGAATTCATGGCCGCGCTCGCCGAGCCGTTGACCGACCTCGTCCTCGAGCTCGGTCGGGAAAGGCCCGCTGCCGACGCGCGTCGTATAGGCCTTGGCGATGCCGAGGACGAAGCCGACCGCCGAGGGGCCGAGGCCCGAGCCCGACGCGGCGGTGCCGCTGACGGTGTTCGAGCTGGTGACGAAAGGGTAGGTGCCGTGGTCGACGTCGAGCAGCACGCCCTGCGCGCCCTCGAACAGGATGCGTGCGCCGGCCTTGCGGACCTTCTTCAGGCGCTTCCAGACGGGCTGGGCATATTCGAGCACGAAATCGGCGATTTCGGAGAGATCGGCAATCAGCCGCTCGCGGTCGATCGGCGGTTCGCCGAATCCGGCGCGCAGCGCATCATGGTGCGCGGTCAGGCGGTCGAGCTGCGGACCCAGCTTGTCGAGATGCGCGAGGTCGCACACCCGGATCGCGCGGCGGCCGACCTTGTCCTCGTAAGCCGGGCCGATACCGCGGCCGGTGGTGCCGATCTTGCCTGCACCTGCTGCGGTTTCGCGCAGCGCGTCGAGGTCGCGGTGGAAGGGCAGGATCAGCGGGCAATTGTCGGCGATCGCGAAATTGTCGGCGTTGATCTCGACACCCTGGCCGCGCAGCTTTGCCATTTCATCGCGCAGCGCCCACGGATCAAGGACGACGCCGTTGCCGATGATCGACAGCGTGCCGGTGACGATCCCCGAGGGAAGCAGCGACAGCTTGTACACCTGTTCGCCGACGACGAGCGTATGACCGGCGTTGTGACCGCCCTGAAAGCGGACGACCGCGTCGGCTCGGCTTGCGAGCCAGTCGACGATCTTGCCCTTGCCCTCGTCGCCCCATTGCGACCCGATGACGGTGACGTTTGCCATGATGCTGTCCTGCTGAAACGGGCGGTTGAAAGCCCGGCGCGGCCTTAGCGGATTTGGGCCGAGAGGCAACCCGGAGCGGGATGATTTTGCGACAATTGCGGGCAAGATCGATGCTGCCGGGACAACGGAGACGAGCGATGACGAAACGAAACAGGGTAGGATTTGCCGCGGTTGCGGCCTTTGTCGTGGTCGGCATGGCGGCACCCGGCCCCCTTGCCGACGCGCGCGAGCGGCTGCGGGACCGGCTCGCGGCGCGCATGGGCGCCGACGAAGGGCCAAAGGCGCCCGGCGCCGAGACGATCTCCTATGGCAGCAATGCCCTGCAAACCCTTGATGTCTGGCGCGCGAAGGAAGCGAAAGGGCCGGCGCCTCTGGTCGTCTTCGTCCACGGCGGCGGCTGGAAGCGCGGCAGCAAGGACAATGCAACGGGGCAATTCAGGCCGGTGCATTATCCGCAGCTGGGCTATGCCTTTGCGTCGATCAACTATCGCCTTGTTCCCGACGCGACGGTCGAACAGCAGGCGACCGATGTTGCGAGCGCGGTGAGGGCGCTGATCGACCGCGCCGGTGCGCTGGGCATCGACCGGCGGCGGGTCGTGATCATGGGGCATAGCGCGGGCGCGCATCTGGTCGCGCTGGTCGGTACCGACGAGAAATATCTGCGCGGCGCCGGGCTGAGTTTTTCGGATATTGCCGGCGTCATCCCGATCGACGGCGCGGCCTATGACGTGCCGGCCCAGATGAAGGATGGGCCGCCGATCATGCAAAAGACTTATGCTCAGGCGTTCGGGACCGATCCGGCGCGGCAGAAGGCGCTGTCGCCGACGTTGCAGGCGGGTGTCCCGAACGCCCCGCAATTCCTGCTGCTCTATGTCCAGCGCCCCGACGGCGTGCGGCAGGCCGAAGCGCTGGGCAAGGCGCTGGTGGCGGGCGGGAGCAAGGTCGAACGCGGCAGCTTTCCGGGCGAAGGATTGCAGGGCCACGCCGAAATCAACCGGCGGCTGGGCGATCCGACCTACGCGCCGACAAGGGCGGTCGATGCGTGGCTGAAGCAGGTGTTCGGGCGGTAAGGCCGGCTTTGACGCAGAAGGCGGATATTACGTCACCCCGGACCTGCCTATCTTGGGGGAAAGGCGGATTTCGGGTCAGGCCCGGGATGACGATATTGTAATCGACAACCCGACAAAATGGCGATCCGCCATTGTCGGTCCACGCTGCCTAGAGTGCGTTCGGTTTTGATTGAATCAAAACCGGCACTCCAGATTCCTGTTTTGCCGTG
>NZ_JAFMTR010000022.1 GCF_018682675.1 Sphingopyxis soli
CGGCATCATCATCCCCGACACCGCCAAGGAAAAGCCGCAGGAAGGCGAAGTCGTCGCCGTCGGTTCCGGCGCCAAGGCCGAAGACGGCAAGGTCACGCCGCTCGACGTCAAGTCGGGCGACCGCATCCTGTTCGGCAAATGGTCGGGCACCGAAGTCAAGGTCGACGGCGAAGAGCTGCTGATCATGAAGGAATCGGACATCCTCGGCGTCCTCGCCTGAGCCCGTTCTTCCCTGTTTCATTCTATCTGAAGGAGCATCCACATGGCTGCCAAGGACGTTAAATTTTCGCGCGACGCGCGCGAGCGCATCCTCAAGGGCGTCGACATCCTCGCCGACGCCGTCAAGGTCACGCTGGGGCCGAAGGGCCGCAATGTCGTGATCGACAAGAGCTTCGGCGCCCCCCGCATCACCAAGGACGGCGTCAGCGTCGCCAAGGAAATCGAACTCAAGGACAAGTTCGAGAATATGGGCGCGCAGATGCTGCGCGAAGTCGCCAGCAAGGCTAACGACAAGGCCGGTGACGGCACCACCACCGCGACCGTTCTCGCCCAGGCGATCGTTCGCGAGGGTATGAAGTCGGTTGCCGCCGGCATGAACCCGATGGACCTGAAGCGCGGCATCGACCTCGCGGTCAACAAGGTCGTCGAAGATCTGAAGGCGCGTTCGACCCCGGTGTCGGGCTCGTCGGAAATCGCGCAGGTCGGCATCATCTCGGCCAACGGCGACACCGAAGTCGGCGAGAAGATCGCCGAAGCGATGGAAAAGGTCGGCAAGGAAGGCGTGATCACGGTCGAGGAAGCCAAGGGCCTCGAGTTCGAGCTCGACGTCGTCGAAGGCATGCAGTTCGACCGCGGCTACCTGTCGCCCTACTTCATCACCAACCCCGAAAAGATGACGGTCGAACTCACCGATCCGTACATCCTGATCTTCGAAAAGAAGCTGTCGAACCTCCAGTCGATGCTTCCGATCCTCGAGGCGGTTGTGCAGTCGGGCCGTCCGCTGCTGATCATCGCCGAGGACATCGAAGGCGAAGCCCTCGCGACCCTCGTCGTCAACCGCTTGCGCGGCGGCCTGAAGGTCGCGGCCGTCAAGGCGCCGGGCTTCGGCGATCGCCGCAAGGCGATGCTGCAGGACATCGCGATCCTGACCGCCGGCGAAATGATCAGCGAAGACCTGGGCATCAAGCTCGAGTCGGTCACGCTGAACATGCTCGGCCAGGCGAAGCGCGTCACGATCGACAAGGACAACACCACCATCGTCGATGGTGCTGGCGACCATGATGCGATCAAGGGCCGCGTCGAACAGATCCGCGCGCAGATCGAAACCACGACCAGCGACTATGACCGCGAAAAGCTGCAGGAACGTCTGGCGAAGCTCGCCGGCGGCGTTGCCGTGATCAAGGTCGGCGGCGCGACCGAAGTCGAGGTGAAGGAACGCAAGGACCGCGTCGACGACGCGCTGCACGCGACCCGCGCCGCGGTCGAGGAAGGCATCGTCCCCGGCGGCGGTACGGCTCTGCTGTACGCCACCAAGGCTCTCGAAGGCCTGAAGGGCGCCAACGACGACCAGACCCGCGGCATCGACATCGTCCGCAAGGCGATCGAAGCGCCGCTGCGCCAGATCGCGGCCAACGCCGGCCACGACGGTGCGGTTGTCGCGGGCAACCTGCTGCGCGAGAACAACCAGGAGCAGGGCTTCAACGCCGCGACCGACGTCTATGAAAACCTGAAGGCCGCCGGCGTCATCGACCCGACCAAGGTCGTGCGCACCGCGCTTCAGGACGCCGCGTCGGTGTCGGGCCTGCTGATCACCACCGAAGCTGCGGTCAGCGAGCTGCCCGAAGACAAGCCGGCGATGCCGATGGGCGGCGGCGGCATGGGCGGCATGGGCGGCATGGACTTCTAAGTCCGTACCGTTCGGCGCTCAGTCGGATGAAAAGAGGGCCGGGGCAGAGATGCTCCGGCCCTTTTGTGTGTGCGAAATAGGATGGGCGGGACATTGCCAGTTCACCTTGCCGGGCATAGCTAGGCATCCATGCTCCTCTTCCTCGCCCTCGCCGCTGCTGCCGCCGATCCCGCGCCGATCGAACGCTGCGGTTATCGTATCGTCCAGAGCTATCCGCACGACGCGACCAGCTTCACGCAGGGCCTCTTCTGGGACGACGGGCACCTTTATGAAGCCACCGGCCAGTACGGCCAATCGCGCGTCGCGCGGCTCGATCTCAAGACCGGTCGCGCGCTGATCCAGACCCGGCTGCCGCCGGATCAGTTCGGCGAGGGCATCACGCGCTGGGGCGACCAGATCGTCGGCGTAACCTGGCAGAATGGCGTGGGGCATCGCTGGTCGATCAAGGATCTGAAACCGCTCGGCACCTTCGAATATGACGGCGAGGGGTGGGGCGTCACCATGGTCGGGGACAAGCTCGTCCTCAGCGACGGGTCGTCGGACCTCAAGTTTTTCGATCCCGCGACGATGACCGAACAGAAACGCGTCACGGTCCGTTTCGGCGGCCGTCCGCTGGCGATGCTCAACGAGCTCGAAACGATCGACGGTCAGGTCTGGGCGAATGTCTGGATGACCGACCTGATCGTTCGCATCGATCCTGCAAGCGGCGACATCAAATCCTACGTCGATCTGACCGGGCTCAAGCAGGATGCGGGCGCGACCGGCGGCGACAGCGTCCTCAACGGCATCGCGTGGGATGCGAAGAAGAAGCGGCTGTTCGTCACCGGAAAATATTGGCCAAAGCTTTACGAGATCGCGCTCGCCGACTGCCGTTAGAGTGTTTTCAAGTCAGGTGGAATCACCTGACGACCCGGAAAACACGGCAAAACAAGAATC
>NZ_JAFMTR010000023.1 GCF_018682675.1 Sphingopyxis soli
CGCCATCGCCCCTCCGTCAGCGCTTCGCGCTGCCACCTCCCCATGGCTTCGCCACAGGGAGGACTTTACTCCCCAGGCAGCTGTATGCTCAACGCCTCGATGATCGCCTCCTGCGCCGACGCCGTATCGGCAAGCCGGTCGCGCAGCGCGTAGATGTCGGGAAGGCCGTCGACCGCCTCGTCGATGCTGCGCTCCAGATAGAGCCGGTCGATGTCCGCCAGCGCCTCGGTCAGCGGCGCCCGCGCGGCGACGAGACGCGAGATCGCCTGCTGCGCGACGACCCAGCGTTCGCTCGCGACCGGCGCACCCGAAGCCGCAGCAACCGCCGAAGCGGCCGCCCCGCGCTCGGAAGCGAACGCCTGCTGGGCAGCGATCGAATCGGCTTCCCAGCGCGCGAGCCGGCCCGCGAGGTCGGTCGGCAGCGGACCGGGCGGCGTGACCTCCACCGTCGGCGGGGCCACATTGAACCGCCCCTCCACCGCGCGCTTGGCGAGCGACGGCGCCGGTCCCCCTGCTCCCGGCCCGCCGGCGCAGGCGGACAGGATCAGGGCGGCCATGACGGGCAGGAAAAAGGTGACGCGCTTCATTGCCGCCCCTGATATGGGGCGCGTGCGCAGGCGGCAAGTGCCGAATCGGAATTCCCGGGACCAGCCCGGCCTCGCTGCATTTTCCATCAAAAAGCACGGAAATATGCGGTTGACAGCATAAGCAGAGATCGCTAGGTGCGCGGTCTTTCCCGCTTGCTGGAAAATTCGCCTGCTTTGGCGGGTGACCGGCGGCGCGGGTGTTCTAGTTTCTGATTGGATGGAAGACCATGTTCGCAATCGTGCGCACGGGCGGAAAGCAGTATCGCGTTGCCGCCGGAGACAAGATCGCCGTCGAGAAAATCGACGGCGAAGCCGGTGACACCGTGTCGCTGGGCGACGTCCTGCTGGCCGGTGACGGCGGCGAGGTGAAGGACGCCAAGGGTCTTACCGTTTCGGCCGAGATCATCGCGCAGACCCGCGGCGAGAAGGTCATCGTGTTCAAGAAGCGCCGTCGGCACAACTACCGTCGCCGCAACGGCCACCGCCAGTCGCTGACGCTGCTGCGCATCCTCGCCGTCGGCGAAGCCAAGAAGGCCGCACCGAAGAAGGAAGCCGCGCCGAAGGTCGAAGAGGCCGCCGCTGCGCCCGCCGCCGAAAAGGCTGCTGCGCCCAAGAAGGCCGCTGCCCCCAAGGCCGAGACCGCCGAAAAGAAGCCCGCTGCCAAGAAGGCGGCCCCCAAGAAGGAAGCCTGAGCGCGGCACCGCAGCTCGGCCCCTCAAGCGAAGTAAGGAGTTTAGGTCATGGCACATAAGAAAGCAGGCGGTTCGTCGCGCAACGGTCGCGACTCGCAGGCCAAGCGCCTTGGCGTGAAGAAGTTCGGCGGTCAGGAAGTGATCGGCGGCAACATCATCGTGCGCCAGCGCGGCACCAAGGTGTACGCGGGCGTCAACGTCGGCATGGGCAAGGATCACACGCTGTTCGCCACCGCCGACGGCCGCGTCCGATTCCACGATGGCAAGCTTGGCCGCAAATATGTGTCGGTCGACGCCATGGCGGAAGCCGCCGAATAAGGGCGATCTTGCACGGGTCGCCCATCAAGGGATGACCCGGAGCTGTCCTTTCCGCCCCGAGCGGAAACAAGGTTCGAAAAGAGGGAGACGGGTCACCCCCGGACTCCCTTTTTTCTTGTCCGCCGTCGATTGCCTCGGGTCCGGACGCGAAAACGGGGCCATCCATCTTCCTCGCGCATCGACTGTCGTCAAAGAGTCACCATGTGGCGGCTAGGGCGACAGGCAAATGGGAGTGATAAGAATGTTTGCGCGTACCGAAAGATTGTTGCTGCGGCCCGGCTGGCAGGAAGACGCCCCCGCCCTTGCGCGGGCAATCGGCGAAGAGGCGGTCGTGCGGAACCTTGCCCGCGCGCCTTGGCCCTATGGCGAGGAAGAGGCGCAGCAGTTCCTGAGCCAGCCGATCGACCCGACCCAGCCACGCTTCCTGATCTTCGCCCGCACCGGCGGCGCGCCGCGCCTCGTCGGCGGCTGTGGCATTTCGCGCGCGCCCGAGGGCGAACTCGAAATGGGTTACTGGATCGCGCGTCCCTATTGGGGTCTCGGTTTCGCGACCGAAGCCGGGCGCCAGCTGTTGCGGATTGCCCGCGCGATGCACCTGCCGAAGCTGTCGGCCGGGCATTTCGTCGACAATCCGGCGTCGGGCGCGGTCCTCCGCAAGCTCGGCTTCCGGCCGACCGGCAAGGTCACGCAGCGCTACAGCGCCGCGCGCGGCGGCGAGGCGGCGTGCGCGCTGTTCGAGGAAGGCGACGGGGACGGCAGCAATGCCGTCACCCCCATGCGCGGCCGCATCGACGCCGACGCCGACTTTCGCGAGGAAATCCGCCTGATGGCGGCTTGAAGAGACGCCTTGTCCGACGTGGTGAAAGGCCGCTTTTGGGGTGGATAGCGGACGTAAAATCCTCCCTGTCGCGAAGCGATGGGGAGGGGGACCGCCGCCGTAGGCGGTG